>JAUMOL010000026.1 GCA_031295385.1 Collinsella sp.
TGTCGCCGGCGTTTAACTGGATGGAGGGCACCTGGGGCGCCGGCGTCGCCGCGGCTGCGGCGTTCCTGCCGGCGATAGCGGCGCTTGTTGTCGCGACCGTCCTCGAGCGCATCAAGCGCGAGAACGACCTGGTGACATACCGCGAGATCCTCGCTGTCCGCAATGCAGACAGGTGCTTTACAGCCACATGCGCGATAGTTTCAACAACAAGATGCAGTGCCCCAGAGCCCCTAGCAGTCGACGATGGTCTTGCCGATCATGATGTTGAGGATCTCGACGTCGGTATCCTTCATGCCCACGCGGCCTACGTAGCCCATGCTGGCAATCGTCTGCTCGACGGTATCCTGGATCAGGCCCTCGCCGGCACGGAAGCCGCGGCCCTGCATGGCCATATCGTGGCCCAGAATCGCCGCATCAACGGCAGCCGAGATCTTGGCGGCACAGCTCGCCTTGGCGCCGTCGCACACGATGCCGCCCACGTTGCCAAGCGTATTCGAGACCGTCGCGCCAATCTGCTCGCGCGTGCCACCACACAGCCAGGTAATCGCGGCACCGGCACCACATGCGGCGCAAATAGCACCGCAAAACGCCGAGAGCGCACCAATATAGCTCTTGATATGCACGGCGATCAGATCGGACAGCATCACGGCGCGCACCAGGCGATCATGGTCGCAGCGCAAATACTCGGCATACTCCATAACGGGCAGTGCACAGGTAATGCCCTGATTGCCCGAGCCGCACACGATGGCGACCGGCAGCGCGCAGCCGTTCATGCGGGCGTCGGACCCGGCGGCTGCACGGGCACGGGCACGGCAGGCGACGTCATCGGCACGAGCGCCCAACAGCGTACGGCCAACCTCGGCGCCCCAAGCGTGCGCCAGGCCCTCGGCACTGATCGCACCGTTCAGCTCAATCTGACGCTCAACGGCAGCGCGGGCGTCCTCAATGTCACCGTCCTCGATAAAGTCGACGATGGACTCAATCGACATGGGCGTGTCGGCGCTATCTGCCGCACGCTCAGCCACGACGCGCTCGGCGCAGGCGGCACACTCCCCCGCCGACTTGCCGCACACCGGAATACCGTCGAGCGTATGGCACGTAACATTGGTGTGATGGTCGGTAATCTCAACGACCGCGGTATGGCCCCCGGCCGTCGCAGTCACCTTGATGTAGAGGTTGGGCACACCCTCGACAAGCGACACATCGCAGTAGTCCGTATCAGCAAGCAGCTCGGCCACGCGGGCGCGATCCGCGTCATCGACGCTCTCGAGCACCTCGAGCGCGCTCTTGGCGTCGCCGCCCACGGCACCCAGCACGGCCGCGGCTTCAATACCATGCATTCCGCCCGAGTTGGGCACGGTCACGCTCTTGACGTTCTTGATGATGTTGCCCGAGCAGGCAACGTCCATATGATCGGGTTCGCAACCGAGCGTCTGGCTCGCCAGCGCCGCTGCATAAGCAACGGCAATGGGCTCGGTGCAGCCGAGTGCACAGACAAGTTCGCGGTTCAAAACATCGCAAAACGCGGCATCACGGATGGAATCGGTGGGCATAGGTATCTCCTGCTTGCATAACGGGCTGGGCTCTCAAAAAAGTTAGCTCCTTCATTTGATAACAATGCATCAAAAACCGCAACCATGGTTCCGGCGGACGGCGCTCAAGCGCAAACTGACGACATTCATTCACGAGAAGCCGGTCTTGTTGCATGCTAAAGCGTTTGACCAAAAAACGCCCGGGCGTTTACGCAAAAGTCGCGCTATCATGCAGTCGAACGCGGTAAACACCTTTAGCATTTGCGCCGCACAGACCAGAGAGGAACCATCCATGAAGATCGGTATCGGTAACGACCACGCCGCCGTCGAGCTCAAGAACATCATCTCCGAGCACCTAAAGGAGCGCGGCTGCGAGGTCGTGAACTTTGGCACCGACACCTCCGAGAGCTTTGACTACCCCATCGCCGGCTACAAGGTGGGTAAGGCCGTTGCCAACGGCGACGTCGACCTGGGCATCCTCATCTGTGGCACCGGTGTCGGGATTAGCCTAGCTGCCAACAAGGTCGAGGGCGTACGCGCCGTTGTGTGCTCCGAGCCCTTCAGCGCCAAGCTCTCCCGCATGCACAACAATACCAACGTGCTCGCCTTTGGTGCCCGTGTCGTGGGCTCCGAGCTCGCTAAGATGATCGTCGACGAGTGGCTCGACGCCGAGTTTGAGGGCGGCCGTCACGAGCGTCGCGTTAACCTCCTCAACGAGATCGATCACACGCGCGGCCTCAAGGTCGTCGACGAGGCCTAAACCACTCAGTGCCACAAGCTAACAGCAGGGGCCCGCTCGGAACTCATGACCGAGCGGGCCCCTTCATAGATTTTGGAATAAAAGGGCGCCGCGGATGGAGTTCCGCGGCGCCCAAGCCACACGCTAACAGCTTTAAGGAGTCAAAGCTGGTTTAGCCAAAGAAGCGCTTGATCTCAATCTCGGCGTTCTCCAGGCAGTCGGAGCCGTGGATCACGTTGGCGTTGACATCGACGGCAAAGTCACCGCGGATGGTACCAGGAGCAGCGTCAAGCGGATTAGTAGCGCCCATGAGGGTGCGCATCTTAGCAACAGCGGAGAGACCGGAAACGACCATCTTGACGACCGGACCGCTCGTCATAAAGTCGCAGAGACCGCCAAAGAAGGGCTTGTCGGCCAGATGGGCGTAGTGCTCCTCGACGGTAGCGCGCTCGAGCGTGGTCATCTCCATGCGCTCGATGACAAGGCCGCTGCGCTCAATGCGAGCAACGATCTCGCCGATCTTGCGGTCGCGCACGGCGTCGGGCTTAATCATGATGAAGGTCTTCTCGATAGCCATAAAAGTAGCCTTTCAAGTAGGTTCGCGCGTGCCCAAGTCCCATTCCGGCACCCGCCTGGACTGCATCGTAACAGAGTTTTAGCTGCAGTTAAACAAAAAGCTGTTTATTGAAACGCTGCAATTTATTAAAACGCTCCATATGTGTCACTTCTGTTTCGAAGCCCGATTAGAGTACCATCCGACCGCCCATCAACCGCATCGAACCGAGCGGACGGTCGGTTGTCGCCCGTGAACGCACCCCCTTCACAACCTGCCCAAAGGTCCTACAGAAGTTCTCGACAAGCCCCTCCCTTCTCTATAACAAAACGGGCGCCCACCGTAGCGGGCACCCGTAAAGGCAAGATATGATGAACACACCAGACAGACGCATCCAATAAGCTAATTAACCCCGTGACCCATCTCGACGACCTTGGTCAGCGATCCAAACACGCCCTCGTCGGCCACGAGCTGTGCCTCGGCACGCTGCAGCTGCACGGAAACGGCGGCAGGAGCGGTGCCTCCCTCGGTCGTGCGCGCGGCGACAATCGACGGGATGTCAAGCGCCTCGGTAATGTCGCGCTCAAAGAGCGGGCTTGCCTCCTGGAACACCTCAAACGGCAGGTCCTCAAGATTGCAGCCGCGCTTCTCGCACATCAAGACCAGATGCCCCACCACAGCGTGTGCCTCGCGGAACGGCAGGCCACGCTTAGCCAGGTAATCGGCAACATCGGTGGCGGCAAGGTGTCCCACGCCACACTCGCGCGCCATGGCATCCTCGTTGACGGTCCAGGTCGAAATCATTCCGGCCATAACGGACAGGCACTGCAGGAGCGTGTGAGCGGTATCGAGCGCGCCCTCCTTGTCCTCCTGCAAGTCCTTGTTATAAGCAAGCGGCAGGCCCTTCATGGTTACGAGCAGCTGCACCAGGTTGCCATAGACACGGCCGCTCTTGCCGCGAATAAGCTCGGCAAAGTCGGGATTCTTCTTCTGCGGCATGATGGACGAGCCGGTGGAGTACGAGTCGGAAAGCGTGATAAAGCCAAATTCAGAGCTCGACCACAGCACGATCTCCTCGGAAAGACGCGACAGGTGCATGGCCATGACGGAGCCGGCGTAATGCAGATCGAGCAGGAAATCACGGTCGGAAACCGCATCGAGCGAGTTGGGAATCACGCCCGCAAAGCCAAGCTCGGCAGCCGTCATCTGGCGATCGAGCGGATAGCTCGTACCGGCAAGCGCGGCAGCACCCAGCGGGCAGTTGTCGGCGGCATCAAAGGCGGCCTTCAGGCGTGTAAAGTCGCGCGCGAACATCCAGGAATACGCCAGCAGATGATGCGACAGCAGCACGGGCTGAGCATGCTGCATGTGCGTGTAGCCCGGCAGAATCACCTTGTCGTACTTCTTGGCCGTATCCACCAGCACATGGCGCAGCTCAAGATTGGCCTCCATGAGCTCCTTGGCCAGCGCCTTGACGCCCAGGCGCGTATCGGTCGCCACCTGGTCGTTGCGCGAACGTCCGGTATGCAAGCGCTTGCCAGCCTCGCCGATGCGACGCGTCAGCTCGCTCTCGATGGACATATGGATGTCCTCGTCGTTGATATCGAAGGTGAAGTTGCCGGCATCGATATCCTGTTCGATTCCGGTCAGGCCCTCGGCTATCGCCTGCTCGTCCTCGGCACTGATGATGCCCTGGGCCGCCAGCATCTTGGCATGCGCCTTAGAGCCGGCGATATCCTGCTTATAGAGATGTTTGTCGACCGGCAGCGACGCGCCAAACTCCTGCGTGACCTCGGCCACGCCCGCCTCAAAACGACCGCCCCAAAGAGCCATGGAACCGTCTCCTTTCTCCAAATACCAAAACAAGCGCCCAAAGCAATGCACCCTGTCGCTAAAGCGATTTTTCAACCGCTAGTTTTGCATATTCCCCACCGTGCGCTGGGCCATGTAGCTAATTTGCAAAGAAGTGACGCACCATGCACTTGGCGCCCAACGTCTCCCTCCGGATGTTGCCCTGCGAACCGTCGATCCAGGCCTTCAGGCCCATAGGGACGTCCTCGACCTTTGCAGCATCGAGCTCGGGCGCGAGGGCAAGCAAAGCATGCGCGATAGCATTGAACATAATGGATACTCCTCATATATATATAGGCGCAAGGCCGCCAATTTGATAGAAGGAGCCCCGCCGGACAACCCCGGCGGGGCTCGGACTCAGCCGCAGTCGCGGCATCATATATGCGGGCGGAACGTAGGGGCCACCGATGTTAAGAAGTGTCAGCAAGCATAACGAAAGGTAGGGACCCCATGCGCCCGATATGTATCACGCGGATGGGCCGCGCGGATACCAAGGGAAGGAAGACTTAAGCCTGAGCGGCAGCAGAGCTGGGACCCTGGACCTTGGCCCACGTCTTGAGCGACAGCGTGTCGATTTCGATAAAGCCGGCGCTGGCCTTCTCATCAAACGTGGTGTCGCGGTCGTAGGTGGCCAGGCCGTAGTCATACAGGCTAAACGGGCTCTTGCGGCCGACAACATGGCAGTTGCCCTTAAAGAACTTCAGGCGGACGGTGCCGGTCACGAACTTCTGGGTGTCGGCCATAAAGGCGTCGAGCGCGTTCTTGAGCGGGCTGTACCACTGGCCGTTGTACACGGCGGTGGCCCAATCCTGCTCGAGTTTGATCTTGGTCTTGAGCAGGTCGCCCTCGACGCAGATGTCCTCGAGTGCCTTGTGGGCGGTGATGAGCGTCAGGGCTCCGGGAACCTCATAGCATTCGCGGCTCTTGAGGCCCACCAGACGATCCTCGACCAGGTCCAGGCGACCAAAGCCGTTGTCGCCCGAAATCTTGTTGAGGGCGATGACGATCTCGGAGAGCTTCATCTTCTTGCCGTCGACGGCGACGGGCTTGCCGGCCTCAAACTCAATCTCGGTGTAGGTCGGGGTGTCGGGCGTGTCCTCGGGATTCTTGGTCATAACCCAAGCGTCGTCGAGCGGCTCGTTCCAGGGATCCTCCAGGTGGCCGCACTCGATGGCGCGACCCCAAAGGTTGTCGTCGATGGAGTAGGGGTTGTCGTTGGCACCCTCGGGAACCGGCACGTTGTGAGCATGGGCGTAGGCGACCTCGTCGGGACGACACTTCAGATCCCACTCGCGAACCGGGGCGATAACCTTGAGCTCGGGGTCGAGGGCCTTGACGGCAGCCTCAAAACGGACCTGGTCGTTACCCTTGCCGGTGCAGCCGTGGGCGACGTAGGTCGCGCCAAACTCGTGGGCGACCTCAACAAGCTTCTTGGCAAGCAGTGGGCGAGACAGGGCGGAGAGCAGCGGGTACTTGTTCTCGTACATGGAGTTTGCGGCGATGGCCTTAGTCAGGAACTCATCGGAGAACTCGTCGCGCAGGTCGAGCACCTGGCAATCGAGAACGCCCAAGTCGAGTGCCTTCTGCTTCTTGGCATCCAGTCCGGTCTCCTCCTGGCCCACGTTGCCGCAGACGCAAACGACATCGAGATTCTTCTCGTCCTGGAGCCACTTGACACATACGGATGTATCAAGACCACCGGAATATGCGAGAACGACTTTTTCCTTGCTCATGGCTGTTTCCTTTCGCCCTTGGTAGCTAGTTAGAACATCGGTCAGTTGCAAGTCACCTTGAGGTCGAATACCGTGCAATATCAGGTTAAATAGCAAAAATCAGCACATACATGCCCTAGAAACATGCAGCAATGTCGTGC
Source organism: Collinsella sp. (assembly GCA_031295385.1). Taxonomy (GTDB): domain Bacteria; phylum Actinomycetota; class Coriobacteriia; order Coriobacteriales; family Coriobacteriaceae; genus Collinsella. The sequence goes on from JAUMOL010000026.1 coordinate 6,549, forward strand.
TAAAACCCAACGACCTCAAAATGACTCTGTTGAGGCAATTCGCCCCATGCGGACAGAGACGATTGTTATCGTCGTCGGGAAATTGCGCGCTGGCGTCGGAGGGCATTGTCTGCAGTGGTGATGATCTGTACGAACTGCATCTGCCTCTCCTTTCACGTATCGCCGGGCGCAATTCAAATATCGCAAACGGTACCTTTTCCTCGGTAAGCGGCTCTTTTGCCGTCGCCGTTTTCGATGTTCGCTATATTACGATAAAGTGCTCGCTGCACTATCGACAAATTCAAATTTCTGAAAAGTTTTTTCATTAGTTTGTGAATGGTGATGCAAAAACGCGCCAATCCTGCGAAAATACGCTCGATTACATAGCAGAGGGTCATTACGCCCGAAACAATCTGGAAACGGAAAGGCGCATTTTATGCAGACTTACGAATCAGACGCTAACATCGGCAACATTAAACTCATCGCCGTCGACATGGACAAGACGCTGCTCACCGACGAGCGCGTGTTACCGCAGGGTCTTGATGAGCGCCTGGACAAGCTCGCCGACGCCGGCATCGTATTCTGCCCCGCCAGCGGACGTCCCGCCCCCAAGCTCGAGGAGATGTTCGAGGGCATCAAGAACCGCCTCGCCTTTTGTCCCGACAACGGAGCGTGCGTGATCTATCGCGGCAGCTATATCTATAAGAGCAATATCGACGTGGAACTGTACCAGCAGGTCTTGAGCCGCGCCTCTGAGGATCCTCGCGCTGTCCCCGTCCTGTGCTGCTTCGACGAGTTCTACGTGCTTGCCCGCGACCATCAATACCACGACGAGATCAGCGTCTACTACAACACAATCAACTACGTCGACAGCTTTGATGGCATTGATTTCGAGTCCAACAAGATTTCGGTCTTCTTCCCCGGCTACGACGCCGAGCCCGCTTTCCGCGAGACCTATAGTCCCGAGTTCTCGGACAAGCTCTACGTCACCAACGCCGGGCGCGAGTGGATCGACTTTATGAACCTGGGCGTCGACAAGGGCGCCGGCGTCGCGCACCTGTGCGAACACCTGGGCATCGATATCGCCGACGCCGCCGCCGTGGGCGATACGTACAACGACATCCCCATGCTGGAGCGCGTCGGTCACAGCTTTATCGTGGACAATGCCGAGGAGCACATGAACGCGCACGCCAAGTGGCGCATTCCGAGCAACAACGACGGGGGCGTACTGACGCTCATCGACGCCATCCTGGCGGCTCGTTAAACTCGCCGCCATGCCCGGGGCCGGCCGTTTGATTTTTGTTCGGTCAGGTCCTGGGCTCGCTCGAAGAGCACATTAAGTGCTCTTCGGCTCGTGCGGAATCTACAAAAATCAAACGGCCGGCCCCGGGCATGGCTACGTTGACTTGCTTGCCGCCTGGATGGCGTCTTGGCGCCTAGATACTTGGCTGATTTTTTGGAATGAAGGGGGCTCCTTGTTGGCAAGGAGCCCCCTTTCTGTTTTTGGTTGCTTTGGAATTGCGGGTGTACCCCTACTTGGCGTCGGCCCAGGTTATGCCGGTGCTGGCTTCGGCGATCAACGGTACGCGGAGGTCTACTACGTGCTCCATGACGTCGCGGACCATGGCGGTGAGGCGCTCAACTTCGTTGATAGGGCACTCAAAGTCCAGTTCGTCGTGTACCTGCAGGATCATGTGGGCGGCAAAGCCCTCTTCTTCCAGGCGTCGGCTTACGCGGGCCATCGCGATCTTGATGATGTCGGCGGCGGTGCCCTGCATGGGGTGGTTCATGGCCGTGCGCTCGCCAAAGCCGCGGAGCTGTGGGTTTTTGGCCTTGAGCTCCGGAATATGACGACGGCGGCCGTACATGGTCTCGGCGTAGCCCGTCTGCTTGGCGCGCGCCACCACGTTGTCGAGGAACGTACGCACGCCCGGGTAGGCCTCGTAGTAGCGGTCGATCATGTCGCGCGCCTCGGCCATCGAGATATGCAGCGACTGCGAGAGACCGTAGGCCTGTTGACCGTACACGATGCCAAAGTTCACGGCCTTGGCGCGGCTGCGCAGGTCGGGCGTTACCTCGGACACGGGAACGCCAAACACGCGCGCGGCCGTCTCGGCGTGGAAGTCCTCGCCCTCGTTAAAGGCGCGCACCAGGTGCTCGTCGCCCGAAAGATGCGCGAGCAGGCGCAGCTCGATCTGCGAGTAGTCCACCGCCAAAAAGACGCTGCCTTCGCCCGCCGAGAACGCCGTCTTGACGGTACGACCCAGCTCCGAGCGCGTCGGGATGTTCTGCAGGTTCGGGTCGCTCGAGGACAGACGCCCCGTTGCCGTGATGGTCTGGTTGTACGTGGTGTGCACGCGACCGTCACCACGGCGCAGCGGGCCCAGCGTATCCAGATAGGTGGACTTGATTTTGGACTTTTCACGCCAATCCAAGATCAGACGCACGATTTCGTGGTCGCGGGCAAGGTCGCTCAACACCTTGGCGTTGGTCGAATAGTAGCCGCGCTTAGTCTTCTTGAGGCCCTTGGTCGGAAGCCCCATCACATCAAAGAGCACATGCGACAGCTGCATGGGACTGCCAATATTAAAGGTCTCGTCACCCGCCAGGTCGCGAATGCTGCGCTCGACCTCGGTGATCTGGGTCGCCAGGCCCTCGGACAGATTACGCAGGCGGTCGGGATCCACGAGCATTCCCGCGCGCTCCATCTTGGCAAGCACCGGCACGAGCGGCATCTCGATGCCATCGAACACGTTGGCGGCATTCTCACGGGCCATGCACTCGCGCAACGGCGTCACGAGCGCCAGCGTCAGAGCCGCAGTACGGGCGGCAGGCGCTGGAGCGTCCTCACCAGCACCCTCTGCGCCGCGCGCCGCAGGCAACGCCATCTGCAGATACGTATCGGCAAGATATGCCTCATCGAACTCGGAGCGATCGGAATCCAGCAGATAGGCAGCGACCACGGTATCGAAGATACGCGTGGAATCGGCAGCGAGCGGATCCATGAGCTCGGGCTCAGAAGAATCGATGGGCGAAAGCTCGTGCAACAGCACCTTCATATCCGGGCTCGCCACGCGACCCTCCATAAACAGACGCGCGAGCACGCCAGCAATCACGCCGTGGACGAAGTTGAAGCCCTCAACCTCAGCCGCCGTGCAGCTGTCGCCCTCCTCGAGCGCGAAGAGGCCCGTGGACGTCGCCAACCACAGCGTACGCGTCAGTCCAAAGAGCGCGCCCTCTTCCTTGTCATCGTCCACCACGGCGGCGACCCACTCGCCGGCATCAATCGCGCGGGAGACCTCAGCCGCAACGGCACCAAGCGCGTCGGCATCGCCGGCGGCTGCGCGAACCATAGCAGGTATCTCAACCACACTGGAGGCAGCAGCAGCCCCGCCCTCGCCGCCGATCAGCGCCAAGAAACGGTTCTGCATGGCGGTGATACCAAGCGTGCCCAGCGCCGCGGAAACCTCATCGGCAGAAAACGCCGGGAAGGACGTCGCCTCAAAGTCGAGCTCGACGGGCGCATCGGTGCGAATTGTCGCAACCTTGCGGCTCAGTAGTGCGTCATCGATGTGTGCACGCAGGTTCTCGCCCATCTTGCCCTTGACCTCGTCGGCATGCGCGATGACTTCGTCCAGGCTACCGTACTTCGCAATGAGCGCACTCGCCTTTTTGGGACCGATGCCCGGTACACCGGGGATGTTGTCGGACGTATCGCCCTTTAGACCGTAAAAATCGGGCACGAGCGCCGGCGTAATGCCGTGATACAGGTCGTCCACGCTCTCGGGCGTCATGATCGCCACGTCAGACAGGCCCTTGCGGGTCGAGACCACGTTGACGTGCTCGGTCACGAGTTGATACATGTCGCGGTCGCCGGTCACCAGTAGCATGTCGCAGCCGGCCTGCTCGCCCAGGCGCGCCATAGTACCCAGGATGTCATCGCCTTCCCAGCCCTCGGACTGCAAAATCGGCACGTTGAGCGCGGTGAGCAGCTCCTTAATCATAGGAAACTGCGCGTGCAGATCGGGGTCCATGGGCGGACGCTGAGCCTTGTACTGTGGCAGCATCTCCATGCGCACGCGCGGCTTGCCCTTATCAAACGCCACAACAACGCCGTCGGGATTAAAGGCGTCAATCATCTTGAGGAACATATTCAAAAAGCCAAAGATCGCGTTGGTGGGACGACCGTCCGGCGCGTTCATGGTGGGCGGCACGGCGTGGAAGGCGCGGTGCATGAGCGAGTTGCCGTCGATAACGGCAAAAGTGCGGCGCTTGTCAGACATATTGAATACCTCGCTTTGGGCTGGGCACGGTTTGCTCACTCCAGTTTACACGCTCCCCGCCCCACGGCCACTGCACATCAGGCTTCCCTGCCGCCACGAGCCCGCGCGTGATACGATGGCTCACGGTACATCAACCAGCACGATCGATCCGAAAGGAGCCTGCGTCATGGAGCGTCCCTGCGCATGGAAAAAGTACACGCCACAGCAAGTCGAGGAGCTCGAGGAGCTTTGCCGCGGCTATAAGCAGTTTTTGAGCGAGAACAAGACCGAGCGCCTGTGCGTCAAGACCGGCATCAAGATGGCCGAGGAGGCGGGATACGTCGACCTGGAGACCGTGATCGCCGAAGGCCGCGAGCTCAAGGCAGGCGACAAGGTGTACGCCGCCAATCACGGCAAGGACCTCATGCTCGTCAACCTGGGCAACGCCCCGCTCGAGCAGGGCTTTAACATCCTGGGCGCCCACGTGGACTCGCCGCGCCTAGACCTTAAGCAGAACCCCGCCTTCGAGGCCGGCGACATGGCCTACCTCGACACGCACTACTACGGCGGCGTCAAGAGCTACCACTGGGTGGCCTCCCCGCTTGCACTCGTGGGCGTCATCTGCAAAAAGGACGGCACCACCGTCGACATCAACATCGGCGACAAGGCAGACGATCCGGTCTTTACCATCTCCGACCTGCTGATCCACCTCTCGAGCGAGCAGATGTCCAAGCCCGCCAAGGACGCCGTCGACGCCGAGATCCTCGACGTGATCGTGGGCGGCCGTCCCGTCAAGTTCGATGAGGACGACAAGGACGCTCCCAAGGAGCCCGTCAAGCAGATGTTCCTGGACATCCTCAAGGAGCAGTACGGCGTCGAGGAGGAGGACTTCATCTCCGCCGAGATCGAGGTCGTGCCCGCCGGTCCCGCCCTCGACATGGGCCTCGACCGTTCCATGCTTTTGGGCTATGGCCACGACGATCGTGTCTGCGCCTATCCGTCCATGCTCGCCCAGATCGACGTCGCCAACGTGGAGCGCACGAGCATCACGCTCATCGTCGATAAGGAGGAGATCGGCTCCGTGGGTGCCACCGGTATGACGAGCCGCTTCTTCGAGAACACCGTCGCCGAGATCATGACGCTCGCCGGCGAGGATAGCCCGCTGGCCCTGCGCCGCGCGCTCGCCCGCAGCCGCATGCTCTCCTCCGACGTGTCCGCCGGTTTCGACCCGGGCTATGCCGGCAAGTTCGAGACGAAGAACGCCGCCTTTATGGGTCGTGGCCTGTGCTTTAACAAGTACACGGGCAGCCGCGGCAAGGGCGGTTCCAACGACGCCGATGCCGAGTACGTGGCCCTCGTCCGCGACATCATGGACGAGGCCGGCGTGGACTTCCAGACCTGTGAGCTCGGTCGCGTCAACGCGGGCGGTGGCGGCACCATTGCCTACATCATGGCCAAGTATGGCATGAACGTCATCGACTCCGGCGTTGCCGTCCTGTCCATGCACGCCCTGTGGGAGGTCGCCAACAAGGCCGATATCTACGAGGCCTACCGCGGCTACAAAGCCTTCCTCGAGCGCGCCTAACCAGCCCCTTCATCAGTTGCGGTGAAATACGGACTAAACTGGCCTATAAACGGCCAAAACAGACCGTATTCCACCGCAACTTCCTTTTTGACAGAGGAGAGTCCATGCTGCAGGTCATCATTTCGCCCGCCAAGCAGATGCGCTCGGCCCAAGATGCTTTTGAAGTCCTGGGCATTCCGCCCTTTGCGCGCGAGACGGCTCGACTGCATCGCGCGTTGCTAGATATTGAGCGAAATGAAGGCAGCGACGGCCTGCAGGCGCTATGGAACGTGAGTGACAAACTGCTGGGGCCTTGCCTCAACACCCTGCATGAGTTCGAGCCCATCTTGGAAAACGGCGACCTCGACAATCCCGATATCGCCCGCAATACCTCCCCCGCTGTCATGTCCTATCACGGCATTCAATACCAGAGCATAGCACCCGAGGTGATGGATGCCGCGCAGCTCGCATGGCTGCAAGACCATCTGTGGATCCTCTCGGGCCTTTACGGATGCGTACGCCCCTTTCATGCCGTCGAACCGTATCGGCTGGAGATGGGTGCGAAGCTCGCCGTTGACGATGCCCGAGACCTCTACGCGTTTTGGAGCGACAAGCTCGCGCGGGTTATCGCCCCGGCAGGTTCAAACACCACGATCGTCAACCTCGCCAGCGTAGAGTATGCCAAAGCCGTTCTGCCCCACCTCGCGGGCGACGCCACAGCCGTCACGTGCCTCTTTGGCGAGGGTATCCGCAACTGGAAGCCCATCCAACGGTCGACCGCCAGCAAAAAGGCGCGCGGCTCCATGGTGCGGTGGATGGCAGAAAACAAGCTCGAGGATGCAAGCGAACTTACCGCATTCAACATCGGCTATCGCCACGTCCCCGAGCTCTCATACCTAGGCACCCTCGTGTTCATCAACGAACAGATGCTCTAGAGCCGGCACCCAACACTGACCCGCTCAGCCTTCTCTATATAACTTGCGGTGGAATAATTCCTATTTGAGCCTTTTTCGCACAATCAGGAACTATTCCACCGCAACTTTTATGAATTGGCTGCTAGGCTCGACACCTATTCTGCTAGACCGTCGGCCTTTGCAATCCCGTTTGTCGAACCGTCCTGATAGACAATCTTGACGTGCTCGACCTCGGACACCGCAACACCCGACGGGGGCTCCAGGCGCCATTCCGTCAGCGCGATATCCATCGTCGTGGGCACGTCGCCTTGATCTTTGAGCTTCACCGTCAGCGTTTTGAGCGTCGCATCAAACGTCACGCGTTCGATTTCCTCACCAGGAATAGACCCGCCGCTCAGCTGCAACTGCACAAACTCATCGCACGGGTACCAATAATCGCCCGGAACGGCGAGCGTATTGGCATTACCGCCAGTACTCCTCACCGTCATAATCGGTAGGCTATCATCAGCCTCGAACTCCCATGCAGCGCCGCCGCGACCACCAAACGTCCAGATACAAAAGGCAATCACCAGCACGGCAAGCACCGCAAAACCGATCGCGACAAGGCCATGGTGCGCACGGCTTTCCTTGGCCGATACATCCCATTGCGTCTCTCGATATAGATGCTTGTCTTCCATGTTCGCCTCCTCACAGGCACGCTCGTTAGGCCAATCGTACCCATTCGAGCTATACTTGAGCCCATTACATAAACGGGGGGCTTGCAGGACAAGACGGCAGGCTGAGATTGGGCGCGCCCGCCCTGACCCGCAAACCTGATATGGGTAATGCCAACGAAGGGAGCCGTGCCAATGAGCACACAGACCGAGCCCAAGCTCGTCACGCAAATCGACTTCGCCCGCGCCGGGCAAATCACGCCGCAGATGAAAGAAGTCGCCGAGCGCGAGCATCGCGACCCCGAGTACATCCGTGAGCGCGTGGCCGACGGCCGCATCGCCATCCCCGCCAACATCGTGCATATCAAAAAGGGCATGCGCGCCTTTGGTGTCGGCGAGGGCCTTTCCACCAAGGTCAACGTCAACCTGGGCATCTCGGGCGACAAGGCCGATGCCGCCGAGGAGTGGAAGAAGGTCAAGATCGCCGAGGACTTTGGCGCCGACGCCATCATGGACCTCTCCAACTCGGGCAAGACGCGCCAGTTCCGCCAGCAGCTCATCGACGAGACGCCGCTCATGGTAGGCACCGTCCCCATGTACGACGCCATCGGCTACATGGAAAAGCCGCTGGTCAAGCTCACCAAGGACGACCTGTTCGAAGTCGTGCGCGCGCATGCCGAGGACGGCGTGGACTTTATGACCATTCACTGCGGCATCAACAAGTCGGTCACCAAGACCTTTAAGGAGACCGGCCGCCTGATGAACATCGTGAGCCGCGGCGGCTCACTGCTGTTTGGCTGGATGGAGGTCACCGGTAACGAGAACCCGTTCTATGAGTTCTACGACGAGTTGCTCGAGATTTGCCACGAGTACGACGTGACGATTTCGCTCGGCGACTCCTGCCGCCCGGGCTGCCTCTACGACTCCAACGACGCCACCGAGACCGCTGAGATGATCGAGCTGGGCAAGCTGTGCAAGCGCGCTTGGGCCGCCGGCGTCCAGGTCATGGTCGAGGGCCCGGGTCACATGGCGCTCGACGAGATCGCTGCCAACATGAAACTGCAGAAGCGCCTGTGTCACAACGCCCCGTTCTATGTGCTCGGACCGCTGGTGACCGATATCGGCGTGGGTTACGACCACATCACCGCCGCCATCGGCGGCGCCATCTCCGCCAGCTCCGGTGCCGACTTCCTGTGCTACGTGACACCGGCCGAGCACCTATGCCTGCCTAACGCCCAGGATGTGCTAGACGGCCTCATGGCTACCAAGATCGCCGCACACGCCGCCGACATCGCCAAAAAGGTGCCCCACGCCCGCGACATGGACGACAAGATGGGCCAGGCACGCCGCAAGCTCGACTGGGACGCCATGTGGAAGTGCGCGCTCGACCCGGTTACGGGCAAGAAGCGCTACGAGGAGTCCCCCGCCGCCACCGAGGGCACTTGCACCATGTGTGGCAAGATGTGCGCCGTCCGAACCGTCAACAAGATCTTCGAGGGCACCACGATCGACCTTGGCATGGAGGACTAGCCCTGTCGCCGCGGCCGCTTCTGGCGGCGAGCCGGTGCCTGTCAATTGTTGACGTGTGAACATTTGCTTGCATTTGCGTAAAGATTGCATCGCCCGCCCGGGTTCGACATAGAGTCGGCCCGGGCATCTTTATAATGCTGGCTTATAGACCCATTTGATTCCGACCGAACAAGGGAGCGAACATGGATCGCAGTAAGGTACCTGCCGTTCTATCCATCGCAGGATCCGATTCCAGCGGTGGCGCCGGCATTCAGGCCGACATCAAGACCATCACGGCGCACCGCCTGTATGCCGAGACGGCCATCACCGCCATCACCGCACAGAACACCCTGGGCGTCACCGCCGTGCAGGATATCTCGCCAGATATCGTAGCCGCGCAAATTGACGCCGTTTTTGACGATATCCGCCCCAGCGCCGTCAAGATCGGCATGGTTTCTTCTGTCGAGATTATCGATGTTATCGCCGACCGCCTGAGCGCTTGGAACGCGACAAACGTGGTAGTCGACCCCGTCATGGTCGCCACCTCGGGCGCGCGGCTGATTGCCGAAGATGCCGCCGAGGCGCTCACGCGTCGCCTGTTCCCACTGGCGACGGTTATCACGCCCAATATTCCCGAGGCCATGGCCCTGCTCGACTATGAGGTCGACTCCGAGCGCACGCAGCAAAATGCTGCCATGCTCCTCACCCGCCGCTTTGGCTGCGCGTCCCTCGTTAAGGGCGGGCATCTTGTCAACGAGGCCAACGATGTACTGGCCGAACCCGCACCACTCGATGATGAGGGCAACCACCTAGGCGATCCGCTCACCACGTGGTTCCGCCACAAGCGCATCGAGACCGACAACACGCACGGCACCGGCTGCACGCTCTCGTCCGCCATCGCCTGCGCGCTGGCCCAGGGCATGGATCTTGCCGACGCCGTCAACGCCGGCAAGGCATACCTGACAGGCGCTCTGGCCGCCGGCCTGAACATGGGCAAAGGCTCCGGCCCTGTCAACCACATGTGGCAGTATTAAGATTCGCAGCCCAAGCCACCGCAAAGGCGCCCGCCCCCTTTGCGGTGGTTTGGGGTCGCACTACTCACCGAGCATCTCTTGGAGCTTGGCTGCCACGGCGTGGCCCAGGCTCTCGTGGCTTTCGGGCATCATGTGCAGATAATCGATATCGCCCGGCTCGGCAAAATCAGCGGCATTCAAAAAGTCGCAGCCAAACTGTTTAGCAGCATACGCATAGTATTCGGCAAAATGCTCCGAGGCCTCGACGGAGCGCTCGTCAAAGTCGGTCATGTACACATCGGCGATCTGCGGTTTAATCTTGATAGGCGCCATCAGCAGAATACGCGGGCAGGGCGCGGCTTCGGTCCAGGGAAACGCGCGGACGGTGCGAATCAGCGCCATGGCACCGTCAGCGATATCGGCAGCCCCCACGCTAAAGACCGTCTTGCAGTCGTTGGTGCCCAGCATAATCACGATCGCATCCAGCGGCTTATGAGCCTCGAGCAGCATCGGCAACGCGCGGATGCCGTTGAGATTAGTGTCCAGATGGCACATGTCGTCGCGTACCGTCGTGCGGCCGTTGAGGCCTTCCTCAATCACGTGCCAGCCCTCGCCCAGGTCGCGCTGGGCCACGCCGCACCAGCGCACATCGTGCGCATAGCGTACCGCGGTGCCGTCGCGCATGCCCGCCGGATCATAGCCGTAGGTATTGCTGTCGCCAAAGCATAGAACGTTTTTCATCGTAAGCCCTTCCTCTAGTAAAAAGAAAAAGTCGGCGGGAGCAGTCTCTCCCGCCGGATCGACCTATCTGTCAGCACATACCGATTACAGGTACTTGCGCCAATCGTCATCGTCTTCATCGTCCTCGGCGGCAGCCTGGGCCTGCTCGGCGGCGCGGACAGCCGCAGCGCGAGCGGCAACCTGGGCATAGGACTCCTCGTTGCGCTCGGGGAAGTTTGCCAGCACGTGCTCGAACTTGGCAAAATCTTCGTCCCAGCGCGTAGAGGGCACGGCAAAAAAGACCTGCTTGACCTTAAAGTCGCCCGATGCGAGCTCCTTGCGGAAGAGCTCGGCCACGGCCTCGGCGTCAAAGCCGTTGTTGTCGCAGCCCCAAGCGCCCAGCACGAGCTTCTCGCGACCCAGCTCGTCGCAGATGGCAAGCACAAAGCGGATGCGATCGCGCAGGGCGTCCAGCAGGGCATCGTCACCCACGCGATACTCCTGGCGAGCGCGCTTGGCGTTGGGCGCGGCGGCCACGATCACGTCGGCATACGCATGCACGTGGTTGCGGTCGAAGCGCACCGCGGGCACCACCAGCGCACGGTTGCGGTAAAGCTCGCAGTTGATATTACGGCGACGGTTCTCGCCGTACCATTTGCGCTGCTTATCGAGAACGTTGTACAGATACGAATCGGCACAGAGCGTGGCCTCCTGACCCAGATAGCCCTGGATGTAGCCGCCGCCCGGGTTGGTGAACGAGGCAAAGGCGAGTACGGCCATGTCGCAGAATTGCGCGTAGCCTCGGCCGTTATCCAGAATGGCCTGCGTGGCAGAGGCGTCGAGCACGGTGACCTCGGGCAGGGCCGCAGCGGGCTCCTCGGCGGGCTCGGACTCGGCTTCGGCGGCCTCCTCGACGGGCTCGGGCGCCACCTCGGTATCGACTGCAGCCGGCGCCACCTCGGTATCGACTGCAGCCTCGACCTCGGCGGCCTCGGGCTCCTCGGCAACCTGCTCCTCGGCAGCAGCAGCCACCTGGGCCTTGACCTTCATCGCCGCGACAAAACCGGCAGGCATACCATCGAACTCGCACACGCCGGCAAGCGAACGCTCGATGTCCTTGGCGCAGGCCTCGGACATAGCCGCCACATGGCACTCGGCGGCCTTGGCACGCGCCTCGCGCTTGGGATTGGGCTGACCCGTTCGGTTGGACCTGCGGTTACGGTTCCTGTTGTCGACGTCTGCCATACGTGGCCACCTTTCCTGTCGCTGCCGCTATCGGCTTTTCCCATCCATGATACCCCGCCGCGTACAAAAAAGACGGCCCCGAAGGACCGCCTTTCGCATCGATTTACACGCACGGCAAGCACCGCCGCAATTCGCCACTAGTCGCGACGGCCAAGGATGTTCAGGATGCGCAGGAACACGTTGATAATGTCCACAAACAGATTGGACGCCATGAGCACGGCGTTGGGCAGCGTAGGCGGCACCGTCGTGGCAACATAGGTGTCGTAGCCAATAAAGCCGGCGAACACCACGATCACGATCAGATCGGTGATGGTCTGCGAGACGCCCATGAACATCAGCACGATCTCAACCAGAATAGTGGCGAGCAGAATGCCAAAACCGATGCCATATACGCGCTGGAAAAACTTGGGGAACGTCACGCCCAAGGCGCCAAAGACAAAGGTGATGGCGGCCGTGGCGATAAAGGCAGTGTTGATGGTGGGCAGGTCGTAGTTGGCAAGGCCAAACGACGCGGTCAGGCCAAAGGTACTCGCAAAGATTACGTAGCCCACAAGGGACAGGCCCACGGACTGCTTGCTGGCGGCGGCCGACATCATGACCATGCCGACGATGGTCAAAATAAACGAGCCAAAGACCAGCGGCAAGGCGGCGCCGCTCATCATCATGCGGGCAAACGCCATGGTGCTCGTAAAGTAAGCACCAGCGCCCATGGCACAAAAGCCCAAGAAGATGAGGGCAGACATGGCAAGATTGTACGCACGCGGCGACATCTCCTTGGCACGGCTTGCGCCGGCCTCGATGGGGCCGTTCTGATAGCCCTGGATATCGTTCATAATTTCGTCCTTTCAAAAAGTGCCGTGAAAGACGGCGCAGCAGGTGACAAGATTCCTGTCATTGTACCCGAATGCCGTACGTCCTTACCCACGGCGCTCGCCCTCGAGCGTACGATCAAAGGCCCAGACCCACCAACGCATCACGTGTGCCTGCGAGCCGTCCGCCCGCTCGCGCGTCTGGTCCTCCAGATACAACTCGGTCGCGTGCCCGCCAAAACGCACCTTATAGGTTGCCGTACGAATGCCGTGGACCGTCAGGCCAAACCCGGTGGTCGAGATAATTTCGTCAATCGTAAAGCAACGACCGTCGACCCAGCAGACGGTGACCGGCACGACCTGTCCGCCCGCGAGGATGCGAGCCACGACGTCCACATACTGCTTGTGTACGCGCCGAGTTTTGCCATCTGTCTGTCGATATTCCATGCCTCCTATTATCGAACGCATGTTTGCATGTTGTAAAGCGAACAGACTGTGGTTTTGGAGTGTCGTAGCAATCGCACGTGTCCGCATGGCGTGTTAGCAAAAAGAACACCCGCGGTCAACAGGGCTAATATTCAATTTTAGTGCCAAAAAGTTCACTTCTCTCATCAGAACTCGGTAAAGAAACCCGCAGGAGGTGATACGATTTATCATGTTTTTGTAACGTGCCTGCAAACTTCGAGAAAGCCCATATATGGACGTAACGTTCTCAACCTTCCTCGGCCAAATTGTGTCGAACCCAGTCCTTGCCGTCACCGTGATCCTCGCGCTCGGCGCCATCTTCGTCAACGGATGGACCGACGCGCCCAACGCCATCGCGACCTGCGTCACTACGCGTTGCATGCCCGCCCGCGCCGCCATTCTCATGAGCGCCGCATTCAACTTCCTCGGTGTGCTCATCATGACGCACTTTAATGCGAGCGTCGCCAACACCATCTCACATATCGTCGACTTTGGCGGAAACAGCACCATGGCGCTCGCGTGCCTCTGCGCAGCGCTGTTCTCCATCGTCGTCTACGGCGCCACAGCATCGCGTTTTGGCATCCCCACTTCGCAAAGCCACAGCCTTATCGCCGGCCTGACCGGTGCCGCTATCGCCCTCGGCGGCGCGAGCAGCGTCAACGTCCACGAGTGGATGAAGGTCATCTACGGACTGGCGCTCTCCATCGGCCTGGGCTTTGTCATGGGCTGGGTCCTGTGCAAACTCGTCTCGGTTCTTTTCGCCGCCGCCAACAGGCGACGTGCCAATGTCTTCTTTAAATACGCTCAGATCGCGAGCGCTGCGGCCATGAGCTTTATGCACGGCGCGCAGGATGGACAGAAGTTCATCGGCGTGCTCTTTTTAGGCGTGGCCTTCGCAAACGGCCAGACCAGCGTCGGCGATGCCGGCATCCCCATCTGGATTATGCTGCTGTGCTCGGCCACCATGGGTATCGGCACCAGCGTCGGCGGCGAGCGCATCATAAAGTCCGTCGGCCAGAGCATGGTTAAGCTCGAGAAGTATCAGGGCTTCTCCGCCGACCTCGCGGGCGCCGCGAACCTGCTGCTTGCCACCCTTACCGGCATCCCCGTGTCCTCCACACACATCAAGACCTGCGCCATCATGGGCGTCGGTGCCGTCAAGCGCCTCTCGGCCATCAACTTCGGCGTCGTTAAGGACATGATGTTCACCTGGTTCTTCACCTTCCCCGCCTGCGGACTCATCAGCTTTGTCATGGCCAAGCTGTTCATGATGTTCCTCTAGTCAAACCGAACGTCCATCTGGACCGCAACACTTCGCCCACCCGTCTTCGCCTCGAAAGGACCCACCCATGGCTAAGAAACCCGATTCGTTCTACTTTGACAACTACGTCGCCTGCGCCGACCTCGCCGTCCAGGCCGCCGAGCTGCTTACCCAGATTTTTGAGAACTTCGATCCCGCGCAGATTCACGACATGCTCAATAAGATGCATGCGATTGAGCATGCGGCAGACAAGAAGCACCACGAGCTCGAAGACGCCCTGCTCACCGCCTTTATCACCCCGCTCGAGCGCGAGGATCTGGATCTGATGAGCTGCGCGCTCGACACCGTGCTCGACCGTATTGAGGGCGTCGTGCAGCGCGTCTACTTCACCAACATTCAGAGCATCCATCCCGACGCCATCGTCATCGCCCACAAGGTGACTGACGCCTGCCGCGCCATGAAAGACCTGATGGTCGAGCTTCCCAACTACCGCAAGTCCAAAACGCTGCGCGAGCTGGTCATCCAGATCAACACCATCGAGTCCGAGGCCGACGAGCTCTACATCAACGCCATGCGCAACCTGCACGTTAACGGCAAGGATCCGCTCGAGGTCATCGCTTGGCGTGACGTCTACGCATTCCTGGAGTACTGCGCCGACTGCTGCGAGAATGTGGCCGATGTCGTGGATTCGATTGTCATGAAGAACAGTTAATTGGGGGTACGTGTCCCGGCGGCGAAGGGCCGGCACCTGTTTGCTTTCTCACTCCGGCTGCATGGCAGAGTCGTTCGAAAGTAAACAGGTGCCGGCCCTTCGCCTTACGTACCACCATTGGGAACTTTGGCTGATACTTTGAAAGCGATGGGGCTTTTGTTGGCGGGGCCTTTGGACCCGATTGGGAACTTTGGGACCGCCTTAAACGTTTGGGTGGATGGGGCTTTGGGTACCCTTTGTTTTACTTTGGATTGATTCGTTGAATTTGGAGGGCTTGGTTGTGAGTTATTTGGATCTGGCTCGGTCTCGGTATTCTTGTCGCGAGTTTGAGAATCGTTCTGTTGAGCAGGCTGTGGTGGATGCCATTGTTGAGGCTGGGCGGATTGCTCCTTCTGCTTGTAATAATCATCCAACCCGTGTGATGGTGTTGGATACGCCTGAGCTTCTGGAGAAGGCTGCTGTTTGTCAGCCTCGGTTTGCTCGTGATGGGTCTATCTTTGGCGCTCCGCTTGTCTTCCTTATTTGCAGCGTTACCGATGATGCTTGGGTGCGCCCGTATGATCAGATGAATTCCAGCGAAATCGATACATCCATCGTTTGCGATCAGATGATGATGGAGGCCACCGAGCAGGGCCTGGGAACGTGCTGGGTATGCCATTTTAAGCCAGAGGTGGCACAGGAGCAGTTCAATCTGCCCAAGGGCGTTTATCCCTATCACATGCTTGTCTGTGGCTATCCTGCCGACCACATCGCCGACCCCGAGCATCGCGAGGCCCGTACCATTCCCCTCCCCAACTTCCTCCTCAAGTAGTTTTTTGGCACATGCCCTAAAACCTACCTTTTACCGCTCACCCATTCGCCGAGTTCTGCGCCACAATGTGCAGGGCTCGGTTTTTTATATTGCGCGCCCCTGCACAGTCATAAAAAAGGACCCGCAAGCTGCGGGTCCTTTCTAGGCACTAAATTGTAGGCCGAATGTTAGTCCAGGTCGTCGGCAGCGAAGTTGTCGATCGGGGCGAAGGGGTCGGCCACGGGGACAACCGGGTCAGCGACGGGCAGCGGCTCGGCAGGAACAGTCACTGCAGGAGAAGCGGCGGAACCGACCGGCGTGGAGGCCATCAGATCGGCCGGGAAGGAATTCTGGGCATCGTCCATGAAGTGCTGGATGAGCTTGAGGTACTCGGCCTTGAACTCCTCACGGGAAGCCTTGAGACGATCGATCTCCTCGAGCTCGGCCTGCTTCTCGGTCAGAGCCTGGCGGATAACCTCGCGGGCCTTGGCGTCAGCCTCGTTGCGGATACGCTCAGCGTTCTCGTTGGCATCGTTGACGATGGTCTCAGCGGTCTGCTGGGCAGCGATCAGGGCAGCGGAAATCTGGCGCTCCTGAGCGGAGAAGTCAGGGGCGGGAGCAGCCACGGGGGCGGCAGGAACGGCCTGGGCGGGGGCATCCTGAGCCTGGGCAAGCTGAGCCTGCGCATCGGCAAGCTGCTGCTCGGTAGCAGTCAGACGACCCTTAAGGTCGACGATCTTAGCGAGCATAGCGTCAACCTCGGAGGACAGCGTCTCCAAGAAGACGTCGACCTCGGCAGGATCGTAGCCACGCTTGGCCTCAGAGAAAGTCTGAGCCTGGATGTCTGCAGGGGTAATAGCCATAACAAGTCTCCTTTTTCATCGCCTCGGCGCTACACGCCCGACGTAAGTTACTAAGTCAGTTCTACACGAGTATACCTATAAGAAGCTGCAGAACCAGCCTCTGCACCAACTGCAACGCAATAATCGCAACGACCGGCGAAAAATCGATACCGCCCATCGGCGGGATGAAACGACGGAACAGGTTGAGCCACGGACCGCACACGCTATCAAGCACCGCGGCAATATCCTGAAGCAAACCACCCTGCTTCATGGGAATCCACGTCATAAAGCAGTAGACGACAATGAGCGTGGAATAGAAGTTGAACAGCGTGTTGACCAGCTGGACGATAGTGTAGATGTTGATGGGAATCTCCTCGTCTTGTCTTTACTTAAGGTAGCCGTCGGCACGAAGCTTCTTGAGATCGGAATCTTTGACCTCGCAACCGGCGGGCAGCACCATGAACACGCGGTCGCCCACCTCCTTGACCGTGGCACCCAGACCGCAGGCAAAGCCGTAAGAGAAGTCCAAGACGCGCTTGGCAACTTCGGTGCGTACGCCCACAAAAATCAGTGCGACAGGCTGCTTGGTGCGAACGCGGCGCACCACGGTCTCCACGTCGTCATAGCTCTCGGGGCGCAGGACATAGGCCGGCAGCTGCGGCGTGGCGTTGATGATATTGCTCGCATAGGCCGAGGCATCGCTCGGTGCAGGTGCGGGTGCAGCGGCGGCACGGGCGCGGGTATTCTCGGCGTAGCTCGACGGCGTGTCATAGGCACCAGGACGATAACCGCTCGCAACACTGTCCTGCGAGCGCGAAGGCGGGTTATACGTCGTGGCATGGCGGGAGTCATCGCCGACCAGCTGACCGGAGCGCGTATACACGGCAACCGACTCAGCTTCACCGCGGCGCGTCTGGCCAAGCAGGCCGTTGCTCGGCTCGTCTTGGGTGTAGAAGCCCTCGCCCGAAGCACCACTGTAGCCGTTGTTCTGATAGCCATCGTCGTAGCCGTCATCGTAGCCGTAGTCGTCGTCCTGGCCATAACCCTGGTCGTAACCCTGCTGGCCGCCCAGGTGCATCTTATTTTTAATCTCGTCAAGGAAGCCCATGGTTGTGTCCTCTCGCGGTTTAGTGCAGGCGCCCCGATAATCAGTGCGCACTTCAGAGCCTTATTTTACTGCAAACTCCGGGCTAAATACTACCCTGCCCAGGCGAACGAGCGTAGAGCCCTCCTCAAGGGCAGACTCAAAGTCCTCGCTCATACCGCAGGAAAGCTCAGGCAGGTTCAAATCGGGATGCGCCGCCTCCAGCTCATCCCTCAGCTCACGAAGCCCCGCAAAGGTGCGGCGTGCCACATCCTTATTCCCCCGGGGCGCCATAGTCATAAGCCCCTGTACGCAAATTCCCTCAAGTTCCGCAAGCTCACCCGCGGCGGCGCGAATCTCATCGGGTGAAAAGCCTCCCTTCGACTCCTCACCACTCACATTGACCTCAATGAGCACACGCTGGGGGCCGACGAGCTCGCCTGCCTCAATCTTGCGAACAGCACGGCTCGAGATCGCCTGCGCCAGATGCAGCGAACCCACCGAGTGAATCAGCTCGGCTGAGCCCAGCACCGCATTGATCTTATTGGTCTGCAGGTTGCCGATCATATCGAAGCGCACCTCGGGCAGCTCCGGATGCTCCGCCAGACCCGTGAGCTTGCGAACCAGCTCCTGCGGGCGGTTCTCGGCAAAATGGCGATACCCCGCCTGGATGGCGGCAACGGTCTCATCGACACCAACGGTCTTGGACACGGCAATGAGGCTCGCGGCGTCGTGGGGACGGCCCGCGCGATCGAGCGTCGCATAAAAACGTTCCAGAATCTGCTCGCGGCGAGCGCGCATCAAGTCCAAATAGTTATCCATTGCCAATCGCCTCCGCTGACAGCCAAACAAGTAGTCCCATGCTAACGCAAGAGCGCGGCCCCGCATGTGCAAGGCCGCGCTCACTTAGGTATTTACAATCTTTCGACGAACGGGGTTACTTACTCCTCGTCGTCCTCGCCATCGTCCTCATCCTCAAGATGATCGAGCAGGTAGCGAAGACCCTCGCTGACCTCGTTAACGGGCACCTTGGCAACGTAGCGCGCGTCGACGGCGGGCCTCATGATAACACCCTCGCCCGAAGGCACGCGCATGCTCTCGAGCTCATCCTCATCAGTGCAGGCGATATCACCGGCAGTCATACGCTGTCCGGTCAACAGGAAGGTCAGACGGCAGGCGGCATCGATGGAAATCGAGGCGATGCGATCGAGATAGCGCGATACCATGATGGCGCGGCGCAGGTCGTCATAGTTGCTGTCGTCGTCCATAAAATCGCCCGTGTCCATGCGGTTAAAGGTGCGGAAGAACTTCTCGTAGGCGGCGTGCACTGGCTCGTCCTCGACGGCCAAGTTGCAGATGATGGACATATCATTGGTGACGAGCGCGGAAAGCGAAGAGCCCAGCACCTGGTAGACAGCCTCAGCCTCGGCCTCAACCGTGCCGACAAGCTCCTTGGGCAGCGAGATGTCGGCCTTGATCATATGACGCGTGGCGCGGCAGATCTGACGGACCTTATCGGTCATGCGCTGCAGGTTAAAGTCGACGTAGATGATCGTCTGAAGCAGGCGGAAGTCGGAGGCGACCGGTGACTGCGTGGCGATCAGGTTGTAGCACACGGCCTCCAAGTTAGCGCAGCGCGCGTCAATCGAAAGCGTGCGCTTCTTGGTCTTGGTGGCGAGCTTGCGGTCGTCGGTCACATAGGCCTTAACGGCATCGTGGAGGGCCAGATCGACGGCCTCGTAGATGCTCAGCATCTCGTGGCGGGCCTCGATGAGCTGACGGGAAAACAGTTTACGCATGGTTCACTCCAATCAGTTGGGTGCGGTCATGCCGCCCGCACAGTGAATACGCACCGGACCAGATCCGATCGGCTTGGGACTAGTCGCACCGATCAGCCAAAGCGGCCGGTGATATAGTCTTCCGTCCGCGAGTCCACCGGACTGGTGAAGATCGCGTCGGTTTGACCATACTCGATGAGCGTGGCGGGCTCGCCGGCAACTTCCTGCAAGAAAAATGCGGTGTAGTCGCTAATACGAGCTGCCTGCTGCATTGAATGCGTGACGATGATGATCGTCATCTCGGGCGCCAGCTCGGCCATCAGATCCTCGACCTTAGAGACGGACGTGGGGTCGATGGCGGAGCAGGGCTCGTCCATCAGAAGGACATCGGGTTGCACCGCAAGCACGCGCGCGATGCACAGACGCTGCTGCTGACCGCCCGAGAGCGCCAAACCATCCTTGTTGAGCTGATTGGATACCTCTTTCCAGAGGTTGGCGCGCTTGAGCGATTCTTCCACGATGTCATCGAGGTCACTTTTGCTAGTCACGCCCTGCAGACGAGGGCCAAAGGCGACATTCTCGTAGATGGATTTGGGAAACGGGTTGGGCTGCTGAAAGATCATGCCCACGCGACGACGGAGATCGACCGGGTCGACACCCTCGGCATAGATATCGTTGCCGTCGAGCGTCATGGTGCCCTCGACGCGCGTACCCTCGATCAGGTCATTCATGCGGTTGATGCAGCGCAAAAACGTCGATTTGCCGCAGCCCGAAGGGCCAATAAACGAGGTGATGGCGTTTTTGGCGATGTTGAGGTCAAGCCCCGTCAGCGCATGAAAGTCACCGTACCAAAAGTTGAAATCCTTGGCCGTAATGGCCGCTTGCTCCAACGTGGGAGCGGACTGATAAACGGACATGGGACTCCTTAACTAGCGACGCTTGCGCGACAGAAAGCGCGCAAACAGGTTGAAGGCCAAAATGATCACCATCAGCAAGAGCGCCGTGCCGTAGGCTGCGTTCATGTTGATGCCGTCGTTGGCAAGCAGGTACAGATGGACCGTCATGGGGCGGCCGGAATCGAGCGGCGAAATAGGTAGATTGATGGCTTGGCCCATGGTGTAGAGCACCACCGCGGTCTCGCCAATGGCACGGCCGATGGCGAGGACGATGCCCGTGGCAATACGGCCAAAGGCAGAAGGAAGCACGATCTTGGAGACAACCTGCCACTTGGTAGCGCCCAGGCCGTACGCGCCCCAACGGATATAGCGCGGAACGGCGCGAATGGCCTCTTCGGTGGTGCGCATGACGATGGGAAGCATCAAGAGCGCGAGCGCCAGAGCGGCCGAGACCATCGAAAGGCCCAGGCCCATGGCCTCGACAAACAAGGCGTAGCCAAAGAGACCCATAACGATGGAGGGCACCGAGGCCAAAGCATCGGCAGCATAACGGATGAGCTCGACGACCTTGCCCTGTTTGGCGTACTCGGCCAGATAGACGGCCGCTAGCACGGCGACCGGCGTACAGATGAGCATGGCGAGCGCCGTCACGTAGATGGTCGAGACAATCGTAGGCCAAATGCCGCCCTCGGCGTTGACACCCTGGGGCCAACCGAAGATAAAGTCGAGCGAAATATGCGGTAAGCCATTAACAACCACGTAGGCGATGATAGCGACCAGCACCAGCGTGGTGATGTAGGCAGCGGCACGGAACACGCCAAGCATGATCTTGTTGGACAGGTCCTTGTTGATGCGGCCCTTCTTGCCGTGGGAAAGGGCACGCTTGATGCGCTCGCGCGACGAGGTCGTATCGACCGTCGTGTCAACGGAATCGGACATAGCCTACCCCCTCTTCTTCTTGGAAATCAGACGGACGATGCCCACCAGCGTGGCGGAGATGATAAACAGGACCACACCCATGCCGAACAGCGCCGAGCGGTGCAGACCCGAGGAATAGCTCATGTCGAGCGCAATCTGGCTCGTGAGCGTCGAGATGGGGCTCGCAATGCTGTCGGGAATAACCGGGGCGTTACCTACGACCATGAGCACGGCCATGGTCTCGCCGATGGCACGGCCCATACCCAGCACGATGGCATCAACGATACCCAGCTTCGCGGCAGGTAGCACGACCTTATAGATGGTCTGCCACTTGGTGGCGCCCATGGCATACGATGCCTCGCGAATGCCCATGGGAATGGAATTGAGAGCATCGATGGTGAGCGTGGTGATGGTAGGGACGATCATGATGGCGAGCACAAACCACGCCGTCAGCGCACCAAAACCAAGGCCGCCGGTCAGTTGTGCGATAAACGGGCGGATGATGATCATGCCAAAGAAGCCGTAGATGATGGAGGGTATGCCCGCCAGCAGGTCAACGGCGGGGCTGATGAGCTTGCGCACGCGCTTGCTGGCAATCTCGACCAGGTAAACGGCCGTACCCACGCCCAGCGGCACGCCCATGGCGAGCGCACCGACGGTCACCAGACCCGAGCCGGCAAGCAGCGACAAGATGCCGTAGTGGCCCTCGGAAGGCGCCCACGTAAAGCTAAAGAAGTCCGCCAGACCGATGTCGGTAAAGACGGGCAGCGCCGAGTACGTGGTAAAGACAAAAATCAGGATGACGGTAACGACCGCCAAGAACGCGCAGGCAAAGAAGATCCACTGCAGCGCCTTCTCCTTGATATAGGTACTGTGCGATACGAGCGCCAGCTCGCGCTTCTTGGGCGTCTGAACATTCTGCTCAGTCTGGGAGTTTTCCTGTGCTTCCATGCTACTCACTCCCCTTCTCGTCGTTGGTGACGGGAATAAAGCCCGCCTCGCGAATCTGCTTGTCCATCTTTTCGGACGTCACATAGTCGATGTAATCCTGCGCCTGCTGCGAAGGCGCACCCTTCACAAAGAAGTAAAGGTCGCGTGAGATGGGATAGCCGCCGCTCGCGACCGTCTTCTCGGACGCCTCAACATGATTGACCGAGACGGCCTTGACCGAGGTCTTGGCGTTGAGGCTATCGACGAAGCCCAGCGAAATGTAGCCAATGGCACCGCGCGAACGAGATACCACGTCGCGCACCTGGCCCGTGCCCGAAAGAACGGCCGAGCGGCGATCGAACGGGGTGCCGTCCATCACGATGGTGCGGAAGGCCTCACGCGTGCCGGACGCCTCATCTCGATTGATGACCTGGATCCTCAGGTCCTCGCCACCGACTTCTTTCCAGTTGGTGATCTTGCCGGCGTAAATATCGCGGAGCTGCTCGGTCGAGAGGTTATCGACCGGGTTATCGTCGTTCACGATGACCGCGATACCGTCGTGGGCAATGACGATGGGAGTCAGGCCCAGATCCTGTTCGTCGGCATTGAGTCCACGGGAGGAGCTGGCGATATCGGCTGTGCCGGCGCTGACGGCCTCGATGCCAGCGGAAGAACCCAAACCGGAAACGAGCACGTCGATGCCGGTCTCCTCCTTAAAGCCCTCGGCCGCAATCTCGGCGATAGGAAGGCAGGTCGTGGAGCCGGCGACGGTAATGGAAGAGGTAGAAGATCCCGAAGAACAGGCACACAGCGTAAGCGTTAGCACAGCAGCGCTCAGGGCCGATACGATCTTTCTCATAGCATCACGCCGATCGCAGCATGGCGCCCACAGGTACCGCCCTCATTACGGTAGGAATAAAAGCGGTCATTCTGACGCACGGTCGAAAGCTGGGTATCCACGATATTATCCGCGTCGACACCGACATCTACCAGCGCCTCGCAAATGGCAGCGGAAAGATCGAGCATGCGAGAGGTGCTCGCATCGATGCACGAGAACTCGGCGGCAAAGCGATCCACGAGCTCCTGGGATACCTCATATTCGTCACCCAAGATATGGGGGCCGATATAGGCGGAAACGTCGCTCGCATCGCAACCGGCAGCATCGCAAAGCGCCTGGCACGCCTTGGCGGAAATACGTGCAATCGTGCCCTTCCAACCGGAGTGCACCACGGCAAATCCGCCAGGGGCCACCAGCACCACGGGAACGCAGTCGGCAAAGCAGAGCAGCACGGGCACGTTATGCGCCGTACAGACGATGGCATCGCAGCCCTCGGCAATCTGCTCGCGGACGTCCTCAAGGTCATCGGCGCCATTCGAGGTCACCGCAACGATATGGTCACCATGGACCTGATTGGGAACGAGCAGGTTGTGCTCGCACTCGGCGGCACCCATAGCCTCGAGCGCGCGACGACGATTTTCTTGAACAGCAAAGGGGTCATCGCCAACATGCGAGCCCAAGTTGAGTGAGGAGTACGCATCTTCGGAAACACCACCGGCGCGCTCGGTGAAGGCAAAGCGAACATCGGATGTCGCGCCCTCCACCAACGTAACTCCATCATGGTCGACACGCGAAACGTTGTCCGCACGTGCTGCCATACTAAAGCCTCCTAATAACACAAGTACCGCGGCATCGCCGCTACAGCCCGCGTTTATACGGCTGTCATACTTCTTTAAAAGGATACCTGCTGCGCTGGAGGCAATCGTAAAGGGAACGTAAAGAGATTGGAGGTTCTAGTTTACAAAGTCGAAATAAAAAGGGCGCGTCCATACGGACACGCCCCTGTGCACAACAATGCAAAGAACGACTTAGAAGCTACCGCGCTTCAGGAAGTCGGGAAGCTCGAACTGATCGTTGCCGAAGTTAGGAAGCTCGGTGCCACCGACGTTGCGGGTCGGAGCGGCCTGAGCCGGGCTCGTGGCAGGAGCGGTGCGCTGCGGCTCAGCGGAGGCAGCGGCCTTGCTCTGAGACTGCTGAGCAGCAAAGAGCTCGTCCTGACGGTTGACGTTGGAGTCGGAGAAGCCCGTAGCGATGACGGTGATACGCACCTGATCGCCCAGGGACTCGTCGACAACGGTACCGAAGATGATGTTGGCCTCGGGGTCGACGGCGTTGGCGACAACGTCGGCGGCGTCGCTGATCTCCTGGATGCCCAGGTCCTTGGAACCGGCGATGGAGAGCAGCACGCGCGTGGCGCCATCGATGGAGCTCTCGAGCAGCGGGCTGGAGATGGCCTGCTGGGCAGCGTCGACGGCACGGGTATCCCCAGAAGAGGTACCGATACCCATCATGGCGGTACCGGCCTGCTTCATGATGGTCTTAACATCGGCGAAGTCCAAGTTGATGATACCGGGGACGGTGATGAGGTCGGTGATGCCCTGGGTGCCCTGGGAAAGGACGCCATCGGCAATCGCGAAGGCCTCGAGCATGGTGGTCTTCTTCTCGGCGATGTCGAGCAGCTTATCGTTAGGGATGACGATCATGGTGTCGACGCAATCGGAGAGGGTCTTAATGCCCTCCTCGGCGCTCTTCTTGCGCTTGCGGCCCTCGAAGGTGAAGGGCTTGGTCACGACGGCGACGGTCAGCGCACCGACCTCGTTCATCGCGATATCGGCAACGATGGGAGCAGCGCCGGTACCGGTGCCACCGCCCTCGCCGCAGGTGATGAACACCATGTCGGCGCCAGCGAGCGCCTCGGCAATGTCGTCGCGGGACTCATCGGCAGCCTTGCGGCCAACCTCGGGGTTGGCGCCGGCGCCCAGGCCGCGGGTAAGGTCGGTGCCGATGTGCACCTTGATATCGGCATCAGAGATCGCGAGTGCCTGAGCATCGGTGTTGATGGCAACAAACTCGACGCCGCGGATGCCCTCTTCGATCATTCGATTGACCGCGTTGGTACCGCCGCCGCCGACGCCGACCACCTTAATGACGGCAAGGTAGTTGTTGATCTCTGTCTCGTGCATGTCGGTCCTCCGAACAAAGGTTATAGCCATAGCATGGGTCGACCCCTGCGCACATTAACCTTCAGGTTGAAAGTAAATGCAAAGGTAAACCGTATTATGTTTGCACATTATGAACGTATCAGTCAAATAATTGACCGTGAAAACCAAACAAACCAGATAAACGGCGTGGTATGGCCCCTCAACAAAGCATCAACCAGCGCTACGAGGTCGGAGCGTTCCTAAATGTATAGTTACCCGGAGAACGCACATTGATATACGTTACGCCCTCTACCTGCGAAAGCAGCTTGGTGACTACGCGCTCCTTCTTGACGATATCGTTCGAATCGCCCAGCGACACCTCAATGCCGTTATTGAGGTTTGCCGAGATGGCTTCGACCGAAGGCGTGGAAATATCCTTGACTTGTCCCAAGAACTCGCTCGAAAAACCACGCACATAATCCAAGCCAGCCTTAACGGCCTTGGAGCTCACCGCCTGGCCGGAAACCGGAGCGACATCCGCCGAGACATCAGTCAACAACACCGCGCCATAGTGCTTAGCGAGCGCCAGCGCGGCATCAATGCCGGTCAGGGTATTTGAGCCCTGCCCCGTCGTGATGACGTTGCCCTGGTCATCCACTTCGACCGACGTCGACAGCGGGGCGATCCAGGTGTCATCATCCCCGATGGCCCAGGCAAGGTCATCGGAGCTGATATAGGCAATTGCGATGACCTTGCGCTCCATCGGCGTAATGATGAGCGTATGCGGGAACTGACGCTGGACATCCACGCCCGAGACCCACGGATTCTGCTTGAGGTCCTCGGTAATCTGGTCGGGATCGACGTTAAAAAGCGACGTTCCCTCGGGCAAATCGATCAGCTGGATAGCATCGTGCTTCGTCACGTGCTCGCTGCCTTGAATCTGAATATCAGTGGCGGTAAACAATCCAGAGTTAATCACCACGATGGCAACGACGACGAGCACGGCCAAGACGGCCAAAACGCCGCCCACGATTTTGCCTTTGCCTGTAACGACAGAAGCGGCGTCTGATGTTTTATTTGCCATCGCCCTAAGTGAAGACAACGGGTTGACGCCTTTTTTACCCGAAGGCTTCTTGGCGGTAGCCGGCACCGATGTCAGCGAGCGCGGTTTCGATGCGCCCAGCGTGCGACCCGGACGCGCCGCCTTAGTTCCTGCCGAGGGCGTAGGAGTTGCCAAAGGACGGGCAGGCTTGGCGCCCATAACAGGCTTTGACGTCACCGAGGGACGCGAGGACTTTTTTGCGGCCGGACGATTACCGAGCTGCGAGCCGACAACCGGACGACTGGTCTGTCGAGCATGCCCGACAGACTTAGAGTGCGCGACGGTATTGCGTTGAGGTTTGGCAGGCGCGCCGGAACGCCCTCCGGCGCGGCGGAAGGTGGGTTTCGATGCTCTAGAAGCCGAGGAATTTAACTTCCGGTCTGAGCTCGATGCCATACGCCTCCCTCACCTTTCCGTGCACATGTCTGATAACCGCGGCAACGTCATCGGCCGAGGCAGTTCCGTTATTAACGATAAAATTAGCGTGAACGGGCGAAACTTCCGCGCCGCCAATCGAAAAACCCTTTAATCCACAATCCTCGATAAGCTTGCCCACACTCGCATCGGGCGGGTTGCGAAAGACCGACCCGCAGGATGCGCGACCCATGGGCTGCGTACGCTTGCGCCTCGTCAGGTACCGCTCCATGCGCTCGCGAATGTCGGCCTTAGGCGCCGGTTTAAGCTTGAGCACGCACTCGAGGATAATCTCATTGCGGGGAAGGCTACATTCGCGGTAGCCCCAAGTGATCTCGGACCCCGCATAATGCTTGATACCGGATGCCGGGTCAAACGTTACGACATCCTCAACCAGCGAGCCAATCCACTCGGTCCGTGTGCCGGCATTCATAGATATCGCACCGCCAACCGAGCCAGGGATGCCAACGGCAAACTCAAGGCCCGAGAGGCTACGCGACAGGGCATCGTTGACCAGGCGCGCAAACATCACGCCCGCACCGACCGTCAGCGTACAACCGTCATCGGCAACAACCGTGCGCTGAAACTCACGTCCGAGCGAAATGACGGCGCCGCGATAACCGCCATCGGCAACCAGCAGATTGGAGCCCTTGCCGATGATGACCCACGGCACCTGCTCGCGATCGAGCACCGCCACGGCGCGGCGGAGGGCATGATAGCTATGGCACGTCACAAAGAGGTCGGCCTTGCCGCCGATACGATAGCTCGTATGACGCGCAAGGCGCTCGTCCTCGATCACATCCGTGTCGATCATGCCCGAGAGCGCCATGACGGCGTTAAACAGACCCATTAGACTTAAGCGTCTTTCTTGGCAGTCAAATACTCGATAAACTCGGGGCCGACGGTCGTAACGTCACCGGCACCCATAGTGAGCAGCAAGTCGCCCTCGCCCACCATCTGCTCGAGCTCCTGATTGAGCTCAAGACGGCTGGAGCAGTACACGACCTCCTTGCCAGGATGCTTGGCGCGCACGGTATCGGCGAGCATCTTAGAGGTAACACCCGGAATGGGCATCTCGCCAGCCGAGAACACATCAATCAGCAGCAGTTTATCGGCATTGGCAAATGCATCGGCAAAGTCGTCGCACAGGGCCTGCAGGCGCGAATAGCGGTGCGGCTGGAACACGACGTCGACATGCTTGTAGCCCAGCGACGAAGCGGCAGCAAGCGTCGCCTTGATCTCGGTGGGGTGATGGCCGTAATCATCGACCACGGTGATGCCATCGATATCGCCCACGTGGGTAAAGCGACGGCGGACGCCCTCAAAGCTCGAGAGCGCCTTGGCGGCGGAGTCGATGTCAAGGCCCAGGACATGGGCGACGGTGAGCACCGCCGTGGCGTTGAGCATGTTGTGGCGACCGGGATTGCTCTTGATCTCCACAGCATGCTCAGTGCCGTCCTCAAAGCGAACGATAAAGTCACTCTGGATGCCCTTGACATCCGGGTGCATGCAGACGATGTCGTTGCTCTCGGCAAAGCCGTAGGAAAGCACGTGACGGCCCGTCGACTTGGCGAGCTCGACCAGATGCGGGTCCTCACCGCAGACGATGACGGTGCCGTCCTCGCCCACCAGGCTCATGAATTTGGCGAAAGTTGCCTCGATCTCCTCGATACCCGAGTAGTGATCGAGGTGGTCGGCCTCGACGTTGGTCACAATGACCACGTTGGGGTTCAGGAACAGGAAGGAGCTGTCGGACTCGTCGGCCTCGGCGACAAAGTAGTCGCCCGAGCCGTTCTTGCCGTTCGTGTCATAGCCCTCGACAATGCCGCCGATCAAGAAGCTCGGATCCAGGCCCATGCGGTCGAGCATGGTGGCGCACATCGAAGACGTGGTGGTCTTGCCATGCGTGCCGGCAACAGCGACGGTGGTGTAGCCGTGGCCCAAAGCAGAGAGCATCTTGGCACGGGGCCACACGGGAATACCAAGCTCGCGAGCGCGCACGAGTTCAGGGTTGGACTCCGGAATAGCGGTAGAGACAACAACCACGTCGGGCTTGACCTCGTCGATCGTGGCGGCCTCATGGCCCACATGCACCTTCACACCAGCGCGGGTAAGCTGGCGGATATAACGTGACGTCTTAAGGTCGGAGCCGGTAACGGCATAACCGCGCTCGTGCAGAACGAGGGCGATGCCGCTCATGCCGGCGCCGCCGATACCGATAAAGTGGGCGCTCTTAAACTCGGGCGCGGAGGTTGCAGTCTGGGAATCAGCCATGTGCTCGTGTACTCCTTGCGTAAACACTGCCTGTAACCCGTTAACTGTACCGCACCAACCGCATCAGCGCGAGGGCGACCGACGATATCCCGTCTAACTAACGCAAACCCTCTACCGCATCCGCCAGAAGAGCGGCGGCCCTATCCTGAGCCAGACCACGCGCCGCCTGACGCATGGCGTCGCGCGCCGCCGCGTCATCGACCAGGTGCAGCAGCTCATCGGCAAAGGCAGAACCGTCGATATCGGCATCGGCGCAGAGCACGCCGGCCCCGGCGTCGACCAGATAACGGGCATTGGTGGTTTGGTGATCGGCCGTGGCGTGCGGGTACGGCACGAGCACCGAAGGCACGGCGAGTGCAGCGATCTCGGCCACGCTCGATGCGCCCGAACGCGAGAGCACCAAATCGGCAGCAGCCAGCATATCGCCCATGTTGTCGATGTAAGGCTGGACGCGGTAACGCTTCGCCTCCTCGGGCGTCAGCGCCAAAGCGCGCTCGGTCTCCTCAAAGCCGTCGGCACCCGTCGAATGCAACACATAGAGGTTCTTGCGCGAAAGCAGCTCGTTTTTGAGCGAAGCCACGCGCTCGTTGAGGTGCTGGGCGCCAAGTGAACCGCCAAAGACGAGCAGCAGCGTAGCGTCCTCGGGAACGCCAAGTGCCTTGCGGCCGCGAGCGCGATCGCCCTCGATTACCGAGCGACGTACGGGGTTGCCGGTCATGAGCACGTGGCCAGGGTCACCTTCGCGCTCAAAGACCGAACGCGCTGCCGGCACCGAGATGCACACGCGGGCGGCGTGGGAGTTCATCATCTTGTTGGCCAGGCCCGGAACAGAGTTCTGCTCATGCAGCAGATACGGGACGCCCGCGCCCTTGCACCACCCCAGCAGCGGAACCTCGACATAGGCACCAAAACCGATGGCGGCATCGGGCTTGCCGACCTTTGAGAAATGACTGGCGAGCGCACGCTTGGCCTTGTTGACACGCCACAGCGAGGTCAGCGCCGTCCAAGGACGGGAGCGGTCGAAGCCCGTGACCGTAATGGGCACAAAATCAAACCCAGCCTCGGGGACCAGACGACCCTCGAGCTTGCGCGACTGGCCCACGAACACAACGTGGTGGCCACGGTCACGCAGCTCTTCGGCCAAGGCGAGCGCGGGGTTGATGTGTCCTGCCGTGCCGCCGGCTGCAATAGCAACGGTCATTTTATCGGTCATGGTAGTCCCTTCGTACACGCGGTCCCTGGTCGTCGGTACGCAGACGCGCCGACGGGTCCGAGTTCAAATCGATTCGATTATATCCGCCGCCCGCATTGCGAGGAGTGGGGCGCTGAGGACGACCTTGCGGCACCGTTCGCTGACGCGGGCGGGCTGCCGGCTCGGTCGCAGAGCCATCCAGGACGGTAAAACCGTTACGCGAAGATCGCTCGCCGCGCACGTGGGGCAAGCCGGCGGTACTCTCATCCATAACGGCAAAGCTCTCACGGCGGCGGTCATACTCATCGCGGCGGGCGCTCTCGTACGAAACGCGCAGGATCAACCCGGCAAGCATGAGCGACACAATAATCGACGAACCGCCGTAGCTAATAAACGGCAACGGTTTGCCCGTCATGGGAAACACGTTGAGGATGCCCAGCGCGTTAATCAAAAACTGCACCGCGAGAATGACCGCGGAGCCAGACGCCATGAGCGCGCCCCGACGATCGGTCGCCTGCTCGGCAATGCGAAACGCCGAGTAGATCAGCATCGCAAACACCAAGAAGAACAGCACGGTTCCGACAAAACCGACTTCCTCGCCAATGATGGCCAAGATGTAGTCGTTGTGTGCCTCGGGCAGATACGAGTACTTCATGGTTGAGTTGCCGATGCCACGGCCGAACAGACCGCCCGAGGCAAAGGCCATGATGGCAAGCGTGGCCTGATAGCCGTCACCATACTCGTCGGCCCAAGGGTTCAAGGCAACCTGAATACGCACCATACGGTACGGCTCTGCGACAAGCGCAATCACGATCACGAGAATGCCGAAGATTAGCACGCCGATGATAAATCTGGGGTCGAGACCCGCAAACAACGCCATGCACATGAGGGTCAACAGGATGATCAGGACAGTACCGAAATCGGGCTGGATAAAAATCAGAAAGAGCGAAATGCCCAGGTAGATGCCCATCTTGCGAAGGAATTCGTTGATGTTGCCACCGGGCGAAAAGAAGCGATCAAGCATGATGGCCGAATACGCAATGGCAAATGGCTTTAAAAACTCGGAAGGCTGGAACTGAATACCGGCGATGTTGAGCCAGCGCGTGGCGCCGCGGCTGCCGCTGCCCACCAAGAACACCAGAAGCAGTAGCCCTATCATGCCGATAAGGAAGATCCTGAGCACATCCTCCCCAAACCAGCTGTCCGGCAAAACGCGCACGATGGCAATCAGCGCCAGAACACCGACCACGGCAAACGCGGCCTGTCGACCCAGAAAAAACGTCGCCGAGCCATTCTCGTGCAGCGCCTCGACCGAAGACGCCGAGTACACCATCAGCAGGCCAAAGCATACCAAGGTAAACAAGCAGGCCATGAATATCAAACGGGGGCGCATGATACGGGCGGGAACGCCGGCAATATAGCGTTCGCTAAACGACTGCCCGCCGCGGCTGGAACGCGGTGTGGTGCGCCGCGAGGAAGCACGGTCCGAGTCGGGCCTCCTCATACCTTGTCGGGGGCTCTCCTCTCTCACCGCAACCCCTATTCCATTTGTGATTTCGCTGTAGCGGCAAGCTGAGCCACGTAGTCCTTAAACACGCGGCCGCGCTCCTCATAGCCCGAGAACTCATCGAACGAAGAGCAGGCAGGAGAAAGTAAGATCACGTCACCACGGCTCGAAAGCGAACGGGCAACGTCCACGGCGTCGCGCAGGTCATCCGCCTGGGCGATATCCACATCGCCATCGACATCGGCCTCGTCCATAGCGGCGGTGAAGCGCTCGCGCGCATCGCCAAAGCAGACGACCGAGCGCACGTTGTCCATAACGACGCGCGCGAAGTCCGTGAGCGGCGTGCCCTTATCGTGGCCGCCGAGCAGCAAGATCACGTCGTCATCGGGAAATGCCGTCAGTGCCTTCTCGACCGCATCGGTGTTGGTCGCCTTGGAATCGTTGACGTAGCGCACGCCGTCAATCTCGCCACACGGCTCCACGCGGTGCTCGAGCGGCTGGAACGAGGCAAGACCGCGGCAGACACCATCGACATCGGCACCGACTGCCAAGGCAGCCGTGGCAGCGCACAGGGCATTGATAACATTGTGATGGCCCGAGATCTTGAGCTCGGATGTAGCGATGAGCGGGGTCTCGACACCCTTCAGACGCACGATCATCTTGCCATCGCGCACAAAGGCGGCATCCTCGCCCTCAGGCTCGTCAAAGGCAACCTTGCAGATGCGACGACCCGGCGTGTAGATGTACTCATCGAACTCGTGAATGCCGGCGTCTTCGACGTCGACAACCACCAGATCGTCATCGACCATATTGTCAAACAGTTTAATCTTGGCAAGCGCATAGTTCTTATGGCTCTTATGCCAGCCCAAGTGGTCGGGAGTGATGTTGAGCAGCACCGCCACGCGGGGGTGGAGCTCGGTTGTCGTAGCAATCTGATAGCTCGAGAGCTCAGCCACAAACCACTCGTTGTGGGCTCGGCCGTCAATCTCGTTGACCGGCGGCTCGCCGATGTTGCCGACAGCAACGCTGGCCTCGCCGGCAGCCTTAAGCAGAAAATCAGTCAGCGACGTGGTGGTCGTCTTGCCGTTGGTGCCCGTGATGGCAATCCAGTTATCGGGCGACAGGCGATAGGCAAACTCGGGCTCACCCATAATCTGGGCGGCATGCTCGCGCCCAGCCTTAAAGAAGCCCGAGAACTCCGAGATGCCCGGGCACGTCACGCATACGTCATAGGCGCCCTCGACCTGTTCGGTCCCATAGACAAACGACGCACCAGCAGCCTCGAGCGCACGCGTGGCGTCATTGGGCTCAGAGGTGCCACCGCCATACACGGTAACGGCACTTACGCGCTCGGGATGTGCCAGCGCCCAGCGGGCGACATCGAGACCGGATTTGCCCTGACCCAAAACGAGCAGGCTAAAGACATCAGCAAGAGACATGAAAGACCACTATCCCAACTGGAAGAACAGGGCAAGGCCAACGGCACCAAAGGCCGCAGCGATAATCCAAAAACGGATGACGACCTTGGTCTCGGCCCAGCCCTTCTTTTCGAAATGATGATGGATGGGCGCCATAAGGAAGACGCGCTTGTGCGTAAAGTGGAAGTAGACAACCTGAATCATGACCGACAGGGTCTCAACGATAAACAGGCCGCCGATGATGAGGGAGACGACCTCGGTGTTGGTCATGATGGACGTGCAGGCAAACGCGGCGCCCAGGGCAAGCGAGCCGGTATCGCCCATAAAGATGCTCGCCGGATAGCAGTTGAACCACAGAAAGCCCAAGCAGGCACCGGCACACGCGGTGCAGAAGATGGACAGGTTCACGTCTCCGTGCAAAAACGCCATGGCAGCCATGGCGAGCATGGCAATCATGGAGGTGCCGCCGGCAAGACCGTCAAGGCCATCGGTCAGGTTCACGGCATTAGAAAGACCGGCGATCATCAGCCAGCAAAAAACAATGTAGAACCACGGGAACGAAAGGCCGCAGATGGTGGTCGAAAGCACGCCAAGGTCAATCGTCAGGCCGCCGGGAAAACGAATCTCGGGGGCGACGCCGCACCAGTTAACGGCAAGTACCGTAAAGGTGACACAGATAATGGTTAGGCCGATCATCTTGGCATGAGGCGTCAGACCGAGCGAGCGCCCATGCGTAACGGAGGTCAGGTCGTCGATCAGGCCCAGCACGCCGGTCGCCAGCGTGGCGAGCAGCACGAGCACGAGCTCGGTGGTGAGCTTGCCCATCAGCAGGCAGGTCAGCGAAATCGCAACAAGGATGATGACGCCGCCCATGGTCGGCGTTCCCTGCTTAACCAAATGACGCTTGGGGCCGTCGGCACGAACCTGCTGGCCGATACCCTCGACCTTGAGCAGCTTGATCCACCACGGCATGAGCAGCAGCGCAATGGCAGCGGCGATGCCAAGCCCCAAAAAAGCCTGATACGTTGGATACGAGGGATTGCCGAACATGGGCTAGCACACACCTTCCACAAAGCGGTCGAGCTCAACAAAGCGGGAACCCTTGACCAGTACAACATCATGTTTTTCAAGCGCGCCGCCCATGCGGTCGAGCACCTGCTGATAATCGGAGAACACCTGGATGCGGTCCTCGTCCATGCCCATCATGCGCGCGGCATCGGCCATAAGCTGGGCCAGCTCACCACCCACGCACGTCAGCATGTCGAGCTTCTTGGCGGCGGCATAGGCGCCCACGAGCTCATGCATGCGAGGAGCCTCATCGCCCATCTCGCCCATCTCGCCCAGGATCGCCATGCGAGACCCCGTGCACGAAAGCGAGCACAGTAGATCGAGGCCAGCAGCCATGGATTCGGCACTGGCGTTATAGGAATCGTCGATGACGCGGGCACCGCTCTTGGCGCGCTTGATCTCCTGGCGGTGACCGGTGATCGTGAGGCCCCTAAAGGCAGCATCGATCTGCTCGGGCGTCAGGCCCAGGCGATAGGCAACCGCGGCGGCCTTAACGGCATTTGGGACGGACTGCACGCCGGGGATGGCAAGCATGGTATCGATCGTCTCGCCCTGGCCAAAATCGAGCGTAAAGACCGGACGGCCCTCGTCATCAACACGAATGTCGCGGGCACGGACCTCATCGTCGTCCGAGACGCCGGCCAGCATAACGTCGATACCAGCAGGCTGGGCGAACGTATCGCGAATGAACGGCGTAAAGTCGTCCTCACCGCCCAAAACCAGCAGCGGCAAGAAGTCGCCGGCGGCGCACATACCCTGGACAATCTCGGCCTTAGCGCGGGCGATGTTCTCGCGGCTGCCCAAAATGCCGATGTGAGAGGTACCAATCTTGCTCACGATGGCAAGGTTGGGATTGGCGGACTGGGACAGGCGCTCAATCTCGTGGAAATGGTTCATGCCCATCTCGAGCACCAGGACCTCGGTATCGGCCGGAGCGGAAAGCACCGTGAGCGGCATGCCGATCAGGTTATTGAAATTGCCCTTGGTGGCCCAGACACGATAGCGCTTGGCGAGCACGGCGGCGAGCACGTCCTTGGTCGTCGTCTTGCCGATGGAACCGGTAATACCAACGACCAGGCAGCCAAGCTCCAGGCGATACGTGTGCGCCAAACGCAGCAGAAACTCCTCGGGATCATCGGTCAGCAGGATGGCGCACCCCTTGTCCTGCGCCAGCGAGACCAGCTCGGCCTCGGGCTCACGCGTCATCACGACGGCGCCGGCACCCGACTGGACGCCACGGGAAGCAAAATCATTGCCGTCGACGTTTTCACCGGGAAAGGCGACGAAAATCGTCCCTTCCTCGACCTGGCGCGAGTCGATAACGCACCCGCGGCATACCCGATCGGCTTCTCCCGTCACGGTTCGGGCCCCTGTTGCGGCCGCGAGGTTGTTGACGGCGATCTCTATCATTGCAGCTCCCCTGTAAACCTAATAATGCTATCGGCGTATTGTATCCCAGCGCCGCACATGCGTGGTGCAGGGCATGTGAACACCCTCATATGGGACAACAAACCACGCCCCAAAGATTGTAACCCCCTACTTCGTGTGCGGGATACCCAGCACGTCGAGCGCGTTGGCCATAATGGACTGGAACGGCACCGCAGCGGCATCTGAGCCGCTCGGCGTTCCGTCGAGCGTGATATAGCACAGCACCTTGGGCGATTGTGCCGGTGCAAAGCCCATAAAGGACGACATGTAGTTCTCCTTGAGGTAGCCGCCGTTCTCGTCGGCACGTTCGGCCGTACCGGTCTTACCCGCCACGTCATAGCCGTCAACCGCGCCGCCAACGCCCGTTCCCTCGGACACGACCGTCTGCATGCACGATGTCACCTGGGATGCGGCGTCCTCCGAAATCGCGCGCTCGCCTTCGCCCCAGTCCTTCTCGTCGCCTTTGCTGGACTTATAGAAGTGCGGTGTCATCATCACGCCGCCGTTGGCGATGCCGCCCACGGCACGTGCGATCTCAATCGGCGAGACAGACAGTGCCTGTCCAAAGCTCATCGAGCCCAGCGTGGCGCCGTCATACTGGTCACGCTCCTTGACGATACCCAGGCTCTCGCCCGGAAAATCTACACCAGAGCTGTGACCGATGCCCCACTTGTCCACATAGGTGGCAAAGTCGTCGGCACCGATCTTGCGCCCCACCAGGACAAAGCCCACGTTGGACGAACGGCGCATCATCTCGCGCACATCCATGGTCATGGCGTAGTCGCGCTTGTCGGCATCGGTGACGGTATCGTCGCCCACCTTGATGCTCGCCGGCACCTCAAACGACGTACTCGATCGCACGACACCCAAGTCGAAGCCGGCGCCCGCCACGAGCGTCTTAAAGACCGAGCCGGGCTCGTAGGCGTCGGTGACCAGGCGCAAGTTCATATCCTCGGTCTTGGCGTTTTCCAGATCGGTCTGGTCGTAAGTCGGATACGAGCAGGCTGCCAAGATCTCGCCTGTCGTAGGATCGGTGACCAGCGCCGAGCCGTTCTTGGCCTTTGTCTTCTCGACAGCCTCTGCCAGGGCATCCTCGGCCGCACGCTGGATATTGACGTCGAGCGTCGTCACGATATCAACGCCGTCGACCGCAGCCACCTTTTTATAGGCACCGCCCGCGATATAGCTGCCGTCCCTCGCGCGCTCGCGTACGAGAGAACCGTTCGTGCCGGTCAGAAGCTTGTTGTATTGCTTTTCGAGACCCGTCAAGCCGTCGTTGTCTACATTCACTACACCCAGCACCTGCGATGCCAGATTGCCGTATGGATATACGCGCTTCATGGCCTGCTCAAAAAGCACGCCGGGCAGGTTCTTCTTCTCCAGCGCCGCAACATCGTCTTCGTCCACCTGGCGCTTGATATACACCCAGGTTCCATCGGACTCAACGAGCTTGCGGCAGGTCTTTTTATCGATTCCAGTTGCCTTGACCAGCGCCGACACCGTCTTGTCAACATCCTCGACAAGCTGCGGGTTCACGGCGATGTTGCGACATTCGACCGACGACGCCAACACGTTGCCGTTGCGGTCGTAGATGGTGCCGCGTTTGGCATAGAGGGTCTGCGCAAGCAGGCGGCGCGCATCGGCACGCTCGCGCAGTTTATCGGCTTCGACAATTTGATAGTCGGCAAGGCGAAAGACGCCCAAGCCCAAGCCAAGCCCGATGAAGCCCATGACGGCTTTGCGGCGAGGCAGAGGTGCGCCTGTGAGCCATTCGGTCGACGAACTCTTGCGCGACCTGGTGTTATGCACTTGAGGGCCGCCCGAGCCGCGAAGTCGCGACGCCGGGTCGTTGCCACGGGACTGCCCGGCGTTGTAAGATTGCCGACCCGTTCCTTGATAACCAGAACGTCCCCGCGACGAGGGACGTCCAGAACCGCGGCCCCCATCGGAACCGCGGCGATAGTCATTTGTCATACTCAGCTACCGTCTTGCTACTGAGCGGTCGCGGTCGCGTTGGCGCCCGCGGCTGCATCCTGCGAAAAGTCAAGTGTAACGCTCTCGCTGGGCTCCACCATGCCATAAGCGCCCGCAAGGTCGCGAATGCGCGTGTCGGCGCCATAGACCGAATGCATGACCTCCAGGTCGGAGCTCTCATCGGTCGCCTTTTCGAGCGTGCTGGTAAGCTCGGCGTTGCTGTTGAGCACCTGAGCCGTAACGCCGGCGAGCGCCACGCGGGCGACGCCGATCGTCATGAAGATAGCCGCAATGATGCAAAACGTTTTAAGAACGCTCATGAAAACCGGGCTTACCGCCTGGTTTGCCTGACGGCCCGCGCCCGTGTAGACATCAAAGCGCGGCGTGCGCTGCTCACGGGGAGCAACGGGGGCCTGCGGCGTCTCACGATAGGCGGGCATGGCGTTCATATCATAGGCGAGTGCTGCGCTTGAAGTGTTGTAGCCCATGATATGCCGCCTCCCATCCCGAGTACGTTGGTAGTGTGTTTAAGCTTCGTTTATGGTGCGAGCGGGAGGTCCAATATCGCGCGGTCGCGCCTACAGACGCTGCGCCACGCGGATTTTGGCTGATCTCGCCCGAGGGTTGCGCTCAACCTCATCAGGCTGGGCAACCAGGGGTTTGCGGGTGATGACCTTGAGTATCGGCACGTTGCCGCACACGCACACCGGAATCTCCGGCGGACACGTGCACCCCTGGCTCATCTCCTTAAAGTGGTTCTTTACGATACGGTCCTCGAGCGAGTGATACGAGATGACGCAGATACGTCCGCCCGGGTTGAGCCACCTGGTGGCGGCATCAAGCCCTCGTTCGAGCACATCGAGCTCGTGATTGACCTCGATGCGAATGGCCTGGAAACTTTTCTTGGCCGGGTGTCCGCCATGCCGACGAGCGGCAGCCGGGATACCCGCCTTGATGATCTCGACAAATTGGCCGGTGGTTTCGATCGGTTCTTGCTCGCGGCGGCGCACGATCTCGCGCGCGATCTGCGAGGCGAACTTCTCTTCGCCGTAGACGCGTAGAATCCGGGCGAGGTCGTGTTCGTTATAGGTGTTGATGACCTCAGCTGCGTTTAAGGTGTTATTACCCGGATCCATCCGCATGTCCAATGGGGCGTCCTCGTTATACGAAAAGCCCCTGCCAGGGATATCGAGTTGCGGTGACGAAACTCCCAAATCGAACAGGAAGCCATCGACCCCGGGCACCTCGGCCGAGCAAAGAAGCTCGTCCAAGTCGCCGAAGTTGCCCTTCAGCAGCTGGTGCGGAACGCCGGGAACCTCGCGGTCCAGACGGGCGCCAGCGGCCTCGAGGGCCATGTCGTCCTGATCGACGCCGAGCAAAAGGCCCGTCTCCCCCACCTGCGCGGCCATCTTTACCGAATGGCCGGCACCGCCAAGGGTGCAATCGCAGACAACGGAGCCGCTCTTTAGCCGCAGCGACTCAAGCACTTCGCCGAGCATGACAGGTTCATGCCGATATTCTTGTGTCAAGATCCCACGCTCCATCCGTTACCCGTGCCTTGCCCTTACGAGAAGAAGAGGTCCAGCAGGGCCTCATCGTCATCGTCCTCATCGGCCGCGGCGCGATCCCAAACCTCAAGGTGGTCGTAGTTGCCCACAACCGTGACCTCGCGGTCGAGGTTCGCCTGCTTGCGGAGAGACTCGGAAAGACCGATACGACCGGCGCTGTCCACGTCCATCGACGTGGTGCGCTTGTTGATCGCCCTCATGAGCTTCTGGTCATTAATGTCACGCGGGTTAAAACCCTCGTGGCCCTCACGACCCGCGAAGAGTCCTTCGACCCACTTATCGAAGGCCTCGGCAGAGAACACGTACAGAGCATCGACATCCAGGGCTTTGAACACGCGAACGTGCTCTCCAAGCTCCTCGCGAAGGGGTGCAGGCAGGGACAGACGACCTTTTGCATCGAGATTGCGCTCGTATGCACCAGTCATTCCCATGTGCGCCCTCCCCTCGGTTACTCAGATGGCACGTACGCGGGGAACCACCCCGCCTGTCGACGTCATTAATAATATGGGGAACCGCCCCATTTTTCAACACCTTTCCCCACCCCTGTCTCTTATACACA
>JAUMOL010000009.1 GCA_031295385.1 Collinsella sp.
GCGCTGGACAAGCTGAGCGTGAAGGAGTACGAGGACCCCTTCAAGAGGGGGTGATCCCGCCGGTTCGACCGGCGCGCCACGGGTCAAGATGCACTGGGCCTGGACGAAGTCCGGGCCCGCGCCTTTAGACGCGAGCCCGGGGCCCGTGGGTTATACCCTAAGAGCAAACCACCCTTTTTAAGGGTGGTTCTGATTTTTATGCCGAGGGGCTTCCTGCCGCGGCAGGCGAATCGTAAAGCGGCTGCCGACCCCTTCGACCGAGGTCACACCGATGACGCCGCCGTGGCTGTCGACGATCCACTTGGCGATCGCAAGCCCCAGACCCGAACCCTGTGCGCCGGCATCGCGCGCGTTGTCGGCACGGTAGAACCGCTCGAACGCGTGAGCTGCGGATTCCTGGTTCATGCCGATGCCCTCGTCCTCAACACTTATGTCGATCGTGCCCGCGCCCGCATCCGGCGTTATGCCAAATGTGACGGTCGTTCCCGCATCCGAGTACTTGGCGGCGTTTTGCACGATCACGCGCAGAGCCTGCTTCACGAGCGCCACGTCGACGGGCGCGTCGCAGCGCGGGTCGCTGGCAAGCGCAGCGTCAGAAGCCAGCCGATACGTGTGCTCGGTATCGATCATCTGCGATTCTTCGCATACCTCGCTGACCAGTGCAGCCAAGTTGGTATGCGCGCGCCGCAGGACCGTGCGCCCGGCATCGCCGCGCGCCAAAAACAGCAGCTGCTCCACAAGCTCTTGCATGTGCTCGCTTTCGGCTTTAAGGGACGCGATGGACTCCGCCAGCACGTCCGGGTCGTCCTTACCCCAGCGGTCGAGCATGTTCACGTAGCCCTGAATCACCGCGATGGGCGTGCGCAGCTCGTGGCTCGCGTCGTTGACAAAGCGCATCTGCTGCAGCTTGGCCTCTTGCATCTGGCGCAGCAGGCGGTTGAGTGCGACCTCGATGCTTGCCAGGTCGGCGTCGCCGGTGGTGACGCTCGGCGAGTCGACGCTTGCGCGCTCGATGGCCTGCTCCAGTGTTTCCATTTTGCCGCCGGCGAGTTGCATGCGGCCGAGTTCGTCCACGCGCAGGGCCAGATCGTTGAGCGGCGCCATGGTGCGGCGCACGCGGCGGGCGCCGCCGAGCATATCGAGCATGCTGATGACCTGCCAACCCACAACGACAAGGTAGAGAGGCCATAGCGTGACGAGGTCCTGCGCGAGGGGGAAAGTCTTGGTGGTACGCGCAAGCTCGACGGTATAGGTGAGCGTTGTCAGGTCCCAGCCGCGCGCGGGCGTCAGCGACATGCCGCGAACGGTGGCGCTGGGGATCCATCCTGCGGTAAACGCGCCGTTGGGCAGCGTCTGGTTGTATCCATAGACAAGGATCGCCGCCACAATCACTACTAGCAGCAGGTCGAGCCAAACGTAGCTCATCAGGCGGCGCCACATATAGCTCCAGTTGATGGCGCGGGCGATGGAGGTGACGCGCTTGGCCTCGGCGTTACGCGCGGCAGACATAGCCCACCCCGCGCACGGTCTGGATGATGCGGACGCCGCCGGCGTCCTCGATCTTGGCGCGTAGATGCGCGATGTGCACGTCGACGTTGTTGGTGTCGCCCATGTATTCGTAGCCCAGCGCTTCGTGCGCGATGCGTTCGCGCGTGAGCACGGTCTCGGCATGCGCCATAAGCAGGGCGAGGACATCGAACTCGCGGGCCGTGAGCGCAATGGGCGAGCCGCCGACCGTGACTTCGCGGCGGTCGGGGTCGAGCGCAACCGAGCCCACGGCGAGCGTGGCGGGGGAGAGCGAGGCGGAAACCTGGGTCGAGTCACTGACCGGGGGCATCGCAGTGGCGCCGACACCCGTGCCGCCTGCCGCGCCCGTCCCGATGCCGCCAACGCCCGAAGCCGCCCGCACGGCCTCCGAGCGCTTCAACGCCACGCGGATCCGTGCGAACAGCTCCTCAATCGCAAACGGCTTGGTCAGGTAATCGTCGGCGCCGGCATCGAGCCCGGCCACCTTGTCCATCACGGCATCGCGCGCGGTGACCATTATCACCGGCACATCCTTGTGCTTGCGGACGCGCCGCAGGACCTCCATGCCGTTGAGCTGCGGCAACAACACATCGAGCAGAATAAGATCGTAGTTGCGCTCCAGCGCCAGGTCCACGGCGGTGCGGCCATCGGCGGCGTGTTCCACCTGGTAGCCCTCGTGCTCCAGCTCGAGCGTCACAAGCGGGCGATTTTCTCCTCGTCCTCTACGATCAGGATCCGTGCCATGCGTGCCCCCGTCTGCGATTACTTGTCGTCGTTCAGATTTTGCTTGATGTCGTCCGCGGCATCGGCGGCGTGATTCATAAGGTTGTTGATGCTGCCGGGCACGTCGCCGTCGCTGTCGATGCGGTAGCGCATGCCAAAGAACAGGCCAATCAGCATCAGCCAAATCGTAGCGCCCCAGGCAAACAGGGCGATGATGGGGATCAGGATGGGGATGTTGAGGATGATCGCATCGCGGCGCGTGGCGATAAACTTGGTGTCCAGGCTCAGGCGGAAGAGCTTTTTGAGGTACTCCCATACGCTGTCCATCTTCTTGGAGAAGTCGGTCTTTTCGCTCGACTTCTCGTAGGCGGCCTGCGCGGCGACCATCTCGCCCGAGGGTTCGTCGACTGGCGCGGACTCGGTGGCGGCGTGCGCCGACGTGGTCTGCGTCTTGCCCTGCGACTCGAGCCAAATGATGGCGTCCAAAACGTTGCCGTCGGCGGCGTCGAGCGCGGCCTTGGCATCGGTGTAGCTCACGTTGCACTTGGTGCGGATGGTTTCAACTTTTTCGAGGTCGTCCATGACCTGTCCTTTCGTTCGATGGGCGCGACGCCGGGCGATTTGCCCGGGCGCGAGCGTTGCGTTCGGCGGTCTGCGTTGCGCGGCGCCGCCCCGCCCTTGGTCGAACTCTATAGTGCAGGTTATAGATTAAGCGATTCTTGAGCCAAGATTAACGTTGGATGAGTTTTTGGGTAGCGGTGGGAAAAGTATTAGACCTCGATAGCGGGGGATGTGGTGTCGGTGCAAAACGGCGTCAAAGGTTGGTCGAGCAGGCGGTTTCTCCATTGATGTCCGCACAGCATGTGACACTTACCCTGCCGCCCCGCTCTGCCGCGGCGGCATGCGTCTGAACAACGACCCTCTAAGGAGT
The DNA here is from genome assembly GCA_031295385.1 of Collinsella sp. Taxonomy (GTDB): domain Bacteria; phylum Actinomycetota; class Coriobacteriia; order Coriobacteriales; family Coriobacteriaceae; genus Collinsella. Next base: position 3,182 of record JAUMOL010000009.1, read on the forward strand.
TCGATACCGATGAGTGACAACGCAAAGCATCTCGCAAAGAAGTGCGTCAAGGACGCGTGGCCGTGCCTCGCGTTGTGCCTTGCCGGCACAGCGGTTGCGCTGCTGGCTGTTCTGGGGCCGTTCGACGTGCTCCGAAGTGCCGTCTCTCTGCACGTTTGCATGGCCCTTGCCGGCGCCATGATGACCGGCGGCGTGCTCGATCTGGTTTTTTGGGTGCTTGACCCGTTTGGATGGAAGAACGAGGGGTAAGCCCTAAGGGCTGGAACGGTTGGCTTAGTGATCGTGCAGAATGCGGGCTAGCGACTTACAGGGAAGTGGTGATCCGATGACGGTCTATGTGACGGGCGATATTCACGGCGGCGTCGACATGCAAAAGCTGCGCAACTGGGACCTTGGGGATAGTCTGACGAGCGACGACTATCTGATTATCGCCGGCGACTTTGGCTTTCCGTGGGATTTCTCTGCCGAAGAATGTGCCGACATCGCTTGGCTGGAATCGCGTCCCTATACCGTGCTGTTTGTCGACGGCAACCACGAGCGTTTCGATCACTGGGCGGAGCGCCCCATGGAGTTGTGGCACGGTGGGCTGACGCAGCGCCTGTCGGACACCTCTCCCATACGGCGCCTGACGCGCGGCGAGGTTTTTGAGCTCGACGGCTCAACGGTCTTTACCATGGGCGGCGCCACGAGCGTGGACAAGGAATACCGCATTCCGTATTCCAGCTGGTGGCCGCAGGAGCTGCCGGACGAGCGCAACTTTGAGGAGGCGCGGGCAAAGCTCGACAGCGTGGGCTGGACGGTCGACTACGTGATCACTCACACCTGCTCTACGCGCATGCTTTCGTCCACGCTTTATCCAGCGTCCGGCTGGAATTGCCCCTCCGTTGATCGGCTTACGGCATTTTTCGATGAGCTGGAAGACCGCTTGGACTACAAGCGCTGGTACTACGGGCATTTTCATCGGGATACCAACCCGGCCGAGCGTCACACCGTGCTCTACGACTGCATCGTTCGCTTGGGCGACGAACTCCAGCCCTGGGATGTTGCGTAGAGGCGGGGTGGCTGGCTACTCGACCGTTACAGTGATGTTCTCCCGATGCGCGCGGATGACGTCCCAGCTAAAGTGCTCGACCAGCTGCTCGGCGGTACGCGGCGTGGTGTCCGGCGCGATGCCTGTTTGCCCGGCGAGCCATCCCAACAGTGCCTCGGGTGTGCCAAAGCGGGTGCGGAGCTCGCCCAGGTCCAGATCGCGATCGCGCTTGGAAAGGCGGCGGCCGTCCGGTGACATGAGCAGCGGAATGTGCGCGTAGTGCGGCGTGGGCAGCCCCAGCAGATGTTGCAGATAGATCTGGCGCGGCGTGGAACCAAGCAGGTCGCATCCGCGTACGATCTCGGTGACGCCCATGGCAGCGTCGTCGACCACCACGGCCAGCTGATAGGCAAACACGCCGTCGCTGCGGCGCACCAAAAAGTCACCGCACTCGGTGGCGAGTGCTTCGCATTGGGCTCCGTACGTGCGGTCCACGAATTCGATCACGTCGCTGGCGAGGTCGTCGACGGTGGGCACGCGCAGGCGCGTGGCCGGAGCACGCAGGGCACTGCGGCGGGTGATTTCATCAGCAGAAAGACCTCTGCAGGCGCCGCGGTAGATGGGCGTGCCGTCGCTGGCGTGTGGCGCGCTCGCGGCGTGGAGTTCGGCACGCGTGCAAAAACAGGGATAGGTGAGGCCGGCGTCTTGCAGCTGGCGCAGGGCGTCCTCGTACAGATCCAGGCGATCGTGCTGGTAGTAGGGGCCTTCGTCCCACTCGAGCCCCAGCCAGGTCAGATCGTCAATCAGTTGAGCGGCAAGTTCCGGGCGCTTGCAGCGATCGTCCAGGTCCTCGATGCGTAGCACGATGCTGCCGCCCTGGCTGCGGGCCGAAAGCCACGAGCACAGGCAGCTGAACACGTTGCCCAGGTGCATGCGGCCCGAGGGCGACGGGGCGAAACGGCCCACGACGGGCGCGGGGGCGGAGGCGGGTGGCGTCGCTGGCGCGTCCGCGGCGGGCGTTGCTATGTTACATGCGTTGATATCCATGCGGACGAGTATAGCGCGGGGTGAGGTGGGGGGCGTCGTCGATGCTCGCGAGTTGCCGAGGCTGCGTGTTGTGCGTGCCGGACCACCGGCTCGGCACCTTAATCATCGTCAATCAATCTAGCCCTCAAACGACAGAAACCCCGGCAGCTCTTCGCAACTGCCGGGGTTTCCGCGGAAAAGGGGGACATGATCCTCAAGCGAACGGCAAAGGGGCAAACCGTTTTCGCTCAACTGCTTTATGCCCCTCGCTCGCCGGCTTAATCGGCTCACGCCGTGCCCACACAAAGCCGCTACAGCTGTGACGGAGCTATGAAGTGGTATCTATTGCCGGAGCGGGCTATGCCAAGGAGTGTCCCAGATTGCCGGCAAATAAGGAACGTCCCCAGGTGCCAGCCGCGGGCGTGACTTTCGTCCCGTTTGATACTCCGCTGACCTAGATGTTCGTCACATGAACCCGCAAACGTGGGACAATGACGCTACTGGTATCACAGACAAAGGATGTGCCTATGAACGCTCCCGTTGCCAAGACCTGTCGGCAGCGACGCCTGTTTGCGCGATTTGCTTCCGTCTGCGCGCTCGTTGCGCTTGCGTTGTTGCTGCTGCCTGCCGCCGCGCACGCCGACGGCTACTCCATGACCCAAACCTACATCGGCGCCACGGTCGAGGCCGATGGCTCGCTGACCGTTGTCGAGGGACGCCAGTTCGATTTCGATGACGATATCAACGGCGTGTTTTGGGAGATCAATGCGGGCACCAACCAGCAGGGCGGCGCGGCGGGCGTCGACGTGCTGAGCGTCGAGGAAGAGGACACCGCGTTTAACAAAGTCGATAGCGCGAACAAGGGCGACTCTGGCGTCTACACGGTCGAGCAGACCGGTGACGGCGTAAAGATCAAGGTTTTCAGCCCCCACGAGAGCGGCGAAAGCGCGGTCTATTACGTGAGCTACACCATGACCGGTGCGGTCATGAACTGGGCCGATACCGCCGAGCTTTACTGGAAATTCGTCGGCGACGGCTGGTCGGCGGATTCCGATGACGTCGAGATGGAAGTTCACTTCGCAAATGCCGCTGCCGGGACGGCGGCCGTCAAGGGCGACAACTTCCGCGCATGGGGCCACGGTCCGCTGACGGGCGACGTGTCGCTCGATGAGGACGAGCCCATGGTCACCTATACCATTCCCTGCGTGCATCAGGGCGAATTCGCCGAGGCACGCATCGCCTTCCCCAGCGACTGGGTGCCGCAGCTTGCCGCCTCGGGCGAAGAGCGCATGTCAACGATCCTGAGCGAAGAGAAGGAATGGGCCGACGAGGCCAACGCCCGCCGTGAGCACGCGCGTGCGGTTGCCAGCGCGATTGCCGTGGTGTGTGTTGTTGTGGCGGTTGCCTATACCGGTGTGATCGTGATGCTCAAGCTGCGCAGGCCCAAGCCCAAGCCGCTCTTCCAGGACGAGTACTTCCGCGATGTGCCCTCGGCCGACCATCCCGCGGTGCTTGCAGCTCTTATGAGCTGGAACGACGTGCCCGATCAGGCATATATCGCCACACTGATGAAGCTGACCGACGACCGCGTGATCAAGCTGGAAGAAGCGACCGAGACCAAGAAGAAGGGTCTGCTCCGTCGCGAAAAAGAGGAGCAGACGTATCGCATCACAGTGACCGATGAGGCTTGGAAGGCTGCCAAGAAGGACGGCATCGATCGCGATGTGCTCAAGGTCTTCTTCGCCGGCGTTAAGCCCGATAAGGACGGAGTCCGTTCGCGCACGTTTAGCGAGCTGGAGGAGTACGCTAACGAGCGCACCACATCTGTTGGCGACAAGCTCGAGGACTATCAGAGCACGGTTAAGGGCAAGCTGGAGGCGCGCGAGCTTATTGCTTCGGATGGCACTATCGCGATGGTGGCCGGCCTGGTTCTCGGCATCATCATTGTCTTTGGCATTCTGGGCTCTCTGTTCTATACCGACTTTGCGGATGCCAACGTCGGTGCCGCTATGATCTCGATCCCCGTCACGATCGTGGGCTTTGTCCTGAGCTGCACCTTCCGCCGTTACACGCCGGAGGGCGCCGAGGTAGCGGCTCGCTGCAAGGCGCTTAAGCATTGGCTCGAGGACTTTACGCGCCTGAAGGAGGCCATCCCCAGCGATCTGATTCTGTGGAACAAGCTGCTGGTGATGGGCGTTGCCCTGGGCGTTTCGAAAGAAGTGCTGCGACAGCTGGCCGAGGCCGTGCCTGCGGACCTGCGCAACAGCGACGATTTCTACGACAACTACCCCTGCTACTGGTGGTATTACCATCACTACGGCAACGAGTCTCCGCTCGATTCGTTCAATGATGTGTATCACGAGACCATCCGCGAGCTGGCTTCGAGTTCCGATAGCTCGAGCGGCGGCAGCGGCGGCGGCTTTTCCGGTGGCGGCGGTGGCGGCGTCGGCGGAGGCGGCGGCGGAACGTTCTAGCGGTCGTAAATTATGGGATGGGCTTTTCTCGACAGCCGTCGGGGGAAGCCCATCCCATTTTTATGCGCTACCTACGAAGGCTGTCCCCAACGACTAATCACTGGGAACATCCCTAAATGACTAGGTATGGCTGCTGGGTTTAGGCTGTTAGGTCGAATTCGTAGAGATAGCTTTCGCGCGGCATGTCGTGGCGGCGCTCTTCGCGGTTGGCGCGGTGCGTGGCCGTGCGCTTAAAGCCGTGCAGCTCGTAGAACTTCCACGAGCAGTTGGAGTCGGTGTACAGGTGCGCCCTCGTCGCTCCAAGCGAGGACAGGTGCGAGACTGCGGCATCGAGCAGAACCGTGCCAACGCCCAGGCCATGGACATCGCGATCCACGGCAAGCAGCGTGACCTCGTTGTCGTGCGGCAACGGGCTGCTCTCGAGCAGGCGGTTGTTGGTTCGGATGGTTGCGCGCACAAACGAGAGGTACTCGGCGCAGGCATCGGGCTCCAGCTCACGCATCTGCGATAGCAGCGCGCGTTCGGTATCCATCCAATGCTCGTTGATAGTGACGCCGGGGTTCTGTCCTGCGCGTGCAAGTGCAATACCGCGCGCCTCGCCGTCAATCACCGCAACCTGTGAAAACGTCGACGACGAAAGGCAGTAGGCGAGGTCGCACGCGGCCTCAAGGCGGTTGTACTCATCGTTATCCGAATTGTTATGCCAAAGCTGCTGCAGAATCAGCGCGATGGCGTCGAAGTCTTCGGTATCAAACGGTCGGTAGAGAACCCGCGAGACCATGGTGCCTCTTTCTTTTGCGGATGCATATCGAGCACAGTTCTACCACGCCATTGGCATCAAATTATGGTGCCCCTGTGTTCCATGAACTCACCGTGCCCGGTGCTGTGCCCATACCCTCCGCTCGCAAACTTTTTCTGCACATGCGCCCGTTGCGGGGTGCATCGATGTGCTCGATGCGCTACATTAAATCAGTATTTTCAATGCCGCTGCGCGAGCGCTGCAGATCGACGTATCACCGACTCACAGAGCACGGCGGCGTACCAGACAGGAGGACTGCATGGGATCTGATGTGAAGATCGCACGCGCGTTGATCTCGGTTACCGATAAGACGGGCGTCGTCGATTTCGCACGGACGCTGGTCGATGACTTTGGCGTCGAGATCATCTCTACGGGCGGCACGGCTCGTGCCATTGAGGACGCGGGCGTTCCCGTAACCCCCATCGAGGAGTTCACGGGCTATCCCGAGATGATGGACGGCCGCGTTAAGACCCTGCACCCCAAGGTTCATGGCGCGCTGCTGGCCCGCCGCGATTCCGAGCAGCACATGCAGGAGGCCGCTGAGCACGGCATTAAGCTGATCGACCTGGTCGTCGTCAACCTGTACGAGTTCGAGAAGACCGTTGCCAACCCCGAGGTCACCTTCGCGGACGCTATCGAGCACATCGACATCGGTGGCCCCTCCATGCTGCGCTCTGCTGCCAAGAATGCCACGAGCGTTACCGTCATCTCCGACCCGGCCGACTATGATGCCGTCCTGGCCGAGATGCACGAGACCGGTGGCTGCACCACGCTTTCCACTCGTCGTCGCCTGCAGGTGAAGGTCTACCAGACCACCGCCGCCTACGACACGGCTATCTCCCGTTGGCTTGCCGCCCAGGCAAGCGACGTGGCGGACACCTCTGCCAAGCTCGAGATCTCGCTGGAGAAGGTCGACGACCTGCGCTATGGCGAGAATCCTCAGCAGAAGGCTACGGTCTACCGCTTTGCCGAGGGCTGCGAGAACACCGCGAGCTCGCAGTTCCCGCTCGTGGGCTCCGAGCAGATCCAGGGTAAGCCGCTCAGCTACAACAACTATCTGGATGCCGACGCCGCCTGGAACCTGGTCCGCGAGTTCGACGAGCCGGCCTGCGTAATCCTCAAGCACCAGAACCCCTGCGGTTCCGCCGTTGCCGAGGACATTACGGCCGCCTACGACCGCGCCTTCGCCTGCGATCCCAAGAGTGCCTTTGGCGGCATCATCGCCTGCAACCGCGAGGTTCCCTTTGATCTGGTTGAGCACTTCGCCGATCAGAACAAGCAATTCGTCGAGGTCATCATCGCCCCGAGCTACACCGCCGAGGCACTCGAGCGCATGGCCAAGCGCCCCAACCTGCGCGTGTTGGCGACCGGCGGCGTGGACCACGGCGCCCAGGTGGAGCTGCGCTCCGTCGACGGCGGCATGCTGGTGCAGGAGGTCGACCACGTGACCGAGGATCCCGCGACCTTTACGTTCCCCACCGACCGCAAGCCCACCGACGCCGAGATGGCCGAGCTTGAGTTTGCCTGGAAGGTCTGCAAGGGCGTTAAGTCCAACGCCATCCTGGTCTCCAAGGGTAAGGCCGGCATTGGCATGGGCCCGGGTCAGCCTAACCGCGTTGACTCTGCGCTACTTGCCTGCGAGCGCGCCGAGGACTTCTGCGAGCGCGAGGGCGTGGAGAAGGGCGGCTTTGCCTGTGCAAGCGACGCGTTCTTCCCGTTCCGCGACAACGTCGACGTGCTTGCTGCACACGGCGTGACCTGCATCATCCAGCCCGGCGGCTCCAAGCGCGATGACGAGAGCATTCAGGCCTGCAACGAGCACAATATTGCTATGGTCTTTACCGGCGCCCGCCACTTTAGGCACTAAGTTTCGCCCCGGAACAAAATAATCTCTGCAAAAGACGGCTGCTCCGTTTGGAGGGCCGTCTTTTTGGTATAAGAGGACGGAATGACTAACACGAAAGGTATGACCATGCCCCAGATTGATGATGCCGAGCTGTTTGGCAACGCCGAGGATCAGCGTGCGTATGAGGACTTTTGCGCCAATCAGGAGGCGGTCGAGAAGTTTACGCTCGACAAGCCTGCGCTTGTCTGCCGTTGGCGCATGTCCAACAAAAAGGTACCCATGCTCAACCGCCACATCCGCGCGCTGTCTGAGCGCCTGGTGCAGGGCGAGCCACTCACCCATAACATGCTCAGCTGGGCCAAGCAGCACGTTGAGTGGTCGCTTGCCGAGGGCGATTACACCGCACGCGACGGCGTGCTCATGCTGGTGATCGACATCAACGGCAATGCCGCCATGACGGTGGGGGAGTACGAGCCGCTCGCCGATACGTCGGCCAAGGCGCTGCGTGCCCGTTCCGCTGAGGCTCGCTCCGAGGCCGACGAAACCGGCGTGGCGCCCGAGCTGCTCGCCGCCGTCAACAATGGCGAGCTTGCCTTTGTGGCGCCGGCGGACGAGTTCCTGTGCGGCACGGCGACGCTCATCGAGCAGCTGGCCCAGACCAAGGGCATCCCGGTCACGCGCGTGGACATTCCCGCGCAGCTTAAGGGCGCGCTGTTCCTGGTGAGCGACGAGCACGGCGTGGTCCCCGCAACCGAGACGGACGCCGCCGAGGCCGACGCCGCCGAGGCCGACGCTGCCACGGTCGCCTTCTTTGCCGACGGCTACGAAAAGCTCCGTGCCCGCCGCTAAATGATGTTTCTGGGACGGGGATTAAAAACTCATTTAATTCCCGTGCTCGTCGCGAGCGAGAGGCAAGCCTCTGCCACTCGCGAACAGTTCTGTCACTTTGGTGCCGCGTGAGGCGCGTATCTGCGGATCCGCGGTCATAATGGGGCAAGACAACCAAGAGGGGGGGGCGGAATCCATGGCGCTGATCTATATCGTTGAGGATGACGAGCCCATTCGTCGCGAGCTTGCCGACATCCTTGCCCGTGCCGGTTTTGAGGTCGAGGCCTGCGAATCGTTCGAGCATGTTTCGCGCGATATTCTCGCCGCCGCGCCCGACCTGGTGCTGCTCGACCTGACGCTTCCCGTCAAGGACGGCCAGCATATCTGCCATGAGGTTCGCCGCGAATCCGAGGTTCCCATCATCGTCCTCACGTCGCGCGCGACCGAGATTGACGAGGTCATGGCCATGACGCTCGGCGCGGACGACTTTGTTCCCAAGCCCTATAGCGCCCGTGTGCTCGTGGCGCGCATCAATGCCTTGCTGCGTCGCACCGCGGCGGCGGGCGAGCGCAGCACGCTCGTCCACAAAGGACTGGAGCTTGACCTCGCACGCTCCATGGTCACCAACACGCAAACGGGCACCAGCACCGAGCTCACCAAAAACGAGCTGCGTATCCTCTCGCTGCTTCTGAGCCGCGCGGGCAAGATCGTTTCGCGCTCGGCCATCATGCAGGACCTGTGGGACTCCGACGCCTTCGTGGACGACAATACGCTCACCGTCAACATCAACCGCCTGCGCACCACGCTCGAAAAAATCGGCATCAAGGGGTATTTGACGACGCACCGCGGCCAGGGCTATTCGGTCTAGGGGCCGGCTATGTCGTTTGCCAAATTCTTCAAAGATGCGCTGCTTCCCGTCGCCGTGTGGACGTGCGGCGTGCTGCTGAGCTGCTTTGTGCTGACGGTCGCCGGCGCACCCGTTTCCATCGTGGTCGTGGCGGTCGGCGTGTCCTATATCTTCGGTATGCTGGGCATCGTGATCGAGTACGCGCGCCGTCGTCGTTTTCTGCGCCAGCTGGAGCGTGCGGCAGAGGAGCTCGAGAGTCCCGCATGGGTGCAGGAGATGGTGCAATGTCCGACCTATGCCGAGGGCGAGCTCGAGTACGAGGTCTTGCGCCGGGTGGGCAAAGCCGCTTGTGACGAGGTTGCCGAAGGCAGGCGCCAGACCGATGACTATCGCGACTATATCGAGAGCTGGGTCCACGAGGCCAAGCTGCCTCTGGCGGCAGCCCATCTGATTTTGGAAAACCTGGACGGCAGCGAAGATGACCTGTCGCGCGTAGATGACCTCGGTCGCGAGCTTGCCCGCGTGGAGCGCTATATCGACCAGGCGCTCTACTATGCGCGCTCGGAGGTTGTGGAGCGCGATTATCTGATTCGACGTTGGAACCTCAAGGCTCTGGTGACGGGCGCAATCAAGGCCAATGCGCGCGAGCTCATCGCGGCACACGTGGCGCCGGTGTGCGAGAACCTCGACTTTGAGGTCTTTACCGACGAGAAGTGGCTCGAGTTTATTCTGGGCCAGCTCATTCAGAACAGCATTAAATATGCGCGTGAGGACGGCGCAAAGATCGTGTTTTCGGGTGCGTTGCTGGACGAGGGTCTGGCAAGCGAGCGCATCGAGCTTACCGTCGCGGACAACGGCTGTGGCGTGTGTGCGGCAGACCTGCCGCGCGTGTTCGAGAAGGGCTTTACCGGCGACAACGGCCGCACCACCAAGCGCGCAACGGGCATCGGCCTCTACTTGGTGGCGCGTCTGTGCTCCAAGATGGGCATCGACGTCACCGCGGCATCCGACTCCGGCAAAGGCTTCGTCGTAACATTCGCCTTCTCAACCAACAAGTTCCAATACTTTGAGTAGGCGGGCCGTCTTGCGGCACGGACGGCTATGTTCCCGAACGTGAATATAGCCGCAAGGATTTAAATGAATCGCCCCAAACAAAACGTGCCGTCCCAAACGGGGCGGCACGCCATTTTTCTATCAGACAACTCGTTGAAGTAAGGCTGCGAAGGCCGCGGGGCCGGGAGGGGTTTCCTAAGGGCACATCCCGCAGCCGCAACGCGGCGAGGACGTGCCCGTGGAAACCCCGCAGGCCCCGCGGCCGGTGGGAGCAACGCTACTTCACGACCAAGATGTCGCAGTCCGTGTTGCGCAGCAGGAACGTCGAAATCGAACCCAGCAGCGCATACTTGATCGAGGACAGGCCGCGTGCGCCGCAGAGCACCAGGTCGGGCTTAACCACGTCGAGCATCTCGTCCTTGAGCGTCTCGCGAATGCGGCCGGCGCGAATCATGACCTCGACCTCGGGAATGTCGGGATTGGCCTTGGCCTCTTCGAGCTGCTTGGCGATGGAGTTCTTAAATGCCTCCTCTAGGCCGTTGACCAGATCGACCGGATAGGAACCGGCGCTCTCGAGCGCCGTGGAATCGATAACGTGGCCGATAATCAGCTTGGCGCCGTTGTTCGCGGCGACCTTGATGGCGCGTGCGAGCACAAAATCCTGCTGCTCAGTACCGTCGAGTGAAACAAATACCTTGGTGTAGCCCTCGTTCATGGTTTCCTCCTTGGTCTATCGCACGGGCGCGGGGCTCGTGCGTCGGGCGGGCGCGGGCGCGTTGGCCGCCGGACACTTTATCTTGTTGCAGTTATACCCAAGGATTTCGGTTTGACCGCTCGCAATTCTGTGAACGGACGAGTTTTTTGGTAAGGGTAGGCGCAGGCGCGCCGCCAACGGTTGATAATGGGACATCGCCCGCACCGTCCGCAGAACAATATCGGCGGGTGTCTAACGAGGGGGTCCCTTTGGATATTATCGAGCTTCTAAAATCTGCCTTCATGGGCCTGGTCGAGGGCATCACCGAATGGCTGCCTGTTTCGTCGACCGGTCACATGATCTTGGTGGACGAGTTCGTCAAGATGAACGTGAGCGAGACGTTCTGGAATATGTTCCTGGTCGTGATTCAGCTCGGGGCCATTCTGGCCGTCTGTGTGCTGTTCTTCCATGAGCTCAATCCGTTCTCGCCCAGCAAGGGCAAGGAGGGCCGTCGCGACACCTGGGTGCTGTGGGGCAAGATTGTGCTCGGCTGCATTCCCGCCGCGGCGATCGGCCTGCCGCTCAACGACTGGATGGAGGAGCATTTCTACAATGCTCCCGTCGTGGCGCTGGCGCTCATTGTGTACGGCGTGCTGTTTATCGTGATCGAGAACTGGCGCGCGAACAAGCGCGAGGAAATGGCCGTTGCCGGTTCGTTTGGTTCGCGTGCTGTGGTGTCGGGCGGACGTCCCGCCGGTGCGCACTTTGCGGCGCCTGCCGCGGCTACCGCTGAGGATGAGGACGATGACGAGAATCTGGACTTTGGCTCCATCGCCACGCTCGAGGACCTGAGCTGGAAGACTGCGCTGGGTATCGGCTGCTTCCAGGTGCTTTCGCTGGTGCCTGGAACGTCTCGCTCCGGTTCTACTATCATCGGCGGCCTGCTTTTGGGCTGCACGCGTTCGGTGGCCTCCAAGTTTACGTTCTTTCTAGCCATCCCTGTCATGTTTGGCGCGAGTGCGCTCAAGCTGGTCAAGTATTTCATCAAGGGCGGTACGTTCGGCGCCAACGAGGTCGCTATCTTGGGCGTGGGCTGCGTTGTGGCCTTTGTGGTTTCGCTCATCGCCATCAAGTGGCTTATGGGCTTCGTGCGCCGTCACGACTTTAAGTGCTTCGGTGTTTACCGCATCATCCTGGGCATCGTAGTGCTCGCATATTTCTTCGTTCTGGAGCCGATGCTCGGCCTCTAACTTAGTCGACGCTGCGCGGCGGCCGGGGCGACAGCTTGTCATTCAAAGGGGGTGGCATGACCAAAAGGTCTATGCTGCCCCCTTTTTCATGCCAATTTGTTCGCCCTGGCCGCCGCTCGCTGCTGCTGCCATGACATCGTCGGTTTCGTGATTGTCAATAGATTGGTGCAAAGTAACCTGACCCCATTGCACCAAATCCGCTGGGGCGGGCCTGACGGTGGCGCACGGAGTCGTGGTGTGATTTACGTCGGTGTCCGCGCGGCTCGGTATACTGGTACGGCTCAAACTATGGCGCCGCCCGCAGGCGCGCCGTCCGTCAGATGAGGAGTCGCCCATGACCCAGCCCTTGCCCTGGGAAAAGAATGCCGCGGTACCCGTGCCGCCCGCGCCGGAACCCGTGCCGCTCGATGCATACACCGCCCCTGCAGCGCCGGAGCCCGAGCTCGTCCCGCTTGACATCTACGACGCTCCCGCGCCGGCACCCAAGCCCGCCAAGCCGTTCGTCGACATTGACAGCCTTAATCCCGCCCAGCGCGAGGCAGTTCTGACCACCGAGGGCCCGTTGCTGGTGCTCGCCGGTGCCGGCTCGGGCAAGACCCGCGTCTTGACCTTCCGCATCGCACATATGCTCGGCGACCTGGGTGTTAAGCCTTGGCAGGTTCTTGCCATCACGTTTACCAACAAGGCCGCGGCCGAGATGCGCGAGCGTTTGGCAGCGCTCATCCCCAGCGGCACCCGCGGCATGTGGGTGTGCACCTTCCACGCCATGTGCGTGCGCATGCTGCGCGAGGACGCCGACCTGCTGGGCTACACCGGTCAGTTCACCATCTACGATGACGATGACTCAAAGCGCATGGTGCGTGATATTATGCAGGCGCTCGGCATCGAGCAAAAGCAGTTCCCCATCAATATGATCCGCAGCAAGATCAGCTCGGCCAAAAACGCCATGATCGGCCCCGAGGACATGCTCAAATCCGCCGATAGCCCCAACGACAAAAAGGCCGCGCAGGTCTACTTGGAGCTGGAGCGCCGCCTGCGCGCCGCCAATGCGATGGACTTCGACGACCTGCTCGTACGCACGCTCGAGCTGCTGCGCACCCGCCCCGAGGTACTCGACAAGTACCAAGAGCGCTTCCGCTACATTAGCGTCGACGAGTATCAGGACACCAACCACGTCCAGTACGAGATCGCCAACCTGCTGGCCGCCAAGTACCAAAACCTTATGGTCGTGGGCGACGACGACCAGTCCATTTATAGCTGGCGTGGCGCCGACATCACCAATATCCTGGACTTTGAGAAGGACTTTAAAAACTGCAAGACCGTCAAGCTGGAGCAGAACTATCGCTCCACGGGCCATATCCTGAGCGCCGCCAACGCCGTGGTGCGTCACAACTCGCAGCGCAAGGACAAGCGCCTGTTTACGGCCGAGGGCGATGGCGAGAAGATTCAGGCCTTCCAGGCGAGTGACGAGCGCGACGAGGGTCGCTGGATTGCCGGCGAGATCGAAAAGCTGCACGCCAAGGGCACGAGCTACGACGACATCGCCGTGTTCTACCGCACCAACGCCCAGTCGCGTATCCTCGAAGATATGTTCCTGCGCGCGGGCGTGCCTTACAAGATCGTGGGCGGCACGCGATTCTTCGACCGTGCCGAGATCCGCGACGTCATGGCTTACCTCAAGATGATCGTGAACCCGGCCGACGAGATGAGCGTCAAACGCGTCATCAATACGCCGCGCCGCGGCATCGGCTCCACCTCAATCCAAAAGATCGAACAGCTGGCGCGCGACAACCGCTGTTCGTTCTTCCAGGCCTGCGAGATCGCGTGCGCCGAGACGGGCATGTTTAGCGCCAAGGTGCGCAATGGCCTGTCGAGCTTTGTGTCGCTGGTGCGCGAGGGTCGCCGCATGGACGGCGAGCTCAAGGATGTTGTCGAGATGATTGTCGATAAGACGGGCCTGCTGCAGGCTTTCCGCGCCGAAGGCACCATGGAGTCCGAGAGCCGCGCCGAGAACATCCAGGAATTCCTGGGCGTCGCCGCCGAATTTGAGGAGACGCACGAGGATATTGAGGGTACGCTCGAGAGCCTAGAAGAGCTGCGCGCGGCCGGTGTTGCCGACGTGCCGGCCGGTGCTGAGCCCGAGCCCGTTGTGGTGAGCGTGCCTGCGCCCGAACCGGGGCCGTCCGCCCCGGCATCCTCGTTTGAGGCGCTCGTCGGCGCCCGTGACGCCGCGGGCTCCAATCCGCTCGATAGCCTAGCCGCCCCGGCGCTCTCGCCGCAGGATGCCCTGGCCGCCGCCATCGCGGGCAACGCGTATGCCGCGCTGACAGAGCTGCCGGCGGGTGCCGTGCATGCCGACGAGATCGAGCGCACCTACGGTCCGCTCACCTGTAAGGCGCTGCCGGCACTCATGGAGTGGCTGGCCCTGCGCTCCGACTTGGATTCCCTGGCCGGCGAGACGCATGCCATCACCATGATGACCATCCACTCCGCCAAGGGCCTGGAGTTCCCGGCGGTGTTCGTGGCCGGCATGGAGGAGGGTATCTTCCCGCACGTGCACGACTTTGGCGGCAGCGATGACCCGGGTAAGCTCGAGGAGGAGCGCCGCCTGGCCTACGTCGCCATCACGCGCGCCCGTAAGCGCTTGTTCTTGACCTATGCGGCCACGCGTCGCACCTACGGCTCGACCTCTGCCAACCCGCGCTCGCGCTTCCTCAACGAGATACCGTTTGAGGATATCGAGTTTAGCGGTATCGGTTCTGCCGGTTTTGAGGGCACGGGCTGGGAGAAGCGCGGCGACCGACATGGCACCTTTGGATCGGGCATGGGCTCGGATATGTACGGCGGCAAGGTGTTCGGTTCGCATACGCGCTCGACCGGCGGTTCCGGTTCGCGCGGCGGATCGAGCTTTGACGATTTCTTTGGCGGCAGTAGCTATGGGACCGAGCGCCATCGTGGGGTCTCGCCTGATGCCGGCCGTGTTGCCTCGACCTTTGGCTCGGGTGCGCCGCGAGCCAAAAAGCCGTCGTCTAAGGTGTCACCGACGGTGGAGCGCAAGGTCGATCGCGCCAGCGCATCGCAGGACTTTGCCGCGGGCGATACCGTGAGCCATAAGACCTTTGGCACGGGTACCGTGATCTCGGTCGCCGGAGACATGATCGAGGTCCAATTCGAAAAGACCGGCCAGACCAAAAAGCTCATGAAGGGTTTTGCACCTATAGTGAAACTGACCTAGGCGGCTTTCCCAGGCACGGCACCTCGGCCTTCAATCGTCGGGCATGACCTCAAGGTCTATGCCCTCCTCTTTCAGGCCGATCTGCCGCACCTGGAAAACCCGTACATCTGGCTAGACGGGCGCGCCGGGGGGGGGTTGGTCGCCTGCTCGGGCAGTCCTGCGCAAGACGGAGGCCACATTAAGTGGCCTCCTTTGCGTGCGAAACTCGCGATCGATGTTGCCCTATACGCCCGCCCAGGTCCTTGGGCAACGTTGCTGGACGAACGTTGCTTTGTTCGTTCGCTTTTTGATCTGGAGAACCGGGTGGGCTGATAGAAAAATAGATGTGAGTAGGGGCTCTCCCGTCGATGAACGGGGGAGCCCCTTGTTGCTTTTTGATTGTCGTTACTAGCCAGAGACTCGCCGGGACGGGCGCTCGGGGACCGGTGGCTTACAGGTGGCTGATGATCAGTTCCATCTTGCCCTCGAGCTCGATCTGGTCCACGGTGCTTGGGGCCAGCAGGTGGCTTCCCTTGTGGACGGGGTCGCCGCAGACGGTGCCTTCGCCGTCGATGACCGACAGGCACATGAAGGGCCAGCGCTGGTCAAGGGTCTTGTTGCCGTCAACACGTACGCGATCGACGGTGTAGCAGGAGTTAGACTCGAGTTCGGTCATGCCGTCCACCTCGGGCGCGGTCACCGTGCCGTCGGTCGGAGCCTGAGCATCAAAGTCGATGCAGTCGAGGCTCTGCTCAATGTGCAGCGGGCGCAGTTTGCCGTCGGTGCCGGGACGGTCGTAGTCGTACAGGCGATACGTCACGTCGCTCGACTGCTGCGTCTCCAAAATGAGCGTGCCGGTCTTGATGGCGTGAACGGTGCCGGAGTCGATCTGGAAAAAGTCTCCCTTGTGAATCGGCAGCACGTTGAGCATCTCGTCCCAACGGCCCTCCTCTATCATCTGTGCGGCCTCGGCGCGGTCGTGCGCGCGCTGGCCGACGATGATCGTGGCGTCGGGCTCGCAGTCCAGCACATACCAGCACTCGGTTTTGCCCAGGCTGCCGTTTTCGTGCTTGGCGGCGTACTCGTCGTTGGGGTGAATCTGGATCGAAAGGTCGTCCTTGGCGTCCAGAATCTTAATGAGCAACGGGAACTCCTTGCCCCTGCAGTTGCCAAAGAGCTCGCGGTGCTCGGCCCACAGCCACGAAAGCGTGTGACCGGCATACGGGCCCTCCGCAATCTGGCAGTCGCCGTTGGGGTGGGCCGAGATGGCCCAGCACTCACCGATGGGGCCCTCGGGAATGTCGTAGCCAAATACGGTTTCGAGCTGGCGGCCGCCCCAGATCTTCTCGTGGAAGATCGGCGTCAGTTTAATCAAATCGGACATGTTCATACTCCCATGGTGTTGTGCGGTCGCCCTTTCTAAACATAATGAGCGTCCGCATGACTACAAAACTACAAAAACCTATGCCAGCGTTACATTGTGCAGCTCAAAGCGGTCGCCAACGTTGCGCGAGATCGAATGCTCAAAAGCAGTGCCGCTATCCAAAAAGCCAATCTGGCTGAGCTCGAGCAGGGGAGCGCCGGGTTTGGTGTCCAGGTGCTCAGCTTCTTCCTCGGTTGCTGCGACGGCGCGAATGGTACGGTGGAAGCTTGAAATCTTCAGCCCGCATTGCTTGTGAATGAAGCTGTAGACCGATCCGTATAGGTCTTTCTTTTTAAGGCCCGGAATCAGTTCGATTGGCATATAGGTGTACTCGATAACGATGGGCTTCTCATCGACCTGGCGCACACGAACGATGTGATAGGCGAAGTCATCCTCGGCAATTCCCAGCTGGGCGGCGACGTCCGCCGGCGGATTGACAATCGAGAAATCGTAGACCACCGAGGTCACCTTTTCCCCGCGGTGTGCATATGAAAAGCCCTGGGCGCGGTCGTTCTTGCCCTGGAAAAACGCCTTGTCAGGAAGTCCCGCCGTGTCCTTAACGTAGGTGCCCGATCCGCGCCGGCTGGTGGTAAGGCCTTCCTCGGTGATCTGCTCAATAGCTCGTTTGACGGTGATTTTGGAAACGCTATAGAGCTCACAGAACTCAACGACGGTGGGAAGTTTGTCGCCCGGTTTAAGAGCGCCATTCTCGATACTTCGACGAATATCTGCAGCTATCGCCTCGTATTTGGGAATCATGGAACCTCCTTTCCTACCTGATTGAGAATAAAAGAAAGTATAGTCAATACCTAAGTATCTCTATTGATTTGTTGAAAAGTTCGAGAAAGATAAAATAAAAACTCGCCCTGCTTGCAAAATCAGAGCGTTTTAAGTGATAAACATCTGGGTAGTGTCGTGTTGAGAAATGATCGGTCCGAGGACGGGGCCGAACCGATATAGCACCCAGCGAACCTAATCCCGTACTCTGCGCTTCCCCGGATAAAACCTACCAAAACAAACCTGTCCCTTTTTGGTAGGTTTTTGCTTTGGGAGCGGTACCATACAGGCAATGATTAAACGAGAAAGGTGGGCCCCATGGAACCCAAGCAGTATTACATCGGCATCGACGTCGGCGGTACCTCGGTTAAGGAGGGCCTGTTCGACGAGGACGGAAACCTGCTGGCCAAGGCCGGCGTGCCCACGCCTCCCATCGTTGACGCTGCGGGCTTTGCCGCGGTGACCGAGGCTATCGACCAGGTGGTTGCCAAGGCCCAGATTCCGCGCGCCTTTGTGGCGGGCATTGGCCTGGCCGTTCCGTGCCCCATCCCGGCGTCAGGCGATGCCAAGGTCAAGGCCAACATTGCCATTAACCTGCCCGAGCTGAGGATTGCCATTCAGGAGCACTGCCCCGACGCGGTCGTTAAGTACGAGAACGATGCCAACGCCGCTGCCATGGGCGAGGCCTGGCTCGGCTCTGCCAAGGGCGTGCAGAACGTGGTGATGGTCACCATCGGTACCGGTGTGGGTGGCGGCGTTATCGTTAACGGCGACGTGGTATCGGGCGTTGTGGGCGCCGGCGGCGAGATTGGCCACATGTGCCTGAACCCGGCTGAGGAGCGCACCTGCGGCTGCGGCGGCCATGGCCACCTGGAGCAGTATTCCAGCGCCACCGGCGTGGTGAGCAACTACCTAGCCGAGTGCAAGAAGGCGGGCGTCGAGCCCATCGAGCTCACCGGTCCTTCCGATTCCAAGCACGTGTTCCAAGCCTGCCGCGAGGGCGATAAGCTTGCGCTTGCCGCAGCCGATACCATGGCCGACTATCTCGGTCGTGCTCTGGCGCTTATTGCCAACGTGGTTGACCCCGAGGTGTTCCTGATCGGTGGCGGCGCGTCCGCCTCGGCCGATGTCTACCTCGACGCCGTTCGTGAGCACTTCCAGCGCTACGCGCTTTCCGCTTCGCGCGAGACGCCCATTAAGGTCGCTTCGCTCGGCAACGACGCCGGCATCATCGGTGCCGCCTACGTAGCCCTGCGCGCCGCCGGTAAATAGCCGGAGCAGGATGGCGAGTGGTGCAAGGGGGACAGACGTCGCCCCCAGGCTCGCCCCAAATTGTGCCGTGGCCCTTCCGTCGTCTGCGAAGGCTCGGCATCGGCGTGCTACCATAGCTACGTCCAAGTACACATATCAAGTGGAGGATATCCATGGCAAACGTTCTTGTCTTTGGTCACCAGAATCCCGATAACGACGCCATCATGAGCGCCGTCGTCCTGTCCCAGCTGCTCAACCAGGTTGAGTATGCCGGCAACACCTACGAGGTCTGCGCCCTTGGTCAGCTTCCGGCCGAGTCCGCCAAGCTGCTCGCCGACGCCGGCATCGCCGAGCCCCGCATGATCGATTCCGTCGAGGCCGGTCAGCTCGTCGTCCTCACCGACCACAACGAGTCCGCCCAGTCCGTCGCCGGTCTTAAGGACGCCACGGTCTTTGGCGTCGTCGACCATCACCGCATCGGCGACTTCGAGACCGCCGGCCCGCTGCACTACATCTGCCTGCCCTGGGGCTCCAGCTGCACCATCGTCACCACGATCGCCGGCGTGCTCGGCGTTGAGCTTTCCGACGTCCAGGCCAAGCTGCTGCTCTCGGCCATGATGACCGATACGCTCATGCTCAAGAGCCCCACCACCACCGATGTCGACCGCGCCGTCGCCGCCAAGCTCGGCGAGCAGGTGGGCGTCGACCCGGTCAAGTTTGGCATGGAGGTCTTCCTCACCCGTCCGTCCGGCTCCTTCACTGCAGCCGAGATGGTCGGCAACGATATCAAGATGTTCGAGCCCGCCGGCAAGAAGCTGCTCATCGGTCAGTACGAGACCGTCGACAAGAGCCGCGCGCTCGGCATGATCGACGAGATTCGCGAGGCCATGCGCGCCTACGCTGCCGAGAAGGGTGCTGATGGCATTGTCCTGTGCATCACCGACATCATGGAGGAGGGCTCGCAGGTCCTGCTCGAGGGTGAGACCGAGGCTGCTCAGAAGGGCCTGGGCATTGCCGACGAGCACGACGGCGTCTGGATGCCGGGCGTCCTCTCCCGTAAGAAGCAGGTCGCTGCCCCCATCATGGCCGCCTGCTAGGCTTAGTTGACCAAACGCCACGACCGGATCGCGGACGTCCCGCGCTCCGGTCGTTTTTTGTGCACGGCGCCGCGTCGTCTCTTGGACAGGCGTGCCCGTGCCGTTGGGCAAATAATGTTCAACCTGTGGTTCCGCTTTTCGGCTGCACTTGCGCGCATGTCGCGCAGGGTAGGCTAGATGCAAGCGTAATACGTTGGAGCGCGGCGCCGCCACTTGGGCGGGCCGTGCTTTTTTAAGACGGGAATCCTCCCGTGAAAGGAGCCGCCCATGGCAGCACCCGAGCAGCTGTTCAACGTCCGTGAGCGCAAGCGTTTTGAGCGTCACGACATTTGGGAGCGCATTGCCGAGAACGGCACGATTTCCGCCGCCGTTATGGTCTGCGCCGCCATCGCCGCCGTCATCTGCGCCAACACCGATGCCTACGAGGCCATCCATCACTTTTTGGAGACCCCGCTGTATGTGGGTCTGGGCAACCTTACGGCTGGCCTTACCGTCGAGCTTTTCGTCAACGATTTCCTCATGGCGATCTTCTTTTTGTTGGTGGGCATTGAGCTCAAGTACGAGATGACGGTCGGCGAGCTCAAGAATCCGCGTCAGGCCATGCTTCCCATGCTGGCGGCCGTGGGCGGCGTCGTCGTTCCCGCCTGCATCTACCTGATCTTTAACCATGCCGGTGCCCGCAACGGTTGGGCCATCCCCATGGCAACCGATATTGCCTTTGCGCTGGGCGTGCTGTCGCTTTTGGGCAATCGCGTGCCCAACGGAGTGCGCGTGTTCTTCTCGACGCTCGCTATCGCCGACGATCTCATCTCCATCGCCGCCATCGCCATCTTCTACGGTCAGAGCCCCAATCCGTTTTGGTTGGGCGCCGCCACGCTTGTGACCTGCGCGCTCGTGTGGCTCAACAAGACGCAACATTACCGCCTTGCCCCGTATTCGGTACTGGGTCTGCTGCTGTGGTTTTGCATGTTCAAGAGCGGCGTGCATGCCACGCTTGCTGGCGTCATCTTGGCCTTTACCATCCCGGCCAAGTGTGGCGTCAAGCTCGATAACCTCACCGATTGGTTGGGCGAGTGCCTGCCGCTGCTCGATGACCGCTACGACGATGAGGCACACATCCTGGGCCAGCATGACTTTACCGTCTCGACCACCAAGGTCGAGCGTGTCATGCACCGCGTGACCCCGCCGCTCATCCGCATGGAGCGTCTGATCTCCACGCCGGTTAACTTTGTGATTCTGCCGATCTTTGCGTTCGTGAACGCACAGGTTCGCCTGGTGGGCGTGGACATGAGCACGCTGCTCTCCGACCCGGTGACGCTCGGCGTGTACTTTGGCATGCTGCTGGGCAAGCCGATCGGTATCTTTGGCATGACGTTTGCCCTGGTTAAGCTTAGGGCCTGCGAGCTGCCGCACAATGTCAACTGGCACATGATTGCCGGTGTGGGCATTCTGGGCGGCATCGGCTTTACCATGTCGATTCTCATCAGCGGCCTCGCCTTCCCGACGGCCCAGTTTGAGGTTCTGGCTGCCAAGGCCGCCATCCTTGCCGGTTCGGTCACCGCTGCCGTGCTCGGCATGATCTACATGAGCGTGGTCTGCAAACACCCCGCGCCCAAGGGCGAGTAAAAACTCGAAAAAAGACACCAGAACCGGTTCGGATGCGTTCGAAACTCGGATCCGGGCGCTACTGGCCCCCTACCAGATACCCCCGTGGTCAAAAAACGCCGTTTGTGAGTACTGTCACAAACGGCGTTTCATTTTAGGTGTGGAAAATAATGAACAAAGTTATAAGAACTGTACGTTAATGAGTGACCATCGACTTCCAATTTGGCGCTAGCTGACGGTGATTAGAGAATTTCAAGTCCAGTTTTGCCGATTACGGCCAAGAATCGCTGCTACTAAAAAGGTAACAGTACTCATATTTGCCCTTTTTTGGCCGCAAGCCCTAAAACAAGCCGCGCCAGGGTCGGGAAACGGGCCAAATCGTCGGCCTCGAGGCTTATTCCACGGTGCCGTAGGCGGCGCCCCAGCCGTGGGCGGCCAAGGCGGAGTTGAGCTGGTCGCAAAGTGACTGGCGGTCGTAAGAGCCGGGCGGTAGCAGGTTGACGATTTCCATGAGATCGGGTGCCAGGTCCAAGATTTCGGCCTGTACGATCAGATCCAGGCGGTCGATGGCGTGACGGTCGTAAAACAGCCCGTCGACCAGACGCTGCAGGTCGCCGAATTCCTCGGCCTGGAACGATCCGTACTCCATAGTGCCTCCTTGGGCGCCCCGCGCCGGCATGCGCGGCGATTCGTAATTCATTGCGATGGACTTAATCTATCACGGCTTCATAACGTTTCGACGGTGGCGGTCTATACTTAGAAGAACTGCAATGTACCGCTTCGCGAAAGGTCGCACCCATGCAGACGATCTACCAGAAGATGGAGACCACCGAACTCGATGCCGCCATCGAGGCGCTCAAAGCCGAGGTCGCCGAGGTCAAGGCCAAGGGCCTGGCGCTCGATATGGCCCGCGGCAAGCCCTCACCCGCCCAGGTGGACATCTCGCGCCCCACGCTCGATATCCTCAACGCCGACGCCGATCTGCACGACGGCAGCGTCGACTGCTCCAACTATGGCTGCTTCGAGGGCATTCCCTCGGCACGCAAGTTGGCAGGGGAGTTCCTGGGCTGCCCCGCCGAGCAGACGCTCGTGCTGGGTTCGTCGAGCCTTTTGATCGAGCATGACATCGCCGGCATGTTCTGGCGTTGCGGTTCGTGCGGCAGCGAGCCCTGGGACGCCTACGAGGCCGCGCACGACGGCAAGAAGGTCAAGTTCCTGTGCCCCGTTCCCGGCTACGATCGCCACTTTGGCATCACCGCCGACTTGGGCATCGAGAACGTCCCCGTCGCGATGACCGACAACGGCCCCGACATGGACGAGATCGAGCGCCTCGTTGCCGCCGACGATTCCATCAAGGGTATCTGGTGCGTGCCCAAGTATTCCAATCCCACGGGCATCACCTTTAGCGAGGACACCGTGCGCCGCCTGGTCGAGATGCCCACGGCCGCGCCCGATTTCCGCATCTTTTGGGACAACGCCTACTGCGTGCACGACCTGTACGACGAGTCAGACGAGCTCGCAAACATCTTTGACCTCGCTCGGGCGGCGGGCACCGAGGATCGCGTGGTGGCCTTTGCCTCGACGTCCAAGATTACCTTCCCGGGCGCCGGTATCGGCTTTATCGGTGCGAGCCCCGCGGTCATCGCCGAGTTCTCCAGGCGCCTGAAGGCCGGCCTCATCAGCGCCGACAAGCTCAACCAGCTGCGTCACGTGCGCTTCCTTCCCACCATCGAAGCGGTCAAGGAGCACATGAAAAAGCATGCCGAGTTCCTGCGCCCGCGCTTTGAGGCCGTCGAGCGCAAGCTCACCGAGGGCTTGGGCGACACGGGCTGTGCCACCTGGACGCACCCCCGCGGCGGCTACTTTGTAAGCTTCGATGGTCCCGAGGGCTCGGCCCAAAAGGTCGCCGCGCTCTGCGCCGACCTGGGCGTCAAGCTCACACCGGCCGGCGCCACTTGGCCTTATGGCAAGGACCCGCGCGACACCAACATCCGCATCGCGCCGAGCTATCCCACGGTCGAGGACCTGGAGGCCGCGCTCGATGTGCTGGTGTTGGCTGTTAAGCTTGTCGCTGCCGAGCTTGCGCGTGCCGAGCGCGCCTAACGCGCGGCTTCCCGTACTATCCGCATTTTCGATACGTAAAGGAGCGTATACATGGATTTGGGTATTTCCACCAACCCCACGCCAGAGCTCTACACCATTAAGGTAACCGGCGAGATCGATATCTCTAACGCCGATAGCCTGCGCAATGCCATCGACCTGGCGCTCGAGCAGCCCACTGAGGCCGTTGAGCTCGACTTTGCCCAAGTGAGCTACATCGATTCGACGGGCATTGGCGTGCTCGTGGGCGCCGCGCACCACGCGGTCGACCACGGCAAGCGCTTTAGCTGCACCAATGTGCAGCCCCCGGTGATGCGCGTGGTTCAGCTGTTGGGTGTCGACCAGGAGATTTCGATCACCGCTGCATAATCTTTGCCCCCAAAAGGGCGTGCCGTTTGGCATATGTTTGTGATGCGCTCGGACGTTTTGGCGTCCGGGCGCTATACTTGACCGAATGAATAGACGAGTTCCGGCCGAATGGCGCGGTGCGGGCTCGACTCACATCGAGCCTTGGAGGTATGTGTGTTTGGTATTGGAGAGGGTGAGCTCGCGATCATCGTGGTCTTCGGCTTTTTGCTGTTTGGCCCGGATAAGCTCCCACAGATGGGCCGTACGATCGGCCGTGCCATCCGTCAGTTCCGCGAGACGCAGGAAAAGATGACGGCCGTTGTTCAGTCCGAGATTATCGATCCGGTGAGCGAGGCCGCGTCGGCCCCGGTCAAGCCCAAGAAGGCTGCCGTCGATGACGATTCCGATGCGGACGAGGATGCTGCCGAGACGGCAGCGCCCACCAAGAAGGAGACCTTTGCCGAGCGTCGCGCCCGTCTTGCTGCCGAGAAGGCCGCAAGCGAGGGTGCTGCTGAGGGCGAGAACGCTGCCGAGGAGCCTGCGACCGAGGGCGCCGAGCCCGAGCCTGCCGCTGCCGAGTCCGCTTCCGCTGCAGAGTCGGAGCCCGATCCCGAGTCGGCAGAGCCCACGACGGCCGACCTCTATGCCCGTCGTCCCCGCAAGCGCAAGGCCGTCGTCGACCAGCTCGCTCGCGAGCTCGAGGCCGAGGACGACGCCACTGCCGCCGACGCCTCGAAGGGAGGCGCTGAGTAATGCCTATCGGACCTGCGCGAATGCCGCTCTTCGATCATCTGGGAGAGCTTCGTCGCCGCCTGACCATCGTGGTCGTGTCGGTGTTTGCCGCCGCTATCGTGCTGTATTTCGCCACGCCCGTGGTGCTCGACATCCTGGAAGACCCCATCCGCTCCTTTGTGCCGGACGGTAAGTTCTACATCACCACCACGCTCGGCGGCTTTGGCCTGCGCTTCTCGCTGGCCATCAAGATGGCCGTGGTCATGTGCACGCCCATGATCATCTGGCAGATCCTGGCATTTTTCCTGCCGGCGCTGCGCCCCAACGAGCGCAAGTGGGTCGTGCCCACGGTGCTCGCCTCGACGGTGCTGTTCTTCCTGGGTGCCATCTTCTGCTACTTCATCATTATCCCGGCAGGCTTTGAGTGGCTCATCGGCGAGACCTCTGCCGTCGCTACGGCGCTGCCCGATCTGGAGAACTACGTCAACATGGAGCTGCTCTTTATGATCGGCTTTGGCGTGGCGTTTGAGCTGCCACTCATCATCTTCTACCTGTCCGTCTTTCACATCGTGTCCTACGCGGCCTTCCGCAGCGCCTGGCGCTACGTGTACGTGGGCCTGCTCGTGGGCTCGGCTGTGATCACGCCCGACGGCTCGCCCGTTACGCTGGGTCTTATGTACGGTGCCCTGCTCTCGCTTTACGAGATCTCGCTCGCCATCGCCCGCGTGGTCATTACCGCGCGCGAGGGCAAGGAGGGCTTGTTTGTGAGCCGTCTGGACCTGTTCTCGGACGATGAGGACGACGAGGAGTAAATCGGTATGCACGAGGTTGGCATTGTCAACGGCATACTCGATACAGTGATTCGCGCGGCGCGTGGGGCGGGGGCCTCACGCGCCGTTTTGGTTACGCTGCGTATCGGGGATATGACCGAGGTCGTGCGCGAGGCGCTCGACTTTGCATGGGAGACGTTTCGCGACGAGGACCCGCTCACGCGCGGCTGCGAGCTTGCGGTAGAGGAGGTCCATCCGCAAAGCGAGTGTCTGGACTGCGGTGAGGTCTTTGATCATGACCGCTTCCACTGCCGCTGCCCCCAGTGCGGCGGCGCCAATGTGCGCCTACTGCACGGCCGCGAGCTCGACATCGCAAGTATCGAAATCGAGACCCCCGACGATTAGCCCATCAGCCATCTGGGGACGGGGTATAAAGGGGCAGAAGTAAGGAGTGCCGAATATGGCCGAGAAAACGATTGATATCGCGTCGCCGATTCTGTCGCGCAACGAGCGCCTGGCAGATCAGCTGCGTCAGCGATTTCATGAGACAAACACCTACGTGATTAACGTGCTGTCGAGCCCCGGCTCGGGCAAGACCACCACGATCCTGGGCACCAACGAGCGCCTGCGCGACAAGGCTGGCCTGCGCTGCGCCGTCATCGAGGGCGATATTGCCTCGGATGTCGACGCCATTACCATGAAGGAAGCCGGCATGCCCGCCATCCAGATCAACACGGGCGGCCTGTGCCACCTCGAGGGCAACATGATCATGGAGGCCGTTGACGCGTTCGACCAGGCGGTGGGTCTGGAGAACATCGACGTCATCTTTATCGAAAACGTGGGCAACTTGGTCTGCCCGGTCGACTTTGACCTGGGTGAGAACCTGTCCATCATGATTCTCTCGGTGCCCGAGGGCGACGACAAGCCCATCAAGTACCCGGGCATCTTCCAGCACGCCGGCGCGCAGCTGCTCAATAAGGTCGACGTGGCCCCGGCTTTCGATTTTGACATGGATAGGTATACTAAGACACTCGATGACCTCAATCCGCAGGCGCCGCGGTTTGCCGTGAGCGCGCGCAAGGGCGAGGGCATGGATGCCTGGTGCGATTGGCTCATCGGGCAGATTGAGCAAGCAAGGGCGTAAGTCGGCCGCCATACGGGCGGGCGTAGCCGCAGAGATACGAGATAGGAGCCTCTTTTGAAGCTCATCATCGCCGAGAAAAATGACGCCGCGCGTCAGATCGCCGAGCGTCTGTCCACGGGTAAGCCTAAAAAGGACAAGGTGTACAACACCGCTATCTACCGTTTTGAGTGGAAGGGCGAGGAGTGCGTGACGATCGGTCTTGCCGGTCACATCCTTGCGCCCGATTTTTGCGACAGCGTGCTGTTCGATAAAAAGCTGGGCTGGTATTCGGTGACCGAGGACGGCGAGATGTTGCCGGCCGATATGCCCGATGGCCTGGCGCGTCCGCCCTACGACACCAAGCGTAAACCGTTCCTTGCCGATGGCATTTCCATCAAGGGTTGGAAGCTCGAGAGCCTGCCCTACCTCACCTGGGCGCCCGTCATTAAGCTGCCGGCCGAGAAAGAGCTCATCCGCTCGCTCAAGAACCTCGCCAAAAAGTCCGACAGCGTCATCATCGCTACGGACTTCGATCGCGAGGGCGAGCTGATCGGTTCGGACGCCCTTAACAAGGTGCGCGAGGTTGCGCCGGACTTGCCGGTTGCCCGCGCCCAGTATTCTTCGTTTACCAAGGCCGAGATCACGCAGGCCTTCGATAACCTTGTCTCGCTCGACCAGAATCTGGCCGACGCCGGCGAGAGCCGCCAGCACATCGACCTCATTTGGGGCGCGGTGCTCACGCGTTACCTGACGCTCGCCAAGTTTGGCGGCTTTGGTAACGTGCGCTCCGCCGGCCGCGTGCAGACGCCGACGCTCGCCCTGGTGGTCGAGCGCGAGCGCGAGCGCATGGCGTTTGTGCCCGAGGACTATTGGCAGATTCGCGGCATGGGTGCCGCGCAGGGCGCTGCCGAGGACGACCGCTTTAAGATCGCGCACAAGACGGCGCGTTTTACCGACAAGGATGCTGCCGAGACGGCGTACGGCCATGTCGACGGCGTCGCGACGGCGACCGTTGCCGCAGTGACCAAGCGCTCGCGTAAGCAGCAGCCGCCCACGCCGTTTGCGACGACCTCGCTGCAGGCTGCCGCCGCGGCCGAGGGCATCTCGCCTGCGCGTACGATGCGCATCGCCGAGTCCCTCTACATGGCCGGTCTCATCAGCTACCCGCGTGTCGACAATACCGTGTACCCTGCGACGCTCGATCTGGGCGCCGTGGTGAGCGATCTGGCAAAGATCAACCCGGCGCTGGCGCCGGTGTGCAAAAAGGTGCTCGCCGGTCCCATGAAGCCCACGCGCGGCAAGGTCGAGACCACCGATCACCCGCCTATCTATCCTACGGGCGAGGGCGATCCGTCCACGCTCGACGGCGGCCAGCGTAAGCTCTACGACCTCATCGCCCGTCGCTTCCTGGCGACGCTTATGGGTCCTGCGACCATCGAGAACACCAAGCTCGAGCTCGACGTCAACGGCGAGCCGTTCGTGGCTTCGGGCGATGTGCTCGTGACCCCTGGCTTCCGCGAGGCCTACCCGTACGGCCTTAAACGCGATGAGCAGATACCGCCGCTTGAGCAGGGCGATACGGTCGACGTATTCGACATTAAGCTCGAGGCCAAACAGACCGAGCCGCCCGCGCGCTACAGCCAGGGCAAGCTCGTGCAGGAGATGGAGAAGCGCGGCCTGGGCACCAAGTCCACGCGTGCGAGCATCATCGAGCGTCTGTACGCCGTGCGCTACCTCAAAAACGATCCCGTGGAGCCGAGCCAGCTGGGCATCGCCATCATCGACGCGCTGACGCAGTTTGCCCCGCGCATCACGAGCCCCGATATGACCAGCGAGCTCGATGGCGATATGACCCGTGTTGAGCGCGGCGAGGATACCGAAGAGCATGTCGTGACGCACTCGCGCGCGCTGCTGGCCGGCGTACTCGACGAGTTGCTCAAGCATACGCAGGAGCTGGGTGACGCCATCAGCGACGCCGTCACGGCCGATGCGCGCGTGGGTGCCTGCCCCAAGTGTGGCAAGGACCTGGTTATGAAGACGAGCGCCAAGACCCGCGGCAGCTTTATCGGCTGCATGGGCTGGCCCGACTGCGACGTGACCTATCCGGTGCCGAGCGGCGTCAAGGTAAGCCCGCTCGAGGGCGAGGCGGCCGTGTGCCCCGAGTGCGGCGCGCCGCGCATTAAGTGCCAGCCGTTCCGCCAGAAGGCCTTCGAGATTTGCGTGAACCCCACGTGCCCCACCAACTACGAGCCTGACCTTAAGGTGGGCGAGTGCAAGGTGTGCGCCGAGGCAGGACGCCATGGCGACCTGATCGCGCACAAGAGCGAAAAGAGCGGCAAGCGCTTTATCCGCTGCACCAACTACGATGACTGCGGCGTGAGCTATCCGCTGCCGGCGCGCGGCAAGCTCGAGGCGACGGGCGAGACCTGCCCCGAGTGCGGCGCCCCCATCGTGGTGGTCAACACCGCGCGCGGCCCGTGGCGCATCTGCGTCAACATGGACTGTCCGACCAAGGAGAAGAAGCCCGCCCGCGGCCGCAAGACCACGACCAAGGCGAGCACGGCAAAGAAGACCACGGCGGCCAAGAAGACGACGGCTAAGAAAGCCACTGCCGCCAAGAAGACGACCGCGAAGAAGTCGACTGCCAAAAAGACCGCTGCCGACAAGTAGCCGCACGGTCGAGACATCACCTAAAACAAAAACGAGCGAGGACCTCAAAATCCTCGCTCGTTTTTTTATCTGGCAGTTAGGGACGTTCCTTTTCTGCCGGCAGTTTAGGAACGTCCCTAACTGCCGGCTCGGGAACGACAAAGCGCTAGTTCACTTCGACGGGTTTGGCGCCGGGGTAGCGCTCCTCAAAGTCTAGGCGGTACTTATTGTCATTGGTGCCCGCCACGTTGTCGCGCGACAGCGGCGCCACGATCTCATTCTTGTGATCCGCAGGCTTGGTGTATTTCAGGCTGATCTCCCAGGCATCACAGATTGCGTCAATGCGGTGATCCAGGTCGTCATACAGGGCAACGATGTCTTTCCAGGAACTGTAGTTCTTAGAGCTCGTCGGGACGTCCAGGTCCTCGACGATGTCGTAATACTGCTCGATGGTGTCCTCTGTGCGCTCGGCGACGTCGGCGAGATTTTGACGGGTGGTGCGATCTTCTTCCAGATAGCTGCCGTTGAAGTTCTGCGCGCAGCCACGGACGTAGTTGTCGAGGTCTTCGAGCAAGTCGTAGTATTCGCTCAGTCGGCGGTAGAGATTCTGCTCGGAGAGCGTTGCTTCGCCGCCATCCTCGTCGTCATCGTCATCATCGTCGTACAGGCTGTTGGGATCGCCGAGAGGCTTTAGGTCATCGTCGTCGACGTCATGGCGCAGCTTAGCTACCTCGGCAGTCGTCTGCGTGGCGGCGTTGTCGAAAGGCTTGATCACAAAGAAAACGACCAGGGCGATGATGATCGCCACCAGCACAACAATAACGGCGATAAGCGGCCCGGCGCCGCTCTTTTTGGGAGCGGGGGTCTGTGGCGAAGCGGGCGCGTGTGCGGGAGCCGGCTGCTGTTGGGGCGAGCCGCTCGCGACGGGTATGCGCTGCGTGGTCTCGACGGCCGCGGGGCTTGCGGCGGGGTCGGGGCGATAGGCGAGGGGGTCGTCCGCCTTGGCTTGCGGCGTATCAAGGGAGCCGGTCTGCTCAAAAGCGGGCTGGCTATCGCTCGCGGCTGTTTGCTCAACGGGTGCACCGCACGAGGTGCAGAACTTGGCATTATCTGCAAGAAGCTTGCCGCACGAGGCGCAATACCGAGACATTGCCACTCCTTTCGCCACATTTCAATGCAATACGACGATTATACCCAGCACACAAAATTCCCCATCATAAGTTGCGGTGAAATAGGGACTGTTTGGCGGTCTCAGAGCTTCAATCAGTCCCTATTTCACCGCAACTTCGGGGATGCCTCGATGGCTAGGTGGGATTTGGGGTGCGCCGGACGCTGGGGTATCATGGCTTGGTTGATATATCTGCATTTACGCGCCTTGTAGGAAGGGGCTGCGCCCATGGCTTTTGAGCCCGCTCAACATAGCTTTATCACGCTCGAGGGCGTCGACGGTGCCGGCAAGTCTACGCAGGCGCGCCTGCTTGCCCGCGCGCTTGAGTTCGCTGGCTACCAGGTTGTGAGCCTGCGCGAGCCGGGCGGCACCGCCATCAGCGAAAAGATCCGCGCTCTGCTGCTCGACCCCGCCAATACGGCGATGGGCGACACCTGCGAGTTGCTGCTCTACGAGGCGGCGCGCGCTCAGTTGGTGCACGAGGTCATAGCTCCCGCCCTCGCGGCCGGCAAGGTGGTCCTGTGCGACCGCTTCTACGATTCCACGACCTGCTACCAGGCATTTGCCGACGGCCTCGATCGCCAGATAGTGTGCGATGCCAATAACCTGGCCGTCGCGGGAACACACCCGGCGCTCACGCTCGTCTACCACATCACGCCCGAGCAG
Source organism: Collinsella sp. (assembly GCA_031295385.1). GTDB lineage: Bacteria > Actinomycetota > Coriobacteriia > Coriobacteriales > Coriobacteriaceae > Collinsella. Next base: position 33,952 of record JAUMOL010000009.1, read on the forward strand.
GCGGCGCTACGCATGGCAGCCCGTGGCGCGGCAGATCGCATGGAGGCAAAAGGCATGGCATTCCAGGAGCGTGTTTACGAGGGGTTTAGCGCCATTGCCGCCGAGGAACCAAATCGCGTAAAGCTCATCGACGCCACCGCGACCATAGAGGAAGTCTTTGCGAAGACGGTCGAGCAGGTTCGCGCGTACGGTCTCGACATTCCCCAAGACGCCGTCGCCGCCGCGCTTGCCAAGGAGGCCGAGTAACATGGCCCCCGCTCAGGCAAGCCTGCTGGCCAAGCTCGACACCCAACAGCGCGTGCGCGACTTCTTGACCAACGCCATCGCAAGCGGCCGCGCATCGCACGCCTACCTGTTTTTGGGCGCGCCCGGCGCCGGTAAGCTCGACGCCGCATGGGCGCTTGCCCAGGCATTCCTGTGCGAGCAGGGCGGCTGTGGCTCGTGCGACAGCTGCGTACGCGTCGCCCGCCATACGCATCCCGACGTGCACTATTACACGCCCGAAAGTGCTACGGGCTACCTCATCGCGCAGACCCGCGAGCTGCTCGACGACGTGCCCCTGGCACCCATCCGCGCCAAGGCAAAGGTCTACATCATCGACCGTGCCGAACAGCTGCGCGCCAACACCGCCAACGCGCTGCTCAAAACGCTCGAGGAACCGCCCGAGGGTGTCATGTTCATCCTGTTGGGCACCTCGGCCGACGTGATGCTGCCCACCATCGTGAGCCGCTGCCAGTGCGTGCCGTTTCGGCTGGTGTCGCCCACTGTGGCCGCGCAGGCCGTGAGCCGCGCGACGGGCCAGGATATCGCGCGTTGTCGCATGGCCGTCGCCGTGGCGGGAAGCCCTACGCGTGGTATCGAGTTCCTCAAGAGCGCCGAGCGCCAGGACGCCCGTCGCCAGATGGTCCGTGCCATCGACTCGCTCATCGCCGCCGACGAGGCCGATGTGCTCAGTCGCGCCAAGTCGCTCATTGTCGCCGTCAAGGCACCGCTCGCCGAGGTCAAGTCCACACAGGAAAAGGTGCTCGAGCAAAACGCCGACTACCTGTCGCGTGGAGCATTGAAGCAGCTTGAGGACCGCAACAAGCGCGAACTCAACGCGCGCGAGCGTTCGGGTATCATGGAAGCGCTGGCGAGCGCGCGGACGCTCATGCGCGACGTGCTGCTGACGCTTCAGGACGAGGCGGCCGACGTGGTGAACGAAGACGTGCGCGACACGATCGGTCGGCTTGCCGCCGCGACCAATGTTGCGGGTGCCACACGGGCGCTCGAGGCAGTCGCGACCGCCGAGCGCAACATCGCCAGAAACGTTACTCCCCAGCTGGCCATCGAGGTCATGCTGTTCGATATCAGGAAGGCACTGAAATGCCGTTAGTCGTACCCGTTAAGTTTACCTATGCCTCGCGCGACCTGTGGTTCGATCCGCAGGATCTGGATATCCTCGAGGCCGATTATGCCATTTGCTCCACCGAGCGCGGAACCGAGATCGGCCTGGTCACTACCGATCCCTTTGAGGTGCCGCAAGACGAGATCGGTCAGCCGCTCAAGCCCGTGCTGCGCGTGGCGAGCGACATCGACCTGCAGCTTGCCGATGACCTGGCCATCCAGGGCGACGAGGCCATGGTCGACTTCCGCCGCCTGGTCAAGGAGCTCGACCTCGAGATGAAGCCGGTGGGCGTCGAGTACCTGTTTGGCGGCGAGAAGGCCGTGTTCTACTTTGCAGCCGAGGAGCGCGTCGATTTTCGCCAGCTCGTCAAGGACCTGTCCTCGACGCTGCACATTCGCGTCGATATGCGCCAGATCGGCGTGCGTGACGAGACCCGCCTGGTGGGCGGCTATGCCCAGTGCGGACAGGAGCTCTGCTGCACGCGCTTTGGCGGACAGTTTGAGCCCGTCTCGATCCGCATGGCAAAAGAGCAGGACCTACCGCTCAACTCGTCCAAGATCAGCGGCGTTTGCGGCCGCCTGATGTGCTGCCTGCGCTATGAGTTCGAGGCGTACAAGGACTTTAAGAGCCGTGCGCCCAAAAAGAAGACGCTCATCGATACGCCGCTCGGCAAGGCGCGTATTCAGGAGTATGACACGCCGCGTGAGCAGCTGGTGCTGCGCCTGGAGAACGGCAAGGTCTTTAAGGTCAACCTAGCCGATATGACGTGCTCGGAGAGTTGCAAAAAGAAGGCCGCCGAGCAGGGCTGCAACTGCCGCCCCGACTGCGTGACGCGCGACGTGCTCGAGCGCATCGAATCGCCCGAGATGCGCCTGGCGCTCATGGAGCTCGATCGCGAGAACGGCGTCGACGTGGGCGATGGCCTGTCGAGTGCCGACCGTCTGGCCGGCACGTCGATGCCCAAGCGCCGTCGCCGCGATGCCGAATCCGATGCTCGCTCCGGTCAGGGTCAGGGCGAGGGTCGTGGCCGCGGAAAGGGCCGCGGCAAGGTCGAGGCGCCCGAGGCCGAGGGGGCGGCCGATGGCCGTCGCCGCCGCAAGCGCACGGGCTCGGGCGATGCTACCGAGGTTGCAGCCGCGGGCAAGAACGCCTCTCGCGAGCGCGAGGTTCAGCAGCCCCAGCAGCAGAATCGCGGCGGCGGCATGAACCCCACACGTCGCCGCCGCCGTCATCTGTCGAGCGAGGAGCGCGAGGACGCCTTCCGCGCCGCAGCTGCTCGCGAGGCCGGTGCCGCTTCCAAGGGCGCCTCGGCCTCCGATGCGCCTGTCGACAAGAGCGGCAAGTCACGTGGCGAGGAGGAGCGCGCGCCGCGTCCGCGCCGTCGCCATTCCTCGGGCGCGCAGCAGAAGCCCTCAGTGCCCTCCGTGGCCGATCAGGTCTCGGATGGCGAGGTCAAGGTCACGCGCCGTCGTCCCGGGGATGGCGGGGGAGCGGCTGCCAAGGCTTCGCGTGGCGCCGCTCGCGACGAGCGCGAGCCGCGCGAGAATCGCGGTGGCGAGGGCTCGGCCGACCAGGGTCAAAAGCGCCGTCGCCGTCGTCGTTCCCGCAAGCCGCGCCAGGATGGTGGCGAGGGCTCGACCCCGTCTTCGTCCGCACCACAACCGCCCGCCGGCGAATAACGCCCGCGAGCGGATTTAACCTGCCTTGCCCCGAGCGCATCGGGGTATCATAGCGCCGAATCAACAACCCTCCCTGCGATCGGGCGTAGGGAGGGTTGTGTCTTGAAGAGCCATCTGAACATATTGAGCCGTCTGCAGAGTGCCGGTGCCCTACCGTTTGCGGACGAATTGCTACCGTTTGCCGAGCGCGCGACGTACGAGGCGCTCGAGGCATTGTCGCCAACACGATGTACCGGCTGCGAGCGCGCCGGTGCGCTTATTTGCCAAGACTGCCTGGCCGCGCTCACGCTCATCGACCCACGTCATAGCTGCACCCGATGTGGCGCCCCGTTTGGGGATTTGCTGTGCACTGAGTGTTCGGTCGAGGGCACGTCTTCGGCAATGGCGGAGGCGCTCGACCGCTGCCTGGCGTGCGCCGTCTATGCGCATCCGCTGCCGCGCATCATTAAAGCGTACAAGGATGCGGGCGAGCGACGTCTGGCTCCGTATCTGGCGGAGCTGCTCTACGACACCGCCCTGCATGCCCAGGTCGTAGCTCCCGATCGCTACGGAGGCGTGCTTTCCGGTGCGGATGCGGTGGTGTTTGTGCCTGCGACGGCGGCAGCGTTTCGGCGGCGTGGTTTTGATCATATGGAGGCTATTGCGCGCCCATTTTGCGAGCTGTCGGGTGTTCCTCTGCTCGATGCTCTCGTCAAGTACGGGCATGGCGACCAGCGCGAACTCGGTCGTGAGGAGCGCCGCGAGCGTGCCCGAGGTATGTACGAGACGGTTGAGGATGTGCACGGCCGCCGCCTGCTGCTTATCGATGACGTTATCACCACGGGTGCGACGATGGCAGCGGCTTCGGCGGAACTCAAGCGCGCCGGTGCCACGGCCGTTGATGGCCTCGCTGTCGCACGCGTTTGGTAGGGGTGATTCATGTGGCGGTAACAATCAGGTGGTGCAACAAACCGACAAAAGAGCAGCTAGCGGCTTCCGTAATCCCAACTGGCGCCTCGGCGCTACGCATGATGCGCGCCGAGCGCCGGCAGATGGGCTATATAAGCTGGAAGGACCTTAATCCCGATGAAGAGCGCCGTGTGCTGCGCACATCGTCGCCCTCGACCGAGGACATCTATCTTCCCGATTTGGTGCGGATTGGGGCCGCAAGCGGCGAGGCGCAAGAGGATTTGTGCTTGCTGGTAGGGTCTGCAGCGCAGCGCCGCCGTATTCTTGGCGTGAGCTGGTCCGTATGCTCCGAGTTGCCCGCCGGCTCGATTCTAGAGGTGGAACCGGGGGTGTACAGTCTATCTCCCGAGGCCCTTTGCGTAGCCGTCGCGCGCGAGGTCGGCTGCATCCAGGCATTTGCCCTGGCCCAGGAGCTGTGCTCTAAGATTTCACTGAGTGACCGCGGGAAGTATCTGCCTCCCTACACCTCGCCTGTCGTGAACAAATTGGCAAAGGACAAAGACCAGCCGCCAGATGTCGGTTACTTTGAGGTCGAGTCCGTGCTGACACCCGATTGCCTGGTAGATTACCTCGCGGCATGCAAGGGGAGCGCGGCCAAGCAGCTGCGGCGGCTGTGTCCCTATCTGTCGGAAAACCTGCGTTCACCCATGGAGTGCATCATGCTTGCCATGTTTTCGCTTCCGTTTTCCTATGGCGGATTTGCCTGTGGTCCCTTTAAGACCGACTACAAGATCGAGTTCAACGACCGTGCACAGGCGATCTCGGGGATGCCGCATGCGGTTTGCGATGCCTTTCAGGAAGCAGCCCGGTTTGACTTGGAATACAACGGTGAGCTGGGCCATTCTTCTCGGAGGGGACGTATCCATGATGAAAAGCGCAACACGGGCTTGATTACTATGGGAATCGAGGTCGCGACGGTCAACAACGAAATGCTCTGCGACATGGAAGCGATGGAAGCGCTCGCATGGCGCATCCACCAGCGTATGCGAAAGCGGTACCGGAATCGTGTCGATGCCCGCAGGAAGAAGCAAGAGGCGTTGCTTAACACGCTGCGGGCGTGTTTTGGGCTTAAGCCGGTCTAATTCGCGTCGAAAATAGGGGGTAAATCATATGCCCTGGCCAAAATATGGCAAATATGAGTACTGTCACTAAATCAGTAACAGCAAAATCAAGGAATTTAGGACTCGGAGGCGTCGTAAAGTAAGAAGATAATAAACAAATGTAGAATAACTAAGCATCAGGTTGGCGACACTGAGCGCAAAATCTGTCCGAGAGGCCAAAATTGTCTGCTACTAAATTGGTAACAGTACTCATATTTGCTATTTTTTGGCCACGGCACCCTGAGGCGGGTGCCACGGAGCTCCCCGTAGGGGAGCTCCGGGCTTCATGGGGGCACGAATAGTCCGCTCCGACCTGCAAAATCTGTGCTCACGGTGCGAATGACGCCCCTAACCTTAAACTTTAGCTTGAACTTAGCTATAATGCGCTACGTTCCTGCCAGGCTGTGGTTGCGGACGGACGAAATGCCCGTCCTAGTCCAAGACAGACGCGGTCAAAGGGATCCACGTAAGCGACCGCGTGCGCGCGGCGCGATCATGGCGCGTCCTAGATGTAAGCCGCACCGTCCGTTCTACTTTCTTTGGGGCAATACCGCCTCGCGGGCGAGCGGGCCAGTCGTGAAGGTGGCTACGGCCTCCCGAGCAAACACCCCGGTGCGCAAGTGTGGGGTCAAATACCAGGTCAGCTGGTGGGAACAACCCGTTATTCCGCGCAACGCACGGATCGTATACGACACAGAAGGCAGGGTAGTGGACATGGTGAGGGGCAGCTTGATGCACGCGGCTCGGTTAGGTGCTGGGACCGCGGCGGTCATTGCCGTATTGGGCTTGAGCGGATGCGCGTTCAATCCACTGTCCACGTTCACGACGCCCACGATTGACCAGATCGAGCGCGAGACCGTTACGCCGGCGGTGTCGGACGATGCCCTGGTCACTCCCGGTACCCTGACGGTTGCCCTCGATACCTCCGATGCTCCGCAGGCCATGCAGGGTTCCGATGGTAACCTCACGGGCTACGCGGTCGACGCTGCCCGCGCCCTTGCAAGCCGTATGGGCCTTAAGGTTGCCTTCGTCGATGCGTCATCTGCCAATTCCGCGCTTGGCGACAAAAAGGCTGACATCTTCATTGGTGACATCAATTCCACGGATGGTGATATCAGCACGCTTGGTACCTGCCTGTACGACGCTGCGGCGGTGTTCGGAAAGACGAGCGACGGCGAGTCACGGAGCGTTTCCACCGAAACGCTTAACACCGCTACCCTGGGTGTTCAGGCTTCCTCGGCATCGCGGGAAGCGCTCGCCAAACAGAGCGTCACGGCCAACCAAAAGACCTTCTCCAACATCAACGAGTGCTTTGAGGCGCTCGAGTCCGGCGAGATCGACTACGTGATTTGCGATTCCACGGCCGGCGGCTACCTTGCGCGCCTGATGAGCCAGATCTCTTACGTCGGCGCGCTCGAGACACCCTCGACGCTCGGCGTCGCGGGCCTCGCGGCCAACGATGAGCTATGCCGTGCCGTGAGCGATGCCCTCGACGGTATTACGGCCGACGGCACGCTCGAGGCTGTCCACTCTGTCTGGTATGGCACGATGCCCTATGACCTTACCACTAAGACGGTTTCGGGCGCTGACGTGCAGTCGACCGACACCGGATCCAGCGAGTCCGCATCCTCCGATTCGAACAGCGAGGGTGCAACCTCCGAGAATAAATCGTCCAGCCAGGAGGGCGCTATCACCGACGACGACATTAACAAGCTCAATAGCTAGTTATTGCTAGGGGTGGAGTCTCCTATGCGCTAGGAGGGACACCTCTTCACGGTTTCAACACGCATGGCCGGGCTTTCCCAACAGGGGAGCCCGGCTTTTTCGTTTCCATAAAACCAGCAGGTCAAAGACATTTTTCAGGTGCAAAACCAAAGCGGCCGTCGCACTCCCATAGCGCACTTTGCCACGGAAAAGTGCGAGACTTCGGTATGCGGTATCAAGCAATCGTTATTCGGGTCTTTGTGAATCCGCGTGATTAAATGCACGGCAATGGGTACATAGCCAATACAGTAAGTTCCCGAGGCAGATTGGAGCCACGTATGGATATCAAGGTTTCTGGACGCAAGACGACGGTAACCGATGCTCTGCGTGCGCATGTGGATGAGAAGATCGGCGAGGCGCTCAAGGTTTTCGATATCGAGCCCATGACGGTCGACGTTGTGCTTCGTTATGAGAAGAATCCCTCGAACCCCAACCCGGCAATTGTCGAGGTCACGGTTCGTGCCCGCGGTTCTGTGATTCGCGTTGCCGAGCACGGCGCAGATATGTATGCCGCCATCGACCTCTCCGCCGATAAGGTTACCCGCCAGCTGCGCAAGTTTAAGACCAAGGTCGTGGACAACCGCCAGGGTGGTGCCAGCGCCGCGGATGTCGCACCGGTCGAGCGCGTCGAGGATCTGGCCGACCTGCTGCTGCCCGAGGAGGAGGACGACCTGCTCGTCCGCGAGAAGGTCATCGATGTCACCCCTATGACTGAGGAGCAGGCGCTGGTACAGACCGATCTGCTCGGCCACGACTTCTACGTGTTCGAGAACGCGACGACTGGCCTCATCAATGTGGTGTATCACCGTAAGAATGGTGGATATGGCATCATCAAGCCCCGTATCGAAACACTTGACGAGTAAAATACGTTAACTTGCATGAGTTAACGGCTGGCGGCCATCCCATGCGGATGGCCGCCTTTTTTACGTAAGGAGTCGCTTTGATGGACAAGGCCGCATCCGCCGGTCATTCGGACCGTTGCCGCATCGTCGTCGATACCTGCTGCGACTTTAGCCCCGAGGTCGCCGTGAACCTCGATGTCGATATCCTGGGTTTCCCCTTCATTATCGATGGCGAGGAGCGCACGGATGACATCTGGTCGAGCATGAGCCCTAAGGAGTTCTACGACCGCATGCGCGCCGGTGCCCGCGTGTCCACCTCGGCTGTGTCGCTCGGTCGCTATATCGAGTTCTTTACCGAGTGCGCCAAAGAGGGCACGCCCACGGTCTACCTGTGCTTTACCTCGGCGCTGTCGTCGAGCTACAACTCCGCGTGCCAGGCGGCAGATGCCGTGCGCGCCGAGTATTCCAACTTTGAGCTCTACGTGGTCGACAACGCCCTACCCTGTGCGACCGGCGAGCTCCTGGCGCTCGAGGCCGTGCGCCAGCGCTCGGCGGGACTCACCGCCAAGCAGCTGGTCGATTGGGCAAACGAGGCCAAGACCTACGTGCACGGCTACTTTACGCTCGAGAGCTTTGACGCACTGGCCGCCGGCGGCCGCATTCCGCCCGCGGCGGCGCAGCTCACGGCAAAGCTCGATGTCAAGCCCGAGCTCTCCTACGACCTTGCCGGCTCGCTGTCGCTGATCGGCGTCAACCGCGGCCGCAAGAAGGCGCTCAAGTCCATCCTCAAGTCGTTCCGCGAGAACTACGTGCCCGATCGCACCATGCCCATCGCTATTATGACTGCCGATGCCGAGAAGGACGGTGACTGGCTCGAGGCCGCCATCCGCAAGGAGGAAGGCTGCGCCGACGCCACGATTATCCGTAGTTCCGTCGGTCCTACCATCGGCTCGCACGTGGGGCCCGGCATGGTGGCGCTTGCATTTTGGGGCAAGAACCGCGCCGAGAAGGCCTCGCTTTCCGACCGCATCGCGCGCCGTGTGCGTGGTGAGTAGACAGGCGCTACAACCACAGGCGCCCCGCAGCTCAAGCGCTGGCACCGAGTATTTAACCTGGTAGCATCACCCAACCCAAAAGGAAAGGTTTCATGGCAAACAAGCTCTCTGTCGCATTTATCGGCACCGGAATCATGGGTGCCCCCATCGCCGGTCACATCCTGGATGCCGGCTATCCCGTCACGGTCAACAACCGCACCAAGTCCAAGGCCGCCGCGCTTATCGAGCGCGGTGCCGCCTGGGCTGATACGCCGGCAGATGCCGCGGCGAACGCCGACGTTGTCTTTACCATGGTGGGTTATCCCTCCGAGGTCGAAGAGCTCTACCTGGCGGGCGACGGCCTGCTCGCGTGCACCAAGCCGGGCGCGGTCTTGATCGACCTCACCACGAGCTCGCCCGAGCTCGCGCGCGACATTGCCGAGGCCGCCCAGGTTTCTGGTCGTATGGCGTTTGACTGCCCCGTCACCGGCGGCGAGTCGGGTGCTATCGCCGGCACGCTCACGGCTATCGTGGGCGCTACCGAGAACGACATCGCGCCGGTCCGCGACATCCTTGCCACCTTTGCGGCCAACATCTGCTGCTTCGACGGCGCCGGCAAGGGCCAGGCTGCCAAGCTCGCCAACCAGGTGTCGCTGGGCGCCTGCATGGTCGGCATGGCAGACGCCATGGCATTTGCCGAGCTGAGCGGCCTTGACCTGGAGAAGACCCGCCAGATGATCCTGGGCGGCACCGGCAAGTCCGGCGCCATGGAGAGTCTGGCTCCCAAGGCGCTCGACGGCGACTACAAGCCCGGCTTTATGGTCGAGCACTTCATTAAGGACCTGCGCCTGGCGCTCGCCTACGCCGATGACCGCGAGCTCGCGCTGCCCGGCGCCGACGTGGCCTTTACGCTCTACGATATGCTCGACGCCATCGGCGGCGCCAAGCTGGGTACCCAGGCCATCGCGGTCCTCTATAAGGAGGAGGCCGACGCCATCGCCGCCGGTCTGGACTGGTCGCAGTATCGTCCCGAGGAGCACGGTGCTCACGAGGAAGGCTGCGGTTGCGGCGAGCATGGAGACGACCACGAGTGCGGTTGCGGCCACCACCATGGCGAGGACCACGAGTGCTGTGGCGGCCACGGCCATGATGACGGCCACGAGTGCTGCTGCGGCCACCATCACGGGGAGTAGCGCCCATGAGCTGGACGTTCGTGGTGCTCGCGCTGGTGCTCTTTATCTTTGCGATTTACATTGGCTTTTTGTGCGGCCAGTGGGCCTGCGAAAAGCGCGTGATCACCAAGCGCGACTACTGGATTGCCAATTTTGCAGGCGCGGCGGCAGTCGTTCTACTGACCTGGGTGTTTTCGCTGTTCCCGCTGGTGCAGTTTGCGCCGATCGGCTGGCTCGGCGGCTTTATCGCCGGCCTTAAGATGAGCTTTGGCGAGTCCGTCGGTCCGTGGCGCAAGCACGACGAGGTCTTTAACGTCAACAAGGCTCATCGCGCCGCCGCCGACGCGGGCGACGCTGAGGAACGCCGCCGTGCGCGTCGCAATGGCGCGGCCGACCGACAGCTCATCTCGGTCACCGATGACAGCAAGGGTGCTGGCAAGCACGCTAAGAAATAGTAAGAAGAGGTAACTATGGCAGAAAACAAAGACGAACAGCTCACCGACGAGGAGCTGGCACAGCTTCAGCTGGCAGAGGAGAACGAGAACGCCGTCGACCGTCTGGTCAAGGAGCTCGGCTGCCCCACGCGCCGCATCCGCCAGTTTGCCGCCCGCGTGCTGCACCTGCTTGCCGAGCGCGATCCGCAGCGCGTCGTGCCCTGCGTGCCCGCGCTGATCGAGGCGCTCGACCGCCCCGAGGCGCAGACCCGCTGGGAGGTCCTCGATGCCCTGACGGCGCTCGCCACCACCTGCCCCGAGCAGCTGGGCGATGCCTTTGAGGGCGCCGAGACCGCGCTGTTCGACGAGATCTCCTCCACGCTGCGCTATGCCGCCTTCCGCCTGCTGTGCGTGTGGGGTGCCACGAGCGTCGAGCGTTCGCGCGAGGCTTGGCCCATCCTGGACGAGGCCATCCAGTGCTACCACGGCGACCTTGAGTATCGCGACATGCTCGGTTGCCTGTACGAGTTTTGCCAGGGCGAGATCGACGCCGAGGTTGCCGAGAAGCTCGCGCTGCGCCTTAAGTTCGATGCCGAGAACGGTAAGGGCAGCTATCTCAAGGCCCGTTCGAGCGAGATTTGCGAAATGCTTGTTAAACGTTTTGGCCTGGATCTCTCCAAAAAGAAGAAGCGTGCTAGCGTTAAAAAATCTGACGACGCCGAAGACGAGGAGTAACAGATTATGGCGCACGATGTAGTCCTGATTCCCGGTGACGGTATCGGTCCCGAGATTACGCAGGCCATGCGCCGCGTGGTCGAGGCCACTGGTGTCCAGATCAACTGGAATGTCCAGGAGGCCGGCGCCGGCGTCATGGACGAGTTTGGCACGCCGCTGCCCCAGCACGTGCTCGATGCGGTCGCCGAGACCAAGGTTGCCATCAAGGGCCCCATCACCACGCCGGTCGGCACGGGTTTCCGCAGCGTCAACGTGGCCCTGCGCAAGCACTTCGACCTGTACGCCTGCGTGCGCCCCTGCCTGTCGCAGCCGGGCGACGGCTCGCGCTTCCGCGACGTCGACCTGGTTATCGTGCGCGAGAACACCGAGGACCTCTACGCCGGCATCGAGTTCGATGAGGGCGCTGCCGAGGTCGAGGAGCTTTCGCAGCTCGTTGAGCGTTCGGGCCAAAAGACCTTCGCCGCCGATTCCGCGATCTCGATCAAGCCGATCTCTATCGCCAAGAGCCGCCGCATTGTGGAGTATGCCTTTGAGTATGCCCGCCGCTGCGGCCGCAAAAAGGTGACGGCCGTGCACAAGGCCAACATCATGAAGGCGACCGACGGCCTGTTCCTGCGCGTGGCGCGCGAGGTGGCCGCCAACTATTCCGATATCGAGTTCAACGACAAGATTGTCGACGCCACCTGCATGGGCCTGGTCCAGAACCCCAACGACTTCGATGTCCTGGTGCTGCCCAACCTGTACGGCGACATCGTGAGCGACCTGTGCGCCGGCCTGGTGGGCGGCTTAGGGATGGCCCCCGGCTCCAACATCGGTGCCGACTGCGCCATCTTTGAGGCGACGCACGGCTCCGCGCCCGATATCGCCGGTCAGGATATCGCCAACCCCACGGCCGAGATCCTCTCTGCTGCGATGATGCTCGATCACCTGGGCGAGAACGATGCTGCCAATCGCATTCGCGCCGCCGTATCTGCCACGCTCGACGAGGGCGAGCAGGTTACCGGTGACGTGCGTCGTGCCCAGACCGGCTCCATTGAGGGCGCTGTGGGCACGCAGGCCTTTGCCGATGCCGTTATCGCTCACCTGGCCTAAGGTATGCACGCTGCAAACGCCTAAATAGTACTTAAGTGTTTGCGTATAACCTAAGAATCAATACGCCCGGCGCTCTGCCGGGCGTATTCTATTGGGGACTATGTTTCCTAACAAGGAGTAACCGATATGGGTCTGATTCAAAAGAAGGACGAGAAGGACGAGATCGACGGCATCCAGATCATCGAGCGCGGCGAAGGCCCCGACGGTGATGAGGACGAGAAGATCGACCTGGTCGCCGGCACGTCTGCCGAACATATTGCCGCCGGCACGACCGCCGAGGAGGAGGACGCTCGCCTGGAGGCAAAGATCGCCGCGGACGCCGCCGACGAGAACCTCATGCCCGAGGAACAGGATGAGGACAACGACTCCGACGTGGACGACCACGCTTGCAAGCACAAGAAGACGATGATTGCCGCTTTTGTGGTCGCCGTCGTGATCGCTGCCGTGATCGGTTTCTTTATCGGCAACGGTGGTTTTGGCGGCAAGGGCATCGGCTCGGCGATCCTGACCGAGGACCAGCTCGATTCGACCGTGGCAAGCTATAGCTACAACGGCAAGAAGAGCGACATTACTGCGCGCGAAGCCATTGAGAGCCAGTACAGCCTCGACACCGTCAAGGACGATGACGGCAACTACACCGCTCCGTCTGCCGACGTTATCCTGTCCTACGTGCGCAACCAGATTCTGCTGGACGCTGCCGAGGACGAGGGCATTACCGTCTCTTCCAAGGAAATGAAGCAGTACGCCGAGGATTCCATCGGCACCTCCGACTACAAGACCATGGCCACGCAGTATGGCGTGTCCAAGGATCAGGCCAAGCAGATCGTCCGCCAGTCCGCGACGCTGCAGAAGCTCTACAAGAAGAAGGTGGGAGATAGCTCCGCAAGCATGCCGACCGCCCCGACCGAGCCTGCTGACGGCAACGAGGAGACCGCGAGCAAGGACTACGCCGACTACATCATCAACCTTGCCGGCGATGAGTGGGATAGCTCAAAGGGCACTTGGAAGGATGCCGACAGCACCTATGCCAAGGCCTTTGCCGATGATGCCTTTACGGCCGATAGCGCTACCTATAAGCAGGCCATGACCGCCTATTACACCGCCTACCAGCAGTATTCCTCGCAGGCCTCAGGCGCTAGCTCCAAGTGGACCGAGTACGCCAACGGCCTGTACGCCAAGGCCAACATCAGCATCTACGGCCTGTTTGCGTAAGGTTTGCCTGCACTACTGCGCGTTAACCGATCACCTGATTAAGCCCGCTAGAACGGACAATGAACTGCGTCCCAAATCTTGGACGCCCTAAATAGCGACTAGGCCGCGAGGGCCTGATTCCGGAACTCCTCCGGGGTCAGGCCCTTCAATCTTACCTGCCTCCGGCTCGTGTTCCAGTGGACTATGTATTCCTCCAGGTCGCGTTTGAAATCCTCGAACGTCTTCCACTCGCGGCCCCTGTAGAACTCGTCCTTGACGTGGCCGA
>JAUMOL010000028.1 GCA_031295385.1 Collinsella sp.
CCACCACTCCACCCACCATATATCGCAAAACGCCCCAAGCATATGTTCGAAAACACAATATGTTGTGTTTACAGCAACGGCGGGATGCCACCTGTGGCACCCCGCCGTTCAACCTCAACCTTCAAGTTGACCTTGAGGCGATTTTTGCGTCCCTTTACATGCCGTTCACATCGCCCCCAAACTCCCCCACCCACGACACACACAGCCCACCACCGCGTCGGTGTCTGGCGAAAAATGGGACGGGCCCCAGATTGCCCATGCGCGCGCAAAAGCACGCCGCGGCAATCTGGAGCCCGCCCCCAAATACCTATAAATATGCAGGTCAGCGATGTGTTAACGATGCGCCAGCGGGTGCGCCGCCAGATAGACCTCGGTCAGTTGCGTACGATCGACATGCGTGTAGACCTGCGTGGTCGATATATCGGCATGTCCCAAGATCTCCTGTAGCACACGGAGGTCTGCGCCGCCCGCAAGCATATGGGTGGCAAAGGAGTGACGCAGCGTATGGGGATGGAGCCCCACCAGTCCCACCTGGCGCCCGTAGCGCTCACAGATGGCATGGATGCCCTGGCGCGACAGACGGCGGCCGTTCTTATTTAAAAAGACCGCCGAGGTCTCGGTTCCGCGGGCATGGGCCGCCAAGCGAGAACGCCCCTCAGTTACATAAAGCGTCAGAGCTCGCGCCGCGCTTCCTACCAGCGGGGACAGGCGTTCCTTTGAGCCCTTACCGCGAACGAGCACAAAGCCATCGTCGATATGGATATCGCCCACATCGAGCCCCACCAACTCGCTCACACGCAAACCGCATCCGTAGAGCACTTCCAAGATGGCATGGTCGCGCAAGCCCATCTCGCCCTCGGGGAAGTCTTGATCGAGCAGCGCCGAGACATCCTCCACCGATAGATACTCCGGCAAACGCTCAGCCTTTTTAGGCAGGCGCAACGCCGCCGTTGGATTTTGGGCCACAGCCCCATCGCGCACCAAAAAGGCATGCAGGCCCTTCACGGCCGCAAGCGCACGCTCCACCGAGGCATCCGAATAGCCCCCATCGCGACGGTCGGCGACAAAGCCCTCCACGACCTGACGGGTCACCTCTTCAAAGGACACAATACCCGCCCGCTCCAGATAGGCGCAGTACGTCGTCAGGTCACGACGATAGGCCGCAATCGTGTTGCGCGCCAAACCCCGCTCGACCGCGAGGTAATCGAGATACTCCCCCGCCGCCACGGCGAGCGACGAGGGAGTAGCTTCGGTATGTTCCTTATTCGCCGGCACCCTTAGTCCGTAGCGAGGTTCATGGGCGTCACCTGCAGACGGTCGACACCCTCGTGCTGGCCGATCGAAGCGCGCACGAACTCGCGGAACAGCGGCTGCGGGTTGGTCGGGCGGCTCTTGAACTCGGGATGAGCCTGGGTTGCCACATACCACGGATGCACGTCGCGCGGCAGCTCGACCATCTCGACCAGGCGCTCGTCGGGCGACAGGCCCGAGATAACCAAACCGGCGTCCTCGAGCTGGTCGCGGAAGGCGTTGTTGAACTCAAAGCGATGACGGTGACGCTCGTAGACGAGTTCCTCGCCATATGCCTCGCGAGCGAGGGTATCGGCGGCGAGCTTGCACGGATAGGCGCCCAGGCGCATGGTGCCGCCCTTCTCGGTCACGTCCTCCTGCGAGCTCATCAGATCGATGACGCTATACGGGCCATCCGGATCGAACTCGGAGGAGCTGGCGCCGGCAAGGCCGACGACGTTGCGCGCAAATTCGCACACGGCCACCTGCATACCCAGGCAAATGCCCAGATACGGAATCTTGTGCTCACGGGCAAACTCGGCCGCGAGGATCTTGCCCTCCAGGGCGCGCTTGCCAAAGCCGCCGGGGACCAGGATGCCCGAGGCGTCGCCCAGAACCTCGGAGACATTCTGCTCGTCGAGGCTCTCGCCGTCGACCAGCTGGACGTCCACATGGCGATCGTAGAAGACGCCCGCATGGTGCAGGGCCTCGATAACCGACAGGTACGCATCGGGCAGCTGCGTGTACTTGCCCACGACGGCGATCTTCACCTTGTCGGCGTGATGGTTGGCGTGGTTCTGTTTGCGCAGGAACTCGTTCCACTCGCTCATGTCGCGCTCACGCGGGTCCAGACCCAGGCGCTCGCAAATGCGCAGGTCAAAATCCTGCTCGGCAAGCAGCTGCGGAACATCGTAAATGCTCGCGCAGTCCTCGTTGGTAAAGACACAATCGGTGTCGACGTCGCAGAAGCTTGCGATCTTTCCGCGGATAGCGTCATCGATATGGTGGTCGGAGCGCAGCACGATGATATCGGGCTGGATGCCAAAGCTGCGGAGCTCCTTGACGGAATGCTGCGTGGGCTTGGTCTTGACCTCGTGGGCGGCGGCGATATAGGGAACGAGCGACACGTGGATATAGCAGACGTTCTCGGGGCCGGCCTCCTTGCGGTACTGACGGATGGCCTCGACAAACGGTTGGGACTCGATGTCGCCGATCGTGCCGCCCAGCTCGGTGATGACTACATCGGAGCCGGTCTGCTCCTCGATGCGGCGGAACTTGTCCTTAATGGCATTGGTGACGTGAGGAATCACCTGCACGGTACCGCCCAAAAAGTCGCCGCGACGCTCGCGGGCGATCAAGCTCTTATAGATGGCGCCGGTCGTAAAGTTGGAATCGCGGGTCAGGTTCTCATCAATAAAGCGCTCGTAATGACCCAGGTCCAGGTCGGACTCGTAACCATCCTCGGTAACGAAGACCTCACCATGCTGGAAGGGGCTCATGGTACCGGGGTCGACGTTCAGATACGGATCGGCCTTCTGCATCGTTACTTTGTAGCCACGCGACTTGAGCAGACGGCCCAGCGAGGCCGCGGTGATACCCTTGCCCAGAGACGAAACCACGCCACCGGTTACGAACACATGCTTGGTCATATTGAGTTACCTGCGCTTCCCGTAGAAGTTGTTTATCCACATCTTACGGGTCTTCATTGTAATACTCGCGCCGCGGACCGTTCGCAATTTTTCTCGCGTGAGATTGCATTTCTCAATCTTGAAACAAAACGCCGCCCGGTTTCCCAGGCGGCGTCGCTATGGCAAGGGTTACATGCTGCTATCGATCAGCAACCTCGTCCTCAAGCATTTCTTGAACGAGCATGCCGGTACGGACGCCCTCAAGATACCACTCGCCACGTTCGGTGAGGCAAATGCCATTTGCAAGCTGACCGCCGTCGTCGCTATAACGCGAGACGACATCAATCATGCCTTCGGAATCCAAGCGATCGATTGCGGCGCGGGCACGATACGGCGAAACCCCCACGCGCTCGGCAAGCGTTTTGCGCGAGAAACCATACGGCCCGCCATTGTCTTCGGTTTGCTGGTCGATCTCCATCAACACCAGCACCTCGACACGCTTCATATCGTTGACACTCGCACGACCCTTGCCCGCCATAGCAGCCTCCTCAAACCGAGCACGAGCATCTAACGCGCCGTGCGCGACCGACACACCTCACGATGGCAGGTAATATCCATCATGCGGCATCCCGCTAAGGATGAAACAGTTACGGTTATTGTATACCGCTCAAATTGTTTCTAGGCAGGTAAACAGCTATTTTTCGCCGAAATAGGCGCTTTATTGATCAAAAAGCCGTACCGGGCGCTAACCCGATACGGCCAAAATGCAATGCAATTACCGCGGTGCTTCAAACTTAGCGATGGAAGAAACCGCGGCGCTCAAACTTGGGCTCGCAGCACACGTTGATACCCAGTTTGCGCAGTACCGTCTCGTCCGTCGGCGAGATAATCACGCTAAAGAAGGCATCGCAACCGCGCAGCTGCTCCAGGCCCGAAAGGACGCGAGCGGCCGTCTCACTCGTGGCCGAGGTGATCGACAGCGCCATAAGCGTCTCGTCGGTGTGGAGGCGCGGGTTTTTGCTGCCCAGGAAATGCGTCTTGAGCTTGCTGATGGGCTCGATCGCTTCATCGCTAATGACCTCGAGCTCAAGGTCGACGCCCGAGACATGCTTAAGTGCATTCATGATGAGCGAGCTCGCGGCGCCCAGGCGCGTGGAAGTCTTGCCGGTCACCACGGAGCCATCGGGCATGACCATGGCACCCACGGGACCACCCGTCAGCTGCTCCCTGGTGAGGGCCGCCGAGCGCGCCGGTGAGTAGTTCTTATCGATGCCGGCTTTCTTCATAATAATCTTGAGACGGTCGACTTGCTCATCGCCCACGCCGGTACGGCGCACATTTTCGACCGCGGTAAAGTAGCGGCGGACGATCTCCATCTTGGAAGCGTCGCGGCAGGCATCGTCATCGGTGATGGCAAAGCCGACCATATTGACGCCCATGTCCGTAGGGCTCTGGTAGGGGCTCTTGCCCAGGATCTTTTCCATCAGGGCACGGACTACCGGGAAGGCCTCGACGTCGCGGTTGTAGTTGACCGTGGTCTTGTTGTAGGCCTCAAGGTGGAACGAATCGATGATATTGGCGTCGTCGAGGTCAGCCGTGGCGGCCTCGTAGGCAATATTGACCGGATGCGTCAGAGGAAGATTCCAGACAGGGAAGGTCTCGAACTTGGCATAGCCGGCGGCCGTGCCATGCTTGTGCTCGTGATAGAGCTGAGACAGGCAGGTGGCAAGCTTGCCCGAGCCCGGACCGGGGGCAGTGACCACGACGAGCGGTCGGGTGGTCTCGACAAACTCGTTCTTGCCGTAGCCATCGTCGGACACGATCAGATCGACATCGTGCGGATACCCCTCGATGGGATAGTGCAGCTTGGCGGGAATACCGAGCGCGTTCAGGCGGTTGCGGAACACATCGGCAGCGGGCTGGCCGGCATACTGGGTGATGACCACAGCCGCGACGGCAAAGCCGTTGCCGCGGAACAGGTCGACCAGGCGCAGCACATCCTCGTCATAGGTAATACCGAGGTCACCACGAGCCTTGTTTTTCTCGATGTGGTTCGCGTTGATCGCGATGATAACCTCGACATCGTCGGCGATGCTCTTGAGCATGCGGAACTTGCTGTCCGGTTCAAAACCCGGCAGCACGCGGCTCGCATGATAGTCATCGAACAGCTTACCGCCAAACTCCAAATAGAGCTTGCCACCAAACTGCGAGATGCGCTCCTTAATGTGAGCAGCCTGCAGCTCGATATACTTCGCGTTGTCGAAACCCTGGCGCATGTATGGCTCCCGTCCCGTTTCCAATTAATGTTCTAGGCGATTATAACGGAGCAGACCCTCCCCAACGCCCAAGCAATCAACTGGCACCAACCAAACATCCGTCAAACCTCTTGTCGGACATATTTGGTGCAAACTAACCTGACCCCATTGCACCGCCCCATTACACCAACAACGGTAACATCGCAGGTGGAGCATAAGTCAGCGAAAGCCCGCCAGAGCGAGCAAGGTGACGTGAAAGAGGAGGGCATAGGCCTTTTGGCCATGCCCGACGATTGAACGTCAGATTGCCGCTCTGGCGGGCTTGCAGCGTCGAGTGGTTCCGGCGTTTGGTAAAACGCCGGAACACAAGAGCGCCCCCTCCCGCGCACGGAACGGAAGGGGGCTAAAGGTAGGAGTCTACCGGTGGGTTTACCCCACCGGACAGACGATGACCAGGTGATCCTCTACAGGATCGTCAAGGTTTCCGTGGGGTACCCGTTGGGTACTTAGATCAACACGCAGGCGACGGTCAGGATGATGGCGCAGACGACGGAGAGCGCGACGATGAGCTTAAGGGCAAACTTGAGCCAGGTCGTCCACTCGATCTTGGCCAGGGCGAGACCGCCCATGATGGCGCCGGAGGTCGGGGTGAACAGGTTCACGACACCGATGGCGGCGGAGAAGATCATGACCATGACCTCAGGCGAGAAGCCGAGCTTAACAGCCAGCGGTCCCATGATGGGCATGGAGACGGTGGCCATACCGGAGGTCGAGGGGATCAGGAAGGACAGGCCGAAGTAGACCAGGAAGCTCATGGGAGCGAAGATCACGCCGGACAGGCCAGCCAGGGCATTGGCGGCAGCGTCGAGGACGAAGACATCGAGGCCGGTGTTAGCCATGAGGACGGAGATACCACGGGCGAGGGCGATGACGAGAACAACGGACATCATGTCGGCAGCGCCGGTGATGAAGGTGTTAACGATCTGCTTCTCGGACAGGCCACCGATGATACCGATCAGGACGGCCATGAGGAAGAACCAGGTGGAAGCCTCGTCGAAGTACCACTGGCCAATGGGCAGGCCGGTGATCAGGGCAGACCAGCCCTGGACGACGGCGTTACCGTCGGCGTCGTAGACAGCGCCAGCGTCGAAGAAGTTGGCGACGCCCTCGTTGAGGTCGGCCAGCGGAATGAAGCCGACGATCATGACGACGAAGGTGAAGGCGAAGGCGATCAGAACACCCTTCTGACGACCGGTGAGCTTGACCTCCTTGTGGACCTCGGAAGCAGCCTTGCCGTGAGCCTCTTCGGCGTCCTTGAGCTCCTGCATCGACAGGATGGTGGAACCCTTGTCAGCCTTGACCTTCTTGGCGTAGCTCATCACGAAGAAGATGGACATAGCGGTAGTGACAATCCACAGGACGGCACCGAGGCCGATGATGATGGACTGGTTGACCTCAATGCCAACGCCGGTCAGAGCGTCGACGGCAGCGCCGACGGCGAACGGGTTAACCGTGGAGCCCAGGCAGCCGCAGCCAGCGCCGAGCAGGACGGTAGCGGCACCGACCATGGGGTCGAAGCCAGCAGCCATCATGGTAGCGGCGAGCAGGGCGTAGAAGGGAACGGTCTCCTCGCACATACCATAGGTGGTACCACCGAGGGAGAAGATGAGCATCAGCACGGGAATGAGCATAATCTCGTTGCCCTTAAGCTTCTGCACCAGAACGGCGATGCCGTTGTCCAGAGCGCCGGTCTCGGTCATCATGCCGAGGAAGCCGCCCAGGATCATAACGAAGAGGCAGACGGGCAGAGCGTCAGCGAAGCCCTTAATCGGGGCGGTGCAGAAATCGCTCAGACGGGCGGCAGTAACCGCGCCGCCGGACGTGCCGGAGACGATAACGGTAATCACTGCGACAATTGCCAGCAGAGCAAGAAGAATGGTGAACGATGAAGGCATACCGCGCTTTTTCTTAGCGGTCTCAGTCATAGTTCTCATCCCCCCTTCATAAATCATTTACTGATCTCGCCAGAAGCGGCTCTTCCGTGCCGTGCCTGCCGCTTGTTGCGAGATTATTACCAGATAAAACCGCTCGGGGTGTGCAGCAATACACCCCGAGCGAGATGCTAGATGCTCTTACTTGAGCGTGGCGTACATGACAGCCTTAATGGTGTGCATGCGGTTCTCGGCCTCGTCGAAGACCTTGGAGTTGGGGGAGAGGAAGACCTCGTCCGTGACCTCGCGGATATCGTAGCCGAGCTCCTTCTGCGAAGCGGCCATCGTGGTGTCGAAGTCGTGGAAGGACGGCAGGCAGTGCAGGAAAATGCAGTCGGGATTCTCGGTAGCCTTGAGCACCTCGCCCGTGACCTTGTAGGGGGTGAGCAGCTTGACGCGCTCGGGGATCTTGTCCTCTTCGCCCATGGAGGCCCAGATGTCGGTGTAGAGCGCGTCCGCGCCCTTGATGAGTTCTCTGTCCTCGCCGTACTCGACGACGGCGCCGGTCTCCTTGCCGACCTCGCGGCAGTATTCGACGACGTCAGCGGCGGGCGCGAGCTCCTTCGGACCCCAGCCGACATAGTGGATGCCGAGCTTGGCGCAGATGTACATCAGGCAGTAGGCGACATTGTTGCGCGTGTCGCCGCAGAAGACGAGCTTGCACTTGCTCAGAGGCTTTTTGGTGTTCTCCATCAGCGTCAGGATATCGGCAAGCGCCTGCGTCGGGTGGTCGACGTCGGTCAGGCCGTTCCACACGGGAACGCCCGCGTTGGCGGCGAGACCCTCGACGACCTTCTGGTCGTAGCCGCGGTACTCGATGCCGTCGTAGAAGCGGCCGAGGACCTTGGCGGTGTCGACCATCGTTTCCTTCTTGCCCATCTGGGAGGACTTGGAATCGAGGAAAGTGACGTTCGCGCCCTCGTCGTAAGCGGCGACTTCGAACGCGCAGCGGGTGCGGGTAGAGGTCTTTTCGAACAGCAGCACGATGTTCTTGCCGGCGAGCAGGTTGCCGCGGATGCCGGCGCGCTTTTTGGCCTTGAGGTCAGCGGCGAGATTGAGCATGTAGCGGATCTCGTCGGGGGTGAAGTCCTTCAGCGTCAGGAACGAACGGCCTTTCAGATTAACGGGCATGGGATAGTCCTCCTTTTATCGTTTTACTCTCAAAATCTCTCAAAAGCATCTAAATAATGCTATCGTTATTATATTATTT
>JAUMOL010000016.1 GCA_031295385.1 Collinsella sp.
CGACTCGAATTCTTGACGGCCTGAACAATCGTCAATATCGGTCGGAGGGGTGGCTTTGTAAAGCCGTTTGTCTCCACCCGCGTAGCGGGTGGTTTAAAGCTGGCCGCTGCGCGGCCAGCAGACTAAAGTCTTGAAAAAAATAAAGGGATAGGGCCACGCGGCCCTATCCCTTTTTGCTAGCTATGGCAGCTTGTGCGCTACTCGCGGCACAGATGCACGGCGAAACCGGCGAACTCGCGCTTAAAGTACACGAGCTTGGTACCACCGTCGGGCAGCAGCGCGCGCGACTCTTCGTTGACCTCGAGCCCGCGCTCGGCAAACCACTTCTCAGCTGCATCGATGTCGTTAACGGCAAAGCCGATGTGGCCCTTGGCGCCACGACCGTTCTGCTTCATGATCTCGACCAGCGAATCGTTGAAGTACGAAACCGGGGTCTCGATGACGGGCAGGCCCATCATCGTCGAGAACAGCTCCGCGATCTCCAGGGCGTCTGCCGGGTCGGTGGCGTTAATGCCCACATGGGCAACGCGCATGCCAAAGAGCTCGACCGGGTTGACGTTCTGCTCACTCATACAGGCAGTGCCTACTGAGCCATGACGTCGAGAACGGCCTTCTCGGCAGCGACGCGGTTCATGCCGGTCATGAAGGGCACGCCGCTCACGTACGGGCAGGTGAGGCCTTCGGGGGCAACGGTGGTGGCGATCAGCAGGTCGGCGCCCTCGTCGCAGTAGTCCTTGGCCTCGGAGATGGCGCACTGCACGATCTCGTACTTGTCGGCGTAACCGTTGGCGTCGAGCAAGGTGGCGACCTTCTGGGCAACGAGTGTGGAAGTAGCAGCGCCAGCACCGCAAGCCAAAACGATCTTCTTCATAGGTAATGTCTCCCTTCATGGTTTACTTTAGGTAAGTGTACCGCAGCGAGCGATGGCACTCAGCCTCGATGAGCTTTTATGCCAGTTTGCTTGCACGCTGCGTATAATACATCTAGTACGTGTTGTCATACCGCTCGCTTTAAGAGCGACTAAGGACTCTGAAATGCCCGATTCCCGCACCCTCTGGACCGCCGTCGTTATCATCTGCATCGCCGTGTCGGTGTTCTTTAGCGTCAAAAAACGCACCACGTTCAAGCGTCTGCAGCAGTTGATGGCCGCCAAGCAGTGGGACGAGTTCGATCGTTTGCTCGACGGCAAACTCACCAGCATGCTGTACCCACGCTACAACCGCGACTACCTGCGCCTGAACTCCTATCTGCTGCGCGAGGACCACGAGCGTGCCAGCGAGATGTTCGACCTGCTGCTGGGGCTCAACCTCCCCAAGATGCAGCGCGTCGACCTGGTGATCAAAGCCTTTAACTACTATGTTGGCCAGAAGGACCGCAAAAAGTCCAAGGAGTTGCTGCACGAGATCAAGGGCTTTGAGGGCGGTCAGGCCGAGGCAGTTGCGCACGAGTGCCAGCTGATGTACGACACGATGATCCTCAAGCGCCACAACGACATTCCCGAGCTGGAGCGCATGCTCGAGGATGTCGGCGACGACCCGGTCAAGCGCTGCCGCTTGGAGTACCTGCTGGCCCTGCAGTACCAGAACAAGGGCGACGAAGCCAAGTTCCAGGAGTTCCTGGAGAAGTCGGGCCAACACTCGATGGCCGTCAACGCGTAACGGACGGCTTGTGCTAGACTTCTAGTCTCACGGGGGCGTGGCGGAATTGGCATACGCAGGAGACTTAAAATCTCTCGCCGCAAGGATTGTGGGTTCGAGTCCCACCGCCCCTACCATATGGAGCTTTCGGGCCCGTGTCCCCCAGGGATGCGGGCTCGCTTCTTTTAGATGCCGGTGGGACTCGAACCCGCGAGGGGGCGAGCGTCAAGCGGACGCGCAGCGTCCGCAGCGAGCCGGCGAGGGCGCCGACAGGCGGCCGAAGCCGGTGCGTATTTGCGCAGCAAATACGCAGACGTCCCACCGCCCCTACCATTTGGTTTTTACGAGCCCGCGTCCCCCAGGGATGCGGGCTCGTTTCTTTTACACGCCGGCGGGGCTCTAAGTTGCGGTGGAATAGATCCTGTTTATACCGTTTACCAGCTTATTTAGGAACTATTTCACCGCAACTCAGAGGAAGACGGTTAAAGAGCACTCAGGCTCGGGGTCCAGCCGATGGTGGGGGTTGCACCGTCGAGAACCTCGTTGATGGTGGCGGCCATGCCGGCGAGTAAGCTGTTCTCGCTTACAGTGAGCGTCTTGTAGCCGCCGGCACGCATGAGCTCGCGAATCACCACGGCGCCAGCCAAGATCACGCCCGCACGCTTGGGCTGCACGCCCGGCAGCGCGGCAATGCCTGCGACATCCAGCGCGGACATGCGCTCGATAGCGGCCGAAATCTGTTCCATCGAAAGCTCGCGCAGGTGCACAAAGCTCGAGTCGTACGGCTCCAGCTCGTGAACCAGCGCCACGAGCGTGGTAACGGTGCCACCCACCGCGACCAAGCGCTCGGCACGCTCAAAATCGACGGGCAAGCTCCCGAAATAGGCAGCGAACTGCTCGCCCGCCCAGTTGGCAGCGGCAGCAAGCTCGCCGTCCGCAGGCGGCAGCGCCGAGAAAAACCGCTCGGTCACGCGGCGACAACCGATGTCCAGCGAGCGCGTTCCCTCCAGTGCAAAGACGCCGCGCTCCGGCGCATAGACGCCCGTCGCGAGCTCCGTGGATCCGCCACCCGAATCGGCAACAATGATGCGCTCGCCGGCAAAGTCGTGCGCCACGCCAAAAAACGTCAGGCGTGCCTCGACCTCGCCCGGAATCACCTGCGGTTCGAGCCCCAGATCGCGCAGGCCGTCCAGCAGCAGCGCGGCATTGGACGCATCGCGCGCGGCGCTCGTGCACGTGGTGCAGATGCACGCGGCCTCAAAGGCACGGGCCTCATCCACAAACATGCGACACGCAGCGAGCACACGCTCGACAGCCGCCTCGCAAAAGCGACCCGTCGCGTCCACACCCTCGCCCAGGTCGGTAATCTCGGTGTGCTTGGACGATTCCACGATCGCCCCGCCCTCGACCTGGGCCAACACCAGTCGCGACGACACCGTTCCCAGATCGATCGCCGCCACCTTATATCGTTTGCAATCTGCCATTGCCGGCTCCCCTCCGGGCGCTATTTGCCGTTGGACACGACCGTCTGGCCCTCGACACCGTTAAACCCAAACAGCATGTCGAGCGCCTGGATGTACCACGGGGCGTCCTTACCGACTTCTTCGATTTCCTTGGCAACTTCGCTGGCCTTCTTGGCGTTCGACGACTTCTTGCTCGAAGACGAATCCGAATCGTCGTCCAGGCCCTGCACTTCAATCCTCTTCTCGCCGGGCATCACCAGGCCCAAGTCCTCGGATGCCGCGTCCTTGATACCCTCCTCCGAGAGCAGCTTGTCGACGCTTTTCTGCAGCTCGTCGTTGTACTGCTGGCGAATCTCGACCTGCTTGGCCAAGATATCGCTCGAACGCTTTGCCACGTACAGATCGCGCACGGGGAAATACAGGCTCACGAGCACCAGGGCAACGACAATGCCGATGAATAGACCTCGCTGAGGACCGTGGGTAAAGTCGTAAATTGCCTTGACCACTGCGTTGTCGTTGGCGTAGTGCATAAAGTCCGAGCCGGAAAGACGGCTTGAGGGACGGCGCGGCTTGTCGGACGCCTGGACCGAAGGGCGCGACGCATGCTTGGAACGCGATGGGCGCACCGGACTATCCGAGGAACTATTTGGCTGAGCATTGGGATGCGAAGTCGCCGGCGAGCTATACCTGGAGCGATCAGCACCAGCATAACCAGACCCGCCAAGCTGCGCGGTACGCGCACGACGAGACGACGGCTCACGCGAACCGGCGGAATAGTACCTGTTGTCGTAAATCTGATCCATGTGCGCCTTGTGCGGTTGAGGTTTGTTTGCGCTAAGTCCTTTAGTTATAGCACGAGCGCGCGCAACGCCTTCGGCGGCCCTTGCTCGACATAAAAAAGGCGCTGAGCCATATGGCCCAGCGCCCAATGGCGGCCATCAGAAGTGGAGCGGAGCCGAGTCAACCCCGCCCCCGCGAGCACCACTTGTTTAGCGAATGTTGTAGAACGCGGTCTTGCCGGCGTAGCGCGCGCTGCCTTCGAGCTCGTCCTCGATGCGGATGAGCTGGTTGTACTTGGCAATACGGTCGCTGCGGCACGGGGCGCCCGACTTAATCTGGCCGGCGTTGACGCCCACGACCAGGTCGGCAATCGTGGAGTCCTCGGTCTCGCCAGAACGGTGGCTCACGATGCAAGCGTAACCGGCCTCCTTGGCGGTTTCGATGGCCTCGAGCGACTCGGTGAGCGTGCCGATCTGGTTGACCTTGACCAGAATCGCGTTGGCAGCGCCCAGTTCGATGCCCTTCTTGAGGCGCTCGGTGTTGGTGACGAACAAGTCATCGCCCACCAGCTGCACCTTGTTGCCAATGCGACGGGTGAGCTCGACCCAGCCGTCCCAGTCCTCCTCGGCCATGCCGTCCTCGATGGAGATGATGGGGTAGGTGTCGACGAGCTTCTCCCAGTAATCGACCATCTGGGCGCTCGTGTACTCCACGCCCTCGCCCTTGAGCTCGTACATACCGGTCTCGGCGTTGTAGAACTCGGTGGACGCCGGGTCCATGGCGTACATGAAGTCGACACCGGGCTTAAAGCCAGCCTTCTCGACGGCCTTGGTAATGTACTCGAACGGTTCGGCATTGGTTTTGAGGTTGGGCGCGAAGCCGCCCTCGTCGCCCACGCCGCCGCCCAGGCCGGCCTCGTGCAGCACGCCCTTGAGGGTGTGGTAGACCTCGGCGCACCAGCGCAGGCCTTCGGCAAAGCTCGGGGCGCCCACCGGCATGATCATGAACTCCTGGAAGTCAACGTTGTTGTCGGCATGCACGCCGCCGTTGAGGATGTTCATCATGGGTGTGGGCAGCAGGTGAGCGTTGACGCCGCCCAGGTACTGGTACAGCGACAGGCCCGCCGACTCTGCCGCAGCGCGGGCAACGGCCAGCGACACACCCAGAATGGCGTTGGCGCCGAGCTTGGTCTTGTTGGGCGTACCGTCGGCGGCAATCAGCGCGGCGTCAATGGCACGCTGATCGAAGGCATCGAGGCCCACGACGGCGTTGGCACACTCGTTGTTGACGTGTTCGACGGCCTGCGAGACGCCCTTGCCCAGGTAGCGGCCCTTGTCACCGTCGCGCAGCTCGCAAGCTTCGAAAGCGCCGGTCGAAGCGCCCGAAGGCACCATCGCGCGACCGAAGCTGCCGTCCTCGAGCACGACCTCGACCTCTACGGTGGGGTTGCCGCGGCTGTCGAGCACCTCGCGACCGTAGACATCCAAAATGTCACTCATGTTGTCTCCCTCTCACTTGGAAACGGGTTGAATGCTTGGCGACCGGCCGACCGTGCACCGTCGGTGCGCCTCCGTAAGTTAGCCATGTCGCACTTTTTGCATTATGCCCTAAGTTAGCCGAGGGATACATATGAATTGGAGAAATCATTCTTTGAGGCGCTTGTTTTTGCACCGAACATTCATCTCTAGAGGTCGCCCCCCCCCACCATTAAATTCTTCTATCGGCATACCGTCTTTACCTGGCTTGCGAATGAAAGAGCCAATAATGTACTTTTACATCGTGCAAAGTTCTGGATATCGTGCAATTCTAAGGGTCTGAAGTTCTGGATATCGTGCATAATCAGGTTATAAAAGTTCTGGATATCGTGTACGAGGTAGCCATGCTTAAACGAAAAGCCTATGACAAACTATTAAAATGGAAGCATGAAAGCGCTGGTAAAACAGCACTTCTTATTGAAGGAGCCCGCCGCGTCGGAAAGAGCACGCTTGCCCGCACGTTTGGAGAAACCGAATACAAGTCCTGCCTTGTCATTGATTTCTTTCAAGCACCTGCCGAAGTTAAGCAATATTTTGAGGACTATCGCACTGACTTCGACTCGCTCTTCCTCTATCTCTCGGTTTTCTATAACGTCAAACTCTATGAACACGAAACGCTTATCGTCTTTGACGAGGTCCAGATGTACCCGCAAGCACGCGGACTCATCAAGTATCTCGTTGCAGACGGACGTTACGACTACATCGAAACTGGATCCCTGCTCAGCATCAAGCAGAACATTAAAGATATCGTCATCCCATCCGAGGAAGAGTCTCTGGAACTTGAGCCCCTCGACTTTGAGGAGTTTCTTTGGGGCATGGACGAAAAGGGGCTGGCCGATCTCATTCGCATGAGTTTTAACAAGATGAAGCCGCTCCCCGATGCCCTACATCGCAGAGCGCTCTCCCTTATGCGCGAATACATGCTCGTAGGTGGCATGCCTGAGCCGGTATCCATCTATGTTGAACAGCGCGCTTTTGCGCCCGTCGACACTTCGAAGCGCCGAATCGTCCAGCTCTATCGCAACGATATCTCTCGTTTTGCAACCGGTTACGAATTCAAAGTCGTCTCCGTACTCGATGGCATCCCGGGTCAGCTCTCTAGGCACGAAAAACGATTCAAGCTTTCCTCACTTGATAAAAACGCACGCATGCGCACCTACGAAGAAGCCTTCTTTTGGCTGGCAGACGCGCGAATTGCCAATATCTGCTATGCCGCAAGCGAACCGAGCGTGGGCCTTTCACTCAGCATGGAGCAAACGGCCCTCAAGTGCTACATGGCAGACACCGGTCTGCTTGTAACGCTTGCCTTCTCTGACAACAACGATACCGATGAGGACGTTTACAGGGCCGTGCTTCGCGGCGACATCGGATTGAACGAAGGAATGCTTACCGAAAACTACGTTGCCCAATCTCTAAAGGCCAATGGACACAGGCTCTTCTTTTATTCCCAAAGCGGAAAGAAGGAGGGAGAGGAGCGCATGGAAATCGACTTCCTCGTTGCCCGACCCTATGTCAATGCCGCCGGAAAGCCGCGCATCAGCCCCATCGAAGTTAAGTCGCCACGCAGATACGGAACCATCTCCCTCGACCGATTCCGCGCGCGCTTTAACAAGAAGATTGGGATGGCTTACGTGTTGCACCCTAAACAACTCGAGTGGGATGCCGAAGCACAGCTGGCACATCTTCCGTTGTATATGGCTTTTTGCTTGTAGAGACCTCTCTACGAATGGATGCCGTGAGAGACGCAGGCCTCACTCGCTTGCTTTTGCTTGGTCCCACAGGTCGTTGAGTTGAGCGGTTGAGCAGGCGGCGAGGTCATCGCCCGCCTCGTGCACGGCGGCCTCCATCGCGGCCCAGCGGCGGCGGAACTTTGCTGTGCTGGCACGAAGGGCGCTCTCGGCGTCAATCCCCTCCTTGCGCGCGACGTTGACCAGGGCAAAGAGCAGGTCGCCAAACTCCATCTCGCGCTCGGGCGAGCCAGGGGCCTCGGCCTCAAACTCGGCACGTTCCTCGGCGACCTCGTCCCACACGTCCTGGACCGTCTCCCACTCAAAGCCCACGGCAGCCGCCTTGCGCGACACCTTCTGCGCCTGCATCAGCGCCGGCAGATGCGTGGGCACGCCGTCGAGCAGACCCTCAGGCGCGGCCTCGCCCGCCGCCACGGCCTTGTCCTTGGCGGCCTTCTCGGCAAGCTTAACCTCGTCCCAGATCTTGAGCACCTCGTCGGAGCTCTCGGCGTCCGCATCGCCAAACACGTGTGGGTGGCGGCGGATGAGCTTGGCGTCGATATCGCGCGCCACATCGGCCAGCGTAAACTCACCGGCGTCCGCCGCAATCTGCGCATGCAGCACCACCTGCATGAGCACGTCGCCGAGCTCCTCGCGCAGATGCGCCGCGTCGTCGGCCTCAATGCAGTCGAGCGCCTCGTAGGCCTCCTCGATCATGTTCTTGCCGATGCTCTGATGCGTCTGCTCGCGATCCCACGGGCAGCCATCGGGCTGACGCAAACGCCAGATGGTCTGCACCAGATGCTGCAGCTCGGCCGACGCGTCGACCAGCGTGGACAGATCGCGCGAGCCCTCGGCATTTTGCTGAACCATGTGCTGCGCCATGGTTATTCCTCCTCCAGGATCACGTGACGGAACGCACCGCCCTCGTAGATGCCGTAGCTGTGCGTACCGTCCTTGGGGATGCTCACGCTGCCGGGGTTGAAGAGCCATAAGCCCGGGTGTGCCTCGCTTGCCTCGTTAACCTTGATATGCGTGTGGCCGTAGACGAACGCGGAGCCCACGGGCAGCGCGGGCGCGTGGTCGACGCTGTTGTGCATGCCGGCGCCAAAGACGTGGCCATGCGTCAGGAACAGCTCGCGGCCGGTCTCGTCAAACAGGGTGGCGTAGTCGGCCATGACAGGGAAGTCGAGCACCATCTGGTCGACCTCGGCGTCGCAGTTGCCGCGCACCGCGATGATGCGGTCGGCCAGGGCGTTGAGCAGCGGAATCACACGCTTGGGGGCGTAGTCGCGCGGCAGGTCGTTGCGCGGGCCGTGGTAGAGCAGGTCGCCCAGCAGCACGATGCGGTCGGGCTGCTCGGACTCGATGGCGGCGACCAGGCGTTCGGTCCAATATGCCGAGCCGTGAATGTCGGAAGCGATGAGGTATTTCATGGTGGTCCTTTCGGGTGGGGTTGATATGACTGGGCGCGGGATGTCGCCGGCCGCGCTATTCAAATCGCAGTGCCGCGCTCTGGGCCGCCTGCATCACGCGCTGGAGCGGCACGTTGTGCTCGCGAGCGAGGCGGGAGCAGTCCTCGTACTCGGGCGCCGCACGCTCACTGCCGTCGGGCAGGGTGGCTACTTTAACGGCCACCTCGCCCCAAGGCGTCGCCACCTGCTCAAAACGACGCGGCAGACAGACGCGCTCCATAACCTGGCGGCGGATGCCGTTGGTCGTGGTTTCCAAAAAGATAATCGTCTGTAGGCGTTCGATATCCTCGTGCGAGCAGATTACCTGCAACTGCCATCCGGGGCGACCTTTTTTGCAGTAGAGAGGCAGCCAGTGCACCTCGCGGGCGCCCGCCTCGCGCAGGCGGTCGGCGGCATAGGCGAGTACCTCGGGCGACGCATCGTCGATGTCGCACTCCAGCTTGACGATGGTTTCGGGCGCATCGGTCTCGCGGGACAGCGGAGATGTACTTCCACGTTGCATACGGTCCGGATCCTTTCCGCACGGGCTCGTTTTATTCATCCAAACGCTAGCACATCGGACGTGGCACAGGCGTGACTTTCGTCCGTCGCCGCCCTCGCCCCTATCCAAACATGTACATCAGCCTCCAAACATGTCATTTTTTGTCGGTTTTGGAGGCTGACGTACATGTTTTGAGAGCAAGCGAGGTCGCACCGCGCACCCTTTCCAGTCGATTTCGGCACCCCGCGCGCACGACGCGCCGAAGCTGCGCCATTACAATGGAGCGGATTCGCCAAATGCAAAGGAGTCGCCATGCCCGCATGCCCGCTGGTCGATTGCCATACTCACACCTCGTTTTCGGACGGGCACGCCTCGTTTGAGGACAACGTTCGCGCCGCTGCTGCGGCCGGCTGCCGCGTTATGGTCTCGACTGACCACCTCACCCTGCCCGCCAGCATGGACGCCAACTGCGAGGTGCAAGTTGTCGAAGGCGACCTGACGACGCATCGTCTGGCATTTGAGGACGCCCGCAAGCTTGCCGCGCAGATTGCGCCGGAGCTCGAGCTTATCTATGGCTTTGAATGCGATTGGTACGAGGGCTGCGAGCCTTTGGTTGAGCGCTGGTCCCAGGGCGCCGTCGTACGTCTGGGCAGTGTGCATTGGATTGGCAACCCCGGCGATATTGCGGCAGGCGCTGCGGGCACGGAGGGAACGGAAAACGTCGCTCGCCCCGATACACCCGATTCCCTTTGCGGTTGGATCGACGACGACACCAACCTGCACGTTTGGGAAAACTTAGGCGTGCGCGGCGTGTGGGAGCGCTACGTCGACGACTGGTGCCGTGCCTGCGAAAGCTCACTCAACTTTGATGTAATGGCCCACCCCGACCTGGTCATGCGCTTTTCGAAGGAGGGCTTTGCGCCCGATTTTGACCCGGCGCCGTTTTGGGAGCAGATGGCCGAATGCGCCCACGATACGGGCCGCCGCGTTGAGGTCTCGACCGCCGCACCGCGCAAGGGCCTCGACGACTACTATCCCGCGACCGGATTGCTGCGTTGCTTTGCCCACGCCGAGGTGCCGATCACTTTTGGCTCGGACGCACACCGCGCCTGCGACATCTGCTGGAACATCCGTGAGGCCCAGGCACACGCCTACGACTGTGGCTACCGAACCTTCGACGTCCCCCACGCCACCGGCGAATGGGAATCCACACCCCTCGCCTAACTAGTCGTTTAAGAACGTCCCCAATGACTAGTGGCGGCGGGCGTTGAGTTCGCCAGCCAGCTCGTCGAGGGTGATGCCGTAGCGCTCAAGCGTCACGAGCAGGTGGTAGACCAGGTCGCCGGCCTCGTAGCGGATGTGGTCGTGATCGTTATCCTTGCAGGCCATGATGACCTCGCTCGCCTCCTCGGCGAGCTTCTTGAGCAGCTCGTCCTCGACGTCGGTCAACAGACGAGCGGTGTAGCTCTCCTCCGGCGACGCATCGCGACGGCCGTGAATCACCTCGGCCAGTCCCGTCAGCGTCTCGCCGATATTTCCATCCTGAACATTTGCGGTGCGCACACCCATAGTTCAATCCTTTCCGTTTTACCGAGTGCCCAACAGGACGCCCGCCTTAGGCGAGTTTCTTAAAGAAGCAGGTACGGTTGCCGGTGTGGCAGGCCGGGCCCGGAGAGTCAACCTTAACCAGTAGCGTATCGCTATCGCAGTCGGCCCAGAGCTCCTTGACCTCCTGCATATTGCCGCTCGTCGCGCCCTTGTTCCAGAGCTCCTGGCGGCTGCGACTCCAAAACCACGTGGTCCCGGTCTTAAGCGTCAGCCCCACCGACTCCTCGTTCATCCAAGCAACCATAAGCACCTCACCAGTGTCATACTGCTGAACCACACAAGGAATCAGCCCACTGGCGTCGTATTTAAGATCCGCTGGAGTAGTAATTTCTTCCATTTCAATTCCCCAATTTAAACATCGCCGGTCGGCGAGGGTTGTCCAGGTACCGCAGGTTGCCGCGAAAGAGGAGCGACGCGTACTGTGGTACGGGAGCGACGGTTTGAGCGGCAAGATGCGGTGCATGGGCAAGCCGCAGCGCAGCCCGCAGCACTAGAAGTCCAACCTCACAGGGATGCCTTGAGAAGCCATATACTCTTTGACTTCGCGAATGCTGAACGTCCCAAAGTGAAAGACGCTGGCTGCCAGCACGGCATCGGCCTCGCCCTCAATCACGCCCTCGGCAAAATGCTCGAGCGTACCCACGCCGCCGCTCGCAATAACGGGAATCGGCACCGCGCGCGCCACGGCACGGGTGAGCGCCAGGTCAAAGCCGGCCTTGGTGCCGTCGCGATCCATGCTGGTCAGCAGGATCTCGCCGGCGCCGCGACGAGCCGCTTCCTCGGCCCACGCCACTGCATCGATACCCGTGGCGTTGCGACCGCCCGCTGTAAAGACCTCCCACTTGTCGGCACCCGGCTGACCGGGCAGGCCAACGCACTTGGCATCAATCGCCACAACCACGGCCTGGCTGCCAAACGCCGCGGCGGCCTGGCTGATCAACGACGGATCGCGCACGGCGGCAGAGTTAAGCGACACCTTGTCGGCGCCGGCGGCAACCATAGTCCGCATGCCCGCCAAGTCGCGAAAACCGCCGCCCACGGTATAGGGAATAGCGAGCTCCTCGGCCGCATGCGCCGCCATCTCGATGGTCGTCGCGCGGTTATCGCTCGTGGCGGTAATGTCCAGGAAGACGACCTCGTCCGCACCCTCGCGGTCGTAGGCGCGCGCCAACTCCACCGGATCGCCCGCATCGCGCAAGCTCACAAAGTTGACGCCCTTAACTACACGGCCGTCCTTGACGTCCAGACAGGGAATCACGCGTTTGGTAAGCATGGGCTACTCCTCCCCTCGGGCGGCGGCCAGCGCCTGTGCCAGCGTAAAATTGCCCTCGTAGAGCGCACGGCCGGCAATGGCGCCCTCGATGGCATCCTCGCCCACCGCGGCGAGCGCGCGGATATCGTCGAGCGTCGAGATGCCGCCCGAAGCCACGACGGGAAAGCCCGCGACCTGCGCCACATGGCGATATGCTGCGACGTCGATGCCCGTCTGCATGCCGTCGCGCGCGATATCGGTATACACCAGATGCTTAAAGCCCAGATCGGTAAGCTGCGCCACGGCGTCGTCGAGTGCCACGCCCGCGCCGTCACGCCAGCCGTTCACCTTGACCTGACCGTCGCGTGCGGCGATGTCTGCCACCAGCAACTCGCCAAAGCCTTGGGCTGCCACCTCGGCAAAACCCGGCTCGGTCACCAGCACGGTGCCCAGCGCAATGCGACGCGCGCCGTAGCCGGCCAACTCGTCGATGCGCGCGAGCGAGCGGACGCCGCCGCCCACGTCCACGGACAGACCGTCGACGCCGCAGATGGCCTTGATCGCCACCGAGTTGGCAGCGCACGCCTCCTCGTCCTCGCCAAAGGCAGCGGACAGGTCGACGACGTGCACCCAGCTCGCACCCTGCTCGGCAAAGGAGCGGGCGACGGCGACGGGGTCATCGGAATATACCTTGCAGCGGCTGCGGTCGCCGCGCTCCAGGCGCACGACCTTGCCGCCGATCAAATCGATTGCGGGAAACAGAATCATCGGCAGGCCCCCTCGACGATGTTCACGAAGTTCTTAAGAATGCGCTGACCCAGCGCAGAGGATTTCTCGGGATGGAACTGGCAACCCCACACGTTACCGTGGCGCACGATGCACGGAAAGCTCCGCGTGTAGTGCGTGCGCGCCAACACATCGGCGGCATCGGCATCGTCGGTCACTGCGTAGCTGTGGGTGAAGTACATGTTGGCACCCTCGGCAAAACCGGTAAGCAGTGGATCGGCCGCACCGGCGGGCGTCATGTGCACCTGGTCCCAACCCACGTGCGGCACCTTCAGCCGGCTCGACTCCAGGCGCGTGCACGAACCGCGCATAATACCCAGGCCATCGACCCAGGGGCCACCGACCTGCTCGGAGGCATCGTCGTCCACGTCCGCACCCTCGTCCGCCGGCACGCCCTCGTCGCCACGCTCAAAAAACAGCTGAAGGCCCAGGCAGATGCCGAGCAGCGGAGTTCCGGTGGCAACGGCGTCGAGCACCGCGTCCGCCTCGCCGCTGTCGCGCATAAAGGCAATCGCGTCGTAGAACGCACCCACACCCGGGATGACTAGGCCGTCGGCGTTGCGGATCTGCTCAGGATCGTCCGACGTGCAGGCGGCAGCACCGGCGCGCGCGAGCCCGCGCACGACGCTCGACAAGTTGCCCTTGTGGTAGTCGACCACCACGATCTTCGGTTCGCCCACGCGACCCTCCCTTATCTCATTCAAAACCTGCCAAAAAGGGACAGGTTTATTTTGGTCGGTTAAACGTTCACCCACCGTATGAGACGGCATTTCCGCAGATAAAACCTGCCAAAATAAACCTGTCCCTTTTTGGCAGGTTACAGTGAGCCCTTGGTGCTGGGGATGCCCTGCACACGGGGATCGAGCTCGCAGGCGCGGCGCATCGTGCGGCCCACAGCCTTAAAGGCGGCCTCGATAATGTGATGCGAGTTGCCGCCCGCCAGCTCGCGCACGTGCAGCGTGAGTTTGGCGTCGCGCGCGAAGGCATAGAAGAACTCGACGGCCAGCTCGGTATCGAAACTGCCCACGCGCTCAGTCGGCACGGGCAGCTCGCAGTAGGCCTGCCCGCGACCCGAAATGTCCACGGCGGCCATCACGAGCGTCTCGTCCATGGCGATCGCCGCGTCGGCAAAGCGCGTAATGCCCGCCTTGTCGCCCAGCGCCTGGCAGAACGCCTCGCCCAGCACGATGCCCGTATCCTCGACGGTGTGGTGCGCGTCGACTTCCACGTCGCCCACCGCATGTACCGTCAAATCAAACAGGCCATGGCGGCCAAAGGCGTTGAGCATGTGGTCGAAAAACGGCACGCCGGTCGAGATATCGCACGTACCGGTTCCATCCAGGTCGAGCTTGACGACAATATCGGTCTCCCCCGTCCTACGGGTTGCCTCGGCATAACGGCCCATCTACATCTCCTCCTTCACTAGCGCGGCAAACGCAGCCAGCACCTCATCATTTTCCTGCGGGGTACCCACGGTAATGCGCAGACAGTCCGCAAGCCCCGGCGCATAGCTAAAGTCGCGCACCAAAATCGAATACTCATCGCGCAGACGCTCGCGCACGCGCGTGGCATGCGGCGTACGCACGAGCACAAAGTTCGCCGCGCTCGGCCATGCCTCCACGGGCAAGCCCTCGGCAGCCATCGCGCGCAGAGCTGCCAGCTCGCGCTCGCGCTCGGATGCGACCTGCGCCACCACGGGCGCATAGGCATCGCGAGCACGCACGCAGGCAAGTGCTGCCACCTGGCTCAGCACGTTGACCGAATAGATCTGGCGAATCGCCGCGAACACGTCGATGACCCCCG
Source organism: Collinsella sp. (assembly GCA_031295385.1). Classification (GTDB taxonomy): domain Bacteria; phylum Actinomycetota; class Coriobacteriia; order Coriobacteriales; family Coriobacteriaceae; genus Collinsella. Next base: position 14,548 of record JAUMOL010000016.1, read on the forward strand.
GCGCGGCAATCACATAACCCAGACGCGCACCGGCAGCGCCAAACGCCTTGGACAGCGTGTGCAAAATCACCAGGTTGGGATGCTCGGCGATAAGCCCCTGCGCCGTGGTGGCCGCGCCAAACGAATCGTCGGCATACTCAACGTAGGCCTCGTCGACCATTACCATGCCAGGGCACGCATCGCACAGCGCCGCGACAAAATCGAGCGGAGCTACATCACCCGTAGGATTGTTGGGCGAGGTCACGATGGCGAGGTTGCACTCGGGCGCCGCGGCAAGCACGGCTGCCTGGTCGAGCTCAAAGGTCGCCGGATCGCGCCACACGTCGCGCACCTCGGTCTGGCAGAGCGACGCAAAGAACGCGTACTCGCTAAAGCACGGCGGGCAGTTGAGCAGGGTCCGTCCCGCGCCGCCAAACGCCAGCAGATAGTTATAGAGCAGCTCGTCGCCGCCGTTGCCCACGCAGATGTTCTCGCGCGTCACGCCATGCCAGGCAGCAAGCTCGTCGCGCAGGTCGTTGGACATGGGATCGGGATAGCGGTTGAGCGGTGTAGCAGCCAGGGCGGCGTCGACCGCCTCGCGCACGCCGGCCGGCACGGGATAGGTGTTCTCGTTGGCCGAAAGGTTGATGCGCGTGGGCGTAAAGTTGGGATCGTAGGGCTCAATGCCGGCCAAGTAGGGCTGGACGAGCTCCTTCATGCGCGGCGTGAGTTCGGCCATATTAGGCCTCCTCGACGACCGCGCCAACGGCACCGCCCGCAGCCGCCGCCAGGTCCACGCCCTCGGCAACCGTCGCCACGGCGTCGCCCGGCCAGGCGACCCTGGTCAGGTCGGCCGCGGCCAGAGACTCGGCGCTCACGGCATCCTCGCCCTGCTCCAACACGCGGCGACGCAGTGCGGCGGAAAGCGCGTGTGCCCACAGGCCCTCGGCCTCGGCCAAACGCTGCGTAGCGGGAGCATCGGAGAGCAGGCCCTCGGGCGTATAGCAAATGACACTCGAGCGCTTGACGAACTCCTCCACCGAAAGCGGGTTGGAGAACATGGCCGTGCCGCCGGTCGGCAGCGTGTGATTGGGGCCGGCAACGTAATCGCCGAGTGGCTCGGAGCTCCAAGCGCCCACAAAGATGGCGCCGGCGTTGCGAATACCGCCAAGCAGGCCCATCGCATCCTTGCAGTGCAGCTCCAGGTGCTCGGGCGCCACGGTGTTCACCGCCTCGACGGCGGCAGCCATGTCGGCGGCTACCACGATAGCGCCCTCATTGTCGAGTGAGGCGCGCGTGATCTCGGCACGCGGGGACTGCGCCACCAGAATATCGATACCCGCCTCGACCTCACGCGCAAACTGCTCGTCGCAGGTCACCAGATAGCAGGCTGCCAGCGGGTCGTGCTCGGCCTGGGCCATCAGGTCGGCCGCGACCACCATGGGCTTGGCCGTGGCGTCGGCCAGCACGCAGACCTCGGAGGGACCGGCGACCATATCGATACCCACATCACCCGAGACAATCTGCTTGGCAGCGGCGACAAAGGCGTTACCCGGGCCGGTAATCTTGTCGACACGCGGAATGGTCTCGGTACCGTACGCCAGCGCGGCCACGGCCTGGGCGCCGCCCACCATATAGATCTCGTCCACGCCGCCGAGCTTTGCCGCAGCGAGCGTGTAGGGGCTGATCAGGCCGTCCTTTTGCGGCGGGGTCACCATGACCACGCGTTTGACGCCGGCCACCTTGGCGGGAATGGCGTTCATAAGCACGGTGGAAGGGTACTGCGCACGACCGCCCGGCACATAGATGCCGGCCGCAGCAAGCGGGGTCACCTTAACACCGAGCATCGTGCCGTCCGGGCGCGTGGCAAACCAGCTCTGCTCGACCTCGCGCTGGTGGAACTCGCGAATCTGACGCGCGGCCTTCTCGAGCGCCGCGACAAAAGCGGGATCGAGGCCTTCGAGCGCGGCATCGATCTGCTCTTGCGGCAGACGGAAGCTCTGCAGCTCAACGCCGTCAAAGCGCTGGCAATAGTCGCGCACTGCAGCATCGCCGTTGGCACGCACGTTGACCACGATATCGCGGGCGGCGTCGACAATGTTATGCGGCAGCACGCCCTTACGGTTGAGCTGGTTGGTAACGAGGCGCTCGCCGGGAGCAAGCTTGATGGTCTTCATATCGGTATCCCCTATCGGTCGAGGTTTTGTTCGAAAAACGAGAGACCGGGCGGCGGCGCCAGTCGGCCCGCAGCCCGGACGTTGGGGCGCCCGTGCGTGCTCGCGCTATTGTGCCGAGCCCGCAACGGGCTCAAAATGCTTGTCCTTCACGGCTGCCGCCAAGCGATCTGCCAGATTGCGCACGCGCGGATCCAGACGTGCGGCACCCGGATTGACAAAGAAGCGGGCCGTGCAGTCCATAATGCGACCAGTAATAACGAGGTCGTTATCGCGCAGCGTGGCGCCCGTGGCGGTAATATCCACGATGCGATCGGTCATGCCGACGATGGGGCCCAGCTCAATGTTACCGTGCAGCGAGACGATATCGGCGTTCACGCCGCGCTCGGCATACCAGGCGCTCGCGATGCGCGGATACTTGGTGGCCACGCGAAGCGACCCGCGGCGGGCATAGTTGCGCTCGGCCTGGCCGGCGCGCCACGCAGGCTCCGCCTCGATAAACGTGCACAGGCCGTAGCCCAGGTCGACCAGCTGCAGCAGGTTGAGGTCTGCCTCGATAAGCGAGTCCCAACCGCAGATGCCGCAGTCGGCACCGCCGCAGCCCACAAAGGCGGGCGCGTCGCTGGGACGCACGATGACAAACTCGATATCGCCGACCGCACCCTCACCGGCCTGTGTGTCGCGGCCGCGCACGATGAGGTGACGACCGGGGTCACGCAGCTCAGAGACATCCAAGCCCGCGGCCTCGAGCACGTCGAGCGTGTCGGCCTTAAGCGAGCCCTTGGGCACGGCAATGCGCAGCGGACCCTCGGCACCGCGCCCCACGGCGTGATCGCCATCGGAAGCAGCGTCCTCGGCCGAGGTGTGCGCGGCCTCCAGACGCTCGAGCGAAAAGGCGAAGCCCGCCGCCGGCACCTCGATGCCGTCGCCAAATGCACCGGTAAAGATGGAGTCGTAGCGTCCGCCCGAACCGACCGGATCGGGCAGTCCGCCGGCATAGGCCTTAAAGACCAGGCCCGTGTAGTAATCGAAAGAGTTCATGATGGAGAAGTCGAAGGACAGCACCTGGGCGTCCTCGGGAGCCAGGCCCTCGACCAGGGCACGCAGCTCGCGCGTCAGCGGCGCGACGATACCGGCAGCCTCCAGCAGCGCATCCACGCGGTCGAGCACCTCGGCTCCACCGTGCAGACGCGGCAGCTCGCTAATGGCGACCTTAACGGCCTCGGACTCGGCACTTGCCGCCGCGCGGGCATCGAGGCCCACAAAGTCGTTGGCGTGCACGCAGCGCAGGGCCTCGGCAGCCATCTCGCGATCTTCGCACGCCGCGAGCAGCTCCTTAAACGGGCGTACGCTACCTGCGATAATGCGCGCATCGGGCAGCGCCAACTTACGCACGCCCTCGGCCACGAGCGACACAATCTCGACATCGCCCGCGGCATCACCTGCACCGATAAGCTCAAAGCCCAGCTGTGTAAACTGGCGCGAGCCGCCGGCGTTGCGCTGGCACTCACGAACCACCGGCGCCTCGTAGCGAAGGCGCAGGGGCAGATCGGCCGCACGCATGCGGGTCGAAACCAGGCGCACGATGGGCAACGTATTGTCGGGACGGACTACCAGCAGACGGCCATCATCGTCAAAGAGCTTAAACGGCGTGTCCGCAATGCGGCCGCCCTCCTCGAGCGAACCCTTGTCCTCGAGCAGCGGCGTCTCGACCGGCAGGTAATGATGCTCCCTGAAGCAGCCCTTCACCGTCAGCGCAATCTCCTCGCGCGCCTGAGCCTCCTCGGGCAATATGTCCCGGAATCCCCACGGTGTGGCCGTCATCTGGTGAGCCTCCTCATGCTGCGTTTCATATAGAACAGAAGACCGGCATAGCTCCGCCGGTCTTCTGGGTACTTTAGCATACTAGAGTGCTTGCGGGGAGAATCCGTCGTAGCCGCTCACACCGTATTCATTTGGAAACATAGGGCAGATTGCCGCAACCCAACCCCACCTAGGCGCCAATCGCACGACGATACTCTGCCATTACCTGCGCATCGGCAGCTGCGGGGTCGGCAAAATAGCGCCAGTCATAGGTCTCGGCCGAAACAACTCCGCGATAGCCGCGCGCCACCAGCCTATCCAGGTCGGCGCGCATATCGCGGTCGCCGTCACCCCAGGCAAGATGCGTCGTGCCATCTGCCGCAACATCGACAAAATGCACGTGGGCGACATCATCGCCAAGCAGATCGAAATAATCGTCGATGGTATCCCCCGCCACCGCCATAGCGCCTATATCCAGACACGCCTTAAGTGCCGGATGATCAACTGCCTCGATCATGCGCTTCGTGTCGGCCGCCGAGTTCACGATCATCGACTCAACCGGCTGTAGGGCCTCGAGCACCAGTCGCACGCCGCGCTCTCCCGCATGTTCGGCAATCGCACGCAACATCGAGGCACTTCGACCCCACGCGTCCTCAATCGGCTCGTTCAAAAATGCCCAGCCGCTCGAGACCATGACCTGCTCGGCTCCAAGTTCCGCCGCGATATCCACAACGTTCTTAAAGTACGCGAGCGTGCGGGCACGCGCCTCATTCCCGCGCGCCGCGATATTCCACGGCTTGGGGTTGTTCTGTTCGGGACAAAGCCCCACAATCCGAACCCCATACTGCTGCGACAGCTCCCGCACCTGCTCGAGCGAATCGTATCCATGGCAATCGACATACAGATGCATCGCCCCGGTCCAAAGCTCGCAACACGTGTAGCCCGAGGCCGCTGCCGAGGAAAAGAATTCCTCAAGGTCAAAATAACGATGGCTGATATTCATGACGGCAAGCTGCGGATACTCCATCTTGTCCACCTTTCGGCAAAAGGGCGCCGCAGCACAGTGTGCGCGACGCCCCCTCTTACATTGTTCTCATTATGACGGATACTCTACTGGACACCAAGCACTCCAAAGAACGCGCCGGCGATACTCACGAGCAGGATCACGAGCATGATGAGCAGCGGATTCATCTTCTTCTTGAGCATGAGATAGACGATTCCAAACAGCCCCATCGTGACAAAGCCCGGGAAGATTCCGTTGAGCAGCTCGGCCAGCGTCTGAGCACCATCGCCCGCGCCGACCATGAGCGGAATGTCCACGGTGACCATCTCCATGGTCATAGCACCGATCACCATGGCGCCCATGATAGAGGCCATCTTGACGATCGTGTCCATAATGCCCGATTCCTGGACCTTGCTGATCATGTCCGAGCCAAAGCGATATCCCACAAACGTCAGCAGGTAACGGATGATGTAGTGAGGGACGTTGAACACGAGCAGGAACAAAATCGGGCCAAGAATAGAGCCCTGCAGCGCCAGCGACGTGCCGACACCCGTTGCCAAAATTCGCAGCGTGCCCCAGTAGAAGGCATCGCCCACGCCGGACAGCGGTCCCATCAAAGCAAGCTTGACATTAGAGATCGCGCTCGTGTCAAAGCTATCGTCAGTAGCGTTGACCTCCTCCATTGCAGCGGCGATGGACATGGGGAGCGTCGAGATGTACGGCGTGACGTTATAGAGCTCCATATGGCGCTTAAGGGCGGCCTTAAAGTCCGCATCCTGCGGATACAGCTTGCGAAGAATCGGCATAAGGGCCCACATAAAGCCGATATGGCCCATACGCTCGTAGTTCCACGAATGCTCATAGGGAATCGAGCGCCAGAACAACTTCTTAAGGTCTGCGCGGGAAATCAGCCCGTCGTAAGAAGACTCAAACTTAAAACTCATCGAACCCACTCCCAATCGCAGGATCCTCGGTTGCCACTGCGGGCTGCTCCGCTTTTTTCTTATCACCCAAAACCGTCATCGCGACGACGATGATCGCGGCAAAGATCGCCACGCCCGTCGTGCTAATGCCAAAGTAGGCGACGAGGAAGAAGCCAGCGAAGAAGAACGGAGCCACCGTTTTGTTCATAATCATCTGCGCCAGCATCGCAAAGCCGAGTGCGGGCAAGAAGGCGGCGGCGACATCCATGCCGGTCTGAACGAAATCGGGGATGATGTTGAGCAGGCTGGCAACAGCATCGGCACCAAAGAAGAATGCCAGGGGAATAATCAGCAGGCCGCACCAGCTCTGTGCGTAACCGGCGATGAGCATGTTGCGCGTGATGGCCTTGGTGTCTCCGTCCTCGACGTTTTTGTCGATACGGTGCACCAGCAGCAGCATGACCGGTTGGCCCAGGGCCGTGTCGAGCGCCAGGACGATCGTGGCAATAGGAATACCCAGGGTCAGGGCCGCCGAAGCGTCCGCGCCGGCCTGCATGGCAAGAGATACGCCCAGGATAGTGCCGGAAATCGTATCGGGCGGGTTATAGGCGCCGACCGAGATGGCGCCGACCATGGCAAGCTCCATCGTGGCGCCCATAATCGTGCCGGTCACCATGTCGCCCATGACAAGGCCAACCAGAGGTCCGAGCACGATCGGGCGCTGGAGGTAGCTCGTGCCCGTCAGCCACTCGGAATAACCCAAAAGGGCAATCAGGAAAATCAGGATTGTCTTGATAACCATGACGGCCCCTAACCGATGACCTTCGCAGCGTCAGTCTTCGCATCTGCCGGAATCATCTGAATGAACAGTTCATAGCCCTCGCCGAGCAGTTCCTTCACGTAGGCCTCGTTCTCGGGCGTGAGGAACACGCTCGTCGAGACCTGGCGGGCATTCTCGCTAAAGGCAACGTTGCCGAGGTTGATCTTCTTGACTCCCATCGCCTTGGCGACGGCACCGGCCTGCTGAATCGTCTCGCAAACCACGAAGAGTTTGTACTTATCGGTCACACCGCTCTGGAGCGCCTTGACAGCATCCTCGGTGTTTTTGACGACGACCTTGCATCCTTCGGGCTTTGCAAGGGACAGGGCCTGCAGACGAAGCTTGTCATTGAGGACCGTGTCGCTCACTAACAGGATGCAGTCGGCACCCAGAGCCGAGGTCCAGCTAACGGCAACCTGGCCGTGAAGCAGTCGATAATCTACGCGAATCATCTGAATCATGATGTGCTCCTAACGATTAAAACTCATCGAGTTCGGCCTGCCCCAGCAGGTCGTTGACGTACTTGACCTTAGTGTCGTCCGCCTCGACGATTTGACGAATGGCCTCGTCGATCAGAGTGGAATCGGGTACGAACAGCAGCTGAATAAGGAGTGGCAAGTTCATATTGGTCACGAGGTGCGTGTTGGGACGCGTCTGGACGATCTTGGTGAACTCGTTGTTGACGCTGCCGCCGAACAGGTCAGTGCACACGACAACTTCGTCGTCCGCGGCAAAGCCGTCCAGAATCGCTGCAGCCTCCTTGGACAGGTCCTCGTTTCCGTCGACATACATAGAGAGCGCATGGACGTTTTCGCGCTCACCGGAAAGCAGGCCGATGCTCTCGACGATTCCAGACGCGAAATGAGCATGGGACGCCACGATAAACTGCCTCATTCGATTCCCCTTCCTAGCGAATTTCGGCATAAAAATGCCCGGACGCATGCGCCCGGGCAGGGTGCTTCTTGATCAGTAGCTTATTTGTCACCGATTAGTAGTCGAACTGGTGATAGTAACGACGGTAGTTGAGGTTGTGCTTGGTGACCGTCTCGTAGTAAGCGGCAAGGCGATCGGTGATCAGCGAGGAGAGGATCCACGGAGACACGATGACGCGGAACTCGTCGTCAAGGCCGGGAATCGCGAACTCGGCGGTGTCGATGATGTTGATGTCGGTGTCGCCGGTCACGCCGCGGGTCAGGAAGGCGCGGACGCGCTCGTCGAGCTTGCGGTTCTCGTCCTCGCCCATGAACAGGAACACGGGGACGCCGGGCTCCACG
>JAUMOL010000024.1 GCA_031295385.1 Collinsella sp.
CATTTCAAATGGTTCGATGTCTGCCCGGATGCGACACTGAGGTCAGTGTCCATCCTCGCAGTATCCGGTTCTCAAGGTGCACGCCTGCGCTGGTTCCCGGTTGCACCGGGCCGCGCGGCAAGGAGATATATTGCCAGACCGGAGGGGCCCCGGGGGCGGGAATCTGGGCGTACACATTTCCTACACAATGTAAGATCTGACTAACGTTTGCCAGCCGTTGCCTACCGCTCGCCGAGCATCTCTTTATATAAGGCAGTCTCATGGTTAAAGCGGATACGTCCCCCTAGCTAAAGCACAGCCAGCATCGAGCAACTCATCACGTTCTTCCACCGAGAACCCCTCGGCGTAGACGCGCACCACTGGTTCGGTCCCGCTAGGACGGACCAGCAGCCACGTGTCATCCTCGAATGACAGACGCAAGCCGTCCATATGACTAACGTTTTGCGGCACCTTGCCACAAATCGACTTGGGGTTTACGCCCGGCAGCAGGGTTCGTAACGTTTCGGCATCTTCGGCCTCAAGGCGCAAATCGCGTCGACCGTAACTCGTCTTACCAAAACTGTCCTCGAGTTGGTCGACCAGAACGCCCAAAGGCGCGCCCGTCTTTGCCATAAGCTCACACAGAATCAGACAGGCGAGGATTCCATCGCGCTCGGGCATATGCGCGGCGATGCCGATACCACCGGCTTCTTCGCCGCCCATGAGGACGCCGCCCTTCTTCATCTCCGCCGCTATATATTTGAAACCGACTGGTTTGACGGTCACGCGGCAGCCAAGCGCCTCGGCAATGCGACGCACGAGCGTCGAGCATGAAAGATTGACGACGACGCGCCCCTCCAAATTACGAAATTGAACCAAGTCGCCCAAAACGAGCGCCATGATCTGATGCGGATGTATATATCTGCCGCGCTCGTCAACCGCGCCGATGCGGTCGGCGTCGCCGTCGGTCACCAGGCCAGCGCAAGCTCCGTCCTCGATAACCGTGCGCTCGCAAGCGTCCACCCACGGCTCAACGGGGTCGGGGCAGATATCTTCTTGGTCAGACGCCTGCCCGGCATGAATCTCGTGCGCCTCGACGCCAAGCTCGCGCAGCAAGTCGGCTAGATAGCCCTGGGCTGCACCGCCCATGGGATCGATAACCACGCGCAGGTGCGCGGCGCGGATGGCTTCGGCATCGACAAACGATGCCACCGCCTGCATATAGTCAGGAATGATATCCGCGGTGCGATATTGCCCCTCGATCCCCATTGGCTCGGGAGCCATGGTCTCTTCGAGCTCTTCGATGACATCCTGGTTGGCGGTCGAGCCGTCACCCATGCGAATCTTGAGGCACAGATAACCCTGCGGATGATGGGACCCCGTCACCATGAGCGCGCCGCACGCCTCACCGTCATAAGCCGCCGCCCACGTAAGGGCAGGGGTCGGAACAGGTCGCGAAGCGAGCACGGCGTCCAGCCCGTGCGCTGCCAGCACGCCCGCCGCAAGCTCAGCGAACTCGCGCGCCAGGGGCCGAGTGTCGAACCCTATATATACCGTTTTGCCCGGATTGGTCTTTTGCCACAACTCGCCGACGGCATCGGCGATACGGGCAGCGTTATCGGCAGTGAAGTCCTCATCGACGCGAGCGCGCCAACCGTCAGTTCCAAAATGAATTATCGCGCACACGCGCAGACACCTCACAGTGTTTGGATCATGGTACGCATGGGGTATACCCGCAACATGCACTCGGCAACCTGCCGGCACCAGCATTCACCATTTGGGCAAATGCTGCCGAGGACATGCAAGCAATAAAAAAACCGCCCCGTATGGAGCAGTTTTGCCCTTTATATATCGAGCGCCTCGGCCATCGCGGCCGTAGTGATTGCCGTGGTTCCACAGCAACTGCCCACCATTGCGGCACCGGCATGTCTCCATTCGATGCATGCGCGCGCGAAAGCTTCGGGGTTCTCGTGCCATACGGGGCCATCCTGGGTCTGGACCGGATTGCCTACGTTGGGACGCACCGTGACGGGAGTAGTCGCCGATGCAACCATCCTGGGCACCGCCGCGTTCGCGGCCGCAAGCGAACAGCAATTAACACCAACCGAGTTTGCGCCGTGTTTTTCGGCGTACAAAACGGCTGCCTCGATGTTGAGGCCATCGCCCAACAGGTCGCCTTTATCGTCAACGACAAAACTCACCAGAACAGGCATGCCGTCGGCGGCGTCTCGGGCGCCGGCAAGCATGGGCTGCAAATTACGGATAGACGTCACCGTCTCGATCAGCAGACCGTCAACACCAGCATTGAGCAAAGCGTGCGCCTGTTCGCGCGCAATGCCTCGGATTTCACGATACTCGGCAGAGTCCTCGGCAAACCACTCAATACCGATCGGGCCCATCGAGCCCAGCAGCAGCTGAGGGTGCGCCTGGCGGGCATCGTCGACAGCCCCGCGATTGACCTCCGCCACGGACGGCGCAATCTGGTCGTGCTTGAGGGCATAGCTCGATGCCTGAAAGGTGTTGGTAATGAGCACCTGCGCGCCGGCGGCGACATACAAGCGATGGATACGAGAAACGGTCTGCGGCTCTGCCAGATTCCAAAACGCCGGTGGAATGTCGGCGGCATCGTACTCACTCAACAGAACACTGCCCATGGGGCCCTGCGCCAACAAGGTCTCGCTCGACAAGCGGCGCGTAAGTTCCTCGGCACCAAAGCGGTTGTAATAACTCGTATCCATATATATCCCGCTATTCCTCGACGCTGATTCCCTGCTTTTCGAGATAGGCGAGCCAGCGGCTCATCGTGTCCTCGGATAGCGCATGCTCCATCATGCAGGCCTCGGAATCGGCTCGCTCAAATTCGACACCGAGCTCTTGAACCAAAAACGTGCGGATGAGGCGATGACGGTACCAGATAGCCGTGCCAACCTCGCGGCCGCGATCGGTCAGGATCACCTTGCCGTAGTGCGATTGCTCGACAAGCTCGGATGCCTTGAGCGCCGAAACCGCTTTATTGACCGATGCCTTGGAGACGCCAAGGCGCTGCGCGATGTCGACCGATCGCACGCCGTTGGTTTCCCCCTCTTCGCTTTCAATGCGAACCATGCACTCCAAGTAGTCTTCGTTCGCCACCGTCAGATGTAGTTCGCGCGAGCTATTTGTCGTATCCATGATCTTCCGTCCCTTCTGCATTCAATGGCTGATTCTACCCCATCCAAGCGTCGTGGTATGCCGTGGCATACCGTGCTAGAGTTCTTGTTGCACACGACGACCAAGATTGGAGCGGTCTTTATGGAAAACACCACCACGAGCCCCGATGTCCTCGAACGCTTTTTGCGCTACGTCCAGATCAACACGCAGTCCGAGGATGCAAACTGCGACCAGGTACCCTCGAGCGCCGTTCAGTTTGACCTTGCCAACGTGCTGGCTGAAGAGCTGCGCGAGCTTGGTGCGGAAGATGCCCACGTGACCGAGCACGCCTATGTCTGCGCGCATATCCCCGCAAGTGCGGGCGCTGAGGACAAGCCCGCCCTGGGCCTGATCGCCCATCTCGACACCACCGAAGTTGCACCGGGCGCCGGCGTGAAGCCGCACATCGTACACTACGAAGGCGGCGACCTGGTCTGCGGCACGGTTGACGGTAAGCCCGTTGCCATGAGTACCGCCAAGCTTCCCGCCCTGAATGACCTCGCGGGTGAGGACCTGGTCTGCAGCGATGGCACCACGCTGCTGGGCGCGGACGACAAGGCAGGCGTCGCCGAGATCATGTCGCTTGTCGCGCGTATCGCTCAGGACCCTTCTCTGCCCCATCCCGCACTCGGCATTTGCTTCTGCCCTGACGAGGAGATCGGCCACGGAGCCGAGCTGTTGGATATCGATACCTTTGGCTGCAAGTACGCCTACACGGTCGACGGCGGCCCCATCGGCGAGCTGGAGTGGGAGTGCTTTAACGCCGCCGAGGCGACCGTCCGCTTTGAGGGCCAGTCCATCCACCCGGGCGACGCCAAGGGCCGTATGGTCAACGCAGGCAATCTGTTCTGCGACTTCAACGCGTTGCTCCCCTACGCGCAGCGCCCGGAGTATACGGAAGGCTACGAGGGCTTTTATCACCTTGAGGGTGTATCTGCGACCGTCGATCACGCCACCGCGCGCTATATCGTCCGCGACCATGACGCCGCCAAGTTCCAGCAGAAACTCGACCTTATTGATGCCGCCGCCTCGATGCTCAACCAGCGTCTGGGTGAGGAGCGCGTGACGGTCGAGATTAAGCAGCAGTATCGAAATATGGCCGAGATCGTTCGTGACTATCCCGAGCTTATTGATGTTGCCAAGGAAGCCTACCTTGCCTGCGGCGTTGAGCCCCAAGTGCTGCCGATTCGCGGCGGCACCGACGGCGCGCAGCTGTCGTTCCGCGGTCTGCCCTGCCCCAACCTTTCCACCGGCGGCTATTGCTACCACGGCGTCAACGAGTTCGTCCCGGTCAGTTCGCTCGTCAAGATGACCGATGTGCTCCAGGAGCTCGTCGCCCGCTTTGCATAAGCCTGGCTGCACAAGTCCGAAAGACGAATCGCCCCGTCCTCAACCGAGAACGGGGCGATTTTTTTGCTGCAATGAGAACAGGTTGACGCACGCCAGCCTCTTAACGCAAGGAGTGTCCCAAACTGCCGGCACAAAAGGAACGTCCCCAAGTGCCAAGTGCATCAAGAGTGCCCCCTTTGACCAGTCGTTTAAGAACGTCCCCAATGACTACCCATGTGCCAAGTGTTACGCCGATGTTTTGGCACCGACAGCGAAAACCCGCCAGAGCGAGCAAGGTGCCTTGAAACGAGGTGGCATTGATCTTTTGATCATGCCGCCGAAGTTGAAAGGCAGATTGCCGCTCTGGCGGGTTTGCAGCGTCAACTGGTTACGCGGTTTGGTAAAACCGCGTAACTCTAGTAGTTGGCTTCGTAGCCGTTGCCGTCGCCGGTGGGCTCTTCGTAGTAGTCCGAATCGCTCGAATCGCTTGAGTCATCGGAATCGTCAGAGCTGACCGATGAGGTTGCGGTGCCGTTTGCGTAGTCGTCAGACGTGTTGTTGTTCAGGTCGCCGATCGTAGAGCTGGAACCGTCGGAAAGACCCATGGTGTTGGGACCCTTGGGATCCTTGCCGGCATCGACGCGCTCCATCATTTCCTTGAGCTCGTCCTCGTAGACAAAAACGTAGCTCACACCGTCGATCATGGTGCTGTCGTCGGCGTACGAGGGCAGGTTGGCCGAGTAGATACCGTCGACATCCATACCGCGCATGGCGTTGACCGTAGCCACGATATCCTGAACGCTCATATCGGTTACGAGCATATCGGACAGCGAATTAACCAGGCCAAAGATCTTCGTGGCATCGAAGTTATTGAGAATCTGGTTGGCAAGGGCGCCAAGCACCTGACGCTGGTGGCGCATGCGCGTGTAATCGCCGTCGGCATAGGTGTAGCGGCAGCGGGCATAGGTAAGGGCGGTGGCACCGTCCATATGCTGCTGGCCAGCGGTAATCTTAATATCCAGGTGCTCGGGGTCGTCAACATCATCGGTTGCGTTAATGTCGATACCGCCAACCGAATCAATCAGCGCCTGCATACCGTCGAAGCTGACCTCGGCATAGTGGGAAATCTGAACACCGCACAGCTCGTTGACCGCCTCGACCATGGCCTCGGCGCCGCCAACGGTATGGCAGGCGTTGATCTTCATGGTCTCGCCCTTGTACTCGACCTTGGTGTCGCGCGGAACGGAAATGAGCGTCGCCTGCTTTTGCGTGGGGTCGATGCGTGCCAGGATAATCGAGTCGGCACGATACGTATCCTCGCCCGGACGGCCGTCGGTGCCAAGAAGCAGCACGTAGAACGGATCCTTTGCCTCATCGGTGTCAACCAGAACCCGACGCAGATTGTCGGTAATGACATTAGAATCGCCGAGCTTGCCCATAATGGTGGCAAACCACAGGCCGGCAGCGGTAGTGGCACTCAGCAGCACGCCAAGCACGACAATGAGCGCGACGTGACGAATCGTGTGGCTACGACGACGTTGACGAGCGCGCTCGGAATAGCGAGCCACGTTATCGCGACTGTAGATCTTGGCCTGCGCACCAGTTGAGGGTCTTCGGGCGGTGGTATCCGCGAGGGGCTTTTTATTAAACATAGGCAACCTGTATTAGTAGATGACGGGATCGGGGACGGTAGCATGCTCGACATGCGCGCCGAGCGCCTGCAGCTTTTCGACAAACTGCTCGTAGCCGCGCTTGATGTGATGGATGGCCGAAACCTCGGTCGTCCCGTCGGCGATCAAGCCCGCTACGACGAGGGCCGCTCCGCCACGCAGATCGGGCGAGGTAACCTGTGCACCCGAGAAGCCCTTGACGCCATGAATCATGGCATGATGGCTCTCGATACGAATGTCGGCACCCATGCGCACCAGCTCAGAGGCAAACATAAAGCGATTCTCGAAGATGTTTTCGGTAATAACGGAACTGCCGTCGGCAAGGGCGGAGAGCACCATAATCTGCGCCTGCATGTCGGTCGGGAAACCGGGGAACGGAAGCGTCTGGATGTCGACCGGCTTGATACGCTCGGCACGGTTCACATGGACGCCTTCTTCGACGCGCTCGCAGTCGATACCCATGAGCTCCATCTTCTTGAGCACCATACCCAAGTGAATGGGGCAAAAGCCCGTTACATCGACACCGCGATCGTCGGCCATCAACGCACCGGCAACGATAAAGGTACCGGCCTCGATGCGGTCGCCCACCACGCGATGGGTAACGGGATGGAGCTCTTCCACGCCTTCGATAGTCACGACGGGCGTACCGGCGCCAACAATCTTGGCGCCCATCTCGTTGAGCATGTTAGCGAGATCGACGATCTCGGGCTCGCGGGCGGCATTGTCGATAACCGTGGTGCCCTGTGCGCGCACAGAGGCCATGATGAGGTTCTCGGTCGCACCGACGCTGGCGAACTCGAGCGTGACGGTGGTACCGCGCAGACCTTGGGGCGCATTAGCGTTGATGTAACCGTGGGCGGTATCGAACTCAACGCCCAGGGCCTCAAGACCAAGAATGTGCATATCGATCTTGCGAGCACCCAGGTTGCAGCCGCCCGGCATGGCAATTTTGGCGCGATGGAAGCGGCCCAGCAGGGGTCCCATGACGGCGGTGGAAGCGCGCATCTTGGCAACGAGCTCGTAGGGGGCCTCCCATGAATCGACCTGAGAGGTATCAATCTCGAGCGTGTGTTCGTCGAGAACATCGATCGTAGCGCCCATGCCCTTGAGCACCTTGCCCATCACGTGGACATCGGAAATATCGGGCACGTTCTGCAGCGTCGTCTTGCCCGGCGCCAGAAGCGTTGCCGCCATGAGTTTGAGCGCGGAGTTCTTGGCGCCCGAAACGGGCACGGAGCCTCCGATGGCGTGGCCACCCTCAACGCGGATAATATCCAAGGTCTACCCTTTCAAAAAGCATGCCCGGGGTGGCTGGGCCATCCCGGGCATGATGTGTTCGCAAATGGTCGAACGCTAAATCGTTTGACTATTGGGCAAGCTTGAGCTTACACCATGCGATTTCATTATAGAGGTAGGCGCGGCGTGCATCATCCTCCGACAAATTACCCAGCTTCTCTTCAAAACCTTGAATATCAGCTTTAAGCTTGTCGGCATCGACGGTCGCCAAATCGCAAGCGCGCTCGGCGAGAACGGTCACGACATCGTCCGCAACCTGGGCATAGCCGCCGGCCACGGCAAACGTGTGGTCGACAGTGCCCATGGCCTTATCGGAAACGCGAACGTAACCGCGGTCGATCGTGCAGATCTCGCTGGAGTGAGCAGGCAGAACGCCAAACTCGCCATCCGTGGACGGAATCGACACAAACGCAGCGTCGCCCTCATAGGCGCAGCTCACGGGGCACACGATGCGGATACGCATAACCTACTTCTCCCCCATCTTGCGGGCGCGCTCGCGCACGTCCTCAATCGTGGAAGCATAGCGGAAAGCCTGCTCGGGCAGGTCATCGGCCTTGCCGTCGACAATCTCGGCGAAAGAGCGGACGGTATCCTCGACGCGGACGTAGACACCGGGGTTGCCGGTGAACTTCTCGGCGACGTGGAAGGACTGCGAGAGGAACTGCTGAATCTTACGGGCACGGTTGACCGTAAGGCGCTGCTCCTCGGACAGCTCGTCCATACCCAGAATGGCGATGATGTCCTGAAGGTCGGAGTACTCCTGCAGAAGCTCCTGGACCTTGACGGCGACACGGTAGTGCTCCTCGCCAACGATCGAAGGATCGAGAGCGTCGGAGGAAGACGCAAGCGGGTCGATAGCCGGGAACAGGCCGAGCGACGAAATGCTACGCGAAAGAACCGTGGTGGCATCGAGGTGCGTAAACGTCGTGGCAGGCGCCGGGTCGGTCAGGTCGTCTGCGGGGACGTAGACAGCCTGGACGGAGGTAATGGAGCCCGTCTTGGTCGAGGTAATGCGCTCCTGGAGGTCGCCCATCTCGGTTGCCAGCGTGGGCTGGTAACCAACGGCGGACGGCATACGGCCCAGCAGTGCGGAAACCTCGGAACCTGCCTGAGAGAAGCGGAAGATGTTGTCGATGAACAGCAGAACGTCCTGGCCGCGATCGCGGAAGTACTCAGCGGTGGTAAGGCCGGCCAGACCGATGCGCAGACGCGCTCCGGGCGGCTCGTTCATCTGACCATAGACCAAGCAGGTCTTGTCGATAACGCCAGACTCGCTCATCTCGAGGAACAGGTCGGTGCCCTCGCGGGTACGCTCGCCGACGCCGGTGAACACCGAGGTGCCGCCGTGCTCCTGGGCGAGGTTGTTGATGAGCTCCTGGATCAGAACGGTCTTGCCGACGCCGGCGCCGCCGAACAGACCTGTCTTGCCGCCGCGGATGTAGGGCTCGAGCAGGTCGACGGCCTTGATGCCGGTCTCGAAGATCTCGGTCTTGGTGGTGAGCTCGTCGAAACGGGGCGCTGCATGGTGGATGGGGTAGAACTCCTCCACCTCGGGCATGGGCTTGCCGTCGACGGGCTTGCCCATGACGTTCCAAATGCGGCCGAGCGTCTTGGGACCAACGGGCATCTTCATGGGCTCACCGGTATCGGTGGCGATGAGGCCACGCTGCAGGCCGTCGGTCGAGGACATGGCGACCGTGCGGACGACGCCGCCCGGAAGCTGGCTCTCGACCTCGAGGATCGTGCTCAGATGACCGATCGGGGTCTCGGCCTCGACCGTGAGCGCGTTGTAGATCGGGGGCACCGCGCCGTCAAACTTGACGTCGACGACAGGGCCGATGATTCGCACGATGCGACCATCACCGGCAGTCGTCTTCTTGGTGGCTTCCTCGACCGCAAGCTTTACGGTGTTATTAGCCATTACTGTTCCTCCAATGCTGAGGCTCCGCCGACGATCTCGTTAATCTCGGTCGTGATCGAAGCCTGGCGCACGCGACTATACGTGCGGGTAAGGGTCGAGATGATCGCGGTGGCGTTTTCCGTCGCGGAGTGCATGGCCTTGCGGCGTGCACCCTGCTCGGCAGCCGCCGAATCGATCAGGGCCTGGTAGATGACCGTCAGGATATAAGACGGCACAAGCTTGCCGAGAACATGCTCGGGAGAGGGCACGAACTCGAACGTGGACGAGATGCGCTTAGGGGCGTCGGTCTCGTTCTTACGCGGACCGTGGGCCATAGCGATCATCTCGGGGTCGAGCGGCAACAGATGCTCGACGCGAAGCTCCTGATCCACGCGGTTCTTGGCGTGGTGGTAGACAAGCTCGACACGGTCAAGCTCACCGGCACGATACGCATCGCAGATATGAGAGGAGATCATGCGGGCCTGATTGAAATCGGGCTCAGAGGAGTTGCCCTCGAAGTGCATGATGACGTTTGCGCGGTCACGGAAATACGTGGCCGGCTTACGCCCGCACGCGATGATCTCGCACTCGATACCGTCGTTCGCCCAAGAAGCGGCGAGCTTTTCGGCCGTGCGCTCCACAGTCGTATTGAAACCGCCGGCAAGGCCGCGGTCCGAGGCAATAACGACAATCAGGCCATGCTTGACGCTCTCATGCTTCTGCAGCATGGGATCGGTGCCCGAACAGGAGGCGTCGCCGGCGACCGTCAACATGACGTCGGTCAACGCCTCCTTATAGGGCTCGGCCTGCTTGGAGCGATCGAGGGCACGACGGATCTTGGCCGTAGAGACCATCTCCATCGTGCGCGTGATCTGCTTGGTCGTGGTAACCGAGGAGATTCGCTTCTTAATGTCGCGAAGGTTGGCCATGGGGCTTAGTTCTCCTCTGATCCAGAAACATCCGAATGGTGCTTGGCCATGAACTGCTGCTTGAAGTCGCCGATGACGCGCAAGAGCTCAGCCTTGGTGTCATCATCGATCTTCTTGGCGCGAACCTTGTCGAGCAGCGAACCAAAGCCATTGTCCATGTACTCGATGAGCTCGGCACGGAAGGGCAGCACGTCGGCGATCTCCAGGTCATCCAGGAAGCCCTCGTTGCCAGCGAACAGCGTAACGATCTGCTCGCCAACCTCAAACGGCTTGTAACGCGGCTGCTTCAGGAGCTCGGTCATGCGGGCACCATGGGTCAGCTGCTTCTGAGTAGCCTCGTCGAGGTCGGAACCGAACTGCGTAAAGCCAGCGAGCTCCTGGTACGAAGCGAGGTCCAGACGGAGGTTGCCGGCGACCTGCTTCATGGCCTTGGTCTGCGCATCGCCACCGACGCGGGACACGGAAATACCCACGTCGACTGCCGGGCGCTGACCCTGGAAGAAGAGCTCGGACTGCAGGTAGATCTGACCATCGGTAATGGAAATGACGTTGGTCGGAATGTAGGCCGAGACGTCGCCGTCCTGGGTCTCGATGATCGGCAGTGCCGTCATGGAGCCGTAGCCGTTCTTCTTGGACATCTTGACGGCACGCTCGAGCAGACGAGAGTGCAGGTAGAAGATGTCGCCAGGATAGGCCTCGCGTCCGGGCGGACGATGCAGCGTCAGCGACATCTGACGGTAGGCCACAGCCTGCTTGGACAGGTCGTCGTAGATGACGAGCACGTGGCCGCCGGGGTTGGTCTCGCTGGCGGGCTTGCCGTCCTCGCCGTTGTACATGAAGAACTCGCCAATAGCGGCACCGGCCATAGGCGCGATGTACTGCATAGGGGCGGAATCGGCAGCGGTGGCCGAAACGATGATGGTGTAGTCGAGCGCACCGTGCTGAGCGAGGGTCTCGCGGATGTTGGCAACCGTGGAGGCCTTCTGGCCGATGGCGACATAGATGCAGACCATGCCCTTGCCGCGCTGGTTGAGGATAGCGTCGATGGCGATGGCGGTCTTACCGGTCTTACGGTCGCCGATGATGAGCTCACGCTGACCGCGGCCAATAGGCACCATGGAGTCGATAGCGAGCAGACCGGTCTGAACCGGCTCGCACACCGGGGTACGGTCGATGACACCGGGGGCCTTGAACTCGATGGGGCGACGATGCGTGGCGACGATGTCACCCAGGCCGTCGATAGGCTGGCCGAGCGGATTGACGACGCGGCCGAGCATGGCACGGCTCACGGGGATATCCATAATGCGGCCAGTGGTGCGGCACTCGTCGCCTTCCTTGATGGAGTCGACGGCACCAAACAGAACGGCGCCGACCTCGTCACGGTCAAGGTTCTGGGCAAGGCCGAAGACGGTCTCACCGGTATCGGAGCTCTTGAACTCCAGAAGCTCGCCTGCCATGGCGCTCTTGAGGCCGGAGACGCGCGCGATGCCGTCGCCTACCTCGTCGACCGTTGAAACCTCATGCGTATCGACCGTCGCGGAGAGGCTCGTGAGCTGCTCCTGCAGTTTCTTGGCGATATCCTGGGCATTGAGGGTTTCGGACATTAGGCTTCACCTCCGTACGAATTAGCAGAGTTTGCGAGGGTCTCCTGCGCGATGCGCAGCTGCGTCTTGACGGAAATGTCACGACGCTCGCCGCGGGCCTCGAGCACCAGGCCGCCCACGATAGACGGGTCGACCTGCTCGATAAGGAATACCTTGCGGCCGAAGTCCTGCTCGCATTTCTTAGTGATGGTTTGACGCAGCTCGTCGTCGAGCGGGATCGCCGTGGTGACGGTCACGCCCACTACATCCTCGTCTTCCTCGGCAACATACTTAAAGGCAGCTGCCACCTTGGGAAGAAGGTCGAGCTGGTCGCGCTTGGACATGGTGTCGAGCACGGCGATGATCTCGGGGCTGGCAGAAGCCAAGCGCTCGATCATCTCGAGGTCCTCGAACACATGGTTCTCGGCCTTAGCGGCTTCCAGAAGGGAACGCGCGTAGGTCTCGAGCACCTTGTCCTGATAGCGGCTAGTCGGCATTCAGGCTACCTGCTTCCTGGATGTAGCGCTCGATGAGCTTCTTCTGCTCGGCATCGTCCTCGAGTGCCTCGCCCACGATCTTGGTGGCGACGGCAACGGACAGGTCGGCGATGGAGCTCGCGGCACCGGCGTAGATGGACTTGCGCTCGTCCTCGACGGTCGTATGGGCCTTGGCGATGATCTCCTCGGCCTCCTTGTGAGCAGCCTCGATGATACGGGCACGCTCGGACTCGGCGTCCTTACGGGCCTCGAGAACGATGTCGGCAGCCTGACGACGGGCGTCGGTGACGATCGAGTCGGACTCAGCGCGCTTGGCGATAGCCTCCTGCTTGGTCTTCTCGGCCTCGTCGAGGCTCTCCTCGATCTTCTTGCCGCGCTCCTCCATGGTTTTCATGATGCCCGGCAGGGCGACCTTGGCCAGCACGATCCAGATAATCAGGAAGGCGATAAGCGCCGGGATGAACTCCGCCATCTTAGGGATGAGGATGTCCGCACCGGCGGCGCCGTCCTCGGCGAACGCGGAAACCGGCATGAGCAGCGCGGCCGCGGACGCGGAGAGTGCGATCGCGCTCTTCTGGGATGAAAGATTCATACTTGACGCTCCGTGCTATTTAACGATCAGCGCGACAACGAAGCCGATCAGAGCCAGAGCCTCGCCGAAAGCGGAGCCCATGATGAAGACGGTGAACACGCGGCCCTGGACCTCAGGCTGACGGGCCATAGCACCCGTAGCACCCAGAGCAGACAGGCCGATAGCAAGACCAGCGCCGATAACACCGAGACCGTAACCGATAACTCCCACGATTCCTCCTTTGTCGTGCGTGTCTTATTTCACGCAGGATAACCTTTTTATAACTGCCGGGCTCCATGGGTACGGGCACCGGCGGTTTAACGAATTGCCTTACCTTTAAGGCACGAACGGAAGACTACTCCTCCTCCGCGACCTCCTCTGCCTCGGAGACATACACGGCGGTAAGGACCGTGAAGACGTAAGCCTGGATGGCGCCGACCACAAGCTCGATCGCATAGATCAGGATGAGGATGGCAAGCCAGGCCAGCGAAGGCAGGGCGCCGACGGCGTGGGCCGCGGAAACCTGCTGAAGCAGCGGCTGCATGAACATGCTCGCCATGATGGCGAACGAGCCCATGACCACGTGTCCTGCGAACATGTTGCAGAACAGACGGACGGCAAGCGTGATGAGGCGCAGGAAGGTCGAGAAAAGCTCGACGACCCACACGAGCACGTTCATCGGGAAGCTCACGCCCTGCGGGGCGAGGCTCTTGATGTAGCCGATCACGCCGTGAGCCTTGCATCCGTAGTAGATGAAGTACACGAAGGCGAAAATGGCGAGTGCGGCGGTGGAGCCGATTGCGCCGGTGCCGGGCTTCATTCCCGGGATCAGGCCGATCATGTTATTGATCAGGATGAACAGGAAAAGCGAGCACAGGAACGGGAAGTGCTTCTTCCAGTTCTCACCCACGACACCCTTGCCGATATCGTTCTCGACGTACTCGATGATGTACTCGAAACCGTTGACGAAGAAGCCCTTGGGAACCAGGGTCTGCTTCTTCTTGAACACGGCTAGGACGATCAGGAGCACGATCGTGGAGACGATCAGCCAAAACGAGTACTGCGTGATGCCGCAGCTCAGATCGCCCACGACAGGGGTGGAGCTGAACTCGCTGACCAGATGATTAATCTCATCAGGCAGCTTTTCAAAAATTTCCACGACTTACCTTTCGACCTCATGAGGATCTCGCAGCGCCTTGGCGACGCGAACCGCGCAGGCGGCCATAAAGGCCACGAAGCCGATCGCCTCGCCCAGGAGGAACATACGAAATGCCTCTCCGAACAACACAAACACAACCAAGGTAAAGACAAGCAACGCGATTGCCGAGACCGCGAGACTCACCATACCCTTGAGCATGTCCGCATTCTGCTTATCGTCAAGAACCGGCTTGAGCGTAAAGACAAAGGGAAGGAAGGCAATCGCGCCCGCGATGGCACCTGCAACGATAGCGAGCAGATCGGCTATCTGAAACACTGGCGTCCTCACTTTCCTTTTTGTCGCCTCACAGGACAGTTCCCGCCAAACATTGGTGACTATTGTACGAGCCAATCGCTAAAGTACAACCGAAAAAGCATCGGTTAATACGCACCTGTTCGTGTTCTTAAGACCTTCTTTATGCCGCAGGTACGGTAATACGTTTTTCTCGAACCCCTCAGCGCAAAACGTCCGTTAACAGGAGTGCGCGTGGACGTCTTTTGCTCGCCCGCGCGCACCATTTCTTCGTATTTTCGACGTTAGCCGGTATGGCTCAGAGATTACAGCGTGCCGTAGATGCGGTCGCCGGCGTCGCCGAGGCCGGGAACGATGTAGGCAGCCTCGTTGAGATGGTCGTCGATGGCGCAGGTATAGATATGCACATCAGGATCCTTCTCAGTCAGCGACTTGAGGCCCTCGGGGGCCGCGACGATGCACAGCATGCGGATGTCCTTGACACCGCGCTCGCGCAGGTAGCTGATGGCCATCTCGGCCGAACCGCCCGTGGCAAGCATGGGGTCGACGACCAGGCAGATGCGCTGGTCGATATCCTTGGGCATCTTGCAGTAATACTCGTGCGGCTCGTGGGTGACCTCGTCGCGCTCCATGCCGATGTGGCCCACGCGAGCGGAGGGCACCAGGTCGAGGATGCCGTCGACCATGCCAAGGCCCGCACGCAGGATGGGCACGATGGCGAGTTTCTTGCCGGCAAGCTGTTTGAACGTGGCGGTAGTGATGGGGGTCTCGACCTCGACGTCTTCCATGGGCAGGTCGCGCATGGCCTCGTAGCCGTCAAAAAGTGCGAGCTCGCGCACAAGCTGGCGGAACTGGTTGGTGCCGGTGTTTTTGTCGCGCAGGATCGACAGCTTGTGCTGGACGAGCGGGTGGTCGACAAGCGTCACACGGGACGCGTCGTAGGTGACGGTCATGGGTTGATTGCCCCTTTCGTTGCGGCCGCAAAACGACCTTGCTGACAAGGCGCGAAGCAATGTTGCCGCCGCACGCCATGCATTAGTTTAGCGGTTTGTTATATCGAGCAGCCCATCACAGCCCTACTGTGCGATGCTGAGCGAGCGCCTGACTGCATCACGCCAGCCCGCAAGGTTTTGCTCGCGGCGCTCGGCGGACATGTGGGGAAGGAAGGTCCTAACGATCTGGGCATTTTGCTCCAGTTCTTCCAGGTCTTCCCAATAGCCGACGGCAAGACCCGCCAAGTACGCGGCACCGATTGCCGTGGTCTCCACCGTCTCGCATTGCAGCACGGGGATATCCAGCAGGTCGGCCTGGAATTGCATGATGAACTCGTTGCGTGAGGCGCCGCCATCGACGGACAGGCGCTCAATCGAAAGTCCCACGTCCTGCTCCATGGCGCGCAGCACGTCATAACTCTGGTAGGCCATGGACTCGCAGGCCGCACGCACAATGGTCGCGCGACTCGAGGCACCGGTCAGGCCGCACACGATACCGCGGGCACGCGGGTCCCACCAGGGAGCGCCCAGGCCAGCGAAGGCGGGGACGAAGTAGCAGCCCTCGTTGTCGTTGATCGAAGCGGCGAGTTGCGCGGACTCGCTCACACTCGAGATGATGCCCATGTTGTTGCGCAGCCAGTTCATGGTTGAGCCGGCGGCAAAGATAGAACCCTCGAGCGCATAGCTGATCTTGCCGTCCGCGGCGATACCGATCGTGGAGACCAGACCGTTCTTGGATTCGACGACCTCGTCGCCGGTGTTCATGAGCATAAAGCAACCCGTGCCATAGGTGTTTTTGGTCTGGCCGGGATGGAAGCAGCAGTGGCCGAACAGCGACGCCTGCTGATCGCCCGCCACGCCCATGATGGGCGGCATGTTGGTCATGATGTCGCTCGCGACGCGGCCGTAGTCGCCCGAGCTCCAACGAACCTCGGGCATCATGGAACGTGGAACGTCAAAGAGCGCCAGCAGGTCGTCGTCCCAATCGAGCGTATGGATATTAAAGAGCGCCGTGCGGCTGGCATTGGTGTAGTCGGTGGCAAAGACCTGACTGCCGGTGAGGTTGTAGATGAGCCAGGTATCGATGGTGCCGAACATGAGGTCGCCCGCCGCCGCGCTCTCACGCGCACCGTCGACGTTGTCGAGGATCCACTGCACCTTGGAAGCCGAGAAATACGGATCGAGCGTGAGTCCCGTACGGGAGCGCACCAGCTCTTCTGCGCCCCGCTCGACCAGCTCGTCGATCAGAGGTGCGGTGCGACGGCATTGCCACACGATGGCGTTATAGATGGGTTGGCCGCTTATGCGGTCCCACACCACCGTGGTCTCGCGCTGGTTGGAGATACCGATGGCGGCGATGCGGTCAGAATGGATGCCGCTCTTAAACTGGACCTCCATCATCACGCCGATCTGGCTGGCAAGCACCTCCATGGGGTCTTGCTCTATCCAACCGGGACGCGGGAAGCTGGTTTTGACGCTACGACGTGCCTGCGCGACGATGCAGCCGTACTCGTCGACGATCGTCGCAAGTACCGAGGTGGTGCCGCAGTCGAGCGCCATGATGTAGGAACCGCCAAAGTTAAACGAGGCATCTTCCATGCCCAGGCTGCCCAGATTCAACGACATCGCTTACACCTTTCTATTGCATCGGGTCGGACAGGACCCGTTCGATCTCTGATGCGGGAAGTGCGCCTTGGCGCAGGATCTGGAGCCCGCCGTGCTGGAACGACACGATGGTCGAGGCGTCGCGACACGGGGTCTCGCCGGCGTCGACGGCAACATCGACCCCCTCCAGGATGCGCTCCTCCACCGTGACAAAACTTGCCGGCGCGGGCGCGCCATGCGTGTTGGCGCTGGTGCAGGCAAGAGGGCTGCCGCAGGCGCGGATGAGCGCTTGCACCACGGGCGAGGCCGAAGCGCGAAGTGCCACCGTGTCGTCGGCGGCGCGCATAAAGGTCGGCACGCAGGGGGCCGCCTTGACCACGATAGTCAGGGCTCCCGGCCAGCATCGTCGCGCGAGTACGCGAGCCTCTTCGGGGATATCCACGCCATAGCGGTCGAGTGCTTCGGCATTATCAACCAGCCAGGCGACCGTTTGGGTGAGCTTGCGCTGCTTGAGGGTAAAGATGCGGCGGTAGCCGGTACCGAGCGCAGGGACCGCGGCGCCATTGACGACAGCCTGCGGATCGCGCGGCCACGATGGGAATTCGCTTGTATCTTGGGGTACGGCGTCCGAGAAGGCGTTGACTGCCACGGCGACACCGTAGACGGTCTCGGTCGGGATCAAGGCCAGGCCGCCGCGGCCGAGCACCTCGGCCGTGCGCTCGACGGCGAGCCGATGCGGCTCGCGCGTTCCCTCGTATACCCGATAGACCGTCTGCATGTGTATGCCAGCCCCTTACGCTCTGGTGAAAGTTTGTTTACTGAGGGGCATTCTCGCACGAAACATTCAGCCTATTTGCCCAGAGCGCATGTTGGTTTGGTGAGCGGCTCTAGTAGTCGGTGAAAGTGAGGGGGTTATTGGACTGCGACGAACTTCTTTGGCCTGCCGGCATGGCGTCTTTGGGCGGCGTAGCGCTCGATGCTGTCTATCGTTATCATCCGACGGCCGTCGACGAGTTCAACATCGAGTTTTCCGGCTTTGACCAGCGCGGTAATCCGCGGAGCGGAGACTTTGAGGTCCAGCGCTGCATCTTTAAATGTTCGGCACGCCGCTTCCCGAGCGTCCTCGTGGTCGATTTCGACTGAAAGGGCCACGACCTCGGCCGAGCGTTCGTACCCTGCCGGAGTCAAACCGTTGTTGAGGTCGTCGGCCAAAAACGCCATCAGCGCCTCGGTGGCATGGGCAATCGCTTCTTCGCGCGTATCGCCATCGGCAAAGGCGCCGGGAATCTGCGGGAAGCTGGCGCAGTAACCGTCGTCTTCTTTTATGAGAACGCAGTCATAGGTAAATCGCTGCCTCATTTTGCCTCCAACTACCATCCAGCTTGGCGACGAATACTTGCCCACGTGCCCTTCTTTGGTCGATCACCACCAGAGCCGTTCACGGGGACAACACGATCGCCAGAAACATACTTAGCATGACCACCGACTTGCGCGACCTTCACGAATCCATCGTGCTTGAGTAGGGCAATGATTTCCCGAAAGGTAGGAGGTTGCATGGGCCGACCTCTTTCAGCCGTCCTAATTATAAACTACTTTATAATTTTTGTTAACCAGTTAATAAATATTACTGGCGCTGCTTGGGCTCGGTGACGATGGCTCGGACGATGCGGGGGCGATCGGTGAGGTCGTGGACGATACGCACGTCCGAAAGGCCTGCCTGGCGACAGAGCTCGGCCGCGGCATCGAGGGCACCCTCGTAGAGCTCGCAGGCAAACAGGCCGCCGGCGCGCAGCATGTAAGGCGCCGCATTGAGCAGGCGGCGGAAGATATCGAGGCCGTCGGCGCCGCCCTCAAGCGCCAGGTCGGGCTCAAAGTCCTTGACCTCGTGCGGCAGCGAGCGCATGACGTCGGTCGGGATGTAAGGCGGGTTGGAGACGAGCACATCAAAGGTGCCCCACTCTTCGCGGGGAATGGAACTCACCAGGTTGGTGAGGCTAAAGGCAACCTCATCTGCCGTGAGGCCGAGGGCGTCGCGGTTTTTGGTGGCCAGATCGATGGCGCGCGGCTCGATATCGGTGGCGGTGCAGGTAACGTGGCCGCGGCGCTCCCAGGCAAGGGAGAGCGAAATGCAGCCCGTGCCGCAGCCGACCTCGAGAACGCGGGCAGTGCAGGGCTCGGTTGGGGCAGGCGCAGCGGCATCCTGAGCTGAAGCCGTCTCCTGGCCGGCACCCTCGATGGCGATGCCGTATTCGTCGAGCTCGGACTCGGCGGCTTCCGCGGCTTCGGCTTCTGCTGCCTGCGCGGCGGCTTCCTCGGCCTCGCGGTCGGCCAGTTCCTCGGCATAGGCACGGCTGCCCAGTACGTCGCCGCCTAACGCCGCCTCATCGGCAGCCGTCAGGTTAGCGGCACGGCGCTCGGCAGTCGCGCGCTCGTCGGCCAGCGCCGCCTCGGCTTTGCGGGCCTCTTCGACCTCATCGTTCCAAGGCAGCTCAACACGCTGACGGGCAGCAGCCTCGGGGCTCAGCACCTCGGCATCCAGATAATTGAGGACTTCCTCGACGAGCATCTCGGTTTCGGGGCGCGGAATGAGCACACCGGGGGCGCACGCGACATCGATCATGCGAAACTGCGTGCTGCCCGTGATGTATTGCAGCGGCTCGCCCTTAGCACGGCGGACAACGGCCGCATGCATAGTCTCGAGCTGGGCCGCGTTAAGCGTCTCGTCCATACGCATATATAGGTCAATGCGCGCCAGGCCCGTGGCGGCGCACAGCAGCCACTCGGCAGAAAGACGGGGGTGCTCCTCGCCGCGCTCGGCCAGGTACTCCTTGGTCCACTCGAGACAACGCTTGATGGTCCAAATCTCGTTTGCCATGGGGCCCTCCCCTCTTAAGCGCCGGACGGCGCGCGAATGTCGGAGCAGATTGTACGCGAGGCCAGCGCATGGCAAGGGACGATTGAAGGCGAATATCGAGAATCAGCCCAGAATTTTGCTTGGAACCTGCCTGAAATGTTCATTCGTCGACGTCTAAATCTGCATTCGTCAAGCTTTTGGCAAGGTTGCCCAAAACTGACCAATATCTAACCAAGAACTTGCCACATCGCTTGACGCACGACCCATCAAAAATCGCTCCGCGACTTCTCGGACGATTTTTCGAGCAATATTTTCGATAGCGGACTTATGCCGTCAATTGCCTTAAGCAGGTAAGCAGCTCAAATGACATCACAGCCGACTGAATAAAATATCAAGGCGATGTCACCAATGACTCCCTACGGATCATTTGACAACCAAGGAAACGCCGATGTTTTGGCAATGCCAGCGAGCGCCGCCCAGAGCGAACAAGTTGGCATGAAAAAGGCAGGGCATAGACCTTCTGGTCATGCCTTGCCTTTTGAATGACAAATTGTCGCTCTGGGCGGCGCGCAGCGTCGAGCAGTTACGGCGTTTGGTAAAACACCGTAACTTAAACAGCCTGTGCCAGCTTCTCGGCTCGCTCGGCGGCGGCGAGCGCCTCGATGACGGTACCGAGCTGATCGCCCAGAAGGACGCCGTTGTAGGTAGAGTTGAAGCCGATACGGTGATCGGTCACGCGGTCCTGGGGCTGGTTGTAAGTACGAATCTTCTCGGAACGGTTACCGTGGCCGATCTGGCTTTGGCGCTCGGCACCGAGCTCGGCCTGCTGCTTCTCGAGTTCCATCTCGTACAGACGGGCACGCAGCATCTGCATGCAGACCTCGCGGTTCTGGATCTGGGAACGTTGCTCCTGCGACTGCACCACGGTGTTGGTGGGCAGGTGGGTGATGCGCACGGCGGAGTAGGTGGTGTTAACGCACTGACCGCCAGGGCCGGAGGCGCAGTAGGTGTCGATGCGCAGGTCGGACTGGTTGATCTGGACGTCGATTTCCTCGGCCTCGGGAAGCACGGCGACGGTAGCCGTTGAAGTCTGGATGCGGCCCTGGGACTCGGTCTTAGGGACGCGCTGGACACGGTGCACGCCGGACTCGTACTTCATAACGGAGTAGACGCGGTCGCCCTCGACCTTGAACTCAATGGACTTAAAGCCGCCGGCCTCGCTGGGGCTGGAATCGAGCACGGTAGTCTTCCAGCCGCGCGACTCGCAAAAGCGCTGATACATCTTGTACAGGTCGCCGGCGAAGATGGCCGCCTCGTCGCCACCGGCGGCGGAGCGGATCTCGACGATGGTGTTCTTGTCGTCGTTGGGGTCGCTCGGAATGAGCATGTACTTGATGTCTTCCTCGAGCTGGGGGAGCTTGGCCTCGTTTTCGGAGATGTCCATCTGGAGCATCTCCTTCTCATCGGCATCGGTGGTATCGTGCAGCATTTCCTTGGCAGCCTCGATGTCATCGAGCGCGCCGATGTACTCGCGCGAGGCGGCGATGAGGTCGGACTGGTGCGCGTACTCCTTGTTGAGACGCGTGAACTCCTTGATATCGGAGGCGACGGCCGGGTCGGAAAGCTTCTTCTCGAGCTCCTCGTAGGCCTTGATGATCTTTTCGAGCTTGTCGCGCATGACGGACTCCTTTATATGCGTGAAGGTGAAAATCGGCAGAATTGATGGGGCGCGGGGCGCCGCTGCGGGGGTAAGCCCGGCTAGAACATGTCGATCTTCAGATACATGCGCATCCCTTCGCGTATGGGGTACATAGTTGCGGTCTAACCCATATATGATAGCGTGCGCAGGCAAACCTGCATATAACCCGCACGGAATCTGACAAAGGGACAGTCCCTTTGTCAGATTCTAGAGCGTGTGGAGCAGGGCAATGAGGAAGCGGACACCTTGGAGGTAGGCGTGGCGGGTAATGCGCTCGTTGGTGCCGTGGACACCGCGATCGCACTCATCATCGTCGACCACAAACGCCGAAAAACGAATGCACTCGGAGCAAATGCGCTGGTAGTTGGCAGAGTCGGTCGCGCCGATCACGGTCGAGGGGACGATGCTGACAGGAGCCCCGCCCGTCGCACTCAGTCCGTTTTCCTCCGCCCCCTTTGGGTCGCGGAAGTAGCGGGCGGCAATGGCGCGAACGGTCTCGAGCCCCGGTCCACCGACACGCGGAGACGGCGAAGGCTCGGAGCTGCCGGGGCCGAGTTCGACCTCCACGCGCCCGGCGAGGCCCGCCGCGGCAACGACCTCGCGGCAGCGCGCCACAACGTCGGCCACGCTCGTGCCCTCGAGCATGCGGAAGTTAATGTTGGCCCACATATCTTGCGGCATTACGTTGGCACCGGTACTGCCGCCCTCGATTTGCGTGGGCGCACAGGTGGTGGTCACAAGCGGGTACAGCTTTTTGCTGGCAAGGCAGTCGCGCACGATGGCATCCTTGCTGGCAGCAATCTCGTCTGCGGTATAAAGCCCCAGCTCGACGAGCTGCGCGGCAAGCAGATCGGTCACACGCGCCGGCCACTCGATATCGCAAATCGCGGCAATAGCGCGGCTGAGCACTTCGAGCGACGTGCCACCGTAAGGGTTGGAAGAATGCCCGCCCTCGCTCTTCGTCCTGAGCACGATATCGGCATAGCCCTTCTCGGCAAGATCGGCATGCATAAGCCAACCCTCGCCTGCGCCGTACTCGGCAGCTTCAACGATACGATAGTCGCCCTCGTCAATCAGGTACTCAAGCTCAACGCCGCGCTCCTCGAGCACGCGGCCAATGGCACCCGCGCCGCACTGCGTGGTCTCCTCATCCTGGCCAAAGGCCAGCAGCAGGGTTCGTTCGTGTTGCCAGCCGTGCGCCAGCGCATACTCAACGGCCTCCAGGATGCCTGCGACCTGGTCTTTCATATCGATGGCGCCGCGACCCCAAATATAGGTGTCGTCCACGTGCCCGCTAAAGGGATTGTGCGTCCAGTCTGTCTCGGTGCCCGGCACCACGGGAACCACGTCCATGTGGCCCATGAGCATGACCGGCTTGAGGGCGGGGTCGATGCCGGCAAGCGTCACGAGCAGCGAATGGTCGATGAGCTCGACCTCGCCCGCCGCAAACACGCGCGGCCAGGCCTGCTGCATATAGGCGCGCAGGTCGGTAAACGCCTGCCAGTCCACCGCCTCGGCATCCATACTCGAAATGGTCGGAAACGACAGCACACGGCCCAGGCGCTCGCATGCGCCGGCCTTGTCCAAATCGGCAAAATCATCCTCATGCGCAAAGAAGCGCCAAACCTCGGCCATGACATCCTTTCGATTGTGATGACGAGGGCCGCCCCACCGGAGCGGCCCTGCCACGTACGCGTTTGCGGTCGGTTATTTGTCCTCGAGATAACGCGAGAGGAACTCGCGGGTACGCTGGTGTTTGGGGTTGCTAAAGAGCTCGGCCGGCGCGGCATCCTCGAGCACCACGCCCTTGTCCATGAAGACCACGCGGTCGGACACCGTGCGGGCAAAGGCCATCTCGTGCGTGACGACGACCATGGTCATGCCGTCGGCAGCGAGCTTGCGCATGACCTCGAGCACCTCGCCCACGATCTCGGGGTCGAGTGCGGAGGTCGGCTCGTCGAACAGCATGATCTGCGGGTTCATGCATAGAGCACGAGCGATGGCCACGCGCTGCTTTTGACCACCGGACAGGCGACCCACGGCGGCGTGCGCGAATTTTTCGAGTCCCACACTCGTCAGATGTTCCATCGCAATTTTTTCAGCCTCGGCCTTGCTCATCTTTTTGAGCGTGACGGGCGCGAGCGTGCAGTTGTCGAGCACATCCATGTTGTTGAACAGGTTAAAGCCCTGGAACACCATGCCGATGTCCTCGCGCAGCTTGTTGATGTTGCAGCGCTCGGCCGTGAGGTCCTGGCCGTGGAACCAGATGTGGCCTGCGTCCGGGGTCTCGAGCAGGTTGAGGCAGCGCAGGAAGGTCGACTTGCCCGAACCCGAGGCGCCGATGATGGTGACGACCTCGCCGGGGCTAACGGCCAGGTCGATGCCCTTGAGCACCTCGAGCGAGCCAAAGCTCTTGCGCAGGCCCTCAACGCGGATGAGCGGCTCTTTGGTTTGCGCGGCCGCAGCGCCGGTAGTAACGGTATCTGCCATGATGAATCTCCTCGTCTTGCGCCTAGTTGGAGCTGGGCAGCGTGGCCGGAGCCTCGGCACCGAGCTTTTTGCCAAAGGCCTCGAGCAGGCGGCTCGCCACGAGCGTCAGGATCAGGTAGACCACGAGCGCCACGCAGTAGACTTCCATCTGGCGATAGTACACGCCGGCGACGGTGGTGGTGGCGTACATGAGGTCGAACACGCCGATAACCGAGAGCACCGACGAGTCCTTGATGTTGATGATGAGCTCGTTGGTGAGCGCCGGGATCGCGTTTTTAATGCCCTGGGGGAACACGACTTTGCGCATAGCTTGCCACTGCGACAGGCCCAGCGAGCGTGCTACCTCGGCCTGGCCGGGATCGATGGACTCGATGCCGCCGCGCAGGACTTCCATCATGTAGGCGGTGGAGTTGAGCGAGATGGTGACGAGGCCGGCGGTGAAGGTGCTCCAGATCTGGTTGGCCTGAGCGGTCTCGAAGCCCATGCCGCGCAAAACGGTGAAGCCCGCGTAATAGATGAGCAGACCCTGGACCATCATGGGCGTGCCGCGCACGATGGTGGAGTAGACGGTCGCAAAGCCGCGGCCGATACTCTTAAAGAAGCGCACCAGGTCGTTATCCACGCGGTCGAAGGTCTGAATACGCAGGAACACAAAGAGCAGTGCCAGGAAGAATGCGATGACGGTGCCGAAGGTGGCAAGCGCGATGGTGATCTGAATGCCGCGGATAAAGAAGTCGCCACTCTTGTAGGTCATGTAGACCAGGCTCGACAGAAAGTCGCTGGGATTGGAGTCCGAGACAATGCTCACCCGCACCAGATCGATAAACGACATAACGCAGCGGTCGATAAAGAAGATTGCCGCGATGGCAACCACGACGTAGCTGCCCATACGCGCGCCGCGGCGGAAGCGATCGGACGCGAACGGCGACTTCTCGCGATAGTCGCTCCAGTGCATAAGCTTGGTGACCAGCGCCGCCGCCGACACGACGAGCCAGGCCCAAAGAATCGCCCAAAGGCAATCTTGAAACACGCCCGTGGGGGCCAAGAAGCTCAGCGGCGTGGGGTTGCGCTGGCTCGCGGCCAGGCCGAGTGCCGCGATAACGCTCGTGCCCAGGTAGACATAACGGTGGTCGGCCTTGATAAAGGAGGCCAGGCGATTAATGGTTTTCATGCTGCCTCCCTATGCCGGCTGACGGTCGAGGCACGCGTCCCACATCTGGTCGCGCTCCTCCTGGCTAATGCCCTTGAGCGTCTTATCGATGAGCTTAAGCAGCTTGTCCGAGCCCTTGCGGCAACCGACATTTGCCGCGACCTCCTGCTTAAAGCCCTCGCCCTCGGCAAAATGGATGGGGACGATACCGGGATTTTGGGCCATATAGCCCTTCTCGTTTTCGGTGTTGTAGGTCACGGCGTCGCACGTGCCCTGCAGCAGGTTCGAGAACACCGTGGGAACCGAATCGACCGGGTTTTTGTGCACAACGCCCGGAATCTCGTCGATAACGGTATCGAGCATGGTGTCCTTTTGGCCGAGCACCGTGGCGCCACTGAAGTCGCTGAGCTTGGTGGCGTTTTGGTAGGGGGAACCCTCTTTTACGAACAGGCCAAAGTAGCCAATGAAGTACGGGTCGGAAAAGCCGACGGACTCCTCGCGCTCGGGCGTGGCGCTCATGCCGGCAATGATGAGGTCGATCTGGCCGTTGTTGAGCGAATCGATGAGGCCCGAAAAGCTCTGCTTAACGGCAACGGGCTCGCCGCCGAGGGCCTTGCAGACAACCTTGGCGATCTGAACGTCGTAGCCGTCGGCATAGGCGCCCTGCACGTTATCGATGGGGATGGTGTACTCACTGGCTTCGGAAACCTGCCAGTTGTACGGGGCGTAGGCCGCCTCCATGCCAATGCGGATCTTGTCCTTGCCGATCACGGAATCGGACAGGTCGTCGCGACCGCCGCCCGTCGTGGGCTGAACCACTTTGAGCGTGGACGGACGCTGACAGCCGGCGAGCGCGCCGGCGACGACGGAAGCGCTCGCAGCGAGAGCGCTACCCAAAAAGATGCGACGGCTGCATACCGGCTGGCGCTGCGCATCGCACTGTTGGGGAGAATGCATAATCTGCCTTCCCTGTTGAATCGTATGCTAACGACGTAACAGGATACCGCTCAGCGCTACCTCCAGCAGATGCATATATACAAGTTAACGAACTGGAAAATGGCTACCCACCAAAAAGCCTCCCTGCCGAATGTGGCAGGGAGGCTTAGCGGACGGGAATGTGACAAAGAGACTGTCCCTTTGTCACATCTAGAGCAGGGTAACGCTAAAGGTGCGTTTGTCCGTCTCGCCCGGAGCCAAGGTGATGGTGTTGGCCTTGTGCTCAAAGACATCGTCCTCGGTGTCCGTGGTGGTGTGACCGGTCCAGGGCTCGAGCGCCACAAACGGAGCGTCGTTGGCGGCAGACCACACACCAATGTACTTAAAGCCTTCAAAGTCGATCTTGACGCCGTGGCCCGACTTGCGGCCGCGCAGCGTGAGCGTGGAGCCCGGGGTATCGGTGAACATGATGGCGTCGTTATCGAAGCTGCGGTGCGTGATGGGCAGCACGTCCGAGTTATCGGGAGCCTTGTAACTGCCCTCGAACGTCATAAGACCGTCGGGCGTGATGATGGGAGCCTCATTAGTCCAAGCCTCGGTAAACGCCAGCTCGTAATCCTCGAATGCCTCGTCCTCGGCACCGGGAGCCGGTACGTTAAACGCGGGGTGGCCGCCCACCGAGAACGGCAGGTCCACGTCGCCGGTATTGGTGACGGCAAAGGTCTGGGTAAGTGTGGCGTCACCAGTCAGGGCATAGGTCATGTTGAGCTTAAAGTGGAACGGGAACGCCTTGAGCGACTCGGGCGTGTCGGTGATCTCGTACGTTACCGAGGAGCCGTCCTCCGAAACCTCGACCAGCTTGTGTTCGACGATGCGCGCGAGTCCGTGGCGCGGCATCTCGCAGGTGCCGGCCGCAGACGTCGCCGTGTTGTTGCGCAGCGAGCCCACAATGGGGAACAGGATGGGCGCATGCTTGCCCCAAAAGGCGGGGTCGCCCTGCCACAGATACTCGTTGCCGTTGAGGGCAAGGCTCGTGAGCTGGGCACCCATGGAATCGATGGCCGCGGTGAGGCCGCCGCACTTGATGGTAGTGACAGTAGACATGCTACTTCCTCCAAAAGTAAACAATAGTGTCGAGGGCTATTGTCCCACTCTTGGCGGCGGGACGGGACGGCAGGCGATTATTGAGTAGCCATAGCGGAATGAGCGGCGAGTGCCTACTGGGTATCCACGTAAAGGTCGAACCCGCCCTGCGGTGTGGTGTCGACCGTGTCGGGCGCCTGTGAGTTAAAGCTCACGGGGACCATGCGCTTTGAGGCACGGAAGCGCGTGCCGTCGGTGGCGACGGGCGGTTCATCGACGGTGAGCTCGTAGTCGCCGGGCTTAAGTTCGATGCCGTCACCAGCGGAATTGACGTATTGATACTCGTCAATCGTCTGCCCTTTGAGCGTGCGCCCCACGATGTAGATGAGCATTTGGCTGTCGCCGCGCGCGGTGTCCCACGTCGCGCCGCCCTTGACCTCGACCGACACATGTACCGAGCGCGTGCGGCCGAGCGATTGCTCGATAGACATCTCGACCTTGGCGGCGTCTTTTCGCTGTTGTTCAACATGGCTCCAGACGTTTCCAATTGCCGAGCATGCGATAACGCCGGCCATAAAGGCGATAAGGATGGGGCCGAGCGGCGAGCGGCGGCCAGCATCTTCCTCGCGAGCCAGGTCGGGGCGATGCGTGGGCGCAGGCGCCCGGGCGCCTTGCGCGGGCACGTCGAGAATGCTGAAGGATGCCGTGCTGTCGGGGTCGATAGTGTGACGCGGCTGCGGGGTCTTTGCCGGCGAGATGGACATGTCGGCTGGCTCACCCAGTGTGGCCGTGGCATCGGCCTTTGCCTCATCGGCCTCGGCTTGGGCCCAAGCCTGTTCAAAGGTTAGGGGTTCGGCGGAGTCGGAAGCGGCGTCCGTCTCGACGGCATCGTTGCCGGTCTCGTCCTCGTCGCTCGACACATCACGCGGCGCGGACTCGTCCCACTCCTCGTCCGGAGCCTCGCCCTCGCTATACCACCATTCAAAGTTATCGATATCCATACGGGGCGCCCCTTAGGCCTCGCAAATAAACACTTGCTAGCCTTATACCCCCAGAGGGCGCTGGAGCTCGCACGGAATGCGATAAAGGGACTGCTCCTTTGTCGCATCGAAGTTGCGGTGGAATAGTTCCTGTTTGCACGCCCACTCGAGCTATTTAGGGACTATTTCACCGCAAGTTATTTGAGGGCGACGGGGATTTGGATACAGCAGAAGTCCTCTTGGTGAGACTCGTCGTAGCTCGTGGTGTCCAGGTAGCAAAAATCGAAAGCATTGCCGATGGGCTGGAGCGCGTGCCTGTCCATGCAGGCCACGATGGCGCGGATACCCTCGGGCTCGTACGGCATGCCCCAGCGACTCATGCACAGGTACGTGCCCTCGGGCAGCACCTCGACGCCAATCTCCGCCAGCTCGGCAGGATCGCTCGGCAGTATTTCCTCGGCACCACGCGGCAACACGGCAAAGGAACCGGCACCGGCGATGGGGTCGTCGGAATGCAGCGCCTCGCGACGCAGCATGGCGCCCCAACCGCGCATGGGGCGTGTGCCCGTGAGCGCACGCATGCGCAGAATCGCCCGCATGAGCGTGGGGTGCAGCATCGAGCGGCCACGCTCGATATCGCTCGGGAACTCCTCAAAGACCACGTAGCGGCGCTCGAATTGCTTGAGCTCCGGTTTGCCCTCGCGCTCGCGCCAATAGACCGCCTCGTCGTAAAAACTCAGCCGCTCCTGCACGCTCGCGCGCTCGGCTTTGAGCCCGGCAATCTGCTCGTCGAGCGCCTGCACCCGCGAGCGCAGGTGATCGGTCATCTCTCCAATGTCGAACGTCGAGGTCAGGCGATCGATCTCATCGAGTTCCAGTCCCAAGTCGCGCAGCATGCAGATCAGACGCATGAGCGGGATCTGCGTGGGCGAATAGAAACGGTAGCCTTTTTCGTTAACCACGGCGGGTTTAAACAGACCGATCTTGTCGTAGTAGATGAGCGTTTGGCGCGAAACATTAAACAAGCTCGCCATCTCGCTAATCGCATACATACCCGTCTGCATAGGTCCTCCCGACACACCCTTTGACACGAAAAGCCCGCCGCCCACAGTGAACTGCGTCCCAAATCTTGGACGCCCTAAATAGCGACTAGGCCGCGAGGGCCTGATTCCGGAACTCCTCCGGGGTCAGGCCCTTCAATCTTACCTGCCTCCGGCTCGTGTTCCAGTGGACTATGTATTCCTCCAGGT
>JAUMOL010000013.1 GCA_031295385.1 Collinsella sp.
TAAAGTGAAAAGAGCTGAGTTTGGGATGAGTTTTCTCTGAGAGAGGCCAACCGAATACAGCTGACAACGAGAAGAAACTGCGGATAAAACAAGGACGAAATCGTAAAAATGGAACACTATTGTTTTATCGAGTGGGAATAAGCCGATAGGGCTTTGACCTGCTCTTTTGAATGCTGTACTGTGCTCCAGAGTTTCGTTTCGTACGAGAGTCACGGTAAAGCCACCAACGACATTGGTGAGTAAATACGGTAATCTGGCCTCCGTTCCCGCGTTGGGACGGAGGCTTTTTCTTTGCCGTTTTACTCCCTTTCACCTGCGGTTTCGCGATTTACTCCCCGTGTTTCAAGATGGAAGCGTTTGGTTGCGAGGCACGCCGGTGCGAGGGCCTGAGTCGTCAGGCCCCGCACAGGGGGACCGCGATGGTGGCCACCGCGCCGCCCGAGGGGCTGTTGGCGAGCGAGACGGAGCCCCCGTGGGCGCTTGCGGCCTCGGAGGCGGCGTGGAGGCCGAGCCCGTAGTGGCGGCCTCCGTCGCGCGAGGAGCGGGAGGAGTCGTCTGTGAAGAGGCACTCGCAGCCGCGTTCGAGGGCGGCGGGAGAGAAGCCCGGTCCGTCGTCGGACACCTCGATGACGAGGTGGCCGCCCGCGACGTCGCAGGAGACCGCCACGCGCGAGCGCGCGTGCTCGGCGGCGTTGGCCACGAGGTTCGCGGCGGCTCGCGCCAGGGCGGTTCGGTCGAGCGGGGCCTCGGGCGCGCCCGCGACAGCAGGGCCCGTGGCCGCGTCGAGCGTCACGCCTCGCGCCCGGGCGATCTGGGCGGCCTCGGCGAGGACCTGTTCGCAGAGCTCGGCCGGCCGCATGGGGACCCTCTCCGCCCCGCCGGACCCGCGCGAGGCCTCGATGAGCAGGCGCACGTAGCCGTCGAGCCTTTCGACACTGCCGGCTATGTCGCGCGCGGCGGCCGCGAGGTCGGCGTCTTTCTCGTCTTCCAGCTCCTCCGCCACGAAGTCGGCGTTGGCGCGCAGCACGGTGAGCGGCGTCTTGAGGTCGTGGGCGAGCGACGCCACCTGCTCGCGCTGCCCCCGCTCCGCGGCCCAGCGGGCTTCGAGTGACTCGGCGAGGGAGGCCCGCATGGCGTCCATCGCGGCGAGGACGTCGTTCACCTCGCGCACGTTGGTGCTGCCGACCGCGAAGTCGAGCTCCCCCGCGCCGACGCGCCCCGCCGCCTCCGCGAGCGGCGCCATCTTGCGCGAGATCACGCGGCTCGCGCGGCGCGCCACGAGCGCGAGCGCGAGCGCGCTTCCCGCAGCGGCGCCGACGAGCATGAGGTTCTGCGGGTTGGGAAGCAGGCCGGCGAGGTCGCGCGAGACCCACTGCGGCAGGTACTCGCTGACGAGTGCGCAGGCCCCGCCGCCCTTGAGCGGGAACGCGGCGTAGGTGAGGCCCGAGCCCCCGCCCTCGATCTCCACTGTGCCCGGATCCGTGGCGAGTGCCGCGCGGGCCATTTCCGTCGCGTCCTCGAGCCGCGTGCCCTCGAGGTCTGTCATCAGCACGTATCCGTCCTTGTTCAGGATGAGGTAGCGGTACGCCGTCGGCACGTCCTGCTGCCCGCAGACGCCGTCGCGTGCCAGACCCTCCGCGACCTCGCGCGCATTGGCCGGCCCCCAGCTTGCCTCGTAGACGAAGCCCGCGTTGATTGCCGCGGAGAGCGCCATGAACGAGGCGAGCCACGCCGTGGCGACCGCCGCGAACGCGTAGGCGAAGTAGCGCGCGATGACGAAGGAGAGCGGCATGCCCCCGCGACCTCGCGCCCCGGTCCTCAGAGCTGCCACTTGTACCCCATCCCCCAGACGGTCGCGATCGGATCGGCGCCGGCCTCGGAGAGTTTCCTCCGGGCGCGGCTGACCTGCATGGATATGGCCGCGTCGTCGGCGTCGCTCTCCCAGCCGAGCACCGCCTCGCGGATCTGCGCGCGGCTCATGACCTGCCCGGGGTGGCGGGCGAGGTACTCGCAGATGGCGTACTCGGTGGGCGTGAGCGGAACGGCCTCGCCGCCCACGGCGAGGCCGCGCGCCCCGAGGTCGACCCGCACCTCCCCGAAGGAGAGGGTGTGCGAGCGCGGCCGGCGCTCACGGCGTAGATGGGCCGCGACCTTGGCGCGCAGCTCCGCGGCCCCGAAGGGCTTGCGGACGTAGTCGTCGGCTCCTAGGCCGTAGCCGGCCACGGCGTCCTCCTCGGCCACGCGCGCGGTCAGGAAGATGATGGGCCCGTCGAAGTCCGGGCGGATCTGCCGCACGAGCTCGAAGCCGTCGAGCCCCGGCATCATGACGTCGCAGAGCACGAGGTCGAAGCGCGAGAGGTCCATCCCCGGGACCGCCGTCGGGTCCGCTGCCTTGACGACCTCGTGGCCGTCGCGGCCGAGGACGCGCGCGAGCGCGTCGAGGATCGCCCGCTCATCATCCACTGCCAGTATCCTCGCCATATTCGACCTCCTGAAACTTCCGTCGGAATTGTACTAGCGCCGCGCTCAGCGGTCCAGAGCCCCGCGCGCAGCGCCGACCCCCAGCCGGCGTCGAGCAGGGCATTCCCGCCCAGGACGAGCGCTGCGGAGAGGAGGGCGAGCACGGCGGCGAGCGGCTTCCTACTCATCTGCCCTCCCGTCCTCGAAGTGGCAGAACCAGGCGATAAGGACGGCGGCGGCTGCCAGGGTGAGCACGAGGCCAGCGAGCGCAGTCGTGAGGAGAGGGCCCGCCGCGCGTGCGGCGTCGATGAAGGCCTCCACCCCGAGCGACCCTAGGCGCGCGGGCCAGGCGAGCGGCACCCAGTTCAGGGGCGTCGCCAGGGCACCGGTGAGCTCGCCGGTCATGAGGCCGTGCGCAAGTCCGCCCACTGAGAAGAACGCGAGGAGCATCCCCGCCGCGCCGGCACCGATGGCGGCGTTGCGGCCGAGGCGCAGGGCCACGCCGAGCCCCAGCGCGTAGAGGGGCAGGCTGCCCAGCACGATGCCCGCCCAGGCGGCCGCAAGCGGAGCGGGCCCGAGCGGCAGGCGCCCGGCGACGGCGAGCACGGCCCCGAACACGCCGAGCGCCACGGCCAGCGCGCCCGCGCCGAGCGCCGCAAGGGCGAGCAGCTTCGCCGCGACGGCGCGCCCGCGCGAGGGGACCGCCGTGAGGTTGGCGAGGCGCCCGGCAGCGCGCTCCTCGTCCACGGCGAGCCCGCAGACGATGGCGGACATGAGCGGCATGAGGGCGCCGAGGAACTGGGCGTAGGCGTCCGCGCCCAGCGCCGGGTCCCATCGGGTTATGGAGAAGTACTCGCCGCAGGCAAGACCGGCTGCCAGGCCGCAGACGAGGTGCACCGCCGTGAGCGGGGAGCGCGCCAGGCGCAGGGCCTCGGAGAGCAGGGCCCGCGGGAGAGTCATGCGCGGCGTCGGGTCGGGGAGTCGTGTCATGGCCATCACCTCTCCTCGGAGCGCGCGAACCAGGCCGCGCCCGCCGCCGTGAGCGCGGCGAACGCGAGCGCGCAGACCGCAAGGCCCGCCAGTGTGAGCATGCCGTCCGCCGCGAGCGCCCCGCCGAGCGCCATGTCCGCCGCGAGTGGCTCGCCGCTCGGCAGCACGGGGATGAAGCTCGTGGGGATGACCATGCTCGCCGACGGCGGAAAGAGCTGCGGCAGCGGCATCAGCGACCAGGCGAACCCACCCACGAGCTGCGTGGCGAGCGGGCAGAAGATGCCCGCGAGCATGCCGAGCCGCGTCGTGAGGAAGAGCCCTGCGGGGATCATCCACGCCGCGGTCACCGTGTTGGCGAGCGCGCAGAGGAGCATCGTGAGGGTGCCCGCGGCCGTGAGGCCCTGCGAGGAGAACGCCGATCCCGCGAGGTAGATGCCGAAGACCACGAGGTTCGAGAGCGTGCAGAGCGCGAGGCACCAGAGCGCCTTGGCCCACCAGGCGCGCCCGAGCGGGAAGCCCAGGCCCAGAAGCCCCCGCATCCGCGTGCGCGCGTCCGCCCGCGCGACGCACGCCACCACGAGCGAGAGAGCCACGGGCAGGAAGAGCGCGTACCAGTAGTTCCACGCGCTGAAGATCTGCACGCCCCGGTAGGGCATCGCGCCGAGCAGCGGCATCGGCAGCGCCATGAGCACGGCCAGGCGAACCGGTGCCGCGTGGCGCGACTTCAGGGCCTCGGCGCGCAGGCCCGCGAGCAGGCCGCCTTTCTCGCCCGTCATGCCGCCACCTCCCCGCGCGCTCGTCGCCCTTCCCGGCAGAAGCTCATGAAGAGTTCCTCGAGGTCCTGCCCGGGCCGAAGCGCATCCTCGTAGGCGAGGCACCCCCCGCAGATGATGCCGATGGTGTCCGCCATCTGCTGCACCTCGGAGAGGATGTGGCTCGAGACAATCACCGTCGTGCCCGCCGCCGCGAAGCCGCGGATCTGGTCGCGCAGCTCCTCGATGCCGATGGGGTCGAGGCCGTTGGTGGGCTCGTCGAGCACGAGTAGGCGTGGCCGGGCGATCAGCGCCAGCGCGAGCCCCAGGCGCTGCCGCATGCCCATCGAGAAGCGCCCGGCGCGCTTCTTTCCGGTGTCCGCGAGGTCCACGGCGGCGAGCACCTCATCTATGCGGCTCTCGGGAAGGCCCAGCAGCGTGGTGCGCACGCGCAGGTTCTCGCGCGCGGTGAGGTTGGGGTAGAGCGGTGCCTCCTCGATGAGGCTGCCGATTGCGTAGAGGTCCTCGCGGCGCCAGGCGTGCCCGGCAAAGAGGATCTCCCCGGCCGTCGGCCGCAGCATCCCGCAGATCATCTTGAGCGTTGTCGACTTGCCGGCGCCGTTGGGGCCGAGCAGCCCGTACACCTCGCCCTCGCGGATATGAAGACTCACGTCGGCCACGGCGTCCTGCGCCTGGTCGCCGCGGCCGAAGCGCTTGGTGAGCCCGCGCGTCTCGAGCATGTAACCCATGGGTTCGTCCTTTCTCTTCCGGGCGCACGGGCCGAGTCGCCGTGCCCGCGCGCCTTACCTTTCGGGTTCACCATCCATGGTGGGGCGCGTTTCTAACGAAGCCGTAACGGCCGTTGGGCTCTTTTGGCGCCAGCCCTTCTCGACCCGTACGCCACTCATGGTATGTTTATCGCGATAACAAGGACGGAGGTGCCCGTGGCACGCAATAAGTACCCGGAGGAGACGGTCGAGAAGATCAGGGGTGACGGCCCAGCGAGTGTTATTTTGCGAGCTAGGCGCATCGAAAGCGACCTTTCGTGGTATAAACTACTTGCCGGAAGCCGCGGCTTTCAGAGTACGGCTTACGTGTACGTTTAACCTCCGTGGGCGACGGGGTGCCGCAAGGCGTAGAATATCGCCCACCTGTAGGGGCCTGCAGCGATGCGGGCCCTGCTTCGTATGAAGGGGGCGCAACCGATGAAGATCGTATCCGTCTCCCAGGACTTTTTCGACCTCGTCGATGGCGACCGTGAGCTCATGCTTAAGCGCGACCGCCCCTGCATCGTGGTGGTGAGGCTGCGTTTCCGCGGAAAGCACAGGGACTTCGCCGTGCCGCTGCGTTCCAACATCGCCCCTAACGTGCCCAAAGACCAGTACTTTGCGTTGCCACCCCGCCCCACGACGCGCCCCGGCTGCCGCCACGGCATCCACTACATCAAGATGTTCCCCATAACCAAGGCCTACCAGCGCCGCTTCAGGACCGAGGGCTCGGCCTACTACGAGACGCTCCAGCGCATCATCGATGGCAACACCAAGCGCATTGTCTCCGAGTGCCAGGCATACCTCGACCGCTACGAGCGCGAGGGAAGGCCTCGCTTTGCCGTCGACATCGACCCCATCGTGGGACTGCTGGAGGGCGAGAAGTAGGGCATCTCGGCTCAGTCTCGAGCCATGCGGAGTCGCTCCGCATTTTTGAACGCCGCGTGTGCGTCCCAAATACTTGAGAAACAAGCTGTGAAGTGCGGTGGCGCGCCCGTGCCCGTGTATAGCCGTCACCATCAGCGTCTACGCGGCGTCGGCTTCAAGTGGAACTGGCGCCGCTGCTGTATATGGTTTGCCTTGCTGCGAATGGCGATCAATGCCCGCGATGCTTCTGTTTGCGCTTCAGTTTTCTCTGCTCGAAGCGCGCATCAGCCTCTTCCGCGCGGCGTCGGCTTCTTGCATGAGCCGACTCCCGCTTCATCGCTTCCCGCTGTGCCGCGAGCGCCTGTTGTGCCTTGGTGCTCACCGCGGGCCGTTTAAGGGCTTTCGCTGCCTCGCGAGCGCGCCGCTTGGGGTTCTTCGCGGGCTTGCTTGTTTCAGTGACCTTGTCGCCGAAGAACGAGAGCTTCTCCCATTCGCTTGTAACGAATCGCAGAATCTCCTCATCGGACGGCTCTGCGCCGAAGACGATGCGGGTGACGCCATACCTTCCGCCCTCGACGTGCTCCGCCAGCCCGACCCAGAATTGACCGTCGTGATATACGGTCAGGGTGGACGACACGCTGATCTGCATGGTTGGTTCCTCCTTTATGTAGATGACCATGCAGAGAAGGGACAACCAAGGAGGCAGGTTACTGATGCGGACTAGCGCACGCCCACGACTACCCGACGGGGACTGTGTTTTCATCTCTGGTGGTTGGATTGTAGCACGTGCGAATGCGC
This sequence comes from Collinsella sp., assembly GCA_031295385.1. GTDB lineage: Bacteria > Actinomycetota > Coriobacteriia > Coriobacteriales > Coriobacteriaceae > Collinsella. The sequence continues at coordinate 6,635 of JAUMOL010000013.1, forward strand.
ATTGACCTCGCTGCCGGCATGCTGTGATTGGGGTCGGAATTTCGAATTCTCGATAATATGCCTACGTGCATCGCCCCTCAGTTTCGGAACTTAAAAAACATCTCGAGTTTCGAAACCGAGAGGGAGCTCGCGCCGCTGCTATCCGTCAGGGATGCGTTCCCGAAGGTTCTCATCGCCCGCACGAGGCATGAACCCTATACCCGGGATGGTGTTCTCGTGCTGGACCTCGCGAGGTAGCTGCTCGGCAAGCAGGAGTTCTGAGCGTCATACGGGGATATCGCGGGATTCTGCCGGATAAGAAAAAGCCGAGGGAAACGTCCCGGCACTTGGAAGCCCTCCTGGCGGAAAATCAAATAGCCTCCGAACCTTCTGGTTCGGAGGCCTTCTTTTTGTATGTCTGCCTAAAACGACTCCTCGCCAAAGCCCCTTGAGCATCGGGCGGCATTATCGAGCGTGGGCGTTATCGTAGGTATCTTTGATCTCTTCCGGCAAATTGTCGGGAATCAGCGCCTTCAGTCTATCCTCGTTACCATCTTGGATCGCCTGCTCGTAGTACCAGCATTTGAACCTCAGCATATCCAGTGCACGGTTCATGTTTGCAATCTCCGACTCCATGTGGGCTTTTCGCTCCTCGAACATGGCCTTGCGCTTGGGATATGTCGATGGGCCCTCCGCGCACCATTCCATGAACAGCCGGATGTCCTTGATCTCCATCCCAGCCTTCTTCAGGCATTCGATGACCCGAAGCGCCTCGAGTTCCGTATCGCCGAATCGGCGAATGCCCGACGCCCGCTCCAATCCCGGGAACAGCCCCTGCTTGTCGTAATACCGCAGCGTGGAAACGGGCAGATCGAACATCTCCGCCACCTGTCCGATTGTGTACATGGTTCCTCCGGACAAATCTCGAATTCACTCCTTGACCTAAAGTTAGGTTTAGGTATTACCTTCATTCTCGTCAATATAAATTGGGAGCGCAAGGGGTGTTCCGTAATCGCCGGTCACCCCGCCCTTGAGCAGACGCAACGAATGGGCATGGAAATCTAGGCGGGCTACTTAGCCGCGCGGAGACAGATTCGTGTCCAGAACCATTGACAGGAGGAATCAAACATGACGATTAAGCAGACGGCGGGCAGAGACGCCCTGGGGGATTTTGCCCCCAAATTCGCTCAGCTCAATGACGATGTGCTGTTCGGCGAGGTGTGGAGCCGAGAAGACGGGCTTTCCCTTCGAGACCGCAGCGTGGTGACGGTGGTGGCCCTAATGGCGCAGGGGCTGACGGACTCTTCGTTCCAATATCATCTGATGTCCGCAAAGAGCAACGGGGTGACCAGGGCGGAGATAGCGGAAATCATTACGCACGCGGCGTTTTACGCGGGATGGCCCAAGGCGTGGGCGGCCTTTCGCATGGCGAAGGAGGTCTGGGCGGACGAGGACGACGGCTCCGACGCAAAGGCCCGACACCAAAACGAGATGGCCTTTCCCATCGGTGCCCCCAACGACGCATTTGCGAAGTACTTTATCGGGCAAAGCTACCTCGCGCCCCTTTCCACCGAGCAGGTCGGCATTTACAACGTTACGTTCGAGCCCGGCTGCCGCAACAACTGGCACACCCATCACGCCAAAAGCGGTGGCGGACAGATCCTCGTCTGCGTGGCTGGCCGAGGGTTTTACCAGGAATGGGGCAAACCAGCACAGGAGCTGTGCCCCGGCGATGTAGTAAATATTCCCGCGGGCGTAAAGCACTGGCACGGTGCGGCGCCCGACAGCTGGTTCTCCCATCTCGCGATGGAGGTTCCGGGCGAGGACGCCTCCAACGAGTGGTTGGAGCCCGTGGACGACGAGCAATACCTTAAAGCGACCGACAAGGAGGTTTAGGTATGGAACAGTTGAATCTGACGCAGGAATGGGACAAAGTATTCCCCAAAAGCGACAAGGTTGAGCACAGCAAGGCGACCTTCCATAACCGATACGGCATCACGCTGGTGGCTGACGTCTACGTGCCTAAGAACGCGGAAGGCAAGCTGCCCGCCATCGCCGTCAGCGGCCCTTTTGGCGCGGTGAAGGAGCAGTCCTCCGGTCTGTACGCGCAGAAAATGGCGGAGCTGGGCTTTTTTACAATTGCCTTTGACCCGTCCTATACCGGCGAGAGCGGCGGCACGCCCCGCTATGTAGCATCGCCGGACATCAACACCGAGGACTTCTGCGCAGCGGTGGATTTCCTCTCTGTGCAGGAAAGCGTTGACCCGGAGCGTATCGGCATCATCGGTATCTGCGGTTGGGGCGGCATGGCAGTCAATGCGGCGGCCATCGACACCCGCATCAAAGCTACCGCGGCTATGACGATGTACGACATGACCCGCGTGACCGCCAATGGCTATTTTGACGCCGAGGATTCTGAGCAGGCACGCTTCGAAAAGCGGAAAGCGCTGAATGCACAGCGCACCGAGGATTATAAAAACGGCAGTTACGCGCTGGCGGGCGGCGTGGTCGATCCGCTGCCGGAGGACGCGCCGCAGTTTGCGGCGGACTATTACGCCTACTACAAGACTCCGCGAGGCTACCATCCCCGCAGCCTTGGCTCCAATGGCGGCTGGAATGTGACGTCCTCGCTGTCGTTTTTGAATATGCCGATTTTGCAATATAGCAGCGAAATCCGCTCTGCTGTGTTGTTGGTGCATGGCGAGAAGGCGCACTCCCGCTATTTCAGCGAAACCGCGTACGGCAAACTGACCGGGGACAACAAGGAGCTGCTTATTATCCCTGGTGCCAGCCACACCGACCTTTACGATCAGATGGACGTCATTCCGTTTGGAAAGCTGAAAGCGTTCTTTGAGGAGTATTTGAAATAAGGCGTGCCTTGATTCAATGCCAAGTCTCCAGCAACGATTCTTCTAAAGAGTGGGAGTAGCTGAAACGAGGCGATTGAATAACTCCATACGTTTTGGTTAAAACAAAAAATATGCCGCGCGCCTGCGGCATGAAGGAGGGAGATTTCTATGAATATCGTTGTATTGAGTGGTAGCCCGCGCAAGGGCGCCAATACCGACACCATGGTCGAGGCCTTTGCCGAGACTGCGCGTGAGGACGGCCATGCGGTTGAGGTCGTCCGCGTTGCCAGCAAAAAGATCGCTGGTTGTCTGGGATGCCAGTACTGCTTTACCCATGAGGGCACTTGCGTGCAGAAGGATGACATGGCCAACGTGATCGAGTCGCTGAAAGGCGCCGATATGGTTGTCTTCGCCTCGCCCATCTACTGGTTTGATATCACTGCGCAGGAGAAAGCCGCTATTGACCGCCTGTACGCCTTCGGTGCCACGGGCTTCCCGTTCACCAAGACGGCCCTTTTGCTCGATAGCCACAGCGAGGGCGTCTATGATGCGGCGATTGCTATGTACAGGGCCACATGCGCGTACTGCAAGTGGGAGGACCAGGGCATCGTCACCATTAGCGGCATGACCGAGCGCGACAGCATGGCCTCCTCGCCCAAGTTGGAAGAGGTGCGAGAGCTCGCTCGCAAGCTCGCCTAAGGACAAGAAGAACGCATGGCAATCGGTGTTGGTGGAAAATGCTTGCTATCCTTACCAAGAGGAATGCTGATTGCCATGCGTTGATGCTTCCGCGGACAATTCCGGCGTGCTAAAACGCCTTCTCGTTCAAGAATTCCCTGAACGCGGGAATGTCAAAGCCAACGAGACCACGCCCGCGCTCTCCAATGACGCCGTCCTCCAGGAGGCGGCGTTTGTATTGGCTTGCGTAGTTGCTGGCGACGCCCATGCGTTTGGCTATCTCCGAGACCCTGCTGGGGCCAGAATCGGGCAGCATCGCGAGTAAAAACTCAATGTCTTTATCGGAAAGCTCCCGATAGGTAGTTTCGAGAATTCGATCGCGCAGCTCCATGCGGGCAAGCAGAGAACCCTGCTGTACATCGGATGCACTGATTTTGGGCGAGTTCTCCGAAACATCCCATGTGCGATATCCGACGAGCTGCATCATATAGGGAAATCCGTCGACGGCCTTCACGGCATCCTCGAGCGCTTCTGGTGTGATTGAGCGGCCTCCGGCCTCAACGGTTTTGCGGAATGCGTTTGCAATTTCAACGTCAGTGATTCGTCCTAATTGATGATATTGGGAACGTCTGAGGAACGAGACGGAATCGTTGCGTAGCAGTGCCGATACTTTGTAGGGTAGTCCTGCCATGAGTAGGGCGACTTTTTTACCTTCGCGCACAAAGTGCTGGTAAACAGAGGCAAATTGGAGCATTTCTTCGAGATCGACTGTGACTTCATCGATGGTGATGAGAAGTCCGATGTCATGTTTTTCGAGTTGCTTAAAGATGCCATTCATACGTGTGCGCCAGTTGCCCTGGGCCTCTTGAGCATATGTCCAATCGATGCCCACTGGACCAATTTGAACGCCGTTTATGCGCGCGTGAGGCTGTGAGAGGTAGCTATCTGCGGCTTCTTTGGTTCGCTCGATAATATCTTCGAGCATGCCTGGCATGGCGGAGACATTTGCTGCGATCCAGCCGTGTTCAAGCGCCGTTTCTGAAAGGAGCGAGAGAAGCGCCGTCTTGCCCGTTCCCCTTGCGCCCGTAAAAATAGTCGACAGGTTTGGATCTCCCGGGCCGTTGATAAAGCCACGGTTGATGTCACGCAGGATATGCTCGCGACCCGCTAGAAAGGGAGGGACGCTTCCAAATGTTGGGGTAAAGGGATTCTTGCTGTACTCCATGGTAGCTCCTTTGCAAGTTTTGCTAATTTTTGCAACTTTTGCTAACTTTTGCAAGTCTTGCTAACGGCTTAACATGCCTTGTGCCGTGGGGTTGCAGGAGTGAAAAACGGGAATTCCTATTATTCCGACTACGTTGCAGCGAGCGGGGCCCGGAGCGCGATGTTGCTGCGCTTCGGGCCCCGCTGCTTTGTAAAACCATGACGGTTTGGCTGCCGCTGTTTTAGTCAAACAGGCTCGGCATGTCGTTTTCCTTCATGAGGGCACCGGCGGAGGGGAGGCTCTGCGCGGTGAACTTCTCGGCCGAGACGCCGGCGCCAAGAATCTCCTCGGTCGTGCCGACGGTGGTGACCGAGCGGCCCTTCTTGGCGGTAAAGGCCTGGACACCCTGCGTGTTGGTGGTCGTCTTGGTCTTGAGTAGCGACGTGTTGAAGTTCATCAGGCGGTAGTCGCTCGAGACCAGCGCGATGTCGCGATCTTCCTTGAGTACCTGAGCATACAGCAGTTTGCTGCCGCCGTAGATGGCGTTCTTGAGGCGTTTGCGGTTGGTCTTGGTGACGTATCCGGAAAGCGCGACACGCACCACGCGGCCGTTCTCAAAGACAAACAGCACGTCGGCCTTATAGTCCTCGGGGTCGATGACCCAGATTACGCTCTCGTCGGGTTCCATCTCAAGATCGGTCGGCAGGTACGAGCCCAGCTGGGCCGACTTGGTGTCCTCAAATGCCGCAACCTTGCACTTGTACACCTGGCTCTTGTTGGTAAACACGAGCAGCTCGTGCGTGTTGGAGGACGGGAACTCGATAAAGGGTTTGTCGCCGTCCTTGTACTTGAGCGTGGTCGCCTTTTTGAGTACGCGGTCCGTCATCTTCTTAAGGTAGCCATCGCGCGAGAGCATGATGGTGACCGGGTACTCCTCGACCTCGGGCTCCAAGCTTACTTCGATAACCTCATGGGGCTCGATCCTGCCCGTGCGGCGCGGCATCACATACTTCTTGTTGACCGCGGCCAGCTCGTCGCTGATGACCTTCTTGATGTTCTCCTCGCTGGAGAGGATCTCCTCAAGCTCGGCAATCTCGCCCTCAAGCTTAGCGATGTCCTTGGTGCGGTTGAGGATGTACTCCTCGTTGATGTTGCGGAGCTTGAGCTCGGCAACAAACTCGGCCTGGGTCTCGTCGATGTCGAAGCCGCGCATAAGGTTGGGCACGACCTCGGCCTCGAGCTTGGTGCCACGGATGATGGCGATCGCCTTGTCGATGTCGAGCAGGATCGCCTCGAGGCCGTGCAGCAGGTGCAGGCGCTCGGACTTTTTTCCCAGGTCAAAGTTAATGCGGCGACGCGTGGACTCAATACGCCACTTGACCCACTCGTGCAGGATCTGACGCACGCCCATAACGCGAGGGTAACCATCGACCAACACGTTGAAGTTGCACGAGAACGAATCCTGCAGCGTGGTCGAGCGATAGAGCTTGGCCATGAGCTTGTCGGGGTCGACGCCGCGCTTAAGGTCGATGGCGATGCGCAAGCCCGAGAGGTCGGTTTCGTCGCGGATGTCAGCGATCTCCTTGACCTTGCCCTCTTTGGAGAGCTTGACGATGCGCTCGATGATGACATCGGTCTTGGTGGTGTAGGGAATCTCGTAGACCTCGATGATGCGCTCTTCGGGAATCCAGCGCCAGCGGGAGCGGATCTGGAAGCTGCCAAGGCCGGTCTCGATAATCTTTTCCATCTCCTCGCGGCGGTAGATGATCTCGCCGCCGGTCGAGAAGTCGGGCATGGGCATGTATTCGAGCAGGTCGCAGTCGGGGTCCTGCAGGTAGTGCATTGTGGCAGTGCAGACCTCGTTGAGGTTGAAGCCGCAGATGTCGGACGCCATGGCGACACCGATGCCCTTGTTGGCTGAGACGAGGATATTGGGGAACGTGGTGGGCAGCAGGCGCGGCTCCTTCATGGCGCCGTCGTAGCTGTCGACGAAGTCGACCGGGTCCTTGTCGATGTCCTTGAAGATCTCGGCGCTGATGGGGGAGAGCTTGGCCTCGGTGTAACGCGAGGCGGCGTAGCTCAGGTCGCCCGAATAGTACTTGCCAAAGTTGCCCTTCGACTCCACGAAGGGCGCAAGCAGCGCTTCGTTGCCCGTCGCCAGGCGCACCATCGTCTCGTAGATCGCGGCATCGCCGTGCGGGTTGAGCTTCATGGTCTGGCCCACGATGTTGGCGCTCTTCTGGCGCTCGCCCTTGAGCAGACCCATCTTGTACATGGTGTAGAGCAGCTTGCGGTGCGAGGGCTTAAAGCCGTCGATCTCGGGGAATGCACGCGAGACGTTGACGCTCATGGCGTAGGGCATGTAGTTGACCTCGAGCGTCTGCGTGATCGGCTGGTCGGTGACCTCGGAGTGCAGGCCGATGACGTTCTCGGCGTTAACCTGCTTTTTCTTTGGCTGGTTCTTCGTCTTCTTCTTTGCCACGATTTCCTCTTGAACTTCTTATGGGCCGTCGTTATCGATTTGCTGCTACTGCAGGTCCAGCTGGTCCAGGTATTCCTTGCCGTGCTCGGAGATATGGCGCTTGCGGCCTGCCTCGTCGTTGCCCAGCAACAGGTTGAACATGGTTTCCATCTTGGTGACGTCCTCGGGCTCCACCTTGATCAGACGACGCGTCTCGGGATTCATGGTGGTGAGCCACATCATGTCCGGGTCGTTCTCACCAAGACCCTTGGAGCGGTTGATGGAGCACTTTTGGTCGCCAATCTCCTTGAGGATGCCGTTCTTCTCGAGCTCGGTGTAGGCAAAGTAGGTCTTCTCTTTGCAGTTGATCTCGTAGAGCGGCGATTCGGCGATATATACGTAACCCTCGTCGATAAGCGTGGGCACCAGGCGGTAGAGCATGGTGAGCACGAGCGTACGGATGTGATAACCGTCGACGTCGGCGTCCGTACAGATGATGACCTTGTTCCAGTTGAGGTTGTCCAGGTCAAAGGAACCAAGGTTCTTGATGCGCTTGTCCTTGATCTCCACACCGCAGCCCAGCACGCGCATAAGGTCCATGATGATGTCGGACTTAAAGATGCGCGGGTAGTCCTCTTTCAGGCAGTTGAGGATCTTACCGCGGACGGGCATAACGCCCTGGAACTCGGCATCGCGCGAGGTGCGAATGGCGCCTGCTGCCGAGTCGCCCTCTACGATGTAGATCTCGCGACGGTTCTTATCTTTGGAGCGGCAGTCGATGAACTTCTGCACGCGGTTGGCCATGTCGGTCTTCTGCTGCAGGTTGGTCTTGATGCTCTGGCGCGTCTTTTCGGCGTTCTCGCGCGAGCGCTTGTTGATGAGCACCTGCTCCATGATCTTGTTGGCGGCGTCTTTGTTCTCGATCAAGTAGGTCGAGAGGCGCTCCTTAAAGAAGGCCGTCATAGCCTGCTGGATAAAGCGGTTGTTGATGGCCTTCTTAGTCTGGTTTTCGTAGGACGTCTGGGTTGAGAAGCAGTTGGTCACCAGCACCAGGCAGTCCTGGACGTCCTGCCATTTGATGCCGCTCTCGTTTTTGTTGTACTTGCCCTGTTGCTTAATGTAGGCATCGATGGCGCTGGTCAGAGCGCTGCGGGCGGCCTTCTCGGGCGAGCCGCCATTCTCGAGCCACGATGAGTTGTGGTAGTACTCCTGCATCATGAAGGTGCGCGAGAAGCACATGCACGCGGTAATCTTCACGTTGTAGTCGGGCAGGTCCTCGCGGTCGCGACCTCGACGGTCGGCCTCGATAAAGAAAGGCTCGGTGAGGTAGTCGGTGCCGACCTTCTCGAGCACGTAGTCTTCGATGCCCTTGGGATAGCAAAAATCCTCTTCGGAAAACTCGCCATCGTCGCCCTCGATGCGCAGGCGGAAGGTCACGTTGGCGTTGACCACGGCCTGGCGGCGCATGGTCTCGCGATACCAGTCGTGGGGGATGCTGATGGAGGTAAAGACCTCAAGATCGGGGCGCCACTTGATGGTGGTGCCGGTGCGGTTCTCGTCGCTGGGCTCAATCTCGAGTGCCTTCTTTTTGGCACCGACGACCTTGCCCTTCTTAAAGTGCAGGGAGTACTTGTTGCCGTCGCGCCAAACGGTGACGTCCATGTACTCGGAAGCGTACTGAGTTGCGCAGGAGCCCAAGCCGTTGGTGCCGAGCGAGAAGTCGTAGTCGCCGCCCTGGTTATTGTTATATTTGCCGCCGGCGTAGAGCTCGCAAAAGACGAGTTCCCAGTTAAAGCGCTTCTCGGAGGGGTTCCAGTCGAGCGGGCAGCCGCGGCCGTTGTCCTCTACCTGAATGGAACCATCGCGAAAGGCGGTAAGGGTGATGAGCTTGCCGTAGCCCTGGCGCGCCTCGTCAACGGCGTTGGACAGGATCTCGAAGGCAGCGTGTGCACAGCCATCGAGTCCGTCCGAGCCAAAGATAACGGCAGGGCGCAGGCGTACGCGCTCCTCGTCCTTGAGCTGGCGGATACTGTCGTTACCATAGTTTGCGGTGTTTTTTGCCATACTCGCTCTCTCGGTGCTCCCTTGCTGCGTTTAAGTCATATAGATAGTCAAGGTAGCATAGCCCAGCCCATAGGCGATTCCAACCAACACGAAATCCATCGAACAATCGTTCGGAGTTCGATGGAGATTCGTTTACTCGGACAAAACCGAGTCGGTTCTGTCCGAGTAAGTTTGAATAGCGAATCGAAATTGCTATGTCCGCATAGCGATGGCGGATATGGTTTCCGTAATGACAGATATAGTTGACATTGGCTGATAGATGCAATATATATGTGTCATGTTGCAACGGATATCTGTCCATTACTACGAAAGGAACTCCATGCCGGGCAAAAAGAACCTACGCATGAAGGCGGCGCGCGCGGCGGTTGGCCTTTCGCAAGCTGACTTGGCCGAGGCCGTGGGCGTTACGCGCCAGACCATCGGCCTGATCGAGGCGGGCGGCTACAACCCCACGCTCAATTTGTGCGTGGCAATCTGTAAAGCGCTACGCGTTACGTTGAACGACTTGTTTTGGGAAGACGAGAGCGACGTCGACCCTGACGCTCTTTAGGAGTTCGCTATGAAATTTGAAGATTTAAAACTCGTGCAAAAGTGGCGTGAATATGCCGGCCCAAAGGATGAGCGCCTGGAGGCTGAGAGCGCGAAGATCTACAAGATTGGTTTCGTGCTGCTTTCGTTTGGCATGTTGATGATCTTTTTCTACCAGTTTATAGCTCGACAGGTTGCGTGGGTTCACAGCGACGCCAGTGAAATGCCGCATGGCTTTGCAACGCCGTTCGAGGCAGCCATGTATTTGTGGCTCGTTCTCGTGATGTTGATTTGCGCAGGACTGCAAACGCGGAAGGGCTATGTCGATACCAATCGTTTTGGGCAAACCGAGTATCTTCCTGTTGGATATTTCCTGCTTCTCAGCGGTCTTAGCGGCGCCGCGTTCGCGCTTGTTATTGCCGCAATGCGCTGTATCGCTGAGGCGCAGATCGTGCCGCTCGAAAGCGTCTTTTGGTTGGCGAACCTGGCCACGGGCGTGTTCTGCGGCGCGACGATTTTCGCGGCCACGTTTGCTGTCCTGTGCGCAACGTTTTTCACGGCGAAAAGACGCCGTGCCAAGCTCGAGGCAGAACTCGACTCCACTGACGATATCTAATGCGTAATGGGCTGGCTCTGGGTATCCAGAACCAGCCCATTTGATGTTCGATGAGCCGAGTCGGCGTCTCTCGCAAAGGTAACTGAGAGCTAGTGAGGCTTATCAGAATTGACCTCATCGGCGGTGTCGTTTTCGAGCGCCGTGCGGCGGGCGCTGTAGGCGACAAGGCCGGCGCCGGCTGCGGCGAGTGCTGCTGCGGCTGCTGTCAGGGGGACGTTGCTGTCGCCCGTGCCCGCAAGCGCGCCCGCTTTTCCGGGGCGCTTGTTATTGCCGTGATCCTTGCCGCTGCCAGAGCCACTGCCGCTACCGGAGCTGCTTCCGCCGGAGCCACCTCCACTCGTGCCGCCATCGCCGTCGACCGTCATCGGGGCGTCGTGAAGTCCTGTCGTATCCGCGTTGTCGCATACGCCGACCTGAACTTCTGAGCGTTCGCATGCCGCATCGGACACGTGAAGCTCGTGCAGCACGGCACCCAGCGCTGAGTTTGCGCCCGGTCGAATTTCCTCGAGCGTTACGGGATCGAGTGCCACCAGGTCACGCGCCTTCGCATACAGCGTTACGCGTTTGCCCACTTCGTCGCTCCAGCTCTCGGGGATGGCGAAGCTCATGCGGAACTGTGCCGTGCAACCCGGTGCCAGCACGGCGTTGCCGTTGTCGGCAACCAGCGGGTGCGTCGCAAAACGTGTGCCCAGCGTCTCGACTGCGTACTTCACGTGTGCCATGTCGTTGGCCGAAGCGTCCTCGGCAAGCTCTGGATCGTAGATCGATGCCATGCGTGTGTTCGCTCCGAACCCGATGGATGCGCTGGAGAACGGCTGGCTGGAGCCCTCTCGGTACAGATCGATCGTGCCGGCGGTCAGCAAGGTGTTGCCGTCGTTTCGCACCGTGACCATGAAGGATTCGCCTGCTGCTCCAGGCACCACCGCGCCCGAGGTAGCGACTGCGCCCGTCGGAGTGGCACACGCCACCAAGGGCACTTCGATGCCGTGCAGCTCTGCCTCGCTCTTCTCCGCGCTCACAATGTGCGTGGCGAGCGCGGAGAGCATGCTCCCCGACGTCAAAAATGTCGTTATCTGATCGACGGGATGGTCCAGCTCGCACATCACGAACGGCTCCGTGAACAGATCGCCTGCCAAGGTGCTGGCGAAGATGCGGAAGTGCTTGCCCATCACTGCTACCGGGTTGCCTTCTTCGTCGTAGGTTTGTCCCACCTTGCCATCGGTGTTCTCTACATAGAGCACGCACCTGCCGTTGTTGCTTACGCTAAACGATGCCGGGCCACAGCCTGCGGCACCCACGGGCTGCGTTGCAAATGCTGATGCGCCTCGCGTCCAAGTAATATGCTGCAGTTGCTCGTTGACGGTTGCCAAAAAGCCCGTGTGCTGCGGCCACGGCACCGCGTGGGGTACTGTGGCATCTGGCGACATAACGCCCCACCCCGCGATGGACTGGCCGATCACGGCGTACGATGCGCAGCCACAACCGCCTGCAGTCTCGTATGCAACGGGCACCACCATTTTGCCGTTGATATTCTCGGGCTCACCCAGCTCGATACTCGACGGTGCTTGCGGAAAGCGGAGAACTTGGCGGAACGTCAGGCTGTCGCCCAAATCATCTGACCACAGGGTAAAGCACTCGAGCGAGACCTCTGCCTCGCTGCCGAGCGCCTTTTCTGCGGTGGTTCCGCGGCGGTGGAGGTAGGCACCCGACAGGCGCCCGTCGACTAGCGTCTTGCCCACCGTAATGCGTGGGCACTGCAGGCAATGGTAGCCATCCTCTTGCAGGCGGCCGCGCGAGATACTGCGCCACGACGTGTGCGATATCACGCGAACTCCGCCGTTGCTTATGCGCAGGCGCACAACGGACAGTATGCCGGCTGTGCTTGCCGTATCGAAAAGGGTGTTGTCGCCGTCGGGGCGCTCGCCCGAAACCAGCAGCACGTAGGCGTCCTGGTTTTCTCTTCCGTCCGTATATTCCACTACGTCGAAGTCGTAATCGAATATGCCGTCGCGCTCCACGTCGCCCTCGCCAAAGCCAGGGGGGAAGTCCACGGGCATGGGGGCAGACCACGTGCCGTTTGCCTTTGTGTGCACCACCAGGCGCGAGCGGCCATTGTCGTCGTAGCGCACCGAGGCGATACGGAACAGGCATTCTACGCCGGCGATCATTGCCAGCTTCATGTGAGCTTCGCTGAGCACGCCAGTAAACAGCACGTTGTCGCTCGAGGGCTTGATGCCGCCACGCTCGTCCTCCGATACACCAGCAGAATCGGCGTTCGGGTCGGCAACGGTGTTCGTTGCCTGACCGATGTAGGTGTACTCATACATCGGCGCGGCGTTTTCGTCGTTCTCTATCAGTGCATGGGCGAAATGCTCGATCTGTCCCGTGTCGTCGCTTTCTGCATCCGCCTCGAGCTCAATGCGCGTGACCGCTTGATCCCAATCGCGCACGACAGGCGCGGCGTTTACGGCAGTGGCCTTAACCTCGGCGCGTGCGAGCAGTTCGGCGTTGGTGACGATGGTGGCCGATGCGATAAATTGCGGCACGCCGCCCGCCTCAATGTTGCCGGCCGAGCCGAAGCAGGCATCCAGCGTATAAGGCGTATCTCCACCCAATGCGAGCTCAGAGCGCTGGAGCACATACTGGTCGCCATTGTTCACCGACATATTCCACGAATCGATGAGTGTGGGCCACGACCCCGACCAAGCCTTGGTGGTCCACTTGAACATTACGAACTGGAGTATCACATCGACATCGACGTCTGCACCTACGCGCAGTCGCGGAAGCTGGTGTCCATCTGCCTTCTCGTACCCAATGAACAGCGTGAGGGATGCGGCGCCGCGCACGGCAGACGAAGCGACGCCTGCAACGCCGGCGCCAAAGGTGACGGCAAGCCCGATCTGGATGGTGAACGAGCCCGACGTGTTTGAATAGTCGAGCGAAATGTTTTTAAAAAACGCCGCGCCGCTGCCGTGCGTGTGGGCACCCACGGCGAGCGCCAGTTTTGCCAGCACCCAGGGGTTGACGTTTAGGAAAAATGGCACCGGTCCTAGCGTAAACTGCTCGGTCCAATTGAGGTCGGTTCTTACCTGGAAGAGGGCCTTAATATTGCCGTATGCGGGGTCGTTGTTGTTACCCCAGGTTTTGCCCACCCAATCGTAGGCGAGCGAGCCGTACAGCTGTGTGGCGATATCCATCGTGAACAGCGGCGTGCAATGGTGGCGAAGGAGCTTGGTGTTTCTTGGATCGGTGCCCGAACCGGCACTCATCCTCTTGTACTGATTCCACTTCCCCTCCATCTCGTCGAGGTAGCGGTTTGCCTGCTTGGCGCCCGACTCGCGCGGCGATTTCTTCCAGTATTCCGGATCAGGGTTGCCCGAATCGTTCATATAGCTAGCTGGTTTGTACCCTCCGCCAAACAGCACGTATCCAGCAAACGAGAAATCGAACAGAATGGGAAATGTGGGCATCCAGCACGTGAACTTATTGCCGCCGATACCGGGAAACGCCGCGGGGAAATCAAACGGAGTGATCTCTTGGTCCATGGTGGTGGGAATGATGGTGGTCGAGCCCGATTCCGCCTTTGCGGCCGGCGCGGTGACAACGGCCATAGGGGATGAGAGCGTGTAGGTTTTGCCCTGGTAGTCGAGCATAAAGCGCAGCTTGCACCCTTCCTCCAGAAGGCCCGAAGCTGCATCGAGGAACGTGTCTTCAAGCGTGAACGTCGCCAGATTATCCGCGCCCGATGCGCTGGCCTTGATCTGGCCGATCTGCGTGACGGTTTCGGTTGAGCTGCCCGCAGCGGGCATCACTTTATTGATATGCAACGTTGCCTGCCCGCCCTGCGGCAGATGAGCCTGCACGGTAAAAGCGTGCGTGTCGGGCTGGTCGTTTGCTGCTTCGTCCGCTGGCATTGCCATAAACGTGGCGTCGGCGTACTGGATGTCCCATTCGTCGAACGTGAGCTGTCGAAAGTACGGCTCGCCATCGGAGAGCGGACGTGTGGGTGCGGTAATAGCGGTGCCGCCCTGGATACGCGCAAGGGGAATCTCGACATCGCGGTAGCCTGCCATGCTAATGGAGATGCCGCCGTTAAAGTCGTACGCGTCGAGAAGCGTTGCCTCGTCCACGTAGCCTTCTGAAAGAGGGGCGACCTCAAAGATGGCCGTGCCTTCGTCATCGGTCGTGGCGGTGAGCTGCTTGCCTGCGGCATAGCGCGATATGAGCGTGACCTGGGCACCCGTGATGGGCGTATTCTTGTTGGCGACGTCGACCACGACCACACCAAACATGGTGCGCGAGAGCACCAAGACCTTGAAGGGATCATCTTCGTCGGCGTATGCCTCGGCGGGGGCGAACGGCAATATGAAGGCGTTTGCGCTTCCCGGCACGCGCGGCAACATAATGCTCGCCAGCGAGGACGCTCCGGCAACAAGTAACGAACGGCGATCAAGCATCTTTGGCTCCCATCCCGCAGGTATCGGTGGAAATAATCCAATTTTGCGAGAAGGCATCCTGTCACGGTAGTGCCGTCCGAGGGCCAAAATGTCCAATTTGAGCGAGCGAAGCGCCGGGGCTCCGGGGCGCACGTGCCGCGCTAGGCAGTCTGGCCGCTAACGCAGCATATGCGCGACCAGTTCGGTGCGCGTGCCGATGCCAAGCTTTGCATACACGTTGGACAGTCGATTTTTAACGGTGCCCGGCGATACTCCCATGTGGCGTGCGATTTCGGCGTTGGTCCATCCACGGCAGGCGAGCATGGCCATGGTGAATTCCGTGGTCGTTAGATCGTCGGCCACGTCCTCGCCCGAATCGGGGTTGTGGATGCGCCGCCAGCCGTAGCTGAATCGATACGCAATCTCGATGATGCGTGCGAAGTCGTCAGGGTATTGCGTTTTAGACACGCCTCGATAAGCCCCTGCAAAAGGCCGTGGTGCTCGCCAATGAGTTCGATAAGGCCGTCGGGACGCGCAACGTCCCAAGCGGCTCCGAAGTGTGCCTTTGCGGCGTCGATGTCCTTGAGGCTCATGCAGGCCATGGAAGCCGACAGGTGCAAGAACAGCTCCGAGATGGGATAACTTCCCTGTTTCATGATCAGGGCGTTTTCCGCCATGCCCAGACTGCGGCCATATTCGCCGCGCAGGTACAGGGCATGCGCCATCACGTAGCTGGCGAACAGGCGCAGGCCTTCGGGCAGATGCGCCGCAAGCGGATAAAACTCTTCGGCGGAATACGGGGAAGGCAAGTGCAGCAGGACGCTCGCGGCCGAGGCGAACAGGATATGCGTGGCGTGGACGGCGGGCGATTCCTCGTCAGTTGGTGTATCGAGGATGCCAGCAAGGCAACGGCGGGCATCGGCGATACGGTTGAGCGACAGACTGGCGTATCCGCAGATAAGGCATGCGGAATAGCGCAGTGCGGGGTCGGTGGCGTCAAGATAGGGGCGCGCCGTCTTGGCAGCGAGGGTGGCCTGTCCGCGAAAGTACAGCGCTTCTGCCGTGGCAATGGCGCGCGAATCGGGGTCGGAAATGCCTGCAACCGCAGCGTCAATCTGCCCCGGCACAAAGGCAGTGCACATCAACGGCATGGGAATGCGCGGGTAGCCATCGCAGTCCATCTTCCATCTCCCATCAGGTGGCAACAATGCAGCAATTGTACTCCTGTTGCTCGGGACCCCTTTCGTTTTACTGTTCGGTTGACGCTGCGGATCGTTTTGGAAGGTTTACGAGCATGGTAGTCCCGTTCTCGAAACTTGTTTCGACCTCTACTGTGCCACCGTGAAGCGCTGCAATCTCCCAAACGAGCGCTAGTCCGAGCCCTGCGCCGCCATATGCTCTGCTGCGGGATTTGTCTAGACGAAAGAACGGCTGGAAGATGCTCTCTCGGTACTGCTTGGGTATTCCCGGGCCCTCATCTTTGACTCGCAGGATCACGTGGCTGTCGTTGTCGCAGATGGAGACGTTGACAGTCGAGCCGGAGCGGCTGTAACGGATGGCGTTTTCGACCAGATTAAACACCAGCCGGTAGAGGAGCGTATCACTTCCGATTACTAAAGCGTCTCCAGCACAATTGAGGGCTATGCCCTTATTTTCGGCAAGTGGCGCAAGGTCGGTGAGGACCTCTTCGGACAGGGGGCCGAGTTCAACATCGTCCTCGCAAGGAACGCTGCGGAGCTCACTCATCTCAAGCAATACCTTGGTCATTCGAGACATGCGCTCGGTTTGTTCTTGTAGCAGGCCGAGCAGCTCGGCTGTTTCGGATTGCAGACCGGAGTGCTCGGAGATGAATAGTTCAATCTGTGCTTGCATAAGGGCGAGCGGGGTGCGCAGCTCGTGTGCGGCGTTGCCGGTAAACTGACGCTGTGCAGAGAACCCTTCGCCAAGACGGGCGATCATGTCGTTGAAAGAGGCGCTGCATTGTTGTAGCTCGGTGGGCACATCTTCACTGAGTCTGATTTCGCTTAGGTTGTCAGGCTGCACACGCTCAACCTGGGCTGCAAAATCCCGTAGCGGTTTGAGTGCACGGCCGCTCACAAAGTATGCCAGCACGCCGCCAAGGAGTGTGACTCCAGCCGTGATGCACCAGGTTGTCGTGCCAAAAGACTCTTGTGCGTCGTTTACGACGATCGTGACCTTGTCATCGGGGGTCGCTTTCGTTGGGTCGAACGCCTGGGGCGAATTTTCGCCGGTTGCGTTAAAAGCCGAGATGTTGCTGCCGATGGCATCCATGTAGCGCATGCCCGTATAGCCGACCAGGCAGTTCGTCAGCACGCATGCCGCACACGTGAGCAGTGCCGTCATAATCGTTATACGCCATTGCAGCGAAAGCCCTTTCATTCGCTATCCTCCATAACGTAGCCCTCTCCAATCCGATTGCGAATCGGGTCGTATCCCAAAGCGCTGCGTAGCTTTTTGCGGAGCGACGAGATATGAACGCGGGTTGCGTTGCTAAAGCTGTTCACGCTGCTATCCCAAACGTGTTCGATAAGCTCCTCTTGACTTACCGGACGCCCCTGATTAAGCATCAGGTATTCCAAGATTCCCGTTTCCTTGCGCGTAAGAGATAAGGCCTCGCTGTCCACGGAAGCGATGCGCGCCTTGGTGTCAAAGCGGAGCTTTCCACAGGTTAATACTATGCCGCTTTGTGCGAAGCGTCTGAGGGTGAGGCTGCGGATCCTTGCCGCAAGTTCGTCCAGATGAAACGGCTTGGTGAGGTAATCGTTGGCGCCGGCATCGAGTCCGGCGACTTTATCGGATACTTCGCCACGCGCGGACAGAATCAGTACCTTAGTCTCGCAGTCAGTTTTCCTAAGTTCCCTGAGTACGGTCATGCCGTCGATACGGGGAAGGTTGAGGTCGAGTACCACGAGGTCAAAGACTTCGACGCCCAGCAGGTCGAGCGCCTCCTGCCCGTCGTGGCAGCAGTCGACGCTGTACGCCAAGTTTCGCAAGCTGCGCGCGATTGCGTCACACAGCGCCTGCTCGTCCTCGACGATCAAAATACGCATAACAGTCTCCTTGCACATTTCAAATCGCGCTTAACACGGATTTTATAGCCGATATGGTCCAATGGTCGCGTAACGAAAGGAGTGGTCAGGTTGTTCAAAGCGGTAAAACCCGTGGTACAGGTCGCTTTGTTGATCGTCGGAATTGCCATGGTGTGCTTTGGCGTTATGCGTGGCGAGGCAGATGCCGTGCTGGCCAAAGCGATTAGGCTGTGCTTGGAGTGTATCGGAATTGGATAAAAGAGAAAACACTGCGTCGCATGTTTTGGCTCGATTTCGCGGATTCATTCAGGCGGCGGCGACGCTCGTCACCAACATTCACCTGCCAAACTTTGCCAAAGGCGGCATCTATCAGGGCGCGGGAAAAACAGTCTGCGTACCTGGACTTAATTGCTATTCGTGCCCCGCGGCATCGGGTGCGTGCCCCATCGGGTCGTTCCAGTCGGTGGTAGGTTCATCCAAGTTTAACTTTTCTTACTATGTTACCGGTACGCTCATTTTGCTCGGCGTGCTGCTGGGACGCTTTGTATGCGGCTTTCTGTGCCCGTTTGGCTGGCTGCAGGAGCTGCTTCATAAGATTCCCGGCAAAAAGCTTTCGACAAAAAAGCTCAAGCCGCTCACGTACATCAAGTACGTCGTGTTGCTGTTTGCCGTGGTGCTGCTACCCGTCTTGGTGGTTAACGACGTGGGCATGGGCGACCCGTTCTTTTGTAAGTACATCTGTCCGCAGGGTGTGCTCGAGGGCGCCATTCCGCTGGCCATTGCCAATGCCGGCATTCGATCTGCGTTGGGACAGCTCTTTACTTGGAAACTTGTCGTTCTCATTGCCGTGGTAGTGCTGAGCGTTTTGCTCTATCGCCCCTTCTGCAAATGGATTTGCCCGCTCGGCGCATTCTATGCGCTCATGAATAAGGTGTCCTTGTTGGGGATTCAGGTCGACGCGTGCAAATGCATCTCGTGCGGCAAGTGTTCAAGGGTTTGTCAGATGGACGTTGATGTGGTCCGCGCGCCCAATCATGCCGAATGTATCCGGTGCGGAAAGTGCATTGGGGCCTGCCCCGTCGATGCCATCAGCTATCGCTATGGCCTGGATGTGTCGGCGGAAAAGCTTCCCTTGACTGCCGATAAAAAGTAAACAAGCTTCGACAAAACGGAGGAATGACTATGAAGCTTTCTAAGATTGCGGCCCTGTTTATGGTGCCGGTATTGGCCTTGTGCCTTGTGGCATGTTCGGCGCCCGGTGGCAATGCGAGCGAATCTGCGAGCTCCGATCCTAAGATCGCAGAACTCACTGCGCAGAAGCCGGCCAATGCCGACGAGGCCGCCGAGCTGTATGCGAAGCTCATGCAGAAGGAGAACGAGATCTTTTCGAGTGATAACGCGCTGTGGGAAAAGGTATTCAACGCGGCAAATAAAGACTCGGCAATGATTGAGGATGGCAGCAATTACGGCGATTTCCTGCTCAAGACCATCGACGGCGCTAAGGATGAGTTTACGGCGGATGAGCTTAAGACGCTCAAGGCCGGTGCACAGCAGATCAAGGAGATCGAGGACAAGCTCGAGAGCCTGGAGAAGGAGTTCCCCGGCTGTGGAAGCACGCCGAGTGCAGGCGAGAGCGTCGACGCTTCGACCGCTGGCATGACGGCTGGTGCCAATGCTTCGAGCGAGGCGACGAAGTTCCCCAGCTTTACGGGCAAGGACCTGGATGGCAACGACGTGAACAGCGACGAGCTGTTCTCTAAGAACAAGGTCACCGTCATGAACTTCTGGTTCACTACTTGCAAGCCGTGCGTGGGCGAGCTGGGCGATCTTGAGAAGCTGAATCAGGAGCTTGCCGAGAAGGGCGGCCAGGTCGTGGGCGTCAATTCCTTTACGCTCGATGGCAACAAGGGCGAGATCGCAGATGCCAAGGACGTGCTGAGCAAGAAGGGCGTGACATATAAGAACATCTGGTTCAAGTCGGATAGCGAGGCCGGTAAGTTCACGTCAAATTTGTTCTCGTTCCCGACGACGTATGTCATCGATCAGAACGGCAACATCGTAGGGGATCCAATCGTGGGAGCCATTAGCTCCGCCGAGCAGCGCGCAGCACTCGACAAGCTTATCGACCAGGCGATTGCGAATAGCGAGCAGTAAAAAACGCGTAAAGCATGGCGAGGATCGTGCGCCGCTGCGCGGAGTAGTCCGCTGCCTTTCAAGATAATCTCCACCATATAGAGGTCCCGCTCGGGGCCTCTTCTTTTAGGCGCCGTCCCGTTCGTTTTTTGGCGTGCTTCGTTACATTCCTCACTGGCGCCGGCAAAAAATGGGGATAGAGTAGGACAAACGCGTCGAATACGAACGGCGGGGGAGAGCGGGCAAGTGCGCCCGCGTGGGAGAGGTTGCCGTCCATGTTGGAGCTCAAGAGTATTTGCAAAAGGTACGTTACGCAGTCGTTTACGCAGGTGGCGCTCGATAGCGTAAGCCTGTCTTTTCGCGATAACGAGTTCGTGGCCATTCTGGGTCCCTCGGGCTCGGGCAAAACTACGATGCTCAACGTTATCGGTGGGCTCGATCATTTCGATTCTGGTGACTTGCTGATCGACGGCATATCGACCAAGGACTTTCACGATCGCGATTGGGATGCCTATCGCAACAACCGCATCGGCTTTGTGTTCCAGAGCTATAACCTCATTCCGCATCAGACCATTTTGGAAAACGTGGAGCTGGCGCTTACGCTCACGGGCGTGGGGCATGCCGAGCGTCGCCAGCGTGCGCGCGAGGCGTTGGAGAAAGTCGGCCTGGGCGAGCACGTTAACAAGCGCCCGAGCCAGCTTTCGGGCGGGCAGATGCAGCGTGTGGCCATCGCCCGCGCCCTGATTAATGATCCCGAGATTGTGCTGGCAGACGAGCCGACCGGCGCTTTGGATTCAACGACATCCGTACAGGTCATGGATCTGCTCAAGGACGTGGCGCGCGACCGTCTGGTTATTATGGTCACGCACAATCCCGAGCTGGCGT
This sequence comes from Collinsella sp., assembly GCA_031295385.1. Taxonomy (GTDB): domain Bacteria; phylum Actinomycetota; class Coriobacteriia; order Coriobacteriales; family Coriobacteriaceae; genus Collinsella. The sequence continues at coordinate 27,518 of JAUMOL010000013.1, forward strand.
ACCAGTACGCCACGCGCATCGTTAACCTGGCGGACGGCAAGATCACCGACGATTCCGACCCCTTTGATGTAGCAAAGGCCGTGCGTCGCGAGGCTAAGCCTACGCGCAAAACCTCGATGAGCTTTGTGACGGCGTTGGGGCTTTCTGCCCGAAACCTCATGACCAAGAAGGGTCGCACGGCCATGACGGCCTTTGCAGGTTCGATTGGCATTATCGGCATTGCGGCGATCCTAGCGCTGTCCAACGGCGTAAACGGCTACATCAAAAAGGTCGAGGAGGATACGCTGTCGAGCTATCCGCTCACCATTTCCAAGCAGGATTACGACCTGTCGTCCATGATGGGCGGACAGGGGGCCACGGATGATGGCTCGTCTGAAAGCGTGGACTCGTCCGACGACAGCGTCGGCGGCAAGGCTAAGGGAACCGATAAGATTCCCGTGGTCACGGCCGTAAAGGATATGTTTGCGAGCGTTAAGTCCAACGACATGACGAGCTTTAAGGCATGGCTCGATGCCGGTGACGACGGCATCGATAAAGAGGTCAACGCCATTCAGTACGGCTACGGTGTATCGCCGGTTGTCTATCGTGCGGGTAAGGGCGATGAGAAGCCTGTCCGGCTGGTGCCCAACGCCATGACCGAGGCCATGAGCGGAGGCGCGAGCTCGGCGGCAACGGTGAGCATGGAATCCATGGGAACCTCGGTCTTTAACGAGATGATTGACGACCAGAGCCTGCTCGACAGCCAATACGACGTCGTGGCGGGGCATTGGCCTACGTCTGCTAACGAAGCCGTGATGGTGCTTTCGAGCCGCGGCACGGTGGGCGACTACACGCTCTATAGCATCGGTGCGTTGGATATCGATGAGCTCAACGATCTGGTAAACAGCGCTATGACGGCTGACGGTGGGGTCGAAACGCCCGAGACCGGCACCGACTTTACCTACGACGATGCACTGTCCACGACGTTTAAGGTGCTGTCGCCGGCCGATGCGTATCGCAAAAACGAAGAGACCGGCATGTGGACCGATATGTCTGGCGACACCGACTTTATGGCCGCCAAGGTTGCCGACGGTATCGACGTGCACATTGTGGGCGTGGTGCGACCCAACGAGACCGCCAACGCGAGCGCGTTGTCCCCGGGCATTGCCTACACGCATGCGCTGACTCGCCAGCTTATGGAGCGCGCCGCCGATTCGCAGATTGTGCAGGAGCAGCTTGCCCACCCCGAGACGGATGTCTTTACGGGCAAAACCTTCGACGAACTGCAAGGCGAGGCCAAGCAAGGCGTTGATCTGGGCAGCATGTTCAGTGTGGACGAGGCGGCGCTCAAGAGTGCGTTTTCGTTTGATGCGTCTGCGCTCTCGGGTGCGGCCGGCGACGGCATTGATCTTTCGGGCGTCGATCTGTCGGGCCTGGATATTGATCTTTCGGGCGTTGGCAAGGACATCGACTTTGGTGACATCATGGCCAAAGCGCCGGCTCCAGATTTCTCGGGCATCTTTGACGGCCTGGAACTCACGCCCGAGCAAATGCAGCAGGTGGGAACGCTAGCCAACCAGCTGTTTGAGAGCTTTTTGCAGTCTGATCAGTTTAGGGCGCTGTCACCCGATGATCTTAAGGACGCGTCAAAGCTTGCTGCCGCATTCTCGGCGTATCTTGAGAGTGATACGGCAGCCCAGCAAATCCTGGCCCAGCTCAAAGCGCTCGGCGGCGATGCCCTGGCCGAGCGCCTGCAGCAGGCGATGACCGACTATGTGCAAAAGCAGCTGGCTCCGTATCTGCAGCAGGCTATGGATCAGGTGATGAAGTCGATCAGCGATCAGATTGCGGCGACGGTGTCAGCTCAGCTCAGGGCAGGCGCAGCAGGGCTCATGGGCCAGATGGCGACGCAGATGTCGTCGAGTTTTGCTAACCTGGCGAGCGCCATGCGCGTGGATGCGAGTGCCTTTGCTCATGCCATCCATTTCAACATGGACGCCGAGGACCTGAGCTCGCTCATGATGAGCTATGCGAAGGCGTCGAAGCTTACCTACGACAACAATCTGACCACGTTGGGTTATGCGGACGAGGCAGATCCCATCTCGGTCAAGATTTTCCCGCGCGACTTTGAGGCCAAGGAGCGCGTACTCGATCACATCGATGCGTACAACAAGCAGGTCAAAGCCGCTGGCCATGATGATCGGGCAATTTCGTACACCGACTACATGGGCATCATCATGGGTTCGGTGACCGACATCGTGAACACCATCAGCTTGGTGCTCATCGCATTCGTGAGCATCAGCTTGGTGGTGAGCTCCATCATGATCGGCATCATCACGTATATCAGCGTGCTGGAGCGTAAAAAGGAGATTGGCATCCTGCGCGCGATTGGCGCGTCGAAGCGCAACGTGGCAAACGTGTTCAACGCCGAGACCTTTATCGAAGGCCTCATCTCCGGCGTCTTTGCCATTGTCGTCGTGGTGGCCGTGAGCTTTCCGGTTAATGCCTGGGCGCTTGCTGCCAAACAGGTGCCCAATCTGATGAGCTTGCCCGTGCAGGATGCGCTGGTGCTCATTGCAATTTCGGTGCTGCTGACGGTCGTCGCCGGTCTGCTGCCGGCTCGCAGCGCATCCAAAAAGGATCCTGTGGAAGCCCTACGCTCCGAATGATGTGACAAAGGGACAGCCCCTTTGTCACATTGGGCCCTCGCGAAATTGGGGTCTAATTACCGTTCGGCAGGTTAAGAACTCCCTCTCCCCGCTTAATGCTTGACGAAGAGTCCCCTGGTTTATATACCTATCGGTAGGCATATAGGATGTAATGCCGATAGAAATGGAGTGACCATGGCTCTCACCGTACCAGACGAAAAAGACCGTCCTCGCGAGAGCGGCGCATTTGCTTGGATTGTCGTTATTGCGCTCGGCTTAATGTCCGCCGGGACGACTGGCACATATAGCATTATTGCCGGCTCATTCGTTGCTCCAGTATGTGAAGACCTGGGCTTTGAGTACACCTCTTTCTCTTTCTATTTCACTGCGATTCTTCTTGGCCTTGCACTTGGACTTCCACTTTTGAGCCGTTTCATTCCAAAAGTAATAGGCAAACCGTGGCATATTTGCGTTGAACTCGTCCTTATTGCCGCCGGCGCCGCAATGGCGTTCTACACCGAAGTCTGGATGTTCATCGTCTCCGCTGCGGTGATCGGCATCTGCTTTTCATTCACAACGGGCGTCTGCATGTCCGATGTTATTGACCAATGGTTCAGTAAATCGTCCGGTCTTGCCATCGGCCTTGCTTGGGGCGTTAATTCTCTCTGTACGCTGTTGTTGAGCCCTGTCATTACGCTGGTTATCGAGCAACAAGGCTGGCGTACGGGATACATCGTACTTGCGGCCGTTTCTGCAGCTATGATTTTACCTGCGAGTGCATTTATCATTCGCCTTAAACCCTCTGATCGCAACATGCTTCCGTACGGAGAGACCGCCTCTGAAACCCATGAAAGACACAGCGTCGATGAGCGGGAAGATACCCTTTCGGGCATGGCACTACGTGATGCCACGAAAACGCCGTCTTTTATTCTCTGTGTCCTCCTGCTTTGCGTGGCGCAGCTCACCTGCTGCATGAACCAGTTGTTTCCAACCTATGCAAGCGAGGTCGGTTTCAATCCCATCGTAGGAAGCTTAATGGTCTCGGCAGCTTCGTTCTCCGACATCTTCCTAAATCCCTTCGTAGGCAAAACATGTGACAAGCTCGGCTCTATTAAAGCAACGGTCGCGTGGACAGGTGTCAGCATTTTTTCGTTCCTGCTTCTCATCATTGGCGGAAGCAATGAGACTGTTTCAATCATTGCAGCTGGCGTAAACGATGCCATGTTCGCCATCGTTGGAACCGCAATGCCGATGCTTCTCCTCTCGCTCTTTGGATCACGCGATTTTGGAAGGATCTATTCGATCGTTTGCTCAGCGGGCTATGTCGTCGGTGCTTTTGGAATGCCGGTCATGATGAAGGTTTACGGCATGGCAGGGTCATTCCAGGGAGTGTTTATCTTCTGCATTGCCTGCAACCTTATGATTGCTGCGTTTGCTATCGTTTCCGGCTTTCTCAGTAAGGCTGCTGAAAAGTAATAAGCGCCGATTGCATCGGCATAGATTGCCACGCAACAGGGGTCGACTCCAAGCCAGACTGGAGTCGGCCCCTGTTTTCGTTTAAAGGTTGCCCGCAGGCACCATGTGTGCCAACATGCGTTTCAGCTTGGCTGGTCTATTTGAACATAAGCTCGACTATTCCCGCCCAAACCGCTTTTTCATCAATATCCTCACCTTGAGCGACCGTATTGCTCGCTCCCTCCAGAACGGTATATAGAATTTGTACGTAGAGCATCACGTCGGCACTATCGGAAAACGCGCCAATCTCTACACCATGAAGAAGGATGTCTTTAAGCGCATCCATGGTTCGTTTGGTCGCCGTCGCTTGACGTTCCTGAACTGCAGGAATTCGATTTGCTTGAACGCTAACCTCGGCCAGCACGCGCCGGCGTTTTTCATCGCTTCGATAGCCACCTATAACTGAATTGCCGAGCTCGATAAGCGCGGCCTTGAACCCGTCCCTATCGACTATTAGCGAGTAGTCGCGCTGATAGTCAATGGTCGGAAACATGCTGTCCAAGAGCGTAGTGAAAATCTCCTCTTTAGAGGGAAAGTAGTAGTACACCGACGGCTTGGATATACCGACAAAGTCGCAAATCTTTCCGATAGACGCTTTGTCATAACCGACTTCTGCCACAAGATCGTACATTGCGTCCAATATTTTTTTTCTCGTGCTCACGCTGCATTTCTCCATTGCAAATCACTTCCGCACTACCAACATTATTAAGGATGGCAACGGAACATTAATTCGTGTCCAAACATGACCACTATATACGGTGAACGGTACGTATCAGTAGGCGAGCGGCAATTATTCAAAACTATCTACCGAACGGTAGGTATAGTAGTACTATAGCAGGTGAAACCCCGCTATTGTCGCGGCCGGACAGCATCGCGGGAAACCCGACGGAAGGACCAACCATGTACGAGAACTACCGTATGCCGGGCGAGTTCGAGAAGCGCTCCAACGTCTATGTGACATGGCTTCCCGATTACATCCGTGCAGAGGGCTACGATAACCGCCAGCCCTGCGTTGACGTGATCAAGGCTCTGCTCGAGTATGGCGACGTTACGGTCAACCTCAATTGCGGCACCCCCGGCTCCTATGAGGAGGCTTGCTCACGCCTGAAGGAGGAGGGGGTTGATCTCGATCGTATCGAGATCACGCAGTTCGAAGACTCCAACTTCTATGTCCGCGACAACGGCCCCAGCATCATGGTCGACGACAAAGGCCATTCTTATATGGTCAACCCCGCTTGGACCTATTACGGCGTGTGGGACAAGAATTCCCCAGAGTGCCAGTCCGCACGCAGGGCAGCTGTTCACATGGCGGTTGCGCTCGGATGCTTCGATATCGTCAATTCCGAAATGGTTTCGGAGGGCGGCGACCGCGAGTTTGACGGTCACGGCACCCTGATCGCCATCGAGGACACGGAATGCCGCAAGCGCAATCCCGAGTTCTCAAAAGAGGAAGTGGAGGCCGAGTACAAGCGCATCTACAACCTCAACAAGGTTATCTGGCTGCCGCAGCCTATGCTTGAGGACGACGACTATCGACTGGGCATCCTCGACGAGAAGGAAGATGGAACTCCTGTCTTCGGCATGAGCTTTGCAGCCCACATCGATGAGATGTGCCGCTTTATCACCCCGAACAAGATTCTTCTTGCCGAGGTATCCGATGAGGAGGCCGCCTCGAGCAAGGCGGGCGCGGAGTCGCGTCGTCGCATCGACGCCGCCTACGAGATCCTGCGCGCCGAGACGGACTGGGAGGGCAAGCCCTTCGAAATCGTCCGCATGCCCACTGCCGAGCCGATCGAGGTTGTCATCGCCCCCGGCGACGAGGACTACGAGCTGTATAAGGGCTTCATCGACGAAATGGGCGGCAAGTTTATGGATGGCACCCCCTGGCCCGAGGGCCCCGTCCACTTCTACGCCGCAGCGAGCTACTGCAATTTCCTGATTTGCAACGGCGTCGTTCTTGGCCAGCGTTATTACCACGAGGGCATGAGCGAGGTCGTGAAAGAGAAGGACGAGCAGGCCAAGGCAGTTCTTGAGAGCTGCTTCCCCGATCGCAAGGTCATCATGATTGATTCCCTCGCGCTTAACCTGTCCGGCGGCGGCGTGCACTGCTGGACCAAGGACGTGGCAGCCAGCTGCTAGCGAGCCTTTGAGCCTGCACTGTCTGATTTAGGCGCCACACTTACTGCTCCCCGAGGGATATCCGTGTTTCCCTCGGGGACACATTCAACACTATTTTTGATAATAATTCGAAAGGAAATAGAAATGAACAACAGCCTTCGCGGTCGCGACTACCTCAACATCCACGATCTCTCCTCTGAGGATTTCCGCTACCTCATCGATCTTGCTTGGAACCTTAAGGCACAGAAAAAGTCCGGCGTCGACCAGCGCTACTTCCCCGGAAAGAACGTCCTCGCCAACTTTGAGTGGGGCTCGACCCGCACTCGTTGCGCATTTGAGACGTCCTGCAATGACCTGGGCATGGGCTTTACCTATCTGACCAACTCCCATATGGGCGATTGCGAGACCATCGAGGACGCCATGCGCGTCTTCAACGGTATGTACGACCTCATCGTCTATCGCGCTCAGAAGGACGAGCAGTTCCTCTACGACGTCGCCGATCTTGTTGACATCCCGGTCATCAATGCCCTTACTCTCGGCGATCACCCGACCCAGATGCTCGCTGACGCCCTCACGATGGAGGAACAGTGGGGTGGCCTGCGCACGAGCCGCGGTAAGAAGATGGCTTTCGTTGGCAACTGCGCCGGTGCCCCGGTGTGGTATGGCCGCCTGTGCGCCATGCTCGACATGGACTTCCTCGCCATCGGCCCCGATGATCTCCGTCATCAGATGTGCAAGGAAATGATTGAGGAGGTCGAGGCCTGCTACGCCAAGTATGCTCCCAACAGGACCTTCACCATCACCTCTGATCTTGACGCCCTGGACGGCGTTGACGTTATCGTTACCGAGGAGTGGCGCTACATCAACCCCGAGTGCGGCGAAGAGGTTATGGATCCCGACGACTACAACTCCTGGCTTGGCGATGCCGAGTCCCTGTATCCCTATCGCGTCACCAGCGAGCTGTGCAAGCGCACCAACAACCCCGACATCTTCTGCATGCACGAGCTCCCCTCTGTTCACAACGCAAATCACCGCGTTGGCAAGATGCTCCTCGACCAGTGCAAGAGTGACCTGCACCGCGAGATCATCACCGAGGGCTTTGAGATTGCCGACGAGTGCTTTGAGGCCAACGCTTCGGTCATCTTCCGTGAAGCAGAGAACCGTCAGCACACCATCAAGGCCGTTATGTGTGCCCTTTTGGGTCTCTAGGAGCTGTTTCAATGGGAAATGCAAAGTTAAAGAGCAGCAAGGTTTACGCATGGGTTCTCGTAATCGCGCTCGGCCTCATGTCTGCCGGCACGACCGGATCCTATAGCGTCATCGCCGGCTCCTTCGTCGCACCCGTGTGCGAGGAGTTCGGGTTTGACTACTCCATCTTCTCGTATTACTTCACCGCAACGCTCATCGGTCTTGCGGCAGCTCTTCCCTTTGTCGGAAAACTCATCCCCAAGGTCGTTGGCAAGGTTTGGCTCCCCGTCGTCGAGCTTATCCTGCTCGCTGCCGGCGCAGGCATGGCCTTCTACACTGAAGTCTGGATGTTCATCGCCGCTGGCGCCCTGATTGGCGTTTGCTTCGCCTTCACCACCGGCGTTGCCATGTCCGATGTTATTGACCAGTGGTTCAAAAAATCCGGTGGCCTGGCAATTGGTCTCGCTTGGGCAGTGAACTCGATTTACATGCTCATCATGAGTCCCGTCATCACCTCTGTCATCGAGGCCGCTGGCTGGAGGACCGGTTATTTGGTGCTCGCTGGTGTCTCCGCCGTGCTCATTCTTCCCGCTTCCGTCCTGATCATCCGCTATAAGCCTCAGGACAAGGGCATGCTGCCCTATGGCTACGTCGAGGGCGAGACGGCCGCCGAGACCGAGGAGACGACCGAGGATGGCGCGCGTGGCGTCAGCTATGCACGCGCCATTAAGTCGCCTGCCTTCTTCTTCTGCATCGGCTTCCTCTGCCTCGTTCAGCTCACTTGCTGCATGAACCAGCTCTTCCCGACGTATGCTTCCGAGGTTGGTTTTAGCCCCATGGTGGGCGGCTTCATGGTTTCCGCAGCATCGCTCTTCGATCTGTTCCTCAACCCGATCGTTGGCACCACTTGCGATAAGTTCGGCAGCACGAAGGCCATTCTGGGCTGGCTCGCTGTCTCCATCCTCTCCTTTGTCATGCTCATGATGGGCAGCGGCAACTCGACGCTCAGCATCCTCGCAGCAGGCGTGAACGACGTAATGTACGTCATCGCTGGCACCGCCCTGACCGTTTTGGTTATGGACGTCTTTGGCTCCCGCGATTTCGGTCGCATCTTCGCGCTGATCTGCTCCGTGGGCTATATCGTCGGCGCCTTTGGCATGCCCGTTATGATGAAGGTCTATGAGCTTGTCGGCTCCTTCCAGGGCGTCTTCATCTTCTGCATCGCATGCAACGTCATCATCGGCCTGTTCTTGCTGCTGGCAAAGAAGACTGGTAAGAACCTCTCCTGGGACGAATAGTCCGATTCGACTTAGACATACGCTGCAGGGCTTAACCTGCAGCCGCTTTGGGGCATCGACTAACATCGGTGCCCTTTTTCATCGAATGTGACAAAGGAGCAGCCACTTTGTCACATTGAGTGGCATGTAAATCGAGGTCTAATACTTTTCCGAGAAGTGAACGGCCATACTTGGGCCTCCGAAGCATCGACATTTTTAGACGTCAAACCCGCAGGATTTGGCTGGCAAAACCGCAGGAAATTGCATCTCGAAAGTGCCGATGCTTCGGGGGCCCGTTTTCACTCGTTCACTTCTCGGGAAAAGTATTAGACCTCGTTGTATGGGGTGCGGCTGGAGGGTGGTCATCGTTCAGTAGCTACCTCTTCCTTGTGAATCGCCTGAAGCGCAAGGCATAATGCATGTGACAAAGGGACGGCCCCTTTGTTGTGTTGATATGAGAGAAGAGTAGATGATCCTTTCGCTGGCCCCCATGGAGGGAATTACCGGGCATGTGTTCCGTCGCGTGCATGCGGAGTGCTTCGGTGCGCTCGATTGTTATTACACGCCGTTTTTGCCGCCGCCGCGGGTGGGAAACCGCTTTGGCGGCAAGGCGTTTAAGGAGATCGATCCTGCCAATAACCAGGGGCTCAACGTAGTGCCTCAGCTGATGTCCAAGAACGCGGACGAGTTTGTGTGGGCGGCGCAGGTGCTCGCCGACATGGGCTACCGCGAGGTCAATCTCAATCTTGGTTGCCCCTCGGGTACGGTTGTTGCCAAGGGCAAGGGCTCGGGTTTCTTGCGTAACTTGGACGAGCTCGAAGTGTTCTTGCGTGATGTGTGCGAGCGCTCGCCGTTGCCGGTGTCGGTAAAAACCAGGCTGGGGCTGGAGAGCGACAACGAATACGAGCGCGTACTCGATCTGTATTGCCGCATGCCGTTGGCAGAGCTGATCGTGCATCCGCGCGTACAGAAGGACCGCTATACGGGCTCGCCGCGCAAAGAGTTTTATGGCGAGACGCTGGAGCGTGCGCCGTTCCCCGTGGCCTATAACGGTGACATTTTTGATCTTGAGGATATGGACGCGCTGGTGGAGGCCTATCCCGGCACGCGCCATGTGATGTTGGGGCGTGGCCTGCTCGCGAACCCCGCTCTGGCTCGCATGGTCAAGGGCGGCCCTGCTGCAACGGCTGCTGAGCTGCAGCGCTTCCACGACACGCTGTTTGCGGCATATGCAGAAGAGATTGGCGGCAATGCGGTCTTCCGCATGAAGGAGTGGTGGTTCTACGCCAAGTGCGCTTTCGCTGATCCCGCTACCGTCCACAAGATCGTACGCAAGACCAAAAAGGTCGACGAATACCGCGCTGCCGTCGAGCGCGTCTTTCGTGAACAGCCGCTTGCACCCACAGCTCGCTTCCACGGCTAACTAGTCATCGGGGGCGTTCTTTAACGACTGGTCATTTAAGGACGTCCCCAACGACTATGTAGCAAAAAGCTGTACACCAGCATCCAAAGATGTCGAAAAATGTCGACTTTGGATGCTGGTGTACATGTTTGGGTCCGACGGGGGAGCGGGCCTAGGCAATCAGTGCATCAAGTGTAATGAGCTCTCTGAGCCGCTCCGTGCGTGTTTGCCCATGGCGTTTGGCTTTTTCGTCAAACGCCTCAAGAATCGATTCGCCCGCACGTGCTGATATAATGACGCTCGGCTCATCGGAGATTGGTGGCCTTCCCAACTTGATGGTGCGACCTTTCGGCCACTCATCTTTTTCGTAGGCTTCCGCGGCTTTCTTCAACTCTCCGGGAGCAAACCCCATCATCTTTTCGAGCTGCTTAGCATCCATGGCGCCTCCTATCGATCGACATAATGTCGAGCGCCGGTTCTCGGATTCTCTTTTTGTATACAATTTTGTAGACAAAAATACAAGCAGTTCATCGGGCTAATTAGCTTGTTTTGACCTGCCTGTTCGATAGGAAATGAGCATTGACGGCTTCGATACTCCTTTGCTTTTCAGCTTGGAATTTGGATGCTCATTGAACTGCCGGAGGGGAGCCCTTTATTAAGCTATTGAGATTCTGGGCAGGAGCTCTCACTGGTCTTCGGTAATGGGGCCAGCTTAATTCGCGACACAGTGTGTCGCGAATGGGAGTAGTCGTTAGGTGTCCTTCAATGGCTACTCATATAAGAACGTTCAAGTGTCGGATTTTGTCATTTAGTGTCGCTCTCAGCGACTATTCTGGAGGGTCGTGGTCAAAAAAGGGCAAATATGAGTACTGTTGCCATTATGGTTGCATTTATTTGCTATAAATTGTAGCTCCTGATGAGATTTGTTCCCATTAAGAGCTACTTTTATTGAACATATGAGGAGAAATAACGTCGTCTGCGGACGAGTGGAACGTTGAATAGTTCCTGAAGTGATCAAAATCGCTGCTACTAAACAGGTAGCAGTACTCATATTTGCCCTTTTTTGACCACAGCCCTCTCGGAAACCTTTCCAGAGGCGTCAAACAGCCATAATCCAAAGGTCTCCTCAAACAATTAGCCGGCTAAGAGCGTCCATGACTACCAAAAAGCTGTACGCCAGCATCCAAAGATGTCGAAAAATGTCGACTTTGGATGCTGGTGTACATGTTTGGGTCGTATGGGTTGGGGCCCTGGACGGACAGAGCGTGCGTACTAGAGCAGGTTCTCTTGTACCCATGCGATGATGTCGCTCGACTCGTAGAGTGGCTTGCCGTCGATGAACAGGCAGGGAACCTGGCGCTTTCCGCCGATGGCGATGAGTGTCTGCTCGGCTTCGGTATCGGTCGAGATATTGCGCTCGGGGATGGTCACACCGTTATCGGCAAGGAATCGCTTGACTTTTATGCAATACGGGCAGCCGGTCATAACGTACAGCGTGAGCTCATGATTAGTAGCCATGGGTCTCCAATCGGTTGAGGTTTCGATTGAAATACCCAAAGCCGCCGCGGTCTATGCACGCGCCAAAGACGACTCGATGGCCTGGACCAGAAACGCCGTAGCTCCGGTGCCGCAGGGCTTGTCGTAGTAGTCGATAAAGCGCTGGTCGGCAAGATAGCCGTGGGCGAGGCCCAGGTACGCTTCGTTCTGGGGTTCGCGTCCCCAGTTGAGACCAATCCAACGACGATGCATCGCGACAAGCTTGCGAGCCTCGCTTCCATTCGCATCGCCATCGCCCATGGCAATCGAGAGTTGGCCCAGAATAGCGCGTTCAAGTTCCTTCATGTCGTTCCATGTCTCGGGGTCCATGTCCAGCAGCGCTTCGTTTGCTGCGTCGATCGCCTCGTCGCCGTAGCGCTTCCGAGCCTCGGCGCCGTAGCGCTCCTCGTTTTCCTGCACGGTGCGCCAGCGCTCCAGTTGCGGCAGGACGGCGCCCATGAGCGAGACGGCTTCGTCGAGCGACATGCCGGTGTTTTGCGCCAGCCGCGGAGCGCAATCCTCGATCATCGCCTCCATGGTGGTGTCGTAGGTGTACTTGCCGTGGTCGTAGCACCACTTGCAGTAATGGTCGGTCGTGGCGCCCGTGGCATCGGTGCCGCAGTCGTCGGGCGTGAGTATCATGCCGCAGCTCTGGCAATAATGCTCGGGCATTTCGAGCAGGTGGGACAGTGGCTCGCCGGTTACGGCGGCAATGAGCTTCATCATGTCGATGCCCGGGGTGACCTCGTCGCGCTCCCAACGGCTGACGGCTTGGCGTGTGACGAAGAGCTTGGCGGCGAGCTGCTCCTGGGTAAGGTGATGGGCGCGACGAACGGCAATGAGCTTTTCTGCAAAGGCCATAGCGGCTCCTTTCTGCTGGTTGATGGCTTAAGCATACGCGGCGGCAGGCGCCCTTCCAAGCAACCGTTGGTTGCACGACAGGAGTCCACGGCGAAGAATTGCGCGCAACGCCCCACGCCTCCATGCCGTACAATGACCGGCATGGAACCTATCGCACACATACATACCGACCTGCCGCAGAAGTTCGGCATTCCGCGCAACAGCTTTTTGGCGCCTCATCTGCAGGGACGCATCGTCTTTGAGCCGGAATTTGCCTCCAACGCAGCGGTTGAGGGCCTGGACTCCTTCTCTCACCTATGGCCGCTGTGGCGCTTCGAAAACGGAACGCCCGGCGGCACGGCTAAGGACATAGCTGCCGATGCCAAGACGCAGGACAGGTCCGGCACCAATGCCAAGTGGTCGAAAACTGTGCGCCCGCCGCGTCTGGGCGGAGCCGAGCGCGTGGGCATCTTTGCCACGCGCAGCCCGTTTCGCCCCAATCCTATCGGACTTACCTGCGTAAGGCTCGATCACGTTGAGCTCACCGACGATGGCCCCATCATCCATGTGCTGGGGGCCGATCTGCGCGACGGCACGCCCATCTACGACATTAAGCCCTACATTCCGTTTGCGGACTGTCACCCGGATGCGACCGGCGGCTGGATTGAGGATGCTCCGTGGCAAGAGCTCGACATCGAGTTCCCGCAGACGCTGCAGGATATGGTCCCGCCCACAAAGCTCCCCGGCCTGGTCGAGGTCCTGCGCCAAGACCCGCGCCGCGCAGGCAGCAAGCACGAGCCGAACCGCGTTTACCACTTGGCCTACGCCGGGCTCGACATATCGTTTACGGTCGATGAAACCCAGCTAACCGTAGTTGCCGTCAATGACGCGCGAGACTAACCGGTCATTCGTCCGCACCCGTCAAATTAAGCGCCAAACCCCATGCCAAAACCGCCCACGCTGGTGGACAATAACGCCTATCGAAACAGTCTACTTTGCACGGGAGCTCAGCATGAAATACGACTTTAGCTCGCTAATCGATCGCCACGGCATGGACTCCATCGCCGTTGACTCCTGGGGCGAGATCCCCGGTATGGCTCCGAACGCACCCGACGAGGGCTTCGACCGCATTCCCATGTGGGTGGCCGACATGAATTTTGCCACGGTGCCCACGGTCCAGGAGCACATCATTCAGCGCGCTCAGCATCCCATGTTTGGCTACTTTAACCCGCGCTCCGAGTATTTCGACCGCATCATCGAATGGCAGAGCCGCCGCAATGGCGTCGAGGGTCTGCGCCCTGAACATATCGGCTACGAAAACGGCGTGCTGGGCGGCGTCGTGTCGACGTTGCGCGCGTATGTCCAGCCGGGCGATGCGGTGCTGGTCCACAGCCCCACCTACATTGGCTTTACCAAGTCTATCGAAGCCGCGGGCTATCGCATTGTCCACAGCCCGCTTAAACTCGACGACCAGGGCGTGTGGCGCATGGACTTTGAGGACATGGAGTGCAAACTCGCCCAAAACCACATCCATGCCGCGGTGTTCTGCTCGCCGCACAATCCCTGCGGCCGCGTATGGGAGCGCGACGAAATCGAGCGCGCCATGGACATCTATCGCCAGCACGATTGCGTGGTGATTTCGGACGAGATTTGGTCCGATATCATCCTGCCGGGGCACAAGCACATCCCGACGCAGTCGGTGAGCGAGGATGCCCGCATGCGCACGGTTGCCCTCTATGCGCCGAGCAAGACGTTTAACCTGGCGGGCCTTGTCGGCAGCTACCACATTGTCTACAACGAGACGCTGCGTGACCGCATCTGCGCCGTGTCCAACAAGACCCACTACAACGAGATGAACGTCCTCTCCATGCATGCGCTTATCGGTGCCTACCAGCCGCAGGGCTATGAGTGGGTGGACGAGCTCAATCAGGTGCTTGCCGGCAATATCGAGTACTTCTGCAATTACGTGGACGAGCATTTTGAGGGCGTGTCCTATTCACGTCCGCAGGGCACGTACATGGTGTTTCTGGACTGCACCGAGTGGTGCCGAGAGCATGGCCGCGATATTCAGTGGTTGCTCGATGAGGGGGCACGCGTGGGCGTGGGGTATCAGGACGGCCGCCCGTTCCACGGACCCTGCCACATTCGCGTGAATCTGGCGCTGCCGCTTTCGCGCGTAAGGGAGGCGTGCGACCGCCTGGACCGCTACGTTTTTAATGCACGGTAAGTGAGCACTGCATGCGGGGCCTTCTGCCAAGTCGGCTGGAAGGTCCCACACGGTAAAGCGCCTGTAACAATTGGGCACTCGTGTGGTTTTGTTTGCTATTATCTTTAACCATTTAAGTCTGTAAACAGGATCGTATGGAGCTCGATGAAAAGATCCCGTCGCTCGGTTGCCATTTCGTTGTTTGTTGCGCTTGCAGTGGCGAGCGTCTTTGTCGTAGCGATAGCTGGCTGCTCCGGGTCGAATGACGGAGCCTCGACGTCTGCATTAGAAGGTCTGGACGCCTCGCAAGTCAAAGACAACGACCTTAAGACGCTCAACGTCGGAAGCGATCTCTATCCACCGTTTGTGTATACCGACGAGTACGGCGATATCGTTGGCCTGGATGTCGAGATATTGACCGAGGCTTTGGCTCGCATTGGTTACAAGCCAAAATACCAGCTGATCGACTGGGAAAAGAAGAAGGAGCTGCTGGCGAGCGGTGAACTCGATTGTGTCATGGGCAGCTTTAGTATGACGGGTCGCGAAAACGAATATCGTTGGGCCGGCCCGTACCTTGCGAGCCGCCAGGTGGTCGCGGTCGATCCCCAGAGCGATATCTACACGCTTGCCGATCTTGAGGATAAGATCGTGGCGGTTCAGTCCACCACCAAGCCCGAGGACATTTTGCTCAATCGCATAAATGAAAACGTTCCGCAGATCAAGGAACTCTACAGCTTTTCGGACGGTTCATACCTGAACCCGGCGCTCGTCGAGGGCCTGGTCGACGCTATCGCCGCGCATGAGTCCTCGTTCCTCACCTACGAAAAAGACTATGGTGTGACATATCGCATTTTGGATGAGCCGCTGCTAGAGGTCGGTTTGGGCACCGCTTTCGATATCAACGATACGCGTGGCATCGACGTCAAGCTCACTCATGCCTACCAAGAAATGCTTGCCGATGGCACCATGGAACGCCTGGTGTCAAAGTACTTCGATGACCCTTCGCCATTTTTGAATATGGAGGGCCTGTCATGATCGATGCGCCCGACCACGCTGCTCAGGAGCGGGGCAATCGTTCGGCAGGGGCATGGCTCCTTGTCGCTCTGCTGGGGATAGCGCTCTCGGTTGTTGCCGGCATGATGAGCTACGGTTACACGACGGCCCAAGCCGAGCAGCGCTTTGCCGACGTTGTCGATTACGTGGCGACGCAGAGCCTTTCCTACGATGCATTCAACAGCGCCTATACGACCAAAAACCTGATTCGCGTTATGGAGATCGCCGGAGAGGCTGCCCGCGATATGGAGCGCGACGGTTCGGTGGATAACGCCATGCTGGAGCAATACGCCGACCAGTTCAACGTGAGCGCGCTGATCGTGACGGACGCATCGGGCAATTTGGTGTCCGAGTCCTCAACGGGCGATGTGGACTACGGGTCGCTCGCTACGTATCTCAAAGAATCACCCGTGCTGGAGGTGGCAACTCATCCGCTTAAGTCCTATACCGCCCGCATCACGCTTGCGGATGATTCGGTCGCAGACATTGGCTGCGTGACTCGGCAGGATGGCGAGGGCATCGTTATCGCGGTAAGGCATCAGAGTGCGAAAGCGGTTGCAAGCAATACACTCAAACTGCAGAGCTTGCTTGATGGCTATGAAACCATCGATAGCGGCAATATCGTGATCGAAAGCGACGGCAAGGTCGTTGCGACCAATGCCGTTGAACCCACCGTATTGGGCGTGTTCGATCTGCCTGCGACGGATGTCTTTATTGTCGACGGTATTAAGGATCGATGCCTGGCTGGTAAGGTCAGATTGGTTAACGCCGACGGCGAGTGGTATTTGGGCACATTTGGAAAAGCGCACAAATTCTATGTGTACACCTATGCCTCGGCGCAGCGCTACTTTGAGGTCGCCGCGGCTGTTGCCGCCGGCGTGCTGGTGCTCTACAGCGGTGTTATAGCCGTTGTTGTGATGGTGCGTCGCCGCGCCGATCGTCGACGTTTGACGGACTTGCTGCAGCAGGAGCGCGACTATGGCGACAAGCTGGCAAAGGCGGCGCGTGAGGCCTCGTCTGCCAACTCGGCAAAGACGGAGTTTCTGCGTCGCATGAGCCACGATCTGCGCACGCCCATCAACGGCATTCGCGGCATGGTCGAGGTTGGCGATGCCAATGCGGACGATCTGCAAAAGCAGACTGAGTGCCGCTCAAAAATCTGGACGGCATCGGGACTGCTGCTCGACCTTGCCAACGAGGCGCTCGATATGAGTCGCCTGGAGAGCGGGCAGGTCGACCTGAACCTCGTGCCCATAAATTTGGTGGCCCTCAACTGTGAAGTGCGCGATATTCTGGAGCGCCAGGCCGAGGAGCGTCTGGTGACAATTATCTCCGACCAGCAGACGCTTAATCATCCCTATGCGCGGGTGAGCGTGACGCACCTCAAGCGTTTGTTGCTCAATATTGCCGGCAATGCCGTCAAATACAACCGCCAGGGCGGCTATGTCCGCCTGGTGTGCCGCGAGGTGGAGCCAGCGGATGGCGTCCCCGTCTATGAATACACGATCGCTGACAACGGTATTGGCATGAGCGAGGAGTTCCAAAAGCACCTCTACGAGCCGTTTTGCCGCGAGGAGCAGCAGGTGGAAGGCGCTTCGTCGGGAACTGGCCTGGGCGCGCCTATCGCAAAACAGCTGGTCGAGCTTATGGGCGGAACCATGAGTTTTACGAGCGTCTTGGGGCAGGGGACGACGTTTACCATCCGCCTGCCGTTCGAGAAATGCAAACGCTCCGAGATTCCTCAGGCAGTTCGCGTGGATGGGGGCGATGGCGATGCGCTCCAGGGCTTGCGCGTTTTGCTCGTAGAGGATAACGATCTGAATGCCGAGATCGCGCAGTTTACGCTCAGCCGTGCCGGTGCCATCGTGACGCATGCTAAGGATGGTGAGTCTGCCGTCGAGATGTTTACCGCGAGCGCACCGCACGAGTACGACGTGGTGTTGATGGACATCATGATGCCTGGCATCGATGGCCTTGAGGCCACGCGCCAGATTCGAGCACTCGATCGCGAGGATGCCGCGACCACGCCGATTGTTGCCGTGAGCGCCAACGCCTTTGCCGACGACCGCAGGCTTTCGCGTGAGGCGGGCATGGACGCGCACCTGAGCAAACCTGTGAGCTCGCAGGAGCTCGTCGAGGCGCTAGCGCACATAGCCGCCGATGCTTCATAAGCATATGGCCCGGTTCCAAGGTGGGTTGGAACCGGGCCATATTGTTATTGATGAGGCCTGCTGAGGGGCTTACTTTTCTTGAATCTGCTTGCCGCAAAGATGCTCAATCGTAATCTCGTAGAGCTGGACGCCCTTGATGTCTTTGGCGATTTCCTCTTCGACTTCCTCGGCGGAAGGGTAGTACTTAAGGGCGAGCTGGCGGACTTTGTCCTCGATAAACGCGGGGGTGTCATTCGCCAAGCGGCAGCGGCCAAAGACCACGGTGCTCATAACGTAGGGAGCCCAGTCACCGTCCTTGTACCACTCGTTGCCGTAAACGGTAAAGCAGACCTTGTCATCGCGCTTGAGTGCGTCGACCTTGTGGCCGGCTTTGGCGCCATGGAAATAGATCTTGTCGTGCTCGGCGTCAAAGAAGTAGTTGACGGGAATGGCGTACGGGTAGCCATCGTCGCCGTTGACGGCAAAGACGCCGCGCTTGCAGGTAGTGAGCAGTTCGCGCGCTTCCTCGTCAGTGATGGCGCGTTTCTTTCGACGTAAGGGTCTAAACATCGTTGGCTTCCTTTCTGGTCGTGCGTGGTGGTTGAGCACAAACTATAGCGAAACGGATCCGTTTTTCTTGATGCGGGCGAGTATGTTTTTGAGCTTGTTAAAGTCGAGCGGTTTGGATAGATGGGCGTTCATGCCGGCGTCGTGTGCCGCCTTGGCGTCCTCGGCAAAGGCATTGGCGGTGAGCGCGATGATGGGGATATCGGCTGCATCGACCTTCTCGCTCAGGCGAATCGCGCGGGTTGCCTCGTAACCGTCCATGTCCGGCATCATAATGTCCATCAGGATCGCATCGAAGCTGCCGGCGGGATGCGATAGGTACAGATCGACGACTTCGTTGCCGTTGGCGGCGCGGGTGACCACGACGCCCTCGGATTCTAGCAGCGCCTGGGCAATCTCGGCATTCAATTCGTTGTCTTCGGCGAGCAGTACGTTCATGTCGGCGAGCGAGCAGTCGAGCGCCCCCTCGACCGTATTCGCCCGCGCCTGGGGGTTCTTGTCGATATCGAGCGGAATCTCCACGTAGAACGAGGTGCCCGCATGGAGCTCGCTGGTGACTTCGATGGTGCCGCCCATCAGTTCAATAAGCGACTTGACGATTGGCATGCCCATGCCGGTTCCTTGGAACTTGCTGCGCGCATCGTCACCTTCTTGGGCAAACGGCTCATAGATATGCTTTAAAAACTCGGGAGCCATGCCAATGCCGGTATCCGAAACGCTAAAGCAAAAGAGCGCGCGCCCGTTATCGAGTGGCTTGGTCTTTGAGCTAAAGGTGACGGAGCCGCCGTGCTTGTTGTACTTAATGCTGTTGTCTAACAGGTTGATCATAATCTGTCGGATATGGGTGGGACTGCCGATCATGTATGGCCCCGTGGCGTACGGCAGACTATTGTCCTGCATTGTGATGCCGTTACTGGACGCGCGGAGCTTGCACAGCACCAGCGTATCGTCACAGAGCTCTTTGAGGTTAAAAGGCGCATGCTCCAGTGTTAGCTTGCGGTCTTCGATTTTGCCCATCTCGAGGATGTCGTTGATCAGCGAGAGCAGGTGATTGGCGGCAACGCGCGCCTTGGCACGGCTCTCGCGGGCGACTTGCATATCGCCTTCCTTCAATTCCTCGATCTCGATAAGGCCCAGGATACCGTTGAGCGGCGTACGGATGTCGTGGCTCATGCGCGTGAGGAATGCCGTCTTAGCGGCGTTGGCGGCATCGGCTTTTTTGCGCTCGGTTCGAGCGCGCACGAGCGCCCAGATGAGCAGGACGATGCCGACCGACAACATACCGATGAGGGTAGCTGCAATGGCGGTGCGGTTGCGATAAAGGAATTGAAGCGTGTTGGATTCCTGGGCCGTGTACGACGTGGAGGAGAAATTGCTTGCGGAGAGCGATTCTCCGGCATTGATGATGCCCTTGTTGATGATTCCCAACAGCTCGGGTTTTCCGCGCGAAATCCAGCACGAGAGCTCACAGGTGTCAGGGAGCTCGGTCGTCTCGCAGTCCTCGAGATCGTAACGGTCACCGATGGTTTTTACGCGTGAACTGGGAGCGACGATGCAGTGCGCCGTTCCCTTCCTGAGGGCGTCGAACGCTTCATCGTCGGATTGGTATTCGGTTACGGTCGCTGTGGGGAACAGACTTTCAAGTGCATTTTTGTTGACAAACGATGATTTGGTACAGGCGATGTTCTGAAGGTTTTTGTTCAGGTTGCTGCCGGTGTGGATAGCGGTGAGGGATATGGTTCCCAACGATACCGACTGCACAACGCCTGTTTGCTCGGCAAACCAGTAATCTCGGTATACCGGCAGCGCAACGTCTATGCTTTTCTTTGACAGGGCCTTTGACATCATCTTGTAGCTATCAAAGGCGACGGTTTTGACCGTAATGCCAAATTTATCGTGTAGCGTCGTCGCAAGCGATGCGAGCGAGCCTTCCATTTCGCCGTCTTCGTTCTCGTTGCAGTAGGGGAGTTTGCCCGTAATGTAGCCGAGCGTGATGGTGTTGTCATTTGCTTTGAGCCAGGAACGTTCGGGTCCGTTGAGCGATGATGAGCCGCTGTTTTGGGTCGAGTAGTGAGATTTTACTTCGTCGTTATAGCGTGGGTTGACGCGGGCGATTGCCGTCATGGCAGCATTGATGTCGTCCATCAGGTCGGGGCGGCTTTTGGGAACGGCAAAGTAGTAGTCGTTCGAACCAATGTAGAACATGGGGGAGGCATTGGGCGACGAGATTGTGTCGTTCATGATGACGGCATCGACTTCGTCGTTTGCGAGCGCGTCAAAGAGATCGGATCCTCCGTCATACTCCTTGTATGTGCAGGCGATTCCTTCGCTGGCGAGCCATTGCTGGCCAACGAAGGTTTGCATGACGTCGGGGTTGCAACCGATAGTGAGACCCTGGAGTGCTTGAAGGTCACCCTTTGCAAGGTCGTCACGGTCGGGCCTGGCGTAGATGTAGTAGCGCTCGGTGCCCTCGGGGTTCGAGGAAAAGAGCAGCTTTTGGGCACGTTCCTCGGAGTAGGAGATGTTGGGCATGAGGTCGATCTCGCCTGCCTCGAGCATGTCCATAAGCTCGGTGAAGGTGCCGGAGACGTATTCGTACCGCCAGCCGGACGTGTAGTACGACAGGGTCTGGAGGTACTCGTAACCCCATCCCGAGAGACGCTCGCCGGGGGTGCCGTCCTGGAAGCCCTCGTTGCTGACGAGCCAGCCGACGCGGACCGTCTTGACTTGCTGATCGGTATTGGCGGCATAGGCGGGGGCGGGCATGATGGTGCTCAGTACGGCGAGCGCAGCAAGCGCGACGGCCAGGGTGCGATATATAACTGAACGAAGGACAGTGGCAGCTCTCACATGCAATCCTAACGAATCGAGACATTACCGCATAAGGATACCAGCTCAGCCCGACTAGTCATTGGGGACGTTCTTGTTTGACTAGTCATTTAAGAACGTCCCCAATGACTAGTTTCGTTTGCGGGGGAGGCGTGGGACAATACCGAGCGAATGTGATTGGACGTCTGAGAAAAGGGGTCGCGATGAAAAAGCTCAAGACGCTTGCTGACGTGTTGCGCCAGGCAGGCTTCGTGCGCATTACGGAGCTGTTCCTCGTCTTCTACCTGCTATGCTCGACGGCCGTTTGGCTGTCCGAGCCCACGACCCTCACGTTTGGCGATGGCCTGTGGTTTAGCTTTGAGACGGTCTCGACCATCGGCTTTGGTGACATCCCGGCCGAGACGCCGGTTGCCCGCGCCATTACCGTCGTCTTGAGCGTCATCAGCATCTTCTACATCGCCATGCTCACGGGCGTGGCGGTGAACTACTGCAATACGCTTATCAAGCTGCGCCAAAAGGACACCATGGCGCGCTTTATGGACGATCTTGAGCATTTGGAAGAGCTCGATCGCGACGAACTTGCCGACCTTTCGCGTCGCGTGCGCGAGTATCGTCGACGCCAGCGCTAAGACGAACGTCGTGTGCCATAACAAGGGGGACCAAATATGAACATCACCGTGTACCTGGGTGCCAACACTGGCAACGACCCGGCGTTTCTGCCCGCGGTGCAGGAGCTGGGAGACTGGATTGGCGCCAACGGCCACGCGCTGGTATACGGCGGGTCCAAGTCGGGACTGATGGGCGCGCTCGCCGATAGCGTGCTCGAGGCAGGCGGACACGTGACGGGTGTTGAGCCGAGCTTTTTTATCGAGGCCGAGTTTCAACATGACGGTATCGACGATCTTATCGTGACGGGCGATATGGCCGAGCGCAAGGCCAAGATGATTGAGCTCGGCGATGCATTCATTGCCTTTCCCGGCGGTACGGGCACGCTCGAGGAGATTGCCGAGGTCATGTCCGCGGTGTCGTTGGGGCACCTGAGTGCTCCGTGCATCCTGTATAACCTGGATGGGTACTACAACGACCTCAAAGCGCTACTCGGGCATATGATTGATAAAGGGCTTTCGAGCCCGAGGCGCCAGCACGGCATCTACTTTGCCGACGATTTGCGCGAGATTGCCTCGATTATCAACGGATAAGTCTTGAGCCTGCCCTACTATGACTCCCAATGGTGCCGTTTGCGGCGCAGATGGTTGGCTCGTTCGGGCAGCGCTAACTCTACAATAAAACGTATCTATGTCGACTTTGACCGCGGGAGGACCCGATGGATAACCTTGCCAAACCCACAAACCGCGCGCTGTTTTTAGGTAGCGTTGCCGTGACCGGTGCGTTTGCGGGTGCCGCGGTCTGGTTGTTCTTCTTTGCGATGGAGCACGGTATCGACTATCTATGGACCGAGATTCCGCACGCGCTGGGCGTCGCTTCGCCCGAGCTTGCCAGCGGTCCGTTCGGTTTTCTGCCGTACCCGTTTTTTGTCTGCCTGCTGGGCGGCCTGCTGATTGGCCTGTACGAAAAGATGACGGGCATCAAGACCGATGACCTCAACCAGGTGATGGCCAAGGTAAAGCGCGATGGACGCTACCCGTACGACAACCTGGGCAAGCTGTCGCTTGCCGCGCTGCTGCCGCTGCTGTTTGGCGGCAGCATTGGACCGGAGGCCGGCCTGACCGGCGTCATTGCCGGGCTGTGCAGCTGGGTCGGCGACCGCATGCGCCGCTTTGGAGCCGAGTTTAGGGAGCTCACGCTGTTGGGCACCCAGGCTGCCCTGACGGCGCTCTTTACCGCGCCCGTGTTTGGCTTTGTGGCGCCGCTTGCCGGAAGCGCTGACGGCCAGGGTGCCGGCGATGGCGATGATTCCGAATCCGGTGAGATAACCATCAGGCTGCCCAAGGCGCAAAAGACCGTGGTTTACGGCATCGCGATTGCCGGCGGCCTGGGCACCTACCTGCTGCTCGGACAGCTCATGGGCGGCGGCATGGGTATGCCCAGGTTCGAGGCTGCCGTGGTGGGCAACCTGGAGCTTACCTGGCTCATCCCCCTGTCGCTGATCGGAACAGTCTGCGGCTGGCTGTACTTTGTCTCTGAACACGCGAGCGAAGCGCTTGCCCATGCAATAGGGGAGCGTCCTGTCGTCAAGGCCATGCTGGCTGGTTTGGCGCTCGCGATCTGCGGCACGGTCCTGCCCTACACCATGTTTGCCGGCGAGACACAAGCCGATGTGCTCATGGAAACCTACCTGACCATTCCCGCTGGCGTGCTTATCGCGACCGGTCTTGTCAAGGCCATGTTGACGCCCGCCCTCATCAACCTTGGCTGGCGTGGCGGCCACTTCTTCCCGGTTATCTTCTCGGGTGTGAGCCTGGGCTACGGCCTTGCCATCCTCACCGGCGCCGATCCGGTCTTTTGCGTCGCCGTCTGCACCGCCTCGACAATGGGCGCCGTCATGCGCCAGCCCGTCATGGTCGTGGGTCTGCTGCTCATGTGCTTCCCACTCAAGGGTATCGTCTGCATGATCATCGCGGCCGCCATCGCCGCCGGTATTCCGCTGCCCAAGCCACTGCGCAAGTAATGTGGTGGTGTGCGACCAATACAGGCATCCCAGGCCCGGCGTGAGAATGTAGCGTCTGCTGGGCTGCTGTTCCAACAGCCATTAATAAAATATGCCAGATGACGGAGGTGAAACGGCGCAACAAGCCACGGCTAGCGCCTAGATCTCGCTCGGCATCGGCGCTATTTCCAAATCGCGAGCGCGGCGGTGCCCAGTACGATGAGGGCGAGACCGATGGCGCTGCGTCGCGAGAGTTTTTCGTTGAATGCCAGGCGCGCAAATAGTACCGATACGACAATCGATAGTTTGTCGACCTGCACCACGACGCTCACCTGGCCTGCGGCGATGGCATAGTAATAGAGCAGCCACGATGCTCCGGTCGCGATGCCCGATGCCGCGAGAAATACGAGTTCGTAGCGGTCTACGTGCACGGCTTGGCCCATCTTGCCTTCAGCTGCCACGATTGCCCATGCCATAGCCAGTACCACGCAGGTGCGGATTGCCGTGGCCAGGTTTGACTCGACGCCTTCGATGCCAACCTTGGCGAGGACGGAGGTGAGTGCTGCGAACACGGCGGCGCCGAGGGCGTAAGCGGGCCAGGTCCAGTCTTGCTGCTGCTCGGGTCCGGCGGATTGCTGCTTCTCGATCATTAAAAACGTGCCGAGGGTAATGACGGCGGTTCCCACGAGCTTAACCGCAAGGTTGCTCGTCTCGCCAAAAAGCACGATGGCGATCAGCGCGGCGAGCACGGTGCTCATCTTGTCGACCGGTACGACCTTATTGACGTCTCCGATGCTCAGCGCCTTAAAGTAACAGATCCACGAAGCTCCGGTAGCGAGTCCCGAGAGGATGAGAAAGAGCCAGGATCTGGGTTCGATGCTGCCAATGGTTCCAATGGATCCAGAAACACCCGCCATTGCCCAGGCGAAAACGAGCACCACGCAGGTGCGAATGGCCGTCGCGACATCGGAGTCGGTCTGCTTGATGCCGCATTTGGCCAAGATGGATGTGATGCCGGCAAAGAATGCTGACGCAAATGCTGCGACGACCCACGACACGGGCGCGGTGCCTCCTTGGATAATGGGTTTATCCTGCGAGTTTTATGGACATGAGGATACCGCCCCGCCATGAAGGTTTGATATGGCCGTGGCGAGACGGGGGTCATGTTGCGGGGAGCCATTTGGTTAAGGCTCGAATTGAAGGTGAATGTTTTTCCGAGAAGTGAACGAGTCAATATGGACCCCTGGAGCATGCACACTTTTTTCGAATAAAACCGCTGGATTTCTAGGCAAAAAGCGCAGGAACTAAGCCCATAAAAATGTCGATGATACAGGGTACTGATTTTACTCGTTCACTTCTCGGAAAAACATTCACCCTCGATATGCTGTAGGCTTCTCTTTGGTTGCCAAGATCTAAACGGTACGCCGTGAAGGGTGGTAGCGACGTTGTTGCTGCTTCTCTTATCTAGTAAATGAGGTGGAGCGCCGCCCAAGTCCTTTAGCTGTCGATCACAGGTTGCGTGCCCGGTAGACCTTGGTGCTGATGGCACAGCTGACAACGCCAAGGACGACCGTTGCCAGCGCGACGGCACCACACAGGCAACCGAGGACGGCATGATCGGGATTCGTCCCTGCAATCGACATGAGCTGGTTGCTGATGGGGTTGAATGACTTTAGCGTGACCATGATAAGGCACATGTATAGGGCGTACAGACCAACGGATAGGCGTTGCGCCTTCATGTGTTCAAATCGAAAGAACAGAGGCAGTACCAAAAACACCGCCATGAGGGAGAAAAGCATCGATATTGCCGAGGCGATTGCGGTCTCAAAGACGGTCTCTCCCGTGGAGGGGATACCCACGCTGTTTAAGATCGGGATGGCGACGATACTCAACAGCACGGCCGCGCACGCCATGATGACCGAGAAAATAGTGATGCACAGGTAGCGTGCGCTGACGATGTCTTTGCGTGAGATGGGCAGCGTTGCCCGATAGCGCTCCCATCCGTTTTGGTTGTCGAGCCCGGCCAGCGACGTCATGGCCATGATAGGCGACATGGCACTGATCGCGAAGGCGCCGGCGGCGCTCATGTCGGAATCACCATTCGATGCCCTGACGGCGGTCAGCACGACGAAGATGAACAGGCCGACACCTGCGATGCTCGGGACGAGCGTGCGAACGGTGGTAAGCTCGGACATAATGGCGCGTTTCATTTCAAAGCCCCTTTCAGCATGAAGCGAAGATAGTCATCAATGGTTGCCCGATCGCAGGGAATCTCGGGGAAGGCCTCGAGCACTTCGCGGTGGTTGGGCACGAGCACGTCCACGCTGTAGGCGTGGCGGGCGGCGCGGGTGCCTTCGGCGCAAGCCATGAGCTCGGCGGCCTGTGCCTGGGTGCAGTGGGCGATGCCGGCGCGGTCGGTAATGTCCTCGCGTGGCAGGTCAAACACAATCGAGCCGTTATCGATGCAGATGATGCGGTCGGCAGCACGATCGAGATCAGACGTAATGTGGCTCGAGAGCAGCACGCTGCGCTGGCCGTCGGCGACAAAGGCGAGCAGCTCATCGAGCAGTTCCTCGCGTGCCATGGGATCAAGGCCCGCGGTGGCTTCGTCCAAAACGAGCAGCTTGGCATTGTGGCTGAGCGCGCAGGCGAGCTGCAGCTTCATACCCATGCCGCGGGAGAGGTCCTTGACCTTTGTCTTGGGATCGAGGCCAAATCGGTTGATGAATCCGGCGAACGTTTCGCGGTCCCACGTGGGGTACGCCGGGCCTACGAGCGCCTCGATCTGGCCGACCTTGAGCGTGGAGGGGAAGGGGCATGTGTCCAGCACGAGGCCGATGCGAGAGCGCAGGTGGCGTTGCGACTCATCGGGCGCGTCGGTGCCACAGCGCTGCCCAAACAGGTGCACCTCGCCGGCATCGAGCTTTATAAGCCCAAGCGTGGCGCGAATGGTCGTCGTCTTGCCGGCGCCGTTTGCGCCCACAAAGCCAACAATTTGGCCGGGCTCCACGGCCAACGTGACGCCACGTAGCGAAAAGCGGTCGCTCACGCGGCGTGAGATGCTTTTGAGTTCTAGCAAGTTTTGCATGGCATAGCCTTTCTTGCAGATGGTTACTGCATGGTTTCGGGGGCTACCAGGTCGAGCATCTCGTGCAGTTTATCGCGCGTGACGCCCACGGCTTCGGCTTGCGTTGCTGCCTGTGCGAGCAGCTCTTCGATATGGCAGAGCTGATTTTCGCGCAAGAGTTCCTGGTTGCCCTCGGCGACAAAACAGCCCTTACCCTGCACAGTGCAGATAAAGCCGAGTTGCTCCAGGTCGGCGTAGGCGCGCTTGGTGGTGATGACACTCACGCCAAGATCGCTCGCGAGTGCACGGATGCTGGGGAGTTTGGCTCCCGCAGCAAGCGTGCCCGAAAGGATCTGAGCTTTGACCTGCGAGGTTATCTGCTCGTAGATGGGCTTATCGCTCGAATTGGATAGGATGATGTCCACAGCGGCTCCTTAGCTGATGGGCTACACGTGTATATAACCGGTAAGCACAGTATATACACACTATGTACAGTTGTGCAAGAGGAAATTACGGGGCTGTCCGTCCTTCTACTCATTCATCTCAATCTGTAACAGTAAGACCCGTTTTGGACGACTGACTGTTACAGATTGAGACGTTATTTGCCTGTCCATTCATTTGTCTCGATCTGTAACATCTAGAGTTGTTTTTGGCGGCTAACTGTTACAGATTGAGATCTTTCTGAGACGTCCGACCGTTCATCTCAATCTGTAACATCTGGAGGTCGAAAACCCTTCTAGGTGTTACAGATTGAGACAAGCCGTCGCGGAACACCGCTGACATTCCACCGTCCGAGCCCCAGCTGATGAATTTGTCCTGATAGGCGCCCTATGGCGGGATTTCGCGGCTACAATAGTGCGGTTACAACGACGTAATGCACTCAATGCAAGAAAGGATCCGCATGGCAAGCCTGTCGGATGAAATCTCGTCGCGCCGCACATTCGCGATCATCAGCCACCCGGACGCCGGTAAGACCACGCTTACCGAGAAGTTGCTGCTCTATACCGGCAGCATCCAGACTGCCGGCTCGGTCAAGGGCAAGAGCTCGGCCAAGCATGCCGTCTCGGACTGGATGGACATCGAGAAGGAGCGCGGTATCTCCGTTACCTCCTCGGTGCTGCAGTTCACCTATAACGGCGCCTGCGTCAACATCCTCGATACCCCCGGCCACCAGGACTTCTCGGAGGATACCTACCGTACCCTTATGGCCGCCGACGCCGCGGTCATGGTCATCGACGGCGCCAAGGGCGTCGAGGCCCAGACCAAAAAGCTCTTTAAGGTCTGTACGCTGCGTCACATTCCCATCTTCACCTTTGTGAACAAGCTCGACCACGAGGCCCGCGATCCGTTTGAGCTCATGGAAGAGATCGAGAATGTCCTGGGCATCAATACGTATCCCATGAACTGGCCGATCGGCAGCGGCCGCAACTTCCGCGGCGTGTTCGATCGTCAGACCCGTCGCGTTATCGCCTTTGAGGGCGACGGCCACGCCAACGCCACCAAGAAGGTCGCCGAGGTCGAGGCCGAGTTGGGTGATCCTTCCATGGATGAGCTTATTGGCGAGGAAAACCATAAGAACCTGATGGACGACATCGAGCTGCTCGATGGCGCCGGCGATGAGCTCGACTTGGATGCTGTGGCCTGCGGCAAGCTGAGCCCGGCGTTCTTTGGCTCGGCACTTACCAACTTTGGCGTTGAGCCCTTCCTGAAGGAGTTCCTGCGCCTGGCTCCGACGCCGCGCGCCTATACCGATACGCTCACCAGCGAACCGGTCGATCCCTGCCGCGACGACTTTAGCGGCTTTGTGTTTAAGATCCAGGCCAACATGGACAAGAACCACCGCGACCGCATCGCCTTTGTGCGCATTTGCTCGGGTAAGTTCGAGCGCGGTATGGACGCCTTCCACGTGCAGGGCAACCGCAAGCTCAAGCTTGCCACGGGCACGTCGATGATGGCCGATGACCGCGCCATCGTGGACGAGGCGTACGCGGGCGATATCGTGGGCCTGTTCGACCCGGGTATCTTTAGCATCGGCGACACCGTGTGCTCTGGCAAGCGCCACGTGCAGTATCCGCAGATCCCGACGTTTGCCCCCGAGATGTTCGCTCGCATTACGCAGGTCGACACACTCAAGCGCAAGCAGTTCGTCAAGGGCATGGAGGAGCTTGCCCAGGAGGGCGCCATCCAGATCTTCCGCGAGCTGGGCGCCGGCATGGAGAGCGTCATCGTGGGCGTGGTCGGCGTGCTGCAGTTTGAGGTACTCGAGCGCCGCCTCAAGGCCGAGTACCGTGTTGAGGTTCGTCGCCAGCCGCTGCCCTATACGGACATCCGCTGGATCCAGAACGACCCCGACACCATCGATATCCCGGGCCTTTCGCTCACGCGCGACACGCTGCGCGTCGAGGACATGCGCGGCGGCAAGCTGCTGCTGTTCACGAGCCCGTGGAACGTTGATTGGGCAACCGACCACAACCCCGACCTTATCCTGTCGGAGTTTGGCAACGTAGCCTTTTAACGCATCGGCGCGGTGGTCCTGCGGGGCTTCCGCGCCGTTTGCTTGCCTGATGCCGTGTGAGCGGCTATCATACCCACCGTCGTCTCAAGACCGAGACGTTCGAGCAGTTCGGGTCCGATATCCTGCTCGTTAAACCTAAAACCAAAGGAGTACATAATGATCAAGAAGGTCATGGAGGACTACAAGGTCCTGTTGCGGAGCATTCCCGCGGCAACGGTTTCGCTGTTTTTCGTGAGCGTCATCATGATGAACCTGCTGGCCAACAAAGAGCTCATCAGCTTGCCGTATCTGGCACTCGATTGCGGCTTTGTGGTGAGCTGGGTTTCGTTTTTGTGCCAGGACATGATTTGCAAGCGCTTTGGCGCCAAGGCATCCATCAAAATCTCCATCCTCGCGCTGCTGGTCAACCTCGCCGTCAGCCTGTGCTTTTGGGCATGCTCGCTCACGCCCGGTATGTGGGGCGCCTACTACGACACCGGCATGATCGAGGTCAACACCGCCCTTAACGCCACCATCGGCGGCACCTGGTACGTTGTGCTGGGCTCTTCGCTTGCCATGCTCGTTTCTGCCGTGGTTAATTCCACGCTCAACCAGTCGCTCGGCCGTATGCTCAAAAAGAATAATTTTGCGAGCTTCGCCTTCCGCTCCTATGTGTCCACGGGTGTTGGCCAGTTTGTCGACAACCTGGTCTTTGCCATTGTGGTGAGCCACACGTTCTTTGGTTGGACCTGGGTGCAGGTCCTTATGTGCTCGCTGACCGGCGCTGTCGCCGAGCTGCTGTGCGAGGTCTTCCTGAGCCCCGTGGGCTACAAGGTCGTGCGCGGCTGGGAGCGTGAGAATGTGGGCTCCGAGTACCTCGAGCGCCACGTAACCGCCTAAGGAGCAAGTATGCGGGTTTTGATCACGGGTGCTTCGGGCGGTATCGGAGCCGCATGCGTGCAGCGCTTTTTGGACGAGGGCCACGAGGTCGTAGGCTTTGATCTGCTGCCGGCGGCGATCGAACACGAGCGCTACCGTCATCTGATCGTCGACGTCCGCAAGCCGGCCTCGTTTCCAGGCGACCTTGAACCCCAGGTAATCGCGAACGTTGCCGGTACGCAGGATTCGGCGGACGACATCGCCGCCAACCTGCGTGGCACCATCAACGTGACCGAGCGCTACGCCTTTGTGGGGGAGGGGCTTGCCGCCAAGCCTGCGCCGGCTATCAAATCCGTGGTCAATGTGGGGTCGGCGAGTGGGCATACGGGATCGGAGTTTCCCGCCTATGCCGCCAGCAAGGGCGGCGTTATCGCCTACACCAAGAACCTTGCAAACCGTCTGGCGCCGCAGGCCATCGCCAACAGTGTGGACCCGGGCGGCGTTATCACGCCGCTCAACCGTTGCGTGATGGAAGACGAGCACCTGTGGAACCAGATTATGGAGCTCACGCCGCTTAAACGCTGGGCCACCGCCCAAGAGATCGCCGAGTGGATCTACTTTGTGGGCGTGACCAACCGGTTTATGACCGGGCAGAGCCTGCTCATTGACGGTGGCGAGGCCGGCCGCACACAATTTATTTGGCCCGAATAGGAAACGCGCCCGATGGAAAGCCGTCGGGCGCATTTTTGATGTATCGATTTTTAGTCGAGGCAAGTCCAGTTGACGGGGGTCGAGCCGTACTGTTCGAGTAGCCGATTGGCTGCCGAGAAGGGGCGCGATCCCATAAAGGCGGGGAGTTCTGCCGTTGCACGGTTGGCCGAAAGCGGCGAGGGGTGCGTGGAGGCCAGACAGAACTTGTCGGTTGCCTTGCCCGCACCAGTTGCGACGAGCTTACCTTCGACCATCTGCTGGGCAAAGCGGCCCCATGCCAAAAAGACAACCGGTTGGGGCAGCTGACAGCAGCGTTCGATAACGTAGTCGGTGAGTGTGCTCCAGCCCAGCTTGGCGTGCGAGTTCGCGGCATGCTCGCGCACGGTGAGCGTAGTGTTGAGAAGCAGGACGCCCTGTTGTGCCCATGGCGTTAAATCTCCCGTGGCGGGAATAGGGCAGTCCAGATCGGCATTGAGTTCCTTGTAGATGTTGCGCAGGCTCGGCGGCAACTTGGTTTGCGTCGCAGGGACCGAGAACGACAGCCCCATGGCCTGGTTGGGTCCGTGATAGGGATCTTGACCCAAGATGACAACTTTGACCTGGTCGGCCGGCGTGTAGGCGAGGGCATTGAGGATGTCGTCTTGTGCCGGGTAGATGGTCTGCTCGGCACGCAAAAGGGCGATACGCTCGAGCAGTTGGTTCGTAGTGTCACGTACCGGCTGCGGCGCATCGCCCAACCAAGTTGCTATGTTGCGGTCGCGAGTTGCGGTGTCCATGGGGCTCCTTTATGGCAGATGCTCTGTTGGCATCTATTGTAAAGGCGCACCGGTTGCCTTTATGCCACGGCTGTATGAAGAGTGGGGTCTACGAGACGTGCTCGGGCGCTCCTGCCATGCGAGCCTGTTCGTGTGCGCGGAGGCGCGGAAGCTCGACGGTTGCCACCATGACGCCGGTGAGGATGAGGGCGGCGCCAAAGAAGGCGATGGGGCTCAGGACCTCGCCAACCAGGAAGAACGAAAAGACGGCGGAGCAGACCGGCTCGAGCGAGAAAGCGAAGCCAGTGGTCTCGGCGGGCACGTGGGGCTGCACGAGCGTCTGGGTGATAAAGCCGTAGGCAGAGCAGATGAGCGCGAGGGCAACGACGACCACGATCTCGTTGGGCGTACTGGGAAGCGTGAAACCGCCAAAGGTGAATGCGGCGATGCCCGAGAACAAGCCGCCGAAGCCCAGCTGCCAAACGCCCAGAGCCAGCGGGTCGACATCTTCGACAAAGCGCTTCGCCACGATAATGTGGCCGGCATAGACAAAAGCGGAGAGCAGCATGATGATTGCGCCGGGATTCAGGCTGGTAAAGTCGGCGCCCGAGAGCAACAACATACCGCAGGTGACGATGGCGGTGCCGACGAGCACCTTGCGCTCGGGGGCGCGGCGCAGCAGGGCGGCGTTGGCAAACGGCACGATCACGACCGTCAGGCTCTGCAAAAAGCCGGCAGTGGAGGCGGAGGTGAGGCTGGAGCCCAGGCACATGCAGGTGAGTTCGGTTGCCATGATGGCGCCGATGATGGCGGCGCGGACCATAAGGTCGCGGTTGATGCGGAAAGCGCGCTTGTGGAAGAGCAGCAGGCAGGCCACAAAGGCGATGATGCAGCGTAACGCGACGATGCTCGTGGCGTTCATGCTGTTCATGCCGATCTTCATGAGGGGATACGAAAAGCCCCATGCGACGGGAACGGAAAATGAGAGCGCGATTGCTTTTTTGCGATCCATGGGACTCCTTTTGTTACAGAACGGTTTCGTAAAAAGGATTCTGCTCCCAGATGTGGATGTAGTAAAGCGAATGTATCTTCAGTATGATTAAGAAATACTAAAGTATGTACGAAAAGCGTTGGCAAAACGTTTTACGGCTGCATTGATGTGGAGGCACGATGGCATCGCGGCATCA
The DNA here is from genome assembly GCA_031295385.1 of Collinsella sp. Taxonomy (GTDB): domain Bacteria; phylum Actinomycetota; class Coriobacteriia; order Coriobacteriales; family Coriobacteriaceae; genus Collinsella. The sequence goes on from JAUMOL010000013.1 coordinate 60,527, forward strand.
GATTGTTTGCATGGTGGTCGATTGCGGCAGCCTGAAACGTGCGGCCGATGAGCTGGGCTATACGCAAAGCGCGGTGAGCCAGGCCGTCAAGGCGCTCGAGCGCGAGCTGGGTACCACGCTTATCGAGCGCGGTAAGCAGGGCGTGTCGCTTACGCGTGACGGTAAGCAGTACCTGCCGTATTTGCGACAGATTGTGACTGCCGAGGCTGAGCTCGAGGGCAAGCGCCAGGAGCTGCTGGGGCTTTCGTCGACCGATATTCGCATCGCGACGTTTACCAACGTGAGCCGTACCGTGTTGCCGCGCGTGATTCGCGACTTTGGAGCCCTGCACCCGGGCGTGCACTTTACCCTCAAGCAGGGCGATTACACGCGCAACGCCCAGTGGGTGCACGATGGCGTGGTCGATTTTTGCTTTACGGCACGCGGGTTTACCGCGGGGCTCGAGAAGCGCGTGGTCTATCATGACGAGTTGGTGGCATTGCTGCCGGCCGCGCATCCGCTGGCGGCAAAGGAAAAGGTGACGCTCGCCGACCTGGCTTCCGATCCGTTTTTGCTTCTGGATGAGGGCGAACAGAGCCTGGTGCTCGATGCATTCGCGGCGCATGGCCTGTCGCCGCACGTGACGAGTGAGGTCACCGACGACTACACCATCATGGCGATGGTGGAGGAGGGCCTAGGCGTGAGCATGCTCTACCGCCGTACTGTGGAGGGCATGCGGGCCGATATTCGCGTACGTCCCATCGTGCACGCCCCCTCGCGCGACGTGGTGGCCGCCTGGCGCAGCTGGGACACCATGCCCATCGCCACGAGGCGCTTTATCGACTATATGAGCTCGCATGTTGTCAATTAATGGCTGGTGTGGCGTTGAGTGCGGTGTTTAGCGGGCTGTCGCTTTGGCTTGGGTGGCGCGATAGGTGCGTGCCGGGTGGCAGAGTAGCACCGCCACGACCATAAAGAACGCCGTGGTGCCCAGGCTGATGGGGTAGACCATCATGATGTTCGCAAAGGTGCGGAAGTGCGGGAACACGAAGAACACCCAATAGAAGCGGATGCCGCAGACGCAGATCATGGTGATGAGGGCGGGCGTGAGCGAGATACCAAAGCCGCGCAGGTAGCCTGACATGTTTTCGTAGAACATGCTAAAGGCGTACGCCGGGAAGATTGAGCACACGCGGATATAGCCGATTGAGACGATGTTGGGATCGCTGTTAAAGAGCGACAAAATCTCGCGCCCCAGGCCGACAATAACGATAATTGTGGTGAGCGCAACGATACCGCCTTCGACTAGGCAGACCTTGAGCGTCTTGGTGCAGCGGTCGATCTGGCGGGCACCGTGGTTTTGTCCCACAAAGGTGGTGCAAGCCTGGCTAAAGCTGTTGAGCAGGTTGTAGCACACGTACTCCAGGCTCATGGCGGCGCTCGATGCCGCCATGACCTCGGTGCCCAGGCTGTTGATGGCAGACTGGATGATGATGTTGGCAACGGCAAAGACGGCGCTTTGGATGCCGGCGGGCAGGCCGATCTTGACGATGCGCTTGAGGGCGACGGGGTCGATAGCCAGGTCGCGTAGGGTGACGCGGACGACGGAGTCGGTCTTGAGCAGGCGGATAAAAAGCGTGGCGGCGCTGACGGTGTAGGCGATGGCGGTGGCGATGGCGACGCCCGCGACACCCCAGTGGAGCACAGGGACAAAGATGAGATCCAGGCCAATGTTGAGGACGGTGGACACGGCAAGCGCCTGCAGCGGCATGCGGGTGATGCCGACGGAGCGGAAGATCGCGGCCTCAAAGTTGTAAAGCAAGATTGAGGGCATGCTGAGCAAAAAGACGCGCAGGTAGAGCGAAGCGAGCGGCATGGTTTCGGCGGGAACGTTGAGCGCGGCGAGCATGGGCTCGGCAAAGATCTCGCCCAGCGCGATGACGACAAAGCCCACGAGCGCCATTAAAATCGAGGTATGGACGGCGCGTTTGACCATGTTCTGATCGTTGCGGCCGATAGCGTTGGCGATGACCACGTTGGAGCCAAGCGACATGCCAATAAACAGGTTGAGCATAAGGCTGGTAAGCGGAACATTGGAGCCGACCGCCGCCATGGCGAGGGTTCCCTGGTCGCCCGAGAAGTTACCGATGATGACCGTGGCGATGAGGTTCGACAGCTGCTCCAAGATGCTCGTGGCGGCCACGGGGAAGGCGAATAGGGGAATATTGCGCCACAGCGAGCCGGTGGTCATGTCAATGTGCTTAGATACGGTGTCAGCCATACGCTCTCAATCTCTAATATGCTCTTTCGTGCCTATTTGCGCAGACGATGATACTCCTAATCGACTAGTCATTGGGGACGTTCTTATAGTCGTTGGGGACGTTCTTAAACGACTAGTCGTTGGGGACACTCTTTGGCACCGACCAAAAGGAGTGTCCCTATGTGACGCAAGAGTGTCCCTTTTGGCTAGTCGTTTAAGAACGTCCCCAATGACTAGGTGGGGAAGGCGTGCGACAATGGTGGGTGTTGTGTTGTTCGCGCTAAGGAGTTGCCATGTTGTTGTGTCCCGTTTGCCATGAACCGTTGGTGGATGACGAACGCGGCGCTGCATGCGCGGGCGGACACCGGTTTGACCGTGCTCGCGAGGGCTATCTATATCTGCTGCGCTCGTCCAAGAGCGGCGACTCCATGGGCGATCCCAAGTCGCAGGCACGCAGCCGTCGCGACTTTCTGAACCGCGGTTACTATGCGCCGTTGCGCGATGCGATGGTCGAGCTGGTGCGCAAGCGGGCGGCTGGGCACGCTGCGTCTGCGAACGGCCCCATGACCTTGCTCGACATTTGTTGCGGCGAGGGCTACTACACCAGCGCCATGGGTACGGTTTCGGGCGTGGATGCTTACGGCTTTGACCTTGGCAAGGAGATGGTGCGCCTGGCCGCCAAGCGCGGCGACGCGACCTACTTCGTGGCCAACATGAAGGATATCCCCGTGGCCGATGGCGCCTTCGATATGGTGACCGAGCTCTTCGCTCCCTTTAACGAGCGTGAGTTTGCCCGCGTACTGGCGCCCGAGGGCTCACTCTATACCGTGGTGCCGGGCGCCCGTCATCTCTTTGGTCTCAAGGAGGTACTCTACGACACGCCGTACCTTAACGATGAGAAGCTGCCGAAGACCACCGAGCTCGAGTTAGTCGGAACGCAGCGGGTATCTGCGAATATTACGCTCCAGACGCAGACCGACATTGAGGCGGTGTTCCAGATGACGCCGTACTACTACCGCACGCGCCCTGCCGACAAAGAGCGACTGGCAAACCTCGATACCCTTCAGACCGACATCGACTTCATCATCGCCGAGTACCGTCACAGCTAACAACCTGCCAAAAAGGGACAGGTTTATTTTGGCAGGCTTTATCTGGGCAAACGTAAAGGGCCGACCGCGGAGATGCGCGATCGGCCCTTTTTAGTTGCTTGGATGCAACAGAGGTTATGAGAAGCGGGCACTTACAGGCGGTCCTTGTTCTCGGCCTTAACGGCGTGTGCCTGCTGAACAAAGAACAGGTCGTAGACCACAATAACAAAGGCGATGATATTGACGGAGCTGCCGCCGAGTGCGGGAAGCGTGAGCACGGCTTGGAGGAGCGTGGCTGCCGCGGCAACGATACCGAGCTTAAATGCGCCGTCTACCTGCGAAGGCTTGTTGGCGCCCTTGATACCGGCGACGCCTGCGGCAAGGTCGACGAGGCCCTTAACAATCACCACAACAGCGGCGAGTGTGGCGTTCGATCCGTAAGCGGATCCAAAATTGCCGGTAACAATGCCGGCAATTCCGATGACGAGGCTGGCGATGCCCAGAACAAAATAAATCAGGGCAAGGATTTTGAGTGTCTTGCGAGCAGCGCTCATAGCTGGTCCTTTCGATGCGGGCGCGGAGAATCTGTCGCGCCCAGGTTACGGCACATATCGTGAAGCACATTGTAGTTCAACGGGACGATGCATGCGTTTGAAAGCGTCTCTTGCCTGTACGGTCCAACCTTTCAAAAAGGAAAGCTGGACGTAAGCCAAATCGATGGCAGCTCATGTGCGGCGCTGCGATGATGAGGCCGTAACAAGGAGCTGGTCTCAAGGAGGAGTCATGATGTACGGAGCAGAGCAAGTACGAGAGCCGCGGTCGCTGGGAAGGCGCATGGGCGATTCCGTGATCGCTGCCGTGTGCACGGGATTGATGGCGGTGCTTTGCATTGGGATGCTGTGGGCCATGTCGCATGTGGGACAATAGCGGACGGTTGGGTGCTGGCATAAACGGCGCCCCGCGTATTCGTTTTGCTTGTTAAGGAGTGTCCATGGGCGTCGTCGATCCCTTTTCTGTTGCTCGGGCCGCGGGGCTTGAGCTGACCGGGAAGTCCGAGGGCCTCACGCTCACCGACGGCTCGATGGAGCTGCGAGCCGATTTTACTCGCATGCTTCCGCGGCTCAAACAGGGCCGTCTGCAGCAAGAGCTGTTGGTAAAGGCTGCGCGCGCAAAAGGCATTGAGTGCCCATGGGCGATTGATGCCACGGCAGGCTTTGGCGAGGATTCGCTGCTGTTGGCGGCCGCGGGCTTTACCGTCGATCTGTATGAGCAGGATTGCGTGATCGCGGCGCTCCTCAAGGATGCCTTGGATCGCGCGGCAGATGATCCGGCGCTTGCGGTTGCCGTGTCGCGTATGCGCTTACATGCGGGCGAGGACAGCATTGCTGGCCTTCGCCATACAGCTGAGCTGATCGGGCAGGGCGAGCTTGCCGCTCCCGACGTGGTGTATCTGGACCCCATGTTTCCCGAGCGCACCAAGAGCGCGGCGGTGAAAAAGAAGTTCCAACTCTTGCACCATTTGGAACAGCCGTGTGCCGATGAGGAGACGCTGGTCGAAGCTGCGCTTGCGGCGCGTCCGCGCAAGGTCGTTATCAAGCGGCCGGTAAAGGGCCCGCTGCTTGCCGGCGTTAAGCCGAGCTATCAACTTGCGGGCAAGGCCGTTCGTTACGATGTTTTGGTGCCGCCGCGCCCGTAGCTTGCGTGCGATGGCTGGCGCTCCGTCAATGCTGTGCCGATGCAGTGCTTATTTCCATGGGTGCGACGTCAGGTGCCAGCCGCCGCAGTATTCGCATTTGTAGCAGGCCAAACCGCGCCGCCCGCGGTTTTCGCAGTCGGCCATAACGGCTTCGGCCTCGGCGCGTGTGTCGTAACGGTTTTTGCGCCCGCACGACTTGTAGCGCCAGGCTTCATCGCGCTCGGCGTCCAGGGCGTCGCGGCGCTCGTCTTCGCGCGCAAACAGGTCGCTCATATCGCCGCCGGTGGCAGCGCCCAAAAACTCGCTTTTTGCCTTTGACCAGGCGGCTCGCTTTTTGCTCCCCATCTGCTTCGCGCCCTTCTCAAAACGTTGGTATCATTGCCCAATCAAAGTGATACCAATAAACGTGAGGTCGCCGCGTGATGATCAGAAAAACCCTCGATACCGACATTCCCGCCGTCATGGCTATCTATGACGCGGCCCGCGCCTTTATGCGCACGCATGGCAACGCCACGCAGTGGCCCGAGGGCACGCCTTCTGCCGAGCAGCTGGCTGCCGATATCGCCGCTGATGGCAGCTATGTGTGCGAAGTCGACGGCCACGTGGTGGCGACGTTTGCCTTTTTGCCGGGCCCGGACGAGTGCTATGACGTAATTGAGGACGGTCAATGGCGAAGCGACACTCCGTACGCCGTGCTGCATCGTGTGGCATCCGACGGCACCGTGCACGGTATCGCGGCTGCGATGTTTGCCTTTGCCAAGGAGCGCGCCGATCACCTGCGTATCGACACACATCAGGACAACCTGCCCATGCAGGGAGCCATCACCAAGGCCGGGTTTAAGCGCGCCGGTATCGTATATGTGTCGGACGGTACGCCGCGCGTCGCGTTTGATTGGCTGCGCGAGGCATAAGCGCCCAGGCGCATGCCAACACTCCATCTAAATGAAAATGGCCCCGAGTGGGGCCATTTTTGGTAAAACGCGTCGTTGTGGGGCTCGCATTGTTACCGCCTCAGATGAGACCGCGCGGGCAAAAGGGGAGGTGCCGGCTTTCGCAAGGCGCGAACCTACGAAAATCGCCGCGCGGCAACGCGGGGCGATGAGCTCGGTCGGGGGATAGGGCCCGCTTCGCCCGCCGGCACGTACATTGTATCATCCAGTGTGGAACGAGGATGCCTGTTGCCGCGTGCGATGGGCTTGTAATAAGAGGAGAACCATGTCGAAGCAAACGGTCGTTGGGATCTTGGCGCATGTCGATGCCGGCAAAACCACGTTGGCCGAGGCCATGCTGTTCAACGCGGGTCGCATTCGCAAGCGCGGCCGCGTGGACGATGGCGATTCGCATCTGGATACGAACGAGATTGAGCGCGAGCGCGGCATTACGATCTTCTCGTCGCAGGCTGTGCTCGACCATGGCGATACTCACGTCATGCTCGTGGATGCGCCGGGACATGTCGATTTTTCTGCCGAGGCGGAGCGCACGCTGCGCGCACTCGACTACGCGATTTTGGTTGTGGGCGCCAACGACGGCGTGCAGGGGCATACCGAAACCCTGTGGCGCCTGCTTGCGCGCTATGACATCCCGACGTTCATCTATATCAACAAAATCGATTTGGAGCATCCCGGCCGCGATGTTTTGCTGGCACAACTTGGACAGCGTCTTTCCGAGGGCTGCCTGGATGCCGGCGAACTGCTGGCAGGCGGCGCCGTTCAGGAGGACGCTGCTGCGTTGGACGAGGCAGCACTCGAGGAGTTTCTTGAAGCGGGCGAGCTTTCCGCCGCGACGCTGTCGCGCATGGTTGCCGAGCGCAAGCTCTTTCCCTGCTTTGCCGGCTCGGCGCTCAAGGACCAAGGCGTGGACGAGCTGCTAGATGGCATATGCGCGCTGATGCGCGAACAGGCATGGCGCCCGAAGTTTGCCGCGCGCGTCTACCGCGTGAGCCGCGGGGATCGCGGCGAGCGCTTGGCTTGGGTTAAAGTGACCGGCGGCACGCTGCACGCCAAGCAGATGATTGACGGACGTTCCGGCGCCGAGGCATGGGAGCAGAAGGTCGATCAGGTACGCATCTATAACGGCGAGAAGTATGAGCTTGCGCAAGAAGTTGCTGCTGGCGGTATTTGTGCCGTGACGGGTCTTACGCACGTTCGCCCAGGGGACGCCCTGGGCGCGGAGCCCGCGGGCGATGCGCCCGTCATCGCTCCGGTCCTCACCTATACGGTGCTTCCGGGCGAACACGATGTCCATGCGGTGTTCAAAGCGCTGACTGAGTTGGCGGACGAAGATCCCATGCTCGGCGTAAGCTGGAATACGCATCTTGAGCAGATTCATTTGCAGCTGATGGGCTCCGTGCAACTCGAGGTCGTGCAGCGGGTGCTGGCCGATCGTTTTGGCCTTTCGGTTGCGTTTGAGTCTGGCGGCATTCTCTATAAGGAGACGATCTCGCAGCCGGTCGAGGGCGTGGGCCACTTTGAGCCGCTGCGCCACTATGCCGAGGTGCATTTGCGCTTGGAGCCGCTGCCAGCGGGTTCGGGCGTGCAGTTTGGCACCGTGACCTCGACCGACGAGCTCGATCTTAACTGGCAGCGTTTGGCGCTCACCAACGCCATGGAGCGCGATCACCTGGGCGTGCTGACCGGCTCGCCCATCACCGATGTGCGCATTGCGCTCACGGGCGGCCGTGCGCATGCCAAGCACACCGAGGGCGGTGATTTTCGCCAGGCCACGTACCGCGCGATTCGCCAGGGGCTCATGCAAGCGCGTGAGGCCGGCGCAGCCGTGCTGCTGGAGCCGTGGTATCGCTTTGAGCTCGAGGTGCCGGGGGAGTGCGTGGGCCGGGCGCTCTCGGATGCCACGCGCATGGGTGCCGAGTACGAGCCGCCGACGATGGCGGGAGGCCGGGCGAAACTTGTGGGTCGCGTGCCGGCATCCGAGGTGCAGGATTACGCGCTGGAGGTGGCTGCCTACACGAGCGGTCGCGGTCATCTGTACCTGGAGTTCGCCGGCTATGCGGCTTGCCATGATGCCGAGCGCGTCATCGAGGCGGCCGCCTATGAGCCCGAGGCCGATCTGCCCAACACGCCCGATTCGGTCTTTTGCTCTCACGGCGCCGGTTACACGGTCAAATGGTACGACGTACCCGCCGCGGCGCACGTAAAGATCGATCCCGCTACCTTCCGCCCCTGGCGAGCAGCAGACGCCGAGTTTTTCGGCCATATGTGACAAAAGGACAGTTCCTTTGCCACATACTATTGGTATAACTCGGTATAAGTTGGTATAACTATTACCAGGGTTTTCCAATCCGAGGAGGCCGACATGAATCCAAATCCCTTTAAGCCCACGGCTGGCAAGCGGCCTCCGATACTCATCGATCGCGAGTCGGTCATCGAAGATTTCGAGGAAGGGCTTGATAACGGTGCCGGAGCGCCGGGCAGGCTCATGCTCATTACGGGAAACCGCGGCTGCGGCAAGACGGTTCTCCTGCGGGAGCTGCAGCGTCTAGCCAATGAGCGCGGATGGGCGGTTGTCTCCGATTCCGCTTCGCTTGGCTTATGCGACCGCTTGGCCGACGCGCTTCGCTCGAATAAACCCGTTGTGACGTCAATGGAGTTCGGTCCGTCGTTTGGCCGGATGTCGGTCGAGGCGGCGCGAGCAAAGGGCGAGACGTTGCGCGGGCTGGTTAACGAGCGCCTCAAGAGGCTCGGTCCAGGCAAGGGCATACTGTTTGCGATTGACGAGGCACAATCGGCGTCTATCGAGGAACTGGCGGCTCTTGCCGTTCTCTATCAGCAGGTGCTTGGAGACCAGGATGCCACGGGCTTGTCCGATAGCGACCAGCGCGGTCTTGCGCTGGTGTTCGCCGGCTTACCCAGCATGGTTGACGATCTGCTCGAAGAGCCGAGCGTGACGTTTTTGCGGCGTGCCCAGCAGCGTGCGCTGGGGGCGATATCTTTGCCCAAGGTGCGCGATTCATATATCCAGACGGTCAAAGACGCTGGTCTTTACGTTGACGCGGAGACAGCGGACCTTGCGGCACACAAGAGCATGGGGCATCCCTATATGGTTCAGCTGGTGGGCTATTACATGTGGCGCTCTGCTGTCCGGCGTGGCTCGCAGGTCATCGAGAGGCGCGATGTCGAGGATGGCCATGCGGATGCCATCTCCGAGTTCTACGAAGCGGTTGACGCGCCTCTGTATTACGGGCTGCGCAGTCCACAGCGCCTCTTTATCGAGGCCATGGCGGTTGACGAGGACAAACCGACGCGCATGGCGGATATCATTGAACGCTGCGACCGTACCCAGAGCTGGGCGAGTAAATATCGCGCAAGCCTGATTCGCGAGCGCGTCATCGAGGCTGCCGGATACGGTCTTGTCCGATTTACCGTGCCCATGTTGGGCGCGTACATTCGCGACCGCGTTTTATGGCATGAGTAATGTGACAAAGGGACAGTCCCTTTGTCACATTGATAGATGAGAGGTCAAAACATGGTGATTCGTACTGAGCGCTTGGCGCTTCGTCCGTGGCGCGAGTCGGATGTGGTGAGTCTGTTTACATACGCAAGCGATCCGGATGTGGTCCCGGCTGCCGGCTGGCCGCCCCATCGAAGCATTGAAGAAAGCGGGGAGATCATTCGAACGGTCTTTTCCGCGCCCCACACCTTTGCCGTTTGCCTGACTGCGACGGATGAGCCCGTGGGTAGCATCGGACTTATGCCATCTCGCTGCGAGTCAAACCGTCGAGATGACGGTCTCGAACTCGAAGTGGGCTATTGGATCGCCAAGCCGTTCTGGGGCCGAGGCTTTGCTCCCGAAGCGGTACGAGCCATGCAGCGCTATGCGTTCGAAACGCTTGGCTGCAAGGCGCTTTGGTGCGGATACTACGAGGGCAATAACAAGTCGTTACGCGTTCAGCAAAAGTGCGGATTCGCACCGCATCACGTTGAGCGCGACGTGCCCTGCAAGCTTATGGGCGATGTGCGTACCGAGTACTTTACGTATTTGACCTGCGAAGACTGGCGCGGGCGGGCAGAAGGGGAGCGATGACGGTGTCGCAACAACCAAGCGCTATCGAGGTGCGTGGCGCGCGTGTACATAACCTCAAGGACATCGATATCGATATCCCGCTGGGAAAGCTCGTGGGCATTGCCGGCGTGTCGGGCTCGGGCAAGAGCTCGCTGGCGCTGGGGGTTCTCTATGCCGAGGGCTCGCGTCGCTACTTGGAAGCACTCAGCACCTATACTCGCCGTCGTTTGACGCAGGCCGAGCACGCTCAGGTGGATGAGGTATTGCACGTGCCGGCGGCGCTCGCGCTGCACCAGCGTCCGAGCGTGCCGGGCGTGCGCTCCACCTTTGGCACCATGACCGAGCTCAACAACAGCCTGCGTCTGCTCTTTAGCCGTTGCGCCCATCACGTGTGCCCGCATTGCGGGGCGCGTGTGGAGCCAAGCCTCAACGTTGCGGCTGGCCTGTCGCTCACGTGTCCGACGTGCGGCCGCGAGTTCTACGCTCCGAGCGCCGAGGACCTTGCCTTTAACAGTGGCGGTGCATGCCCCACCTGTGGCGGCACCGGTGTCGTGCGCGAGGTGGACGAGGCGAGCTTGGTGCCCGACGAGTCAAAGACTATCAACGAGGGTGCGGTCCTTCCCTGGGGCACGCTCATGTGGGATTTGATGAAGCAGGTCGCCGGCGAGATGGGCGTGCGCACCGACGTGCCGTTTAACCGGCTCACGCCTCAAGAGCGCGACATCGTGTTCCACGGTCCGGCGGTTAAGAAGCACATTCTCTACGTTCCCAAAAACGGCGAGGGCGCCACGCCGCTCGACTTCACCTATTACAACGCCGTCTATACCGTCGAGAATGCGCTCGCCAAGGTTAAGGACGATAAGGGTTTAAAACGCGTTGCGCGCTTTTTGCGCGAGGGGCCATGCCGCGATTGTGGCGGCACGCGTCTCTCCGAGGCTGCGCGCCAGCCCCAGGTGTGCGGTATCAATCTGGCGCAGGCCGCGGCCATGACGCTGAGCGAGGCGATTGAGTGGGTGCGCGGGGTGCCCGCATCCTTGCCGCCCGAGATGCGGCCCATGGCGACGGATATCTGCGATTCGTTTTTGAGCGCGGCCCATCGCCTGGTCGACCTGGGTCTCGATTACCTTTCACTCGACCGCGCCGGTGCCACGCTCTCCACGGGTGAGCGCCAGCGCGTGCAGCTTGCTCGCGTGGTACGCAATCGATCGACGGGCGTGCTTTATATGCTGGACGAGCCTTCGATCGGCTTGCACCCTGCCAATGTCGACGGCTTGGTGGGCGTGATGCGCGATCTGGTGGATGACGGCAACACCGTGGTTGTTGTCGACCACGATACGCGCGTGCTGGCGGAGGCTGATTATCTGGTCGAGATGGGCCCCGTTGCCGGAGCGGGCGGTGGTAACGTGATCGCCGCGGGTACGGTAGACGAGGTCGAGCAATCGCGGGGCAGCCGCATCGCCCCGTTTTTGCGCGCCGAGCCCAAGCGCTTGCGTCCGCAGGTGACTGACGAGGAAATGTTCGACCAGGGCCACATCCGTATGGCAACCGATATCATCCATACCGTCAAGCCGCTCGAAGTCGATATTCCACGCGGCCGCTTGGTCGCGGTAACGGGCGTTTCGGGTTCGGGCAAGACGACGCTGGTGCTCGAGACGCTCATTCCGGCACTCAAGGCGCAGGCAGATGGCGAGCGTCTGCCAAGACACGTGCGCTGGGTCGATGCCGAAGGCATTGCCCGCGCCAACCTGATTGACGCCACTCCCATCGGCGCCAACGTGCGCTCGACGGTGGCGACTTATGCCGACATCCATGATGAGCTGCGCCGCGCCTTCGCCCGTACGCCCGAAGCCGAGGCAGCCGGCTACAAGGCGGGCGCCTTCAGTTACAACACTGGCGCCTTGCGCTGCCCTACGTGTGACGGCACGGGCTCGATATCGCTCGACGTGCAGTTTTTGCCCGACGTCGAGATCGTCTGCCCGGCATGTCGCGGCTCGCGTTATGCAGACGCGGCTTCGCATATCCATCGCGAGGGCAAGGACGGGAGTCTGCTTACGTTGCCGCAGCTCATGGACTTGAGTGTGGACGAGGCCCTCGAAGCCACGGTGGGACTCAAGAAGGTTCAGGCGCGCTTGCAGACCTTGCACGACCTGGGCCTGGGCTATCTCACACTCGGTGAGCCCACACCGGCGCTCTCGGGCGGCGAGGCGCAGCGTCTTAAGCTTGCGAGCGAGATGGGTCGCGTGCAGGATGATGCCGTATTCGTATTCGACGAGCCCACGATCGGACTGCATCCGCTCGATGTCCAGGTGTTGCTGAGCGTGTTTGACGGCTTGGTTGCCAAGGGCGCCACGGTTGTCGTGATCGAGCATGACCTCGACCTTATCCGTAACGCCGATTACGTGATTGACATGGGCCCGGGCGGTGGCGATGCGGGCGGGCAAATCGTCTGCGCCGGTACGCCGGGCGACATCGCGGCCTGCCCCGCAAGCATCACCGGCCGCTACCTATAGACAATGAGGCAAAGGGACAGCCCCTTTGCCTCATTGATGCCTATTTCACGCATTGAGCCGCGAGATAGTCGCGGAAGAATGGCAATTCAAATGCGACGAGCCCTCGTCCTCGTTCCCCGATGATGCCGGCATCTATCATGCGGCGTCGGTAGTGGGAGACCTGCTGTGGCGAACGCTTAAGGCGCTCGACAAGGTCAGCGGTGGTGGACTCTTCCTCGTCATCGAGCATGGCGATGAGGAATCGCTTGTCCTCTGCAGTGAGTTCCCGATAGGTTGCCGCGAGGATTCGATCGTCCATCTCGTCGCGCGCGATTTTGATTCCCAGGTCAAAGTCGCGCGACGAGATTTTCTTCGAATCGCTTGTGAGATCCCAGGCACGGTAGCCTACGAGTTGCAATAGGAAGGGAAAACCAGAGATCGAGCGAACGGCTCTATCGATTCCCTCAGCATCTGCCAGGCGATCGTTTTCCTGGATTGTGCGAATCAAGGCCTCGCGTACGTCATAGTCGGCAATGCGACCCAGATGATATTGTTGGGCACGGCGAAGGAACGAGACCGTCTTGTGGTTCAGTAGCGTCGATACGTTGTTGGGAAGCCCCGCCATGAGCAGCGCGACGTGTTTTCCATCGGTCACAAAGTGCTGATACGTCGCTGCGAGCTGAATCATCTCGTCGAGTGTCGGGTCCACCTCGTCAACCGTGACGAGCAGACCGGTGCCTGCCTCGTTGAGTTGGTCGATGATGTCGCTCATGCGATAACGCCAGGTTGAGGCATCGTGAACGCGATTGGCCTCGATGCTGCCGAGCGGTGCAATTCCGAGACCGGTGACTTCGAAGTTGTTAGACGGGTCAATAAGATGGCCGGCAGCACGTTTCGCCCCGAACTCGATTTCCTCAAGCATTCCCGGGAGCGCGGTTGTCTTTACGGCAATCCAGCCGTGGGATTCCGCCCTCGTCGCGAGCGACGACATGAGAGCGGTTTTACCGGTTCCACGCGCGCCTGAGAAGATCGAGGTCAATTCTGGGCGCCTGCGCTGGCTCAAGAAGGCACGGTCCAGATCACGAATGATCTGTTGTCTGCCAGCGAGATGGGCAGGAACCTCACCAAAACTGGGGGTAAACGGGTTCTCGAGATATTCCACAAGGCTCTCCTTTCACACCGCCGTTTAACTTCATTTTACTTTAGTTAATTCTGATTAAAAGTGAGGGCTCTCTATCTAGAGCATCAATTAGGCGTGTGTGCCGTCGGCGTGGCGCTCGAATGTGACAAAGGGACAGTCCCTTTGTCACATTCCCGGAAAGCCTGTTTGGCGCAGGGCTTCGTAGAGGACGATGGCGGCGCTGTTGGAGAGGTTGAGGGCGCTGATGCGGTAGTCGTCCGGGTTGACGAAGTTGCCGCAGATATCCTGCCGAAGGATGGCCTCGTGGCTGCCCTCGGTATGCCCGAGCGATTCCTCGTGGGCTTCCCAGGCCTCGGCGTTATCGAGTGAGTCGCAATCGCGCAGCATCGGGATGCGCTCGCAGCGCTCGGGCGCCGCGGCAAGCAGTGGCTCGGGAATGCCCGAGCTCTCGCTGCCAAAGACCAAGTAGTCGCCGTCGCGGTAGGCGCTTTGCGCATAGGTGCGGCGCGCCTTTTTGGTCAGCAGGTGCATGCGCTCGTCGGCGGGGGAGAGGCCGTTGCGCGCAAGGAAATCCTCCCATCCGGCATAGGTTGTCACGTCCAAGTTTTGCCAGTAGCCCAGGCCGGCGCGACGCACCGTCTTGTCGTCGAGTGAAAACCCCAGCGGCTCCACCAGATGCAGACGGGCGCCGGTGACCACGCAGGTGCGACCGATATTGCCCGTATTGGCCGGAATCTCGGGCGCATACAGCACGATGTTGAACATGAATCTCCTTGGCTCAGAACGAAAAACCACCACGAAGGGCACCTTCGTGGTGGTTTGGCGGTTGCGTAGGCGGAAAAATGCCCGCTTGGATAAACCTAGGCGCGGTGCCAGTCGGTCAGGCAGGCATCGAGGGAGGCGATGAGCGCATCCTTGTCCATGTGACGGCCGATGATGCACAGGCTCGTCATACGGTCGCCGGTCTCTTCGTCCCAAATCTGCATGATTTCGGGGTTCTCGTCGATGATCTTTTGCTTCTCGCCCTCGGGCGCCGAGTCGACAAACAGGCCGTTCTCCATCAGGCGCATCTGGTGGCCAGCCTGCTCGAACATGTAGCACATGTCCGGATCGCCGGTCTGCCACAGCGGGCCCTTGACGCGAATGACCTCGTCGGGCCACTCCTGCTCAACAAAATCGGTGAACTTCTGCAGGTCAAACGGCTTGCGGCGCGAGTAAACAAAGGTCTCGATGTCGTACTCGAGCACCTCGGGGTCATCGTGCTCCTCGGGATGCTCCATGGCATCGATCCAGGCGGCGGAGTTGTAGGCGCGCATAAAGTCGAAGCGGTCGGTGTCGAGCAGCTCCTCCATGGGGACCTCGCCGTTTTGGGCCTCGACGATCACGGCATCTTTCTGCAGGCTGCGCACGATGGCCTTGAGCTCGGCGATCTGCTCAGGGCTCACGGTATCGGTCTTGTTGAGGATCAGCGTGGAGCAGAACTCAATCTGCTGGATAAGCAGGCTCTCGATATCGTCCTCGTCGATATCCTCAGCCAGCAGGTCGCGACCGCCGTTGAACTCGTCGTACATGCGGGCGCAGTCGACCACGGCCACGATGTTGTCGAGCGCGAGTTTGGGCTCGCCGCCCACCTTGGCCTCGTCGCAGAAGCTCGAGATGGTGTAGGCGATGGGGATGGGCTCGCAAATGCCCGAGGCCTCGATGATGATGTAATCGAAGTTGCCCGAATCGGCGATGCCCTGCAGCTGGTTGGCCAGGTCATCCGAAAGCGTGCAGCAGATGCAGCCGTTGGTGAGCGGGATGAGGTCGTCGGTCTCGGAAAGGCCGCCGTCGGCGATGAGGCTGGCGTCCACATTGATCTCGCCGATATCGTTGACGATCACGGCGGCGCGGATGCCGCCGTCGTTAGCGAGGATGTGGTTGAGCAGCGTGGTTTTGCCGGCACCGAGGTATCCGGTAAGCATGATGATTTTCACGGGTTTGTTGGGCATGTGCCCTCCTTTGTTAGACATGGCTTACAGTTGAATCATATGCCAAACGCCTGCTCTTATACCCACGCGCTGGCAAATAACACAGGCTACTCCCAGGCTCCCCATACATCGGGGCAATAACCGACGGTGGCCTTTTTGCCGTTACGCACGATGGGCTCGGCTAGAACCTGCTGGTTCTCGAGCAGCTTGTCGAAGCGCTGGCTAGGGGTGAGGTGCTGGATGAGCGCGAGCGTCTCCTCGTCCTTGGCCTTGGGGTTGAGTAGCTTGTCGATGCCGCCGACCGCCTGCATCACGCTCGTGAGCTCGCCCTTGCTCATCTCCTTTTCCTTAAGGTCGATAAACTGCGCCTTAATGCGGCGCTCTTTAAAATAACGCTGTGCCTTCTTGGTGTCGAAGGACTTCTTGGTGCCGAAGATTTGCACGTTCATAGTATGTTCCGCCGTTCTACCTGATGAAGTTGGTGCGGGCGCGATCGGCTTCGGGGGCTTCGATGCCGGCGGCCTGGCCTGCCTCGATACAATGCAGGAGCCAGGCCATGTTCTTGCCGATGTTGCGCATGGTGGCCAGGCCCTCGGCATCCTGGGCGGCCTCGCCCGGCATGGCACCAAAGACGTTGTTCCAGTACGTGGAGGCAACCACGGGCATCTGGTTGATGGTGAAGTACTTGTTGAGTACGTCGAAGGTCGTCGACGTGCCGCCGCGACGGGCGACGGCGATGGCAGCGCCCGGCTTGTGCGCAAAGGCCTTGCTGCCGGCATAGAAGGCGCGATCGAGGGCCGAAAGAATGCGGCCGCTGGGGTGCGCGTAGTAGACGGGCGAGCCAAAGACAAAGCCATCTGCCTGCTCGGCGGCAGCGATGAGCTCGTTCACCACGTCGTCGTCAAAGGTGCAGCGACCGCCGAGCTTGCCACACTGGCCGCAACCGATGCAATCGCGAATGGGCTTGGCGCCCAGCTGAAACACCTCGGTATCAATGCCTTCGGCAATGAGCTGCTCGGCGACTTCGGTGAGTGCGCGGGCGGTGTTGCCGTTTGCCTTGGGGCTGCCATTGACCAAAAGAACCTTCATCACAAACTCCCTCTGCTGTCGGTGACTTCTGCGGAGGATTATCGCACGAGAGGGTAGATGGCGTGGGGCGCGATGTGAAACGGCTTGTGTTTCACATCGAGCCCCACAACGCTAGTCCAGCTTGGTGCCTGGTACTTGCGGTGCCTCTTTAAGCAACGCTTTGAGCTCGTTCAAAATGGAAACGGGCTGTCGATCGACAGCGTCCAGATGAAGCGTGGCCACGCGAATGGGCGGCTGATATTCAAGCGAGCCGATGAGCACGGGAGAGCCCAGGAACCGTTCGATGTCGCTTGCGATCTCGTCGATCGCCTCGGGGCCGAGCTCATCGAAGAGTGCCACGAACATCGGCCCCGTCGAGCGGAACAGGCGGCCCTTGCCGCGCGAACAATCCATGAGGCAGGCGGCGCTTTCGGCGAGCACGCGGTCGCCTGCATCGAATCCAAAGCGGGCATTGACCTCGGCGATATCGTCGACCTTAATGGCAATAAAGCCCGCCTCGTGCGGCACGTGGCGCATCT
Source organism: Collinsella sp. (assembly GCA_031295385.1). Classification (GTDB taxonomy): domain Bacteria; phylum Actinomycetota; class Coriobacteriia; order Coriobacteriales; family Coriobacteriaceae; genus Collinsella. The sequence goes on from JAUMOL010000013.1 coordinate 77,776, forward strand.
CTCCAATAGCGTTGACCAGTGCGTGGACATCGCCCAGGCCCGTTACCGAGTCGGTCGTATCCGCTAGGCTTCGGTTGACGATAATGCCCACATACATGCTGGGCTCGGTATCGGTGCCGTCCAAGCGGTAGCCTGTGCAGTCGCAGAGCACGTATTTTCCGGTGGCATCCATTACACGATACTGCATGTAGTGGAAGTGCCACGTGCCGTTTATCACCATGTCGAGCTCGGCGCGCACATTGTCGCGGTCCTCGGGGTGGACGCGGGCAAGCCACATATTGACCGAGTTAAATGGGTGCTGGGAAGGCAGGTCAAAATCGCGCACGGCGTTGACCGACCATTGCGATTCGCCCGTATCGAGATTGAAGATAAACGGATAGCGCGTCTCGGAGCTCATGGAGATTGCTTGGAACACCCGGTCGTTGCACGGAAACTGCTCGGCGATTGGGTGTTGCGGTGCGTCATTGTCTTTCGGTTGCTGCACACGATGCATTAGCTTATAGCGATACATCTTGCGATCGGCATCCATCGTCATCTGGCGACGCGTGTCGCCTGCAAGCGGGTCGACGCGCGAGCAGCCAAAACTAAAACTAGAGATCATGGGCGCTTTATCGTCTGATGTCGCCTCGATAAGGTCGGCGCGTACCCGCTCAAGGCGCTGCTCGAGCTCGGCTTCGCCTGTCGTGGGGGACACGAGTACAAATTCGTCTCCACCGATGCGGAACAGCATCTCATCGTGCTCCATTGTTTCAGTGAGCGCGCGGCAGATGCTCAAAATATAGCGATTGCCCTCGGCGTGGCCAAACTTATCGTTGCAGTGTTTAAGGTGGTCGATGTCAATATAGGCGCAGGTGAAGGGGTCGCCTGTGCGCCAGAGTTGCTCGACGTGACGGTCGAGTCCGCCACGGTTGCCCAAGTTGGTGAGCGGATCGATATAGACGTTGCGCTCAAGCAGCTGCCGCTCTTGTTGCAGGATAGCGTGCGTCTTCTGCAGCTGCTCACCAATGGCGTGCAGCTCTGTGGGCAGTGCGGCAACATCGAGCTCGGCGGTCGAGACGCCATTCGCAAGTCGCTGAAGATAGGTAATAACCGATTGCTCGCCCAGGCGATAGGACTCGTTCATGATGCATAACCTCCTTGGGTGAGGCAGTGGTCTGTATTATATCCCCAATTCAACTCGATTTGGGAATACAAGTTAGCCAATGGGGACAAGCATGTCCCTTAACGGTAGCGTTCTGCGCGCGAGCGTATCAATTGTCGCCGTCGCTATTGAGCAGCGCCTCAAATTCCGCTGTCGGCATGGGGCGGTAGTAGAGGAAACCCTGGGCGTAGCGGGCGCCCATTTGTCGTAGCATGTTCGCCTGCTCATTTGTCTCGACGCCTTCGACCACGACGGGCAGATGGAGCGAATGCGCCATCTCGAGCATGGATGAAATGATTTGCGTGCTGCGGCCATGATCGCCGTCGACGGGCACAATCTGCCAAATGTACTTGTCGAGCGTCACCACAAAGCCGCTTTCCTCGAAAGCGGGGATATGGGTGCGCATACGGTGGGCGGCTATTATTCGACAGGCGGTAGCGCGACAATGCGATGTTCGATGAAAATGCGACTGGGGCGGTATATGTTGACGGGTATACTTGTCCCGTTTAAATTTGCGGGGACGGAGATGGTCGCATGACACAGCCAAATATGACGCGCACGGTGGGGCTGGCACTCGAGGGAGGCGGCTACCGCGGTATGTATACGGCGGGCGTGCTCGACGTATGGATGGAGCACGGCTTAATTTGCGACCATATGGTGGGTGTCTCGGCGGGCGCGGCGTTTGGCTACAACTTTAAATCGCGCCAGATCGGCCGCGCCATTCGCTACAACAAGGCCTATTGCGCCGACAAGCGCTATGCGAGCGTGACCAGCTGGTTGCGAACCGGCGACATGTTCAATGCCGATTTTGCCTATCACGAGGTGCCCATCGAGCGCGATCCCATCGACCTGGAGACATATCGCGCCTGCCCTATGCGGTTTACGTGCGTGTGTACCGATATCGAGACGGGCAAGGCCGTCTACCACGACCTGCCCTATGGCGACGAGCGGGATATCGAGTGGATTCGGGCGTCGTCTGCTATTCCCGTGGCGACGCGCCCTGTCGCCATTGAGGGCCGTAAGTACCTGGATGGCGGCGTGGCCGATTCCATTCCCAGCGCTTGGCTGTTTGCGCAGGGTTATGACCGCAACGTGGTGGTGCTCACACAGCCGGCGGGCTTTGTAAAGCAGCCCAACAGCGTGATGCCCATGCTGCGGCGCGTGTTTCGTCACTATCCGGAGTTTGTCGCAGCGCTTGAGCATCGGCATGAGGTTTACAATGCCACGCTCGATGACCTGGCGCGTCGCGAGGCTGCCGGCGAGGTCTTTGTGGTGCGGCCGAGCGAATCGGTGAAGGTGCCGTCGCTGTGCCGCGAGCCGGATGAGCTCGAGCGTATCTACCAGGTCGGCCGCCACGATGCGGAGGCGACCTTGCCCGAGCTGGAAGCGTATCTGGCAGAGTAGAGCAAACTGCCGTGGACTCGGCGGAAAGCGCATCCCGGAATCGGCGCTAAAAATGGGATGAGGTTTCCGCGAGAGGCCCGTAGCGGAAAGCGCGCCCCGGAATCGGCATCCAAAACGGGATGCAGTTTCCCCGACGGCGGGTTTTGGAAACGGTGTCCCAGAATTTGCGCCTGGAATGGGATGGGGTTTCCCAACGGAGCCGCATGCGGAAATCGCATCCCGGAATGGAGATCCAAGCTGGGATGCGTTTTCCATTGCTGAAGATACGAGGCTGCGAATCGACTGCTCGGCCTATGCCTATGCCTGCTGCCAGGTGTCGACGAGCTCCTTGGCGGCGGCGTAGGGATCGTCGGCACTGCAGACGGCGCTCACCACAAAGAAGCCATCGACACCGGTTGCCTTAAGCTGCGGCAAGTCGGCCGTCTTGACGCCGCCGCCCACCACGATGGGCACGGGGCTTGCCGCGTGGAGTGCGGCCAGGTCCTCAAAGCTCTTGGTGATGATAGAGCCGTCGGCCGCGCGTCCGCAGTCGCGCTTGGTCTCGGTCTCGTGGAGTGGGCCGATGCCCAGGTAGTCGACTAGGCTCATGTCGGCGGTCTTGACGTACTCGAGCATCTCCTCGCAACGGGCCGAAAGGCCCACGATGGCGTCGGGGCCCAGCAGCTTGCGACAGACCTCGACGGGAATGTCGCTCTGACCCACGTGTACGCCGTCGACAGCAATACCCTGCTCGCGCGCGGCAAGCACACAGTCCAGACGGTCGTCGATCAGCAGGGCGACCTGACCGGTCTTGCCGGCCTGTGCGATTGCCTGTGCGGCGTCGCCGGTCAGCGCAATGATCTCGCGGGCGCTTGCCACCTTGGAGCGCACTTGAATGCAAGTAAAGCCGGCGTCGAGTGCCTGGGCCACCACATCGCCCACGGGGCGTCCGAGCGTATTTTCGGGGCCGAGTACCAGATAGGCCGAGATATCAAGGTTGTCGCGGATGCTCATCGTGCTTCCTCCTGCTTTTTGATCTGTGCTTCCATGCGCTCGAGCTTGCCGGTCATGGTGTCGGTAAATCCGGGCCGAATATCGGCTTTGAGCACGACTTCGGTGCGGATGCCCTTGCTCGCCAACACAAAGGTTGCGTCGCGCACGACCTGCATGACCTCGTCCCAGTCGCCCTCGATCTCGGTGAACATCGAGGTGGTGCGGTTGGGAAGGCCGCTCTCGCGAATGACGCGCACGACCTCGGCGACCTCGGCGGAGAGCTCATCGCCGGTGCCGCAGGGGGCGATGGCCACGGCGACGAGCGTGTTCATGCCGGTATTGGTTGCGGGATCGGACATGGCCTATGCCTCCTCGAGCTCGAGTCGGTTGTCGGCAATGTCTTGGGCGGTTGCGCGGTAGAGTTCGTCGATAAAGGCGACCTTAAAGCTTGCCGGGGCATCGGCGACAGCGGCGGCACGCGTGCCGGCAACGTTGTAGACGGCGGTGCCGCAGATGGCTGCCGTAAACGGGTCGGCGGCACAGGCGTACACGGCCAGCACGCCTCCCTGCGAGCAGCCGCAGCCTGTGATTTTGGACATGAGCGGGCTGCCGCCGTGGGACTTGGCCACGGTTGTGCCGTCGGTGATCAGGTCGACTTCGCCCGAGACCACAACGGCGCCGCCGGTGTAGCGGGCGAGCGCCACGGCGGCATCGCGGGCGGCGTCTACCGTGTCGGTGGTATCGACACCGCGTACACGGCTCAGATCAGCTGCCTCGCCCTCAAGACCCCACAGGCCGGCGAGTGCGATGATCTCGGAGGCGTTGCCGCGCACGATAGCGGGCTTGTACTGCTTGAGCTCGTTTACCAACTGGGTGCGCAGGCTGCCGATGCCCAAGCCCACTGGATCGAGCACCCAGGGCTTGCCGGCGTCGTGTGCCGCCTTGGCCGCGCGGGGAATTGTCTGCTCGTAGATGGGGAAGAGCGTGCCCATATTGAGATAGATGGCGCCGCCGCCGGCAACGAGTGCCTCGCCCTCGTCGGGCAGATAGACCATGGCGGCCGATCCGCCCACGGCGAGCTGCGCGTTGGCGACAAAGTCGATCGTCACCGTGTTGGTGATGGAGCCGGCCATCGGATTGGTGGCGCGAATCTCCTCCACGGCCTTGACCATATGTTGTTTAAGCTGTTCCGAATCAATCACTGCACATGCCTCCTTGGCATAGAAAAGGGGCGCTGTGCATAGACAGCGCCCCTGTAAAGGCGGCATGCTCCCTACGCCAGCATTAACTGACAGGTTCAAAGGATTGGGCCCCATGCCCTCTCAGCCTTGTGGTTTGCACCGCCGGCACTCCCGCATCGAATCTGTTGCTCCCTATACTAGCGCACCTGCCAAATAGGGACAGGTTTATTTTGGTAGGTGGCAACAGGGGCGTTGCATTTTCCCAGATAAAACCTGGCAAAATAAACCTGTCCCTTATTGGCAGGTCGTTACAATGGTTACGGTGAAAATGACGGGGGGCTCTATGATCAAACTTGTGCTGACCGATATGGACGATACGCTGATTCCGGCTGGACATGACGGTGTCAGCGACTACGCCATTGAGGGTATTCATGCCATGCAGGCGGCGGGTCTGCACTTTGGTCCGGTTTCGGGTCGTCAGCCGTCCGCGATGGGCTGGATGTTCAAAAATCGTTCCGAGTGCTTTTCGACTGGCGCGTTCTGTAACGGCCAGGTGATGTTTGTCGACGGCGAAGTAGTCGCCTCGCGCGCAATCGACAACGATGCCCTGATGCGTTTGGCTGACTATCTGGAGCAAGAGACCGACGATACATTTCTAAAAGTCTATAGCCTGGGCGATGACTTTTGGGGCAACGATGCCTACTGCGTGACGAGCGATCCCGAGCGTGTGTGTCGCGCTATGGAGTCGGGCGGCAATGCGTGGCTCAAAGGCGAAGAGGCTCCGTGCCGTCCCGTCGTCGATGATGCGACGGTGTTTAAGGCGAATATCTGGAGTGCCCGTTCGCGTGAGGAGCTCGCGGAGTTACGCGAGCGCGTTGCCGCTGAGGTGCCGGAAATCTCGCTTGTGTTTCCCAACAACCGCGTGCGCCTGTTTGACATCCTTCCGGCTGGTTGGGACAAGGGCTGCGCTGCGCTGGAGCTGGCGCGCGCCTTGGGCCTGACGCCCGACGAGGTGGCCGTATTTGGCGATTCCGATAACGATTTGCCCATGATCGATGCCGTTCCCAACTCCGTTGCAGTCGCTAATGCCAACGAGGTCGTCACGGCGGCGGCGCGCTGGCATATCGGCGCTGCGGCAGATGATGCGGTCGCCGGGGCTCTGCATCAGATTGCCGCCTGCGCCGCGACGGGGGAGATGCCGTCGTTTATGCGCCAGGTGGACGCGGCGGGTCTTGGCGCCACGAACGTCTAGGGAGAACGTCATGAAGCTTCAGCAGCTCAGGTATGTTGTTAAGGTTGCCGAATGCGGCAGCATCACCGAGGCCTCGCGCCGGCTCTTTGTGTCGCAGCCTTCGATTACCGCGTCGATCCGCGATCTCGAAAACGAGATGGGTGTGCACATCTTTGAGCGCACCAACAAGGGCGTCATTGTGTCCGAGGAAGGCGAGACCTTCTTGGGCTACGCGCGTCAGGTACTCGACCAGGCCGACCTACTCGAGGGCAAGTACAAGGGCGCATCCGAGCAGGTGCCGCACTTTAGTGTGAGCTGCCAGCATTATTCCTTTGCCGTTAACGCGTTTGTCGATGTAATCCGCGAGTTCGATGCCGCGCGTTACGACTTTACCCTGCGCGAGGAGCAGACCCACGAGATTATCGAGGATGTCGCGCATATGAAAAGCGAACTGGGCATCCTGTACTTATCCGAGCATAACCGCGAGGTCATCGAGCGCATGCTGGCGGCCAACGAGCTCGTGTTCGAAGGACTCTTCTGCGCCACGCCGCATGTCTTCGTCTGCGCCGACCATCCGCTGGCGGACCGCTCCAGCGTGACGCTCGAGGATCTGGAAGACTACCCGTTCCTGTCCTACGAGCAGGGCAGCTACAACTCGTTTTACTATTCCGAGGAGCTGACCTCGACGTTCGAGCGTCGCAAAAATATCCGCGTGCGCGACCGTGCGACGTTGTTCAATTTGGCCATGGGCCTCAACGGCTACACGGTATGCTCGGGCGTGATCAGCCACGAGCTCAACGGCCCCGGCATTATCTCGATTCCGCTCGACGTGGACGAGTACATGGAGATTGGCATCATCACGCGCAAGAACACGACGCTCACGCGCTACGGTCGGGCCTATATCGACGCGATTCGTCAGCATATCTAGGCTGCTGTGCTCCGCACGGTTCAAGTCTCTTTATGACAGTCCAGACTGATATAGGAAGCATCTATATCAAACTGTTATAAACGTATATTTTACGATGGTCATATGAGCGCCCATACTCTGTCTCGATAAAGCAACCAATGCAAAGGGAGATATCTATGAGCACTTCGATTCAACCGAACGCGCCGTTTCGCGCCGATATCGTCGGCAGTTTTCTTCGTCCGCAGGCCGTGAAGGACGCCCGTGCCGCCTACGCCGCGGGCAAACTCGACGCCGCCGGTCTTAAGGCCGTCGAGGATGAGGCCATTCGCGACCTGGTGGACAAGCAAAAGGCCGCCGGCCTGCAGGTGATTACCGATGGCGAGTTTCGCCGCAGATACTGGCACCTCGACTTTATGTGGGGACTCAACGGCATTGAACGCCGTGCCTCACGTACGGGCTATATGTTCCACGATGAGGAGACCACGGCCGATACCGCCGTGGTGACCGGTCCCATTAGCGGCGAGAACCACCCGTTCGTCGAGCACTTTAAGTTTGTCAAGGCGCTTGAGGGAGAGGGCCAGGTCGCACGCCAGACCATCCCGGCGCCTATCCAGACGTTCTCTGAGGTTACGCTCGATCGCTGCGACGGCCAGCAGGAGAGCCTGCGTGCCGTCTATAAGACCGATGAGGAACTTGCCGGCGCCATTGCAGCCGCTTATCGCACGGTGATCGCCGACCTGTACGCAGCAGGCTGCCGCAACATCCAGTTTGACGACTGCACCTGGGGCATCTACTGCGATACCGATTTTGTCGCCAAAACCGGCATGAGCCCGGTCGACCTGCAAAAGGTAAGCGAGTTGGGCGTGGCGCTCAACAACGCTGCCATCGAGGGCAAGCCCGACGATCTGGTCATCAACACGCATGTGTGCCGCGGCAACTACCACTCCACCTATGCCTTTGAGGGCGGTTACGATCCCATCGCGCCGTACCTGTTTGCGCATGAGGATGTCGATGCGTTCTATCTGGAGTTCGACACGCCGCGCGCCGGCGGTTTTGAGCCGCTCAAGTACGTTGCCCCGGGCAAGAAGGTCGTGCTGGGTTTGGTAACCACCAAGGCGGCAGAGCTTGAGGACGAAGACGTTATCGTCGAACGTATCCATGAGGCCGCAAAGTACGTGCCGCTCGAGAACCTGTACCTGTCGCCCCAGTGCGGCTTTGCCAGCTGCGAGATTGGCAACAAGCTGACCGAGGACGAACAGTGGGCAAAGATCGCGCTGGTCAAGCGCATTGCTGAGCGCGTTTGGAAGTAACGTTACCGTTTGCAGGTGACGGCGCGCGCGAGACATGGCGTATCACGTACAATGGTTCGGATCGTATCGTTCGGGCAGGTTATCTGATATGCCTGATCGCCCTTCCATCATGAAAGGACTTCCATGTCCCAATCCTCGACGCCCGCCGTATCTGAACTCGAGGAGACTGTCGAATAGTAGTTGTGTTCAGCTAAATCAAAAAATGGCGTCCATGCGTATGTACGCGTGGACGCCATTTTTAATGCGTCAGTATCCAGTGGATGCCGCGCGCCATGCGCAGGTCAGTTTGGGCAAAGTGGTTGCCGGGGTTGAGCTCCAGCGTTGTTGGAATGTCATGCTCGATAAACAGCTCTTCCATCGCACGCGTATCGTCGAGTACGTGCCGCATCATGCGGTTGGGCGTCTTGGTTTCCTTTTTACCGAGCGACAGATAGGCGGCGTCGGGCGTGGCTGTCATCGTGCGCTCTCGCGCGTAGTCGATAAAGCCGGGGAACCACAGCGACCCTGATGCACTTGCCGCGCGCTCAAAGACATCTGTTTGCCAAAGTGCCCACAGGGAAAAAAGACCCGCCAACGAGTAGCCGGCAATGCCGCGCCAGGTGGGCGGGCAGGGAAGTGATGATTCGGCCTCTGGGATTATCTGATTCAGCAGTTCATCGAGAAACTCAGACGCCTGTCCGCCAAAGGACTCGGCATCTCGTATAGTTCCCTCACATTCCCAGGGGCTCAGCTCGCGATTCCAATCGAGCCCTCCAATGGCGACAAGGGTGAATGGCGGGCAGTCGAGCTCTCGGCAGCGCTCGTAGACTTCACTACCGTCGCCCATAACCACGGGGAGGTAGATGACGGGCGCGCCTTCCACACACTCTGAATAAACGGTTATCTGCTTATGATGCGCTTCCAAGGCAGGCTTCTCTCGGTGTTGTGATATTGACAGCCTCAATTGTCGCACGCTGGCACGGGGGCAGACGCTAAAAGAAAGGCGCGGAGCCGCTCGATGCGATTCCGCGCCTTGTTGTTTTGCTTTAGCAGGCTATGCCGCTACGCTACAAAGAAGTAGACGAGGAAGGCGAGGGCTGCGATCCACATGAGCGGCTTGATCTTGGAAGCCTCGCCCTTAAAGAGCGCGACGATCACGTAGGCGATAAAGCCTAGGCCAATGCCGGCAGAGATGGAGTAGGTGAAGGGCACGCCGGCGACAATCATGAACGCCGGGAAACCCTGCGACACGTCGGACCAGTCGATCTCGGAGGCCTCGCTCATCATGAGGTAGCCGACGTAGACCAGAGCACCGCAGGTGGCGGCGCTGGAAACGATGGTGACGATGGGGGAGAAGAACGCGGCGAGAATGAACAGCACGCCGGTGGTGACGGAGGTAAGGCCCGTGCGGCCACCGTCGGCGGCGCCGGAAGTGGACTCGACGAAGGTGGTGATGGAGGAGACACCCATGAAACCGCCCACAGCGGCGGCGGCGGAGTCGACGATTAGGATCTCCTTGATATTCTCGACGTTGCCGTCGTCGGTGAGGAACTCGCCCTGCTTGGCTACGGCCATCGCGGTGCCCATGGTGTCGAAGAAGTCACTCATGAGCAGCGAGAACGAGATGACGAGGAGCGCGGGGTCGGTAAGGACCTTGACGATGGCGGGCACGCCGCCGGCGTCGGCGATGGGGCCACCGATGCTCGAGAAGTCGAGCGGGGCGATGATACCGGTCGGAGCCTGGGTCACACCTAGGGGGATACCGGCGATGACGGCGACGACGATGCCGATGAGCAGCGAGCCGGGGACGTTGCGGCAGGCGAGGGCGACCGTCACCAGGATGGAGATGATGCCGACGATGAAGGTGGGGGAGGTGATGTCGCCCAGACCGACGAGTGTACCGGCGCCAGCGGTGATAATGCCGGCATCGCACAGGCCAATCATGGCGATGAACAGGCCCAGACCCACCGAGATGGCGTGACGCAGGACAACCGGGATGGCGTCCATGATGGCCTCGCGCAGGCCACAAAGCACGAGCAGCAAGATGACGACGCCCTCAAGGAAGATGACGCTCATGGCCACGTGCCAGTCACCGCCGCAGACGGTGGTGGTGATTCCAGCGATCATCGCGTTGACGCCTAAGCCCGACGCGCAGGCGAGCGGGCGGTTGGCGAAGATGCCCATGCAGATGGTCATGATGCCGGCGCCCAGGCAGGTGGCGCAGGCGAGCGCTCCCGCATCGATGCCGGCGCCCGAGAGCACCGCAGGGTTGACGGCGATGATGTAGGCCATCGCCAGGAATGTTGTCAGTCCAGCGCGAAGTTCGGTCCCGATTGTGGACTTGCGCTCACTGACGTGAAAAAGTTCGTCCATGCATACCCTTTCCTTGTTCGGCCCCGAGTTTAGGCCGATTGACACGAACTCAACTACTATATCGCCTTTGAAAGGTTGATGTTCCTCGCATGTTGATGTTCGGCGCTTTGTAGCAGACGGACGGTATTTTTCGCATGAAAATGTGTGGGTACCGTATACTTAAGCAGTTACAACGACCCCTATGGAGGAACGTATGATTAAAGAGCTCTGCCACGACGAGGCTATTCTGTCCCAGCGTTGCGAGGTCGCGACCGTCGAGGACGAGTCGGTGGCACAGGACCTGATCGATACCATCAAGTCGCTCGACGATGCCGGTTGCCTTGCCGCCAACCAGATCGGCGTCACCAAGAAGGTCTGCGTCTATCTGGACGACGCCGGCGAGCCCCATGTGCTCTACAACCCCCGTCTGGTGTTTGGCCTGGGTGCCAGCAAGATGGAGGAGAGCTGCCTGACGCACGAGGAGGTCACCAAGTCCACGCGCTATATCAAGTGCAAGGTTGCCTTTGACCAGATTGTCGACGGCAAGATGAAGGAGTGCCGCCGCGACTACGCGGGCTTTGAGGCACAGATGATCCAGCATATGATCGATCACTGTCTTGGAAAGTTGGTCTAAGGGGACCAAAGCACCGCACTTTGTCTCTTTTGGCCCGGGCATGACATTGTTGTCATGTCCGGGCTTTTGTGTTTAGCGCCTTTTTGTTTGGAGACAATGAAATTAGCAAGAACGTAAAGCTAGGAGGCGCTATGTGTACGAGTATTCGATTTACCGATAATTCTGGCCACATGTATCTGGGCCGCAATCTCGACTGGAGCTTTGACTACGGCCAACAGGTTCGCGTGATGCCGCGCGGGTTTCACATTCCGTATTCGTTTATCGACGACGCGACAGCGGCGCACGCGGTGATCGGTATGTGCATCGATTACAGGAACTACCCTATGTTCTTCGATTGCGGCAACGATGCGGGCCTCGCCGTGGCGGGTCTCAATTTCCCGGGTTATGCCGAGTATGCCAAGGGCCCTGTCGACGGCAAGACCAATATCGCGGCCTATGAGTTTCCCCTGTGGGTGGCAGCGACGTTCTCGACGGTCGATGAGGTCGAGGCCGCGCTGCGCGACACGGTGATTGTCGCCAAATCTGCCGGAGAGGGGCTGGGCGTGTCACTGCTCCATTGGATTATCGGCGACAGCCAGCGCAGCATCGTGGTCGAGATGATGGCTGACGGCCTGCATGTATACGACGATCCGGTCGACACCCTTGCCAATCAGCCGACCTTCCCGTGGCATATGGAAAACCTACGCACCTATATCACCGCCACAAGCGATTTTCCGCAGACGGCGACATGGCGTGGCGCCGAGCTCAAGCCCTATGGAGCCGGTGCCGGCATGCGCGGCATTCCGGGCGATTGCTATTCGCCGAGCCGTTTTGTAAAGGCGGCGTACCTCAATGCCAATTACCCGCAAAAGGAGAGCGAGACCGAAAACGTCGTTCGCATGTTCCGCTCGCTCGAGGGCGTGGTGATGATCGAGGGGGCGTCCAGGATGGGCGATGGCAAGTTCGAGAAGACTATCTACACCGGATGCTTTAGCGCGCGCACGGGCAATTATTACTACGCGATGTATGGGGATCCGTCGATTCGCTACGTGAGCCTGATGGATGCCGAGGGCGCGAGCCCCGATAGGCTCGTGGTTCCCGAGCCGCGTCGTTCGTAGCCGATAGCTTTACCGCAATGCAAAGCGGCCCTGCATCTCCCGTGAGGTGCAGGGCCGCTGTCGTTGATTTGTGACGTCGCTAGAAGTTGGCGTCGTTGAGTTGTTCGTTCTCGAGGCCGTCGAGCTGTTGCTGTTCGGGCGTATCGGCGACGCTCTCGAGCAACTCGGTGGGATCGACGTTCATGTCCTTACCGGCTTCGTTGCCGTTGACCAAGTCGTCCGAGAAGATGTCGACTTCCATTTCCTCGGCCTCTTCGATCTGAACCTCGAGCGGCACCTGGGTGCGCACGAGCTTAACGGCCGGGCGCATGCGGGCAAACAGCGGCACGTACTCGATGATGATGGCCGAGTTCTCAAGACCGTACCAGCGTGCCGGGCTTCCGCAGGCGCGGCGGACGGCGTACTTGATGGCCATCACGCGGTGGTCATTGCGGTTGATGTCCGTTTCGGGGGCAAGCATCTTGCGCAGCATACAAAAGCGGAAGTCACCCACGTTGCCGCGTGTCTCGTAGATGGAGTAGGTGTGATGTTGCGGCGGCAGCTCGCCCGATGCCATCAAGTCGCCGACGATCTGACGCAGATAAGCGTTGACGCGCTGGTTGACTTTAAAGCCCAGGTCTAGGCGAACGCGGAAGAGGAAGTCCGTGCCAAAGGTCTCGACGGAATACTCGTGCGTATAGGGTTCGTCGGTAACGTGCACGTTAATGAACCAATATGCCTTGGCGCGCTTGGGATGCTTATCCAGGATGGAATAGAGCACGTCGCGGTCGAGTGTGAGCGGGTCGGGGCTGTTGGTGAGAAATACCAGATTGTCGGCGAGCACGGGATAGGTCTCGTCGTTGCGCAGGCGGTTGAGCTGGTCGATGTACTTGGAGACGGGCAGCAAAATCGTCTGCGTGCGCTCGATGGCGGTGCCGCGGCGCCACACGTACATAAGGCCAAACAGCAGTGCGGCCAGGAAGATCATGACGTAGCCGCCGTCAAAGAACATGGTGAGGCACGAGGCGAAGAAGCACAGCTCAATGGCACCAAAGAGCAGGGCGAAGACGCAGGCACCCAGCCTGTGCTTGAGGATGCCGGCGATGTAGCTCGTCAAAAGCGTCGTGGTCATGAGCATGGTCACGGTAATGGCGAGGCCGTAGGCGCTCTCCATGCGCTCGGAGTTTTGGAACAGCAGCACGATGAAGATGCAGCCGACCCACATGATGTTATTGACGAGCGGAATATAGAGCTGGCCCTTGGTGTCGCTGGGGTAGTGGATGCGCAGATGCGGCATAAGGTTGAGACGCGTTGCCTCGGATACCAGCGAGAACGAGCCGGTGATGAGCGCCTGCGAGGCAATGATGGCCGCCACGGCCGAAAGCACGATGGCAAAGGGGCGCAGGGGCTCGGGGAGCATCATATAGAACGGGTTGACGATATCCATCACGAGCAACTGGGGATTGGAATTGTTGGCGAGCAGCCAAGCGCCCTGACCCAGGTAGTTAAGGATAAGCGCCGCTTTAACAAACGGCCAGGATGCGTAGATGTTGGCCTTGCCCACGTGGCCCATGTCTGAATAGAGCGCCTCGGCGCCGGTCGTCGACAGGAAGACGAAGCCGAGCACCATGATGCCCGAGTGGTTGATGGGCGAGAACAGGAACATGACGCCGCGGATGGGGTTAAGCGCGCGCAAGATGGACAGGTTGCCGAGCATGTTGAATAGACCGGCGCCTGCCAGGAACAGGAACCACAGCGTCATGAGCGGACCGAACAGCTTGCCGATTGACGAGGTGCCAGCGCGCTGCATGGCAAACAGGCCACAGATAATGATGATGGTAATAATGATGACGTTAGTTTGCCCGTCACCCAACAGCGCGTGGCCCCACTCGATGGTGCGCAGACCCTCGATGGCCGTGGTAACCGTGACGGCGGGGGTGAGGATGCCGTCGGCGAGCAGCGCCGCACCGCCGATCATGGCGGGGAGAATCAGCCACGGTGCCACCTTGCGTACCAGGCTAAACAGGGCGAAGATGCCGCCTTCGTTGTGGTTGTCGGCCTTCATGGCGATTACCACGTACTTGACCGTGGTCACGAGCGTCATGGTCCAGATGACGAGCGAAAGCGCGCCCAGGATCATGTCCTCGCTGACGGTACCGATGCCGCCGTTGTTGGCGACGATTGATTTCATGGTGTACATGGGGCTCGTGCCGATGTCGCCATAGACGACGCCGAGCGTTACGAGCAGCATGCCAGCGGAGAGGGGGATGGCTCTGTGCCCGCCTTGACCACGCTGGTCTTGGGGGTTTGCCTCCAGTTTGTTGTGTGCCACGTGGACTCCCTTAGACATCCGGTTGTCTGTCTAGGACAGATAATCTTTATGCCGTCTTTATACATACAAGAGCAGTTTGGCACATCAGGTTATTTTAGACAATAATCCCCAGCTGGGGATTATTTATGTACGTAGGTAGCATTTCAAAACAGGGGCTTTTAAGCACGTGCTGTCTGGGCTATGCCAGCCTTGGCGCTTGCGCGTTTGCCGGCGAGTTCGCAAAAAATCGCGCCGCCGATGATAAGCGCGGCACCCATCAGACGGACCGGTGTTATGGCTTCGCCCAAAAGGACGGCGGAGAACACGACCGCCGAAAGCGGCTCGAGGTAGCCGACAACGGCGACGGTCTGCACAGGCAGTTTGGCGACGGCGCTAAAGTAGAGCAGGCAACCAATGCCGGTGTTGACGACGCCGAGCATGACGACGGCGCGCCAATCGATGCCTGCGGCGACGCCGGCGGACAGGAATGAGGGTGCACCCTGCGTGATGAGCGTGAGGACCAGCGCGGTCACAAAGGCGGCACTCACCTGGAGCGTGGAGTTCTCGAGGCCTTCGATGTGTGGCGCGCCCTTGCTAGCGATGACCATCAGCGCATAGCAAAATGCCGAGGCGATGCCGCAGGCGATACCTGCAATGGGCATATTGCCGCCTAGACCTTGCGCTGTAATGAGAAAAGCACCGCAAGCAACGGCGATAAAGCCGGCGATTTTGCCGCCGGTCAGCTTTTCGCCAAAGATGAGCGGGGAGAGTGCCATGACAATGATGGGGCCGCAGTAGTACAGCAGCGAGGATACGCCGACGCCGACCGTCTGGTAGGCGCGGAACAGAAAAATCCAGCTGGCGCCCAGCGCAGCTCCCGAGAGGAGGAGGGCTGCGGCTTCGCGGGGGCGAGATGGCGCCTGCAACTTATGGCGTTGGGTGATGGCGAGAATGGTGACAAGCGAGAGTGCGCCCAAAAACGTGCGTAGTAGCACGATATCCGAGCTCGGCAGCGCGATGGCGGCGGCGATGATGCCGTTGGAGCCAAACAATAGCAATGCTGCTAAGTACGTAAACAGTCCGTTGTTCATGCGCTTCCGTCCCTTCTATATCCGAGCATGTTCACTATGGGTGAACTGGCTTTAGAAGAAAAGCGAATATAATGCATGGATAACATGACAAAAACTCATGCAAAGGTGGAGGGGTGCCGTGGAAACGAATATTCAAAAGATGCAGGTGCTGCTCGAGACCGTGCGCGCCGGCAGTTTTACGCGCGCCGCCGAGCGCCTGAGCTATTCGCAGTCGGGCGTGAGCCGCATGGTGGCCGATCTCGAGGCCGACTGGGGCTTTAAGGTGCTCGACCGCAGTCGCGAGGGCGTAGTACTTTCTGCCGATGGACGGCAAGTTATGCCTGCGGTTGAGGCGTTATGCGAGGAGTTTGGCCGCCTGCAGCGACGCGTGGATGAGATGCGCGGGCTCATGCGCGGCAAAATCTGCATCGGTACGTTTTCGAGCGTGGCGACCCACGTGCTGCCGCCGGTGATTGCGCGCTTTCGCGCCGATCATCCGGACGTCGATTACGAGTTGCTGATGGGCGATTACTCAGAGATTGAACAATGGGTGGCAGAGGGCCGCTGCGATCTGGGCTTTATCCCGCGTGAACCCCGAGAAAACGGCATGGCATCGCGGTCTTTGGTGCGCGACGAGTTGATGGCGGTAGTGCCGGCGGACTCTTTGCTTGCCACGGCGGAGGTCGTTTCTCTTGCCGATTTAGCCAACGAGCAGTTTATTCTGCTAGAACGAGGCACCGATGATGAGATTACGCCGCTGTTTCGCCGCGCGGGCCTGGCGGTGCGCTCTAAGCTGTCGACCTGGGATGACTATGCGATTATGGCCATGGTCGAGGACGGCCTGGGCGTGAGCATTCTTCCCGCGCTCATCTTGCGCCGCTGCCAGTTCGATGTTGCCGTGCGCCCACTCGAGGGGCATCCCCATCGGCAGATCAACGCCATATATCGAACGGCCGATGTTTCGCTTGCTGCCGCCCGTTTCCTCGAATACCTCTAAACGCGTGCGTGTCATTGTCCGCTTTGGGCAAATCTCAGAGTCCGGCGCATTTTCTTATGAAATTGAACTTCCCGATAATGCGCCGCGCTATACTGCTGCCTAAATTGAACCCAGGTTCAATTCGTGTTCTATAAATTGAACTTTGCCAGCAAGGAGGTTCTAGTGGCCCAAGAGACGTTTAGCGATCGCCTGCGACAGACTATGTCCAATCGCGACGTTCGCCAGTCAGACGTAATCCGCGCATCGGAGATGCTCGGCAAAAAACTCGGCAAGAGTCAGATGAGCCAATATGTGAGCGGCAAGACGATCCCGCGGCGCGATGTGGCTGAGCTGCTCGCCCGTATTTTGGAGGTCGATGTTACCTGGCTGCTCGCCGGCGACGCCGATCAAGGCGAGGCATCATCACCCCGCAACGATTCCAAGCCCGAACCCCATCCCTCAGCTCAAATTGCAAGGAGCACCACCATGCGTACTTTTTCTAAATCCACCAAACTCGACAACGTCCTGTATGACGTGCGCGGTCCCGTCGTCGACGAGGCCGCCCGTATGGAGGACGAGGGCGAGCGCATCCTCAAGCTCAATATCGGCAACCCGGCGCCCTTCGGTTTCCGCACACCCGATGAGGTCATCAAGGACATGCGCCAGCAGCTGCCCGACTGCGAAGGCTATTCCAACTCGCGTGGCCTGTTCTCCGCGCGCAAGGCAATCATGCAGTATTCGCAGATCAAGGGCCTGCCCAACGTTCAGATGGAGCATATCTACACGGGCAACGGCGTGTCCGAGCTCATTCAGCTTTCGATGAACGCGCTGCTCGACAACGGCGACGAGATTCTGATCCCCAGCCCCGACTATCCGCTCTGGACGGCGTGCGCAACCCTTGCCGGCGGTCATCCCGTACATTATCTGTGTGATGAGCAGGCGGATTGGTATCCCGACTTGGAGGATATGGAGTCCAAGATTACGAGCGCGACCAAAGCCCTCGTCATCATCAACCCCAACAACCCTACGGGTTCCGTCTATCCGCGCGAGGTGCTCGAGGGCATCGTCGAGATTGCACGCAGGCATCAGCTGATGATCTTTGCCGATGAGATCTACGACCGCCTGTGCATGGACGGCTACGAGCACGTCTCGATTGCCTCGCTCGCCCCCGACCTGCCCTGCGTCACCTTTAGCGGCCTTTCCAAGTCGCACATGATCGCGGGCTATCGTATTGGCTGGATGGTGCTTTCGGGCAACCAGCGCTGCATGAGCGACTTCATCATGGGCGTCAACATGCTCTCTAACATGCGCCTGTGCTCCAACGTGCCGGCCCAGTCGATCGTCCAGACGGCACTCGGTGGCCATCAGTCCGTCAACGACTACATCCGTCCCGGTGGTCGTGTCTACGAGCAGCGCAACTTTGTGTATGAGGCGCTCAACAAGATCGACGGCATCTCGGTGGTTAAGCCACGTGCGGCGTTCTACATCTTCCCCAAGATGGATGTTAAAAAGTTCAACATCACCGATGACGAGCAGTTCGCCCTTGACCTGCTGCACGAGAAGAAGATCCTGATCACGCGCGGCGGCGGCTTCAACTGGGCTGAGCCCGACCACTTCCGCATCGTGTACCTGCCGCGCATGGAAGTACTCAAAGAGTCCCTCGAAGACCTCGCCGACTTCTTCGAACACTACCGCCAAAGCTAGTGGGATAGAAGCTCCGCACTATGAAAAGCTCCCTGCAGTTGTTTTGCTGCAGGGAGCTTTCTTGAATCGGCGGAACTAGATCACTATCCCAGTGCAGTGGTCGATTTCGTGCTGGATGATTTCGGCGGTGTAGCCCGAGAAGTTTTTGATGCGGTGGACGAAGTTCTCGTCCAAATACTCAACCTTAATGCGGCGATAGCGGGTACAGGGGCGCTCGCCGATCAGCGAGAGGCATCCTTCGCTCGTCTGATAGGCATTGACCTGCTCAAGAATTTGAGGGTTGTACATCAGGAGCGCTCTATTACCGTCCTTAACGCAGATGATGCGCTTGCGCACGCCGATCATGTTGGCGGCGAGGCCCACGCACTCGTGCTCATGCTCGTGGAGTGTATCCAGGAGATCCTGCCCGGTCACGGCATCGTCGGGTCCCGCGTCTTCGGAAGGCAGGCGCAAAAAGAACTCGGATTTCATGATGGGCTTAATCATGGCGGGCTCCTCATGTCTTATGCTTTCGTGGACTTTTAATAATAGCGCGGAAGGAAAGCTGCGCGTCCGCGTTACAATCTTTCAACGTTGGACCATGTTGCCAGATTCGTCGTGTACGGCGTCTGGCGTAAGTCTAGGGCTCATTTTTCGCCCTGGACTGTTCCTCTGGGGCGATGCGACTGTCGTTCCAAGAGGAAGGAAATGCATGGGGAGCAAATCTCAGCAACAAGTTCAAGCAACGCCATCGGCCACTGCGGCGCTTCTCGTCGTTATGTATATTGCAGCCTTTGTTGCCGCGTTTAACGAGAACATCATTAACGTGGCGTTGCACGACATTATGGCAGCCTTTTCGGTGAGTGCCACCACGGCGCAGTGGCTCGTTTCGGGCTACATGATCGTGACGTCGATCTTTACGGCCATCATGGCCTTCCTGTCCGGCCGTTTCTCGACGCGCAAGCTGTTGTTTTTCGCATGCGGATGTATGGTCGCCGGCGAAGTCCTGTGTCTGATCGCTCCGTCGTTTAGCGTTTTGCTACCAAGTCGTATTTTGCAGGCTGCGGGATCGGGCATTTTGTTCCCGCTCATGATGAACGTGGTGCTGTCTTGCGCTCCGCGCGAGAAGCTCGGTCTGTATCTGAGCCTGGGCGGTGCCTGCATTACGCTAGGGCCGGCGTTTGGACCCGTAATCAGCGGTCTTATGTGCACGTTGTTTGGCTGGAGGGCGGTGTTCGTAGTGCCGCTGGCGGGCGGCATTGTGGTCGCTGCGGTGGGCGTAAAGCTTGTTCAGAATGTCGGAGAGCGTTCGAACACTACGCTTGATATTCTGTCGGTTATTTTGCTCGCCGCCGGTATTACGGCATTTGTGTATTCCGTAGGCGAGTTCTCGGCCAATCTGATTGCCGGCATCGTGACGCTCTTCGCCGCCATTGTGCTGCTCGGCCTGTTTGCGGCCCGCCAGCTCAAGCTCGAGCATCCGGTGCTTAACGTGCGTCCCATGGCGAGCGTTCGCTTTTGGCCTGCGTGTTTGCTTGTGGTGGTGTCGATGATGACGACGTTCTCGATGAGCGTTTTGTTGCCGCTCTATTTTGAGGGCGCATACGGCATGACCGCACTTATTGCGGGCTTGCTCATTTTGCCGGCGATTGCCTGCAACGCCGTGACCTCGATTGTGGGCGGACGCGTGATGGACGCCCGTGGCGCATGGCCGCTGCTGCCGGTCGGTTTTGCCCTGATTGCCGTGGGGCAGACTGCCATCTCGATGACGGCGGCAAGCATGAACATCGGCGTCGTCGTGGCGCTGACCGTTGTGGTGTATGCCGGAGTCGGTTTGGTGCTGAGCCCCTCGCAAACGGCCGGCTTGGAGACGCTACCCGCCGCTGAACATCCTCACGGAACGGCATTGCTTAACACGTGGAATATGATTGCCGCATCGTTTGGCCCGTCGCTGTTTATCGGTCTGCTCTCAAGTTCTGCTGCGACCGCCGGCGCCGCTGGCGCTGCGACAGACGTTGCCCAGGCGATTGGATTTGCAGCTGCCGTGCGTGTAGCGGCTGTAATTGCCGTGGTCGGGTTCGTGGCGTCGCTGGTGTACGCTCGTCGCGAGTCACACATGTCGCATTAATGTGTGCACATAGATTCTGCAGCTAGATTGGATGGCGACACCATAAACTAATGGAAGTTTTGCCGAGAGGCATGAATGTTTAAAGCGCAAAGAGTGCGCGACGGGCCCCGCGAATGGGGCGATGATGCCCGAGAGGGCCAAGAAGGAGTCTCATGTCCGAGAACGAAGAGATCATGAACGAGACCGAGAACGAGACCATGGCTGCCGAGGTCGAGGCAGTCGAGACCGTGGAGACCGAAGCTGCCGAGGTTGAGGCTGCTGACGAGGTTTCCGCCGAGGAGGAGGCCGAGGTTGTCGAGGCCGCCGTTGATTACGATGACGAAGAGCTGATGGACAAGATGCAGAAGGCCGCCCGCCTGCTGCGTAGCCGTCGCTTTGCTATTTCCAAGGAGGAGGAGGCCAAGGCCGAGCGCATGGCGAACATCGAGCGCGCCATCAAGCTTCTTGACCTCAAGCCCAAGATGGAGCAGAAGGAAATGTCCGACTTGCTGGGCATGCGCCTTCGTGAGCTCGATGGCCTGATGGCTGAGGCCGAGGCTGCCGATCTGGTCGGCCGCATCGACGACGCCGAGGGCGATATGCGCAAGATTGTTGTCTTCGCCGCCGAGGATGCCGCTGAGGGCCTGGTCGAGCTTGCCAACAAGAAGGAGAAGCTCCTGCCCGAGCTTTCTTACGAGGAGGCCACCGAGCTGATGGCCGCTCTCGATAAGGTTATCGCTCCGCTCGTCGCCATGGGCCTGGACGAGGATCGCGGTCCTCGCGGCGGCCGTGACGACCGCGGTGGCCGTGGCGGCGACCGTGGCGGTCGCGGCGGCTTTGGCGATCGCGGTGGCCGTGGTGGCGACCGCGGCGGTCGCGGTGGCGATCGTGGCGGCCGTGGCGGCTTTGGTGACCGTGGCGGCGACCGTGGCGGTCGCGGCGGCTTTGGTGGCAACCGTGGTGGCTATGGCGACCGCGGCGGCAACCGTGGCGGCTTCGGCGGCAACCGTGGTAACGACCGCGGCGGTCGCGGTGGCGATCGTGGCGGCCGCAACGGCGGCGGCTTCCGCGGCAACCGCTTCTAGTTGGGTTGCGCGGTTTTACCAAACCGCGTAACGGCTCGACGCTGCGCGCCCACCAGAGCGACGACTTGTCATTCAAAGAGGACGGCATGACCAGAAGGTCTATGCCGTCCTCTTTTCATGCCAATTTGTTCGCTCTGGTGGGCGCTCGCTGTCGGTGCCAAAACATCGGCATCCCCAAGGAATCATTTGTACCAAAAAATGAGAGTGATAATCTCCCGGTATGAGCCCATATTCATGCTCAAGGTGGGAGATTATCCACTCTCGTTTCGCTTGTTGATTTCGATGCCTACATTTGTAGGAACAGTTCGTGGAGGCGGGTGTCTTCGTCGAGTTCGGGGTGGAAGGTTACGCCGAGCTGGTTGCCCTGGCGGGCGGCGACGATGCGCCCGTCGACTTTCGCTAAGGCCTTGGCGTCGCCGTGGACCTCGACGATTCGGGGCGCGCGGATAAATGTCAGCGGCACTTCACCGTCGATGCCGGCTACCTGCCCCTTGGTTCGAAAGCTGCCGAGCTGCCTGCCGTAGGCATTGCGCTCGACAAGTACATCCATGGTTTCCAGACGCGGCGTGCCCTTATCGTCATGGGCGGCAAGGTCGTGAGCCAGTAGAATCAGGCCGGCGCAGGTGCCCAGGACGGGCATACCTTCAGCGATACGGGCACGAAGCTCCTCGAGCATGCCCAACTCATCAAGCAGCTTCCCTTGAACGGTAGACTCGCCGCCGGGAAGTACCAGACGGTCAAAGTCCTGCTTCAAATCAGCCGCCTGCCTCAGCTCAATACAGTGTGCGCCAAGCTCGAATAGTCTTGCCTCGTGCTCGGCAAAAGCGCCTTGGACCGCCAGCACGGCAACCGTTTGGTCTGCATAATCGCTCATGTGCGATCCTTTCTGCTGGACTAGCGCCCGCGCTCTTCCATGATAATCTCGATTTCGTCGGCGTTAATGCCCACCATGGCCTTGCCCAGGTCCTCCGAAAGCTCGGCGATGAGCCTGGCATCGGTGAAGTTTGCCACGGCCTTGACGATGGCAGCGGCGCGCTTGGCGGGGTCGCCGCTCTTAAAGATGCCCGAGCCGACAAAGACGCCCTCGGCACCCAGCTGCATCATCAGCGCGGCATCGGCCGGGGTCGCTACGCCGCCGGCGGCAAAGTTCACGACGGGAAGCTTGCCCGTGGCATGGACCTCGCGTACCAGCTCGACCGGAACCTGCAGTTGCTTGGCTGCCTC
This sequence comes from Collinsella sp., assembly GCA_031295385.1. Lineage (GTDB taxonomy): Bacteria > Actinomycetota > Coriobacteriia > Coriobacteriales > Coriobacteriaceae > Collinsella. Next base: position 100,419 of record JAUMOL010000013.1, read on the forward strand.
AAAGAGCTCGTCGTCGCGCAGAGCAACAACGTCACGGATCTGCTTTTGGATCTTGCGCATGTGGCGTACAGCCTGGACGACGTCGCCCGTGCCCGGCTCGCCCTTGGTGCGAATCATCGTGGCGCCTTCGGCAACACGGCGCAGCGCCTCGCCCAGATCACGGGCGCCGCAGACAAACGGCACGTCAAACTGGGTCTTGTCGATGTGATAGACGTCATCGGCAGGGGAGAGAACCTCGGACTCGTCGATGTAATCGATCTCGATGGCCTGCAGGACCTGCGCCTCGACGATGTGACCGATGCGGCACTTGGCCATAACAGGGATGGAGACGGCCTCTTGGATGCCCTTGATCATCTTGGGGTCGCTCATGCGCGAGACGCCGCCTGCGGCGCGGATGTCGGCCGGAATGCGCTCGAGTGCCATGACGGCGCAGGCGCCCGCCTCCTCGGCGATGCGTGCCTGCTCGGGCGTGGTGACGTCCATGATGACGCCGCCCTTGAGCATCTGCGCGAGCTCGCGATTGAGTTTGACGCGATCGGCCTTGCTGGTCTGTTCTGCCATGGTTGCTCCCTTGGTTGGCATGTGCATTGCTTGACGGAACATCCTATCGGGGAGCTGGGTATGGCGAAATACTCAGTTTTCGAGATAATAACAAGGTCAGACTAATACCAGATTGAATGACTTAATAAGGTCAGGTGATAAACTCATGCTTGACTACAATTTGGAAAAACGCGGCGAAGCATCGCTCTATGAGTATGTTTACCAGCAAATTCGAGATGATATCGTAGCTGGACGCATTGTGGCGGGGGAGCATTTGCCGTCTAAGCGCGCCTTTGCCAGTCATCTGGGAATCAGTGTTATTACCATCGAGAATGCATATAGCCAGTTACTCGCTGAGGGCTATATTTGCTCAATACCACGTCGTGGCTACTACGCTTGCGAGCTTCCGGATGCACCGGTTTTGGCTTCGGCTGCGGAGGGCATCGACCGAGATGCCGTCTCTGTGGGCCCCAGCGTGCATGATGTCAACGGACAGGTCGAGCGATTCGATGCGCTTTCTCCTTCTGCTTTGGAGGCGGCGCGGCTTTGGCAAAGCGCGCTACGGGCGACGCTGGCATCCGAAGACGAGCGCGAAATCTTTTCGCCCGCACCGGCGCAGGGCACTGCTCGGCTGCGACGCGCAATTGCTCACCATCTGCACGGGACAAGGGGTATGAATGTCGACCCCAACAACATCGTTATCGGTGCGGGCGCCCAGCTGCTCGATACCATGTTGGTTCAGTTGCTTGGCGCGGACAAGGTGTATGCGGTTGAGGATCCGGGCTATTTGCGTCTGACGCGTATCTATCAGGCTATGGGCTGCAAAGTTCGACATATCCCGTTGGATGATGAGGGCGTGGACTTGAGCACTCTGCAGAAAAGCGGGACCGATGTCCTTCACCTGATGCCGTCTCACCAATATCCAACCGGCCTTGTGACGAGCATTGCGCGTCGCTATGCGCTTCTGAGCTGGGCCGCCGAGCGACCAGGTCGGTATCTCATCGAAGATGACTTTGATTGTGAGTTTCGCCTTGCCGGGAAGCCGATTCCCGCGCTCGCGTCGATCGATGCCGCCCAGTCGGTTATCTACACCAACACGTTTTCGAAGAGCCTTTCATCGGCGTTGCGTTTGGCGTACATGGTGTTGCCCGATGAGTTAATGGAGCGGTTTAGGCGCAACCTTGGTTTCTACGCCTCGTCGGTGAGCTCTGTTGACCAGGTCGCTTTGGCGCGTTTGCTGGAATCGGGTGATTACGAGCGACATGTGAACCGCGTGCGCGTTCGTGCTCGCGAGGCGCGTGATGGCCTGATGGCGCTTGTGCGGAAGGTATTTCCGGCAGGAGAGGTCTCGATCGAGCATGCAGACGCGGGCCTTTACTGTATCGTGGTTGCGGAGCGTGGAACGGGCGGAAGCACTTTTGCATGGGCCCTCACGCGCTCGAGCATCCCTTTTATCGATATCGGTGACTGTTTTTGGTGTGCCGATGGCGCATCTGTCCCTGAAAACTCAACTCAAATTCTTGTTCAGTATGACGATCTGAGTCCAAAAGTACTAACTACCTTGGAATTGCAGCTAATGGGGGCACTCTGCAACCTAAGTGAGTAGACTTTTAGCACTTTGGCGACCAGGCAGTTTTGTAACAAGCTATCTACCTGCGGTTTTGAAAAGCAGGATGACCGGCCTGCTCGGGATGTTCAAAGAAGTCTACTCACTTGCCGCGCAAAGCTTCTGCATGAGAAAAAAATGGGGTTTTCAACAGGGCTTCGTCCAGCTCTCGGCAAGCTTTTGGCCAGTTGGGGAGGGCTGTTGAAAACTTGGCAGTCCGTTCGGCGCCATTTTTGGTGCGTTCGCGCCAATGCGTGACTGACTGGGTTGAAATTCGTGTTTTCCTGTGCCTATGAAGGATCTACTTTGTAACATATCGGCTTTTAGGTACTGGCGTTTGCCTCCTCAAGTCCGCGCTTTGTGTCCGCCGCTTCCACGGCCGGAAGAAGACCGGCAGCGATATGATCTCGTCCGCAACCCGACGGCTGCGGTCGCGCTCGGTTTTCCGTTGTATACATTGGTTCGGACGAGAAACAAACGGACTTGTCCTGCCAGCATTAGGCAGCGGCTGTTTCTTGGTGAGCTCCCCAGGGAATCCGTGCTGGAAACGGAGCATGGGTTTTTGGTTACGTCTCCTCTACTGACGACATTCATCATGTCGCGGCATCTGACGGATCTTCAGCTTCTTTTGGTATTGGCGGAGATGTGTGGCTTGTTTGCGGTGTGTGCCCTGCCAGCGGCACTTGAGGCGGAGCTTTCGCGTGCAATTGATTCGGGCGCGATTTCGACAACGTTCGGTTGGGTGCGCTGCCCGTCCGAGGACGGCACCGCCTCAAATTTATGGCGTCGAGACGCTTTGGTTTTGGGCGGAGACCTTGACCGTTTTTGTTCAGATGTTTGCGGGATGCGTTACGGCAATAGATTTATGGCGGTATCGCAACTCGTTCCATTGGGTGCCGCGTCGCCTTTTGAGGTCGAGGCGTATTTGTTGCTTGGACTGCCGCGAGCCCTGGGAGGCGAAGGGTTTTGCGGCATAGAGCTCAATGTCGAAGTGACGTTAAGCACAAGTGCTCGAGCGATTGTGGGAAAGTCCCGTGTATATATCGACCTACTTCTTTCTTCGCCGGACGGTAGGCGACAGGTGGCCATTGAATGTCAGGGAAAGGCCTCGCACGGACGCGCGGGGGATGGCTTGCGTGACGCTGACCGCATGACGGCCTTTCAGGCCATGGGCTACGATGTGCTTCTCCTTACACACAGACAGATATCGGATGAGGATAGATTCCGCGCGATCGTTAAGGCCGTATGCAGGATGCTCGATGCTGAATATCGTGATAAAAGCTCGGATGAGCAAAGGGCTGAGGCATTACTCCGGTCTGAACTATTCATTGACTGGACAAAATTGGGAGTAATCGACGGAAAGATGCCCGTTAGACACAAAATGGCTCGATCGTGGACGGCTGCGAATCTAAGTGAGTAGACTTTTGGCACTTTGGCGACCAGGCCGTTTTGCAACAAGTCATTTACCTGCGGCTTTATAAAGCAATATGGGTGGTGTGCTCGGCAAGTTCCAAAAAGTCTACTCATTTAGTTTTTGACGAGAAGCCGATGCCGAAGGCGGTCCTATTTCAGGGCGTTAACAAGTTCGTGAGGCACGAAAAAGGCCCGAACCAATATGGTCCGGGCCTCATCAAGCTAGAGGTTATGTCTCAGGCGGTTGGCTTAGCCAAAGTAGCGCTTGAGCAGGCCGGCGAAAGCCTTGCCGTGGCGGGCCTCGTCGCGAGCCATCTCGTGCACGGTGTCGTGGATGGCATCGAGGCCAGCGGCCTTGGCGCGCTTAGCAAGATCGGTCTTGCCGGCGGTGGCGCCGTTCTCGGCCTCAACGCGCATCTCGAGGTTCTTCTTGGTGGAGTCGGTCACGACCTCGCCCAGGAGCTCAGCGAACTTGGCGGCGTGCTCGGCCTCCTCGTGGGCAGCCTTCTCCCAGTACAGGCCGATCTCGGGATAGCCCTCGCGATGAGCGACGCGAGCCATGGCCAGGTACATACCGACCTCAGAGCACTCGCCCTCAAAGTTGGCGCGCAGGTCGGCAACGATGTCCTCGGAGACGCCCTCCATCTTGGCGACGCCCACGACGTGCTCGGCAGCCCACTCGAGCTGACCCTCCTCCTGCTTCAGGAAGCGAGAACCGGGAACGCCGCACTGGGGGCACTTGAAGTCCTCGGGCAGCTGGTCGCCGTCGAACTCTTCCACATAACCGCAAACGGGGCAAACAAACTTCATGATTCGATCCTTTCGATCGATGGCGATTGTGCGCTCGTCCGGTCCCGTAAGGGCCCTCTCCGGACGTGCGTCTTGACGAGTCCTATTATCCATAAATGCAACCAAATGTGAAGCCTATTAGGAATGATTTTTAATAAAACAATTTTGAGATATGAAGATGTTGATTGATTAACGATTGGCAGGCCGTCTTTGACCGCCGCTGAGTACAATCGGTCGAGCAAATGTTGACCAATCAACAAATAAAGGAGTTTCCTTTATGCATCTAGCCCGTCGTGCCTGGTGCCGAACATATCAGACGGTTTTTCGCATTGCATTGCCGATTCTGCCCTATACTGAGCCGCGCATTTTAGAGCATGCCGAGGATGTGCCCGCGGTGCTTCAAAAGCGCTCGATCCAGAAGGTCCTTATCGTGACGGATCCCGGCATTGCCCGTCTGGGGCTCACGGCGCCACTCGAGCGTGCGCTTACGGCTCAGGGGATTGGCGTTACGGTCTATGCCGAAACGCGTGCGAACCCCACGGTCTCAAACGTGGAGGAAGCTGCGTCCCTGTATCGAGAGAGCGCCTGCCAGGCCATTATCGGCTTTGGCGGTGGCTCGGCCATGGATTGCGCCAAGGGTGTGGGAGCGCGCATTGCGCAGCCAAACAAACCCATCAACAAAATGCGTGGCCTGCTGCGGATTCATCGTCGCCTGCCGCTGCTTATTGCGGTTCCCACTACCGCCGGTACGGGAAGCGAAGTCACGCTCGCGGCGGTTATCACCGATGACGAGACGCACTACAAGTACCCCATTAACGACTTTGTGCTCATCCCGCGTTTTGCGGTCCACGACCCCGAGTTTACGCGCGGTCTGCCCGCTTCTATTACGGGGCAGACGGGCATGGATACCCTGACGCATGCTGTCGAGGCCTTTATCGGCCGTAGCACCACGCCCTACACGCGCAAGATGGCGCGTCAGGCGGTCCAGCTCATCCGCGACAATTTGCTCGATGCCTATGAGCATGGCGACGACATGCGCGCTCGTCGCAATATGCTTTCGGCGGCGTATAAGGCGGGCGTTGCGTTTACTCGCTCCTATGTCGGATATGTGCATGCCATCGCGCACAGTCTGGGCGGCAGATACGGAATTCCGCACGGTTTGGCCAACGCGATCATCCTGCCGCATATGCTTCGCGCCTATGGCGAAGCTGCTGCTCCTAAGCTCGCCGATCTTGCTCGCATGGCGGGCATTGCGCCGGCTACCGCGCAGGACAGTCTTGCGGCCGAGGCCTTTATCGATTGGGTCGACCGCATGAACGCCGCCTTGGGCATACCCAAATATGTGACGGGCATTCGCCGCTCCGATATTCCGCAAATGGCGGCCCATGCCGATGCCGAGGCCAATCCCCTGTACCCCGTTCCACTTTTGATGGACCGCTCGGAGCTCGAGCATATGTACGAGGTCGTCGCGGGTGGTATGTTTGAGGACGAGAACTAGGAGGGTGCCATGAACACCGAGGAAATTGCGCGCATCGTCGGCGATCAGCGCGCCTACTTTAAGACGCACGCCACGTTTGATGTCGATGCTCGACGTCGCGCGCTCGTGAGTTTACGCGATGCGGTGCGGGCCCACGAGGCCGATATCGCTCATGCGCTCAAGACCGATTTGGGAAAGTCGCATGACGAGGCCTATATGTGCGAGATTGGCACATCGCTTTCCGAGATTCGACATCAGATCGCTCACGTGGTTCGATGGAGTCGTCCGCGCCTGCGTCCGTGCGACCTCGCTAACGCCGTGAGCGTGTGCAAAACGCAAACCGTGCCCTATGGCGTCACGCTCATCATGGCGCCCTGGAACTATCCGTTTTTGCTGACGCTCGAGCCGCTCGCTGGCGCCCTTGCCGCGGGCAATACCGTGGTCATCAAGCCGAGCGCCTATGCTCCGGCATCGAGCGCGGTGCTCAGGCAAATCTGTGAAGAGGCATTTGATCCGCGCCTGGTGACGGTTGTCGAGGGCGGGCGCGCCGAGAACGAAGCGCTGCTCGATGAGCACTGGGACAAGATCTTCTTTACCGGTAGCGTTCCGGTCGGCAAACTCGTTATGGAGCGCGCAAGTAAAAACCTCACGCCTGTGACGCTTGAGCTGGGCGGAAAGAGTCCCTGCATCGTGGATGCGACGGCAAACTTGAAGGTTGCGGCACGGCGTATCGCCTTTGGTAAATGGCTCAACGTGGGGCAGACCTGCGTGGCGCCCGACTACCTGTTGGTCGATGCGCGCGTGCACGACGAGCTGCTGGACCTTATCAAGGAGGAGGCCCGCCGTATGTTTGGCGAGCATCCGCTCGATAACGAGGACTACGGGCATATCGTCAACGCCAAGCATTTTGCGCGTGCGCGCGGGCTGATCGATCCCGATAAGGTCGTGCTTGGAGGTACCGCGCGCGAGACGTCGCTCAAGATCGAGCCGACGATTTTGGACGGCGTGACCCCCGATGACGCCGTGATGCAGGAGGAGATTTTCGGCCCCATCTTGCCGGTGCTGACGTTTGAGAGCCTAGACGAGGCCGAAGCGTTTATTACGGATCGTCCAACGCCGCTGGCCCTGTATATCTTTAGCCAGGACCGTACGGTTCAACAGCGCTTTGTGCGCTACGTGCCCTTTGGCGGCGGCTGCGTCAACGACACCATCATGCACTTGGCTACGAGCCATATGGGCTTTGGCGGCATGGGCGCGAGCGGTATGGGGCAGTACCATGGCCGCGAGAGCTTCGATACGTTTAGCCACAAGAAGAGCATCGTGAACAAGGCAACCTGGCTGGACGTGCCGTTTCGGTATGCGCCCTACGCAAGCTGGAAGCACAAATTCGTGCGCATGTTTGTGCATTAGAAAAGGGCGCAGGTAATACGAACAAGTGTTCCTATTACCTGCATTTTGCGTTAGACTACTGTTATGGAGCACGGATGGGCCAACTCCCTTTAGAAGGGATTTGGTATGAACGTAAGCGATGTTATTTCGTTATTGGCGTTGTTGATTGCGGCTATCGAACTCGGTCTGTTTATCGGCCGAATGAAATAGCCGCCCCCGCGTAAGCGAAGACGGCCACTTCTCACGATGAAAACGTGTATCGGAGTTGGCAAGACCCGCGGCAACGGGTGCCATCCGTGTTCCTATCTTATCTGCAAGCGTTCTGTCGCGCAAGCGTTGAGGCAAACGATTGAAGGACGCAGACAGGATGTATTTGTGTCCGCACGGGACCGTAGACTTCTCAATAAGGTTACACACCGGTTTATCCGGCTGTTAGAGGAGCTGCTATGTACGAGCCTTCACGTGTTCTTCTGTCATTTCACATTGCAGGATTTCAGTATGCCGATGGCGCCTTGGTCCTGGGCGATCTTAAAGCGGGCGATAAACTGACGCTGTGTGCCGAGCGCGATAATCCCCATGACCCCGAGGCAGTTGCGATTTACTATGGCAAGACCAAACTTGGCTACGTTCCGGGAAACGAGGTCGGCCCACTGTCCTTGATGATGTATTACGGCCACGAGGACGTATTTGAGGCCCGTGTGCAACAGGTTGCCCCCGAGCGCAGCCCGTGGCATCAGGTGCGCGTTGGGCTCTACGTGGTGGATGCTCGCTAGTCGGCAATGGAGGCTGCCATGTTTGATGACGATGACCTGTTTGATCTGGCAGATGATCCGTTTGAGTGGGATGTGCTACTCGATGACGATGAGCTGGAACAGGACCGTAAGATGCGGCAGGACAAGAAAACTCAGGGTGACGCTTCGAAAAAGCAAGACAAGCGCCGCCGCGGACTGTTCGGCGGGCTCTTTGGATAACCGCCGCATCGCTACGTCTGTATACTTAGCACGAGTTGAACACGTTGCGAAATGAGGGCATAGACGATGATGTGGTTTACCGCCGACCTGCACCTGGGCGATACGAATATCTTGCACGACATGGACCGGCCGTTTGACTCGGTCGAGGAGATGAACCGCAAGGTCATCGATGCCATCAATGAGTGCGTGGCTGCGGACGACCGCCTCTATATTCTGGGTGACTTTACCTATCGTTTGCCCCTGGCGGAGGCGGTGCGCCTGCGCGAGCGTATCGAATGCCAGAACGTGACGCTCATCCGCGGTAACCATGACGGCGACTGGGAAGATTCCGACGTACCGCAGATTTGGGAAGACGTGCGCGATTACCTGGAGATTGCTCCCGGCTATGCCAAGGGCCATCGTCTGGTTATGAGCCACTACCCCATGCTCAGCTGGAACGGCAAGGCACGTGGCGCCATTATGCTGCATGGGCATATCCACAGCAGGGGTGACCGCGCCAACGCACGCAACCGCGATCGCGAGCGCCCTATCTTTCGCTACGATGTCGGTCTCGATGCCAACGATTACAAGCCCGTAAGCCGCGATCAGATTCTTAGCTTCTTTGGGTTATAGGGCGCCAGAGCCACCACAAAGGGGACAGGCACCTTTGTGGTGGTTCTGGCGCCGTTGCCATTATGGCGGCGGCGCCTTTTTTGTCCGCGCGGCGCGGTAGAGTGTAGCCGGTTGATATTTGCGTCCATCGAGGAGCTGCTATGAACGAGATCAAGTGCCCGCATTGCGGCGAAGTTTTTAAGGTCGATGCGTCCGGCTATGCGGATATCGTCAAGCAAGTGCGCGATGCCGAGTTCTCGCGCGATCTTGATGAGCGCGTAGCGGCGGCTCGACGCGAGGGCGAGCAGGCGCTGGAGCTTGAGCGTTCGCGTTCGGCGTCTGCCCTGCAGGAGGCGGAGTCTCAACGCGACGCTCAGCTCGTTGAGCAGAAGAACGCTGCGGCGCAGGAGTTGGCACAAGAGGTTGCCAAGCGCGATGCTGAGCTTGCCGAGCTGCGCGCCAAGCTCGAGGGCGCTGCCGCAGAGCGCGAGAGTGCAAGCCAGCGCGCGGCGGTTGAGGCCCGCGCCGATGCTCAAAAGGAGAATGCCGAGCTGCAGCGCGAGATCGACAACCTGCGTGCGCAGCTGGGGCGCAAGGATGACGAAGCCAAACTCGCCGAGGCGGCGGTGCGCAATGCCGCTCAAAACGACCTGTCCGCCCGCGACGCTCAGATTGCCGAATTGCAGGCAAAGCTCTCCGCGGCGGATAAAGCCCAGGAGATGGCGCTTGCCGCCGCTGCGGCTGAGTCGAAACGCGAACTCGATGCCGCTCGCAGCGAGGCCGAGCGCGCGCTTGCTGACTATCGAGTGAAGGTACAGGAGAAGTTTTCCGCCGCAAAGACTCAGTCCATGCGCGAGGCCGAGGGCCTTCGTGCACAGCTTCGTGAGCAAGAACTTTCTGCAAAAATGGAGCTATCGAAGGCGGTCGCCGCGGCGGAACGAGAGCGCGATGAGGCACGTGCCAAGCTGACGAGCGAGCTGGCGGTGCGCGATTCTCGCGAGGAGCAAGCCAAGGCGGCACACGAGCTCGAGCTTGCGCAGGCCAAGCGCGCGAGCGATGACCTGATTCGCTACAAGGATGAAGAGATTGAGCGCCTTAAGGACATGAAGGTCCGCCTGTCCACCAAGATGGTGGGCGAGTCGCTCGAGCAGCACTGCGAGACCGAGTTTAACCGTCTGCGCATGACGGCGTTTCCTAACGCGTACTTCGAGAAAGATAACGATGCGTCCGAGGGTACCAAGGGCGACTTTATCTTCCGCGAGTGCGACGCGAGCGGCAACGAGGTCATTTCGATTATGTTCGAGATGAAAAACGAGAACGACGAGACTGCGACCAAGCACAAAAACGAGGACTTCTTTAAGAAACTCGATCACGATCGTCGCCAGAAAGGTTGTGAGTACGCGGTGCTCTGCACCCTGCTGGAGCCCGAGAGCGAGCTCTATAACGCAGGGATAGTCGACGTGAGCTATCGCTACGAGAAGATGTACGTGATCCGTCCGCAGTTTTTCATTCCCATGATTACGCTGCTGCGCAACGCCGCCATGGGTTCGCTGCGCTATAAGCAGGAGCTAGCGGAGTACAAGCAGCAGAATATCGACGTCACGAACTTCGAAGCCAAGATGGAAAAGTTCAAGAATGATTTCGGTCGCAACTACGAGATCGCGAGCCGCAAGTTCCAAACGGCGATCGATGAGATCGACAAGACGATTAGCCACCTGCAGAAAACCAAGGAGGCGTTGCTGTCCTCCGAGAACAATCTGCGCCTAGCCAACAAGAAGGCGGACGATCTTACCATTCGCAAGCTCACGTGGGGCAACAAGACCATGAAGGCCGCGTTTGACGAGGCGCGCGGGGCTGCGACAGAGACAAACGATGAGCCAGCCGAGGCGGATTCGTATGAGGTCGAGGGTGCCGAGTAAGGCATAGCGTATAGCGCAAAAGCGGGGCCGCTGGCGATGTTGCCAGCGGCCCCGCTTCGTTTCGTTCCAGTATGTTCGGCTAGTCCTCGAGCAGGTCCTCGATAAAGCCGACGCGGTAGTTTTTGAAGATGACCTCGCCGCCGTCTTGCGTGGCGTCCAGATCGACATCGCCCATGATGCCAAAATCGTGGTCGCCATCCTCGTCGGCAAAGATCTGGTGCACGTGCCATACGTGCGCGGTCTTCTCGTCGGACTCGTCAATGGAAAACATCGCGGCGCTGCGGGCATCTCCGTCGGTGAGGATTTCCTCGTGCTGCTCGTGGTAAGCGTCGAGTGCTTTTTGCCAGCGGATCTCGCTCATGCCCCAGTCCTCGTCGAGTTCGCCCAGGTCGCGAACGTGCTCGCGGGCGGCAAGGGTCACGCGGCGGAAGAGCGCGTTGCGCACCAACAACGTGCAGCCGCGGCGGTCCGCCACGACCTCGTCGATGCCCTGCGGCGGCGCGGCGTCGAGGGCTGCCGGGTTGCCGGCGTTCTCCCACTCGTCCACCAGGCTCGAGTCCACCGAGCGCACCACAAAGCCCAGCCACGAGATAATGTCGCGTAGGCGCTCGTCGCGCTTCTCGATGGGCACGGTACGGTCGAGCGAACGGTAGGCCTCTGCCAGGTAGCGAAGCAAAATGCCCTCGGAGCGGGCGATGCCGAGCTTTTGAATGTAACCCTTAAAATCGCTCGCGCTTTCCAGCATGTCGCGCAGGACGCTCTTGGGAGAGAGCTGGTAGTCGTTTGCCCAGGGCACTTCCTGGCAGTACTTGTCAAAAGCGGCGTCGAGCAAATCCTCGAGCGGCTTTTCATACGTGACGTCTTGGATGTGCTCCAAGCGCTCCTCATACTCGACGCCGTCAGCCTTCATTTCGGCCATCGCGCGGTCGCGCGCGGCGCGCTCCTGTGCGCGCAGCACCTGCTTGGGATCCTCGAGCGTTGCCTCGACCATCGAGATCAGATCCATGGTATAGGTCTCGCTCTCGGGGTCGAGCAGCTCCAACGCGGCAAGCAAGAACGGCGAGAGCGGCTGATCGAGTGCGAAGTCCTCGGGCAGATCGACCGTCAGCGCGTAGTCGGTGTCTGGTGCGGCGTCAGCCGGGGCGTCAGGTGCGGGCGGCACCTCGGTGCGAACGACGACGCCGGAATCGATGAGTGTGGCGAAGATTTCGTCGGCGCGAACTTCGAGCTTGGCCTTTTCTTCGGGGGTCTGTAAGCTCGTCTCGATGAGGTCGTGTACGCGGGCTCGGGCATCGCCGCCCTGCTCGACCACGCTAATCACCATGGAGTGTGTGATGCGCAGGCGCGGCTTGAGCGTCTCGGGCTGCGTCTCGATCAGGCGCTCAAAGGTTTGCTTGTTCCAGGTGACAAAGCCCTCGGGGGCCTTTTTCTTTTTAATCTTACGGAGCTTTTTGGGGTCGTCGCCCGCTTTGGCCATAAGCTTGGCATTCTCGATCTCGTGCTCGGGTGCCTCGGCAATCACCATGCCCTCGGTATCAAAGCCCGAGCGGCCGGCGCGACCGGCAATCTGGTGGAACTCGCGGGCGCGCAGACGACGCATCTTGTAGCCATCGAACTTGGTGAGCGCGGTGAGCACCACGGTGTGGATGGGTACGTTGATGCCGACGCCGAGCGTATCGGTGCCGCAGATGACGGGCAGCAGGCCCTGCTGCGCCAGGCGCTCGACCAGCAGGCGATAGCGCGGCAACATGCCAGCATGGTGCACGCCGACGCCGCATCCAAGCAGGCGCTTGAGAATCTTGCCAAAGGCCGTCGAGAAGCTCGTGCCTTTGGCAGCTTCCTTAATGGCCTCGCGTTGCTCCTTACTAGCGATGCCAAAATTGGCGAGCGACTGTGCCGTTGCAAGGGCAGCATCCTGGCTAAAGTGCACGATATAGAGCGGGGCCTCGCCGCGGCGCATGGTGAGCTCGACCGTGCCCTCGAGGGAGGTCGTCACATAGTCGTAGCTCAGCGGAACAGGACGCGGGGCATCGATGACCAAGTCGCAAGCAGCGCCGGTGTGCTCCTCGAGTGAGGCGGCGATGGCAGTGACATCGCCGAGCGTGGCGCTCATGAGCATAAACTGCGTGTGGGGCAGGGTGAGCAGCGGTACCTGCCAGGCCCAGCCGCGGTCGGGGTCGGCAAAGTAGTGGAACTCGTCCATGGCTACGCAGCCCACATCGGCGTCCTCGCCCTCGCGTAGCGCATCGTTGGCGAGGATTTCGGCCGTGCAGCAGATGACGGGTGCCTTGGTGTTGATATGCGTATCGCCGGTGATCATGCCGACGTTATCGCGGCCGAGCACCTGTACCAGATCGAAGAACTTTTCACTGACCAAGGCCTTGATAGGGGCTGTGTAATAGCAACGTTTGCCCTGCGCCATGCCCATAAAGAGCATGCCCAGCGCGACAAGCGACTTGCCCGATCCGGTCGGTGTTCCCAAAATGACATGGTCACCGGCGGCTAGATCCATGAGGGCCTCTTCCTGGTGGTCCCACAGCTCAATACCGCGATCGCTCGTCCATTCAAAGAAGCGTTCGAAGGCCTGGTCGGGCGTGAGCCATGGTTCGGGCTCGCTGCCGTCCTCGGGCTCCCACCAGGTGGGGGAGAGCGCGCCGAGCGAGCCAAACTCGGCTTCGGTTCCCGTGCCGCCCGAGAATGAGCTGGCGGCGCCGGCGCCGGAGACGGTGCTGGCGGCGGTATCTGTCGTGGTCTGTGCCATGTGCTTTCTTTCTCTTGCGATTGTCCGCCAACTATTATGGCGTAGCGTCGCATCGATGCGTTTGCAGGCAAGAAAATGCAGGAAATGGGCGTTCTGCCCGGCCGTTTGGTGCAGTTGCCAGCTAAGTGAGTAGACTTTTTGCGATGTCGCGAGCACATGGATTTTGCACAAGGGTTCTATCTGCGGTTTTAGTTTTCGTTATGCGGGTTGTGCTTGGCTATTGCAAAAAAATCTACTCACTTAGGTTTGAGGGTTGTTTGCTGGCGCCTATTCGCGCTTATTTGCTGACGCCGCGACCATCAGAAGCCCCTAGGACTCTTGCGGCAGGCGCTTCTTGCCCTTGCGGGCACGGTTTCTGAAGTTCTCGACGGCCTCTTCCATGCCGAGAGGCACGTAGGTGAGCTCATCGAGGTTTTCGGGCAGGTAGCAGGCAAGGCTTTGCTCCTGCGCGCGGCCCGCCGCGAGCTGCTCTTCGATGGGTTCCGCGCCGGGCGTAGCGCAAATGCCATAGACGGCGGCGCCCATCTCGCGCGTGCGGCATTCATATTCGGTCTCGGGATGCTCGGGATGGTCGCGGCGGACGTCGTCACTTACCCAAAGCGTATCGTAGCCGGCTGCGGCAAACTGTCCCAGGGCGTAATCGCGCAACGGTTTGCTGTCGGTTCGCAGCGTTACGGTGGCGCCGGCTGCAAAGAGCGGGCGATAGAGCATCAGATGGTCGACATGGACGAGGCGCTTTTTGGCGTACTTGGCCTTGGGCTGCGGCGTGGGAAAGTTGATGGTGATGGCATCGAGCTCGCCTGTGGCAAATAGCTGCGGCAGCGATGCGGCGCCTCGAGGCAGAACGAGTGCGTTGGTCAGTTCATGCTCGCAGATTTTCTGTGCGGCATAGGCGATGCAGATGGGCTCTTGGTCCATGCCGATAAAGAGGGTGTCGGGCTCGCGGCGAGCGCGCTCAACCAGATAGGTGCCTTTGCCGCAGCCCAGATCCAGATGAAGGCGGGTGAACGAGACGCTGCCAACTGGCGCGCAAGCCTCGCGCCAATCTCCGGCATAGGCCTCGGGGTTCGTCTCAATCGCATCGGCGTAGCGCTCCAGGCGCTCCTCGAGCACAAAGTTCCTAGGCGTGCGAACGTGGACGGCTCCCATGAGGCTCCTTGGTCATAAATATGGAACGCATAGCTGCGCGTTCCGTCAATGGGTTGAAAAGGGTGGGCATAGTTTGCCCGAAAGACGCGGCACGGCTCGGCGGCGAGTCGTCGATGCCTACAGGCGCTTGAGGATCACATAACGGTTGAGCTCGCCGCTGCGACCGTCGGCATGGAAACGCTCAAGCTCGCGCACGGGGACCTCGCCGCTTTTGTAGAACGTACGGACGCCGCGCACCAGGTCGGTGATCTGCTGATCGTCAAAGTGATGGCAATAGCGGTAGGCGTGGCGGTCGTTTTGCCAGCCAATGAGGTGGTCGCCGGCTTCAAACTGCGCGGAATCGTAACCCTCAAACGGCGGGGTGAGCTCGGCGCGGGCCTCGGCTCGAACGGCCTTGCGCGCCATGCGCTCGTCGTTCATAAACTCCCAAAAGCTGATGGCGATGATGCCGCCCGGGCGCGTTTGCCGCACCAGGGCGTCGAGCACGCGTACGCGGTACTCGCACGACGGCACGTGGTGCATAAAGCCAAAGCAGACCGAGATATCGGCGAGCGGGGCGTCGAAAAGCACGTCGGGTGTTTCGGCGGGGTTGAGCTTCATGAGGGCGTCGAGCACGTCGAGTTCCTGGAAGTGCAGGTTGGGAATGCGCAGCGCGTGGCCATGTGCATCGATGGCCAGGTCTTGACACGAGTCGACGCCATAGAACTCAAACGGGCAGCTGGCATCTGCCGAGGGGTTTGCGCCGTCGACGCCCTTGGCGGCAAGTGCGCCGCCGGCGGCAAAGTTTTCGAATCGCATATTGCCGCAGGCGAGATCGAAGACGCGGACGGGATGCTCGATCGTGGCGACGTCGAGCTGTTCGAGCGCGATGTCCATGGTGCGCACCCAGCCGGGCCACGGGGCCTGGCGCGTATCGGAAAAGGAGGCGGAGTGCTCGCGATAGAACGTGTTGTTGAGCTGGATGAGCGATGAGGCGAAATCGCGGTTCACGGCGCGGAACTCCCTCCGTTGGCGGTGCGGAATAAACAGTATGACCATACTACCGTTAACGCCGCAACGGGGACAACCGGGCTAGGTGCCATTGCTTTGTTTGGACACATTTCCGCAGCTCATATGCACCCGCAACCGCCGGTTGTCAAAAATCTCACTAGAATAGGTGGCATGCTTTTGGCGGTGGCGGATACATTTTTAACTGTGCAAGGCGCCTTAAGAACAAAAACGGTCCGGCGGCACGGCTGGCATCACATAGGAGGAACCATGAATGTAGAAACTGCGCAGCGGCTCGCCGACCTTCGCCGCAGCAAAGGCTTTAGCCAAGAAGGGCTGGCACGAAAGCTGGGGCTGTCGCGCCAGGCGGTCAGTAAATGGGAGCGTGCGGAGAGCTCGCCCGATACCGAGAACCTGATCTCGCTCGCCAAGCTCTATGGCGTGAGCTTGGACGAGCTGCTCAATCCGAGCGATGAGATTGAGGACGATATCGAGTTTGAGAACGAGGACCGCGCCCGCCAGCGCGAGGCCGAGGCGGCAGAGCGCGCACGCACCCATGAGGCGGCGGCACGAGCTACCGAGGCGGCAACACAGGCGAGTGACGCCGCCGCCAAGGCGGCGCAAGCGGCAAGCTGGAGTGCGCAGGCCGCCAATGCCGCTACGGCGCAGGCGACGAGTGGCACCGCGGTTGGCTCGACTCCGGTGAAGGGCCCGTTCCAGTCGTTCCCGTATTGGGCCGTGTGTTGGCTGCTGTTCTTTTTGCTGATGTTCCTGTTTGGTGCCGGCCCCTTTGCTGCGCTGATCTTCTTTACGATTCCCATCTATCACTGGGTGGCGCGTGCGCTCGATGGTGATTGGGCACGCGGGGATATTCAGGTTGGTCCGGCACCGGTGACAGCTAGGACTCAGAATGTTTCCGCTTCGGTTGATGCTGACGTGGCTACCGCGGCCACCGCTGAGCCATGTGCCAAAGAAGGTGACGAATGATGAGGCTTTCGCATGAATCCAAGCTGCGCCTGGGCGTTGGCATCGGAGCGTTCGTACTCATCATCGGACTTGTCTTTGGCACTTCGCGGACTTTGATTCATTTTGATGGCCCGTGGGACCTCGACGATGTTGTATCCGGCTTGTCTGGTATGGACGATGCGGTTGACGAGGACGATCTTTTGGATGGCGGTAACTATTCCGCTCGGCCTCAGCAGCTTTCGAGCACGACTTTTGATGCCGATGAGTTCCGCTACCTCGATTTCGATATCAATGCGGCTTCGGTGGACGTCAAGGTTGTTGATGGCAACAAGGCTCGTGTTATCGAGCGGGGGCGCGTTGCCAAGGGTATGGATGCCTCCAAGGCCGCGACGCAAAACATCGCATTCGTCGAGGACTCGACGCTCAAGGTTTCCCAGTTTGGAAGTGATGACGATAAGGCAATCGATCGCTCAGTTACGGTCGAGCTGCCGCGCCGTGTTGCCGAACATCTGAAGGGAGTCAACGCGCACGTGGGCTCGGGTGATCTGCAGATTGTCGGTGTCATCTGTGACGGTTTCGACCTTTTCCTGGGTGCGGGAGATGTAGAGTTTACGGGCAGCGTGACTGATGCGCTCAGCGCTGAGGTCGGTTCGGGCGATGTGACGTTCGAGCTTTACCAAGCCCCCGCGAAATCGATGGACGTGAGTGTGGGCTCGGGCGATGTGGAGATGACGGTTCCGAACTCGACGGGCTTTAAGGCGAGCCTCACCTTGGGCAGCGGCGACTTCGAGAGTGATTTCCTTCCGCTTGGCTACGACGGCGAGACCATTTTGAATCTTGAATTCGATAACGGGGATAAGTCTGCTGTGTATAGTTTTGAAGTCGATTCGGGCGACATGTCGTTTGATTCGGAGTAGTGAGGCAGACGAAAGCCTAGGCGAAGATATAGACGCGCTGTTTGATGAAGGCGCCGAAGCCGAGGTCGGCTCCGGCGCCTTTGCCTTTACAATGGGGTCATGGAACAGATTATCTTGAACATACTCGAGGCTCTGCGTCGCGGCGAGACCGTGGACGACAAAGCGCTCGTCAAACTGATACATGCCGAGGCGCGCCGTGAAGGTGCCGACAAACGCGATTTGGCCAAGCGCCGTCTGCTGCCGTTCTACCAGCGGGTAAAACGTGAGGAGCCGGCTCGTTGGGCTGGGTGGAATGTCGATGCCGAGCTGGAACGTCGGCTGCTGCAGGTGCTGCGTATGAAGCCTCGTCGCACGGCCTCGGGCGTGGCGACCATTACCGTCATCACCAAGCCCTGGCCGTGCTCGGGCGATTGCCTGTTTTGCCCCAACGATCTGCGCATGCCTAAAAGCTATCTGCATGCCGAGCCGGCGTGCGCCCGTGCGGAGCAAAATTGCTTTGACCCGTATCTGCAGGTGAGCGCTCGTCTGACCGCGCTTTCGCAGATGGGGCATGCGACCGACAAGATAGAGCTCATCGTGCTCGGTGGCACCTGGAGCGACTATCCGCAAGGGTATCAAACGTGGTTTATGTTGGAGCTTTTCCGTGCGCTCAATGACGATGCCGTCGCCGGCGTGGCGGCAAACCCCATGTTGGCGCGTCCGGGCATCAGCCGTGCCGAGGCAGGGCGCCTGCTCGATGACGCTCCCGCCGATGCCCTGCCGCCGGTGGTAACAGAGCGCCGCGAGCGCTATCGGGCTGCCGGCATTGCGACAGACGAGGCTGAGCTTGCTGCCGGCGTTGCCGACGAGCAGGGGCGTGTGGATGCTGTCGTTGGTGGCTATAACCGCGCAGTGCGTCGTCTGTACGGCCCCGGTACGCCATGGGGCGAGGCTGCCGAGTGGCAGACGGCAACGATGGAGGAGCTTGAGCGTCAGCAGCGCATCAACGAGACGGCGAAGCATCGCGTGGTGGGGCTCGTTATCGAGACGCGCCCCGATGCCGTAACGCCGCAGGCCCTCACGCTCATCCGCCGCCTGGGTTGCACCAAGATTCAGATGGGTATTCAGAGTCTCGACCAACATTTGCTCGATATCAACGAGCGTCGCATTTCGGTGGCGCAGATCGAGCGGGCGTTTTCGCTTGCGCGCTTGTTTGGCTTTAAGATCCACGCGCACTTTATGCTCAACTTGTTGGGCGCTACGCCCGAGGGGGACAAGCGCGACTACGAGCACTTTATGACCGAGGGCGCTTTTATGCCCGACGAGGTCAAGGTCTACCCGTGCGCGCTCATCGAGGGCTCGCGTCTGGTGGGCCGCTATGAGCGCGGCGAGTGGCGCCCCTATACCGAGGAAGAGCTGCTCGATGTGTTGGCCGACGACATCGTGGTGACGCCGGCGTTCTGTCGCATCAGCCGTATGATTCGTGACTTTAGCTCCGACGACATTATGGTGGGCAACAAGAAGCCCAACCTACGCCAGCTCGTTGAGAACCGCCTGGCTGCTCGGGGTGATGGTGCGACGGTGCGTGAGATTCGCTATCGCGAGATCAGCACGGCGGGTGCCGACTTGGATGAGCTGACCCTTGACGAGGAAGTGGCGTACGAGACGCCGGTGACGCGCGAGCGCTTTTTGCAGTGGGTGACGCTCGAAGGCAAGATCGCCGGCTTTTTGCGCCTGTCGTTGCCCGATCGTGCGTTTGTTACCGCGCACGCAGACGAGTTGCCGACGACGCCGGACGAGGCAATGATTCGCGAGGTGCACGTGTATGGCATGGCGGCACGTGTGGGCGATCAGGGCCAGGCGGCTCAGCATCATGGGCTGGGGCGGTCGCTGGTGGGGCGCGCATGCGAGATTGCCCGGGATGCGGGTTATGCGCGTATCAACGTGATCAGCGCGATCGGTACGCGCGAGTACTATCGCCATTTGGGTTTTTATGACCACGGACTCTATCTGCAAAAGGAGCTCTAAATGAACAAGCCAAGTGTTTCTGCTGGCGTTGTTGCCGGCGTCGCCCTGGGAGCTGCGGCGCTTGGTGCGGCCGCCGTCGCTGTTCGTGCTGCCTGTCTGCAGGTCGCGCGAACCCGCAATGGGTTGGCGCGTGTGAAGCGCGTGCACGATGAGGGCGGCGACGAGATTCGCGTGTTAGTGCAAGGCGGCGTCTACCAAAGCGCAAGCTACATTGGCGAGCGTTGGGCGGAGCCCGTCTTTGCGTACTATCGTGCGTTTGACGACGTGTTTGAGTCCGAGGATGTGATGCGCGATGCTTATGGCCACGGCATCGACCGTATGCTTATGCTGGGCGGCGGTGGGTTTGCCTATCCCAAGTTCGCTCTGATGTCGCACGCGGGCTTGCGCATGGACGTCATCGAGTATGACGGAGAGATTACGCGCCTGGCGCGCCGCTGGTTCTACCTGGATGAGCTGGAGCGCGCGGTGGGCGATCGCCTGCGGGTGATAACCGCCGAGGCTCGCTCGTATCTGGGCGTGACGAGCGTGGGACATCGTCGCTACGACGTGGTCGTGAGCGATTGCTTTGGCGGTGCCGAGCCCGTACGCAAGCTGGCGACGGTTGAGGCGTTGCGTTTGGTGCGAGGCAGCCTGAACCCCGGGGGTATCTACGTTGCCAATATCGTGAGCGCAAACGAGGGGAGCGACGTGACGTTCCTGCGCGACTGTGCTGCCACGGCAGTCGAGGTATTCGCCCACGCCTGGGTGGTCCCATGTGGCGATGCGGAGTTCGGCGGCGAGGAGAACTACCTGCTCGTCGCCAGCGACGGCGACTACGCCTTTGCCGAAGCCGTGCCTTTTGACACCGACTTCCTCGGCACCGTCCTTCACGACAAGTAAGTCTCCCCGTCCCAAAAAGACTGGTCTTAGGCGCGGTCGCGCCAGCTGAGGACGCGCTGCTTCATACCCTCGATGTCGAGCACGCCTTCGGCGAAGCCTTTGCGCACGAGCTCTTCGGGAACGAACTCATCGTAACGATCAAAGTAAGGCACCTCGCCGGGATAGACGAGCTCGATGGGATCGAAGTCCTTCACGGCCTCGGCGGCGAGCACTTCAAAGAACATCTCTTCGTCGGCCTTCATCTTAAATTGCATAAAGTACGGGCGCGACGGGTCGAGTCCGCGAAGGCCCAGCTCCGCGGCACATTTAATCTTGAGCATGCGCTCGAGTGCCAAAAAGGCGTAGCTGCCCAGCCAGGGGAAGAGCACCCAGGTGTCGCCACCCAGGTTGATGAGCGGCTTAGTTCCCGCGCCCGAAAGCTTGGCCGTATGACGAGCCTGCACTAAGCGGGCCCGTGCGTTACCCATGAGGTACGGATATGTTGCGTGCTCGTTGAGCGCCTTGCGCATGCGCTCGAGTACGTGCGTGTTGATGTCACCGGGACAGTCGCCAAAGTAGGCCGGCACACGGCCCTTGACCTGCGTGGCAAAGACGGTATGACGCTTCCAATCCACTTCCTCGACAATCCAGCAATGGCCTGCGATGGCGATGCGCTCACCGGGCGGTGGCGGATTGACGATTGTGCCCAGCTCGGCCGACTCGCTGCGAACGGTGAACTCCTCGTTTTCCTGGAACACGGCGTAGAACTTAAAGTTGTTAATGATGCGCTCGCCCGCGAGACCCACGATGAGCCCGCCACCTTCGGTGACCTGGATATGGTCGATCTTAATGAGGTGACGCAGCAGCACACGGTAATCGTCTGCCGAGACACGGTGGAAATAGCTGAGCGTGAGCACGCGCTGGGCAAGTTCGGCCGGCGTGAGCTCGCCGGTGCTGGCGAGGGTCGACATAGTCTGGTGATAGAGCAGACTGTAGGGGAGTCGATCGAGCTCGGGCGGCTCGACCCACTTTTCCTCGCGATAGAGTTGTACGAGCGCGATACCCTGCAGGAGCTTCCAGGGAATGGTTTCGGGCATCATCGTGCGCGGCTCGGGTTCTTCCTCGCGCATGACAAACCACATCTCGGGCGGAAGGTCGCGACGGCCTGTGCGCCCCATGCGCTGCAAAAAGGAGCTGACGGTAAACGGCGCGTCAATCTGGAAGGCGCGCTCCAGGCGGCCGATATCGATACCGAGCTCCAGCGTAGAGGTGGTGACGGTTGTCTGCGCCTGCTCCTCGTCGCGCATGAGCTCCTCGGCCGTCTCGCGCAGCGATGCCGAAAGATTGCCGTGATGGATGAGAAAGCGGTCGGGCTCGTGTCGACTTTCGCAGTAGCTGCGCAGCATGGAGCACACGGCCTCTGCCTCCTCGCGCGAGTTGGCAAAGACCAGGCACTTGCGGCCGCGCGTATGCTCAAAGATATAGCCCATACCGGGGTCGGCGTTGTCGGGCGCCGTGTCGGTGGGGTTGAGAAGCGCCTGCTCGGTCGCTCGTGGGATGTCGACTTCGCCCTCGGGGGCCGAGGAAGTGCGACGGTCTTTGGGAGCGTCCTTGCCCCGCGCCTGCTCGCGACGTTGACGACGTTCCGCCTGTGTAAGCTGTCCGCTGTGGCGCATGTCTTGTCCGGATGCGGGCAGCGCCGCGGGTGCCACTGCCTCAATGCGCTCGCACGCAAGCACTTCGGCCTCTTGAGGACCCATGCTCTCGAATCCTCGCTGCTGTGCCTGGGGACCCGAGTTGTAGAAGTGCTCCATGGAGATACGCCACACGCGACGCGGTTCCTCAAAACGGGGGATAACGCAGTCGCGTCCCGTTCCCTGTGAGAGAAAGGCACCCGTGCGCTCGGGGTCGCCGATGGTGGCCGAAAGGCCAATGCGGCGGGGCTGCACGCCTGCCATGCGCGAGAGTCGCTCGATAAGGCAGAGCGTCTGCCCGCCACGGTCGCCGCGCATGAGCGAATGGACCTCGTCGATGACCACATAGCGCAGGTCGCAAAACATGCGCGGGATCGCCATGTGCTTATGGATTAAGAGCGCTTCGAGTGACTCGGGCGTAATCTGCAAGATGCCGCTCGGTTTTTTGATGAGCTTAGCCTTGTGCGACTGCGAGACATCGCCATGCCAGTGCCAGACAGGGATATTGGCTTCTTCGCACAGGTCGTTGAGGCGGACGAATTGGTCATTGATGAGCGCCTTGAGGGGGCCAATGTAGAGGGCGCCCACGCTTGCGGGCGGGTTCTCCCAAAACTCGGTCAGGATGGGAAAAAAGGCTGCCTCGGTTTTGCCGGAAGCCGTGGATGCCGTCAGGAGCACATTGTCCTGCGTGTTAAAGATGGCATCTGCCGCCGCAACCTGGATAGAGCGCAAGCTCTCCCAATCGTGGGAGTAGATGAAGTCTTGGATAAACGGGGCGTAGCGGTCAAAGGCGTTCACGGGGCCTCCTCTCAAAAACGAATCTCTCAACGCGGCTGGCAACGGCTTGCTGCATTACTGCCTCAACGTTTGCCCAGATAGAACCTACCAAAATAAACCTGTCCCTTTTTGGCAGGCTAGATGGTGAATTCGGCGAAGTTACGGTCGCCGTCTGCGGTGCCGGTGTCGCCTGTTGCGGCTGCCGGCGCCAGCGCGTCGCCACCAACGCTTTGCAGCAGCTCCGCCACATTTGCATCGGGGTTCTGACACAGGATATCGAGCAGTTCGATAAAGTCACGAATGACTTCACGCGGCGTCAGATGCGTGTCGGCTCCCACACGACCGAACTCGATCTTGAGGAAGTCCACCAAGTCGTTCTCGGTAAGCGTGGGCGTCCAGCCAAAGTAGCCGGTGTGAATTTGCATGAGTTTTTCGATCAGCACCAGCAACTCCTCATAGGTGAGTGGCTGCAGGCGGATGATGGGCGCGAGCATGTCCTTAAGGTCCTCGCGCGCAAAGCGGCCCTGAGCGAGTCGGCTGCGCAGGGCCTCGTAGGAGAACACGCCTCGGCGGCGGTCTTCGATAGAGGTTGGAGTGCCGCCCATGATCATGCCCAGGTACTGCGCCTTGCCCTGGAGCGTGTCGTTGTACATGGTCAGGATCTTCTCGTAGTTGTACTGGCGCGTGATTGCGTTGGGAATCTTATACAGATTCACGAGCTCGTCGATGAGCACCAACATACCCTTGTAGCCGCCGCAGACCAAAAAACGCGCGATGAGCTTAACGTAGTCGTACCAGTCGTCATCGCTGATGATGGTCGAGGAGCCCAGCTCGGCGCGAGCCTCGCTCTTGGTACGGTATTCGCCGCGGATCCATTTGGTCACGCGGCTCATGGCTTCCTCGTCGCCCTCGGATACGGCCGTGCGATAGCGGCGAAGCATGCGGGTGAAGTCGAAGCCGTGGACCATCTCCTCGAGCGGGGCCAGTTGGGCATTGACGACCGACTCGTCGACGTCGGCACACGAGGCAACCCAGCGATCCAGAATAAGGTTGAGCGCACCGCCCTCGGGGCGCGTCTTGGTCGATATATTGCGTATGAGCTCGCGGTAGGTGGCAAGGCCCTGCCCCTGCCCGCCCTGCAGACGGCGCTCGGGGGATAAGTCTGCATCGGCGACGACGAATCCCTCGCCCATGGCATGCGTTCGGATGGTTTGGAGCAAAAAGCTCTTGCCGGCGCCGTAGCGACCGACCAGAAAGCGGAAGCTTGCGCCGCCGTCGGCGATGAGACTCAAATCGGTGAGCAGGGCGCGAATCTCGACCTCGCGTCCCACGGTGATATAGGGAAGGCCGATGCGCGGGACCACGCCGCCCTTGAGCGAGTTGAGAATGACGGCAGCGACGCGCTTGGGCACGCGGGGTGCTGCGGGTGCGGTATCACTCATGGTCTAGGTATCCTCTCACGTCTGCTTCGTAGTCCTCGATAATTTGCGGTCCTGCCGCGTCAAATTCAATTACGGTGTCACCCACCAGGTCAAAGAGCGCCTCGTTGATGCTATCGACGAGCATGTCCTCGCTCTGTCCCGAGTGCGCCACTGCCGATGTCGCTTGCGCTGCGTTTTGCTCGAGCAGTGCGCGAAGGAAGGCATCTGCGGCAGGCGCGAGTTCGTTCGTGGCGTCAGCGGGCGCTGCCGCTGCGAACGCGGGCGTCGGCGCGAGAAGCGGTGCCACGACACCAAACTGTTCGGTGGATATGGTCGGCTCGTCGGCCTCGTCCTGCCGAATGGGTGCCGCGACCGCCTCGACCGTCGCGTCGGCTACGGGCTCGGCTTCCGGTTGCCCAGAGTCCGCTGCCTCGGCTTCTGCGGACGCGCCGTCCTCGCGTTCCTCGTCGATCAAAAGCGCTTCGCGCGTTTGCGCAGCGGCGCTCCGAATGTGCCCCAGCTGACTCAGATCGATATCGATCTTGACAGGCTGGTGTGCGGCGTCCCACGAAAGCCATGCCACAATCTCGTCATCGATAATCTTGGCCAGATATTTGGGGACCTTTTCTTCCTTAAGGGGATGGGCGGGGTCCAGCGCCAGGCGCAGGCGTTGGTCGCAGGCGCGCATCATTTCACCGAGCTTGCTGCTCTTTTGCCTACTACCGTGGATACGCATGCATTCCCAAAAGCCGTTTTGGCAACGGTAGATATGGATAGGATTCAGGCGGTATTCGCAGTCCTCGTGGCGCTCGGGCGCAAAGAATACGGCCGAGGCAAACATGGTGTAGGGCATGGCCGTCTCCTCCCCAAACAAGCTCGCTACGATGCCGGTCTTTCGGTGCGTGTCATAGTAGCGCGCCATGCGGACATACACGGCGCATGCCACGTGGCGCAGATCGCGGTGGTGACTGCGGTCGAGCCGCGAGTTACTTAGGTTGTACGTGGAGAGGGCGTTGATGGCGGCTATGAGTCGCTCCTCGCGCACCTCATCGGGCGGAAGGGGGAGCGTGGGCTCGGAGGTTTTGCGACGCTTGGGGGTCTGGCCGGACGGTGCCGGTGCTGGTACAAGGTCTCGTGCCGCGCGTCGCAGCTCGATAAGGGCGTTATCGAACATGACGGTTTTAGAGTCGCGAAGCAGCTTGGGGTCGAGCCCATGGAATACGGCGTAATCCTGCAACCACACGCGTGCAAACCGATCGATGCCGGGCTCGAAGGCGCGATAGGCATCCCAAAAGGCCTTGATCTTGTTAAAACCATCGAGCGGATTATCTACGCCAATGCCGCAAATCAGCTCATAGAGATACAGAAAGGCAAAGGACGTAGACGTTTCTTCGACGGTTCCGTGACGCACTTGGGCACGCCAGGTAAAGTAGCCGCGCAACTGTCGATCGCTCATGGCATTGTAGGTGGGAAAGTACGACTTAAAGGTGCCGTTGTAGGGGCAGTCGTCCTCAAAGTCGGCCATCAGCAGGCCTTGGCGGTAGAAAAGCTCGGCTTCCGAAAGCCAGCGACCCGCGCCGCCTTTGGGGTCATCCTGCCAGCGCGATATCTCGCGCATCTTGCGGTATTGGTCGGGAAGGAAGTTCTGCATCTGACGACCGGTTTTGAGAATTGGCTCGTCTGCGTAGACTTCATGTGAGAAGCGGGCAGACTGATGGGTCCGGGCCTCGGCCATAATGCGCTCGATGAGCATCTTGATGTCCTGGTCGGCCACCGCTCCTCCTCTCGAACGCAGCTACGGTGACCTCATATCATAGCACAGCATCAAACAGGTGTTCGAGATACTGCTGCGTAGATAGATTTAGAACAGGAGGGCGTAGATGACGGCGATGACGACGGAGGGAAGCATATTGGCCGTGCGGAAGGTCTGAGGACGGATGAGATTGACGCCGACGCAGAAGATGAGCATGGAGCCTACGAGCGAAAGGCTGTTGAGGGCTGCTGTGGTCATGATGGGGGAGAGCGCGCCGGCAAACAACGTGATCGTCCCCTGGAACACGGCTACGGGTAGGGCGGAGAAGATGCAGCCGCGGCCAAGCGAGGCCGTCATGGTGCAGACGATGATGCAGTCCAATGCGCCTTTCAGGGCAAGCGTTGACCAGTCACCGAGCAGACCGTCCTGGATCGATCCCACAATGGCCATGGCGCCGATACACACGGTGAGTGAAGTCGAGACAAAAGCGTTGGTGAACTCGTTGTCTCCCTCGCTGCCGGTCTTGCGCTTGAGCCATTCGCCAAGGTTCTCGATGGCGGCTTCCAAGTTGACGGCCTCGCCGATGAGCGAACCGAGCGCAAATGAGACGATGAGCATGGTGGTGCCGGTGGTCGCTAGCGCCTTCCCATCGATAAGGAGCATCTTTTGCATGGTGCCGCCAAGGCCGATAAACAGGACGCACAGCCCCGATGCTTTCATGAGCGTGTCTTGGATGCGCGGTGTGATGAAGCGGCCGCCCGCTAATCCCAAAAGACCGCCCGCAACTAAAAGCACAACGTTGATGATTGTTCCCAAGCCCGGCATGAGCCCTCCTGTATTGATGCCAACGTGGCAATCGTAGCAGAACGAAATGCGAGGCACATCGCGACTCATCTAATACGTTATATAAGTGGTGTTAGGAATGATGTGCAGCATTTAAGCCTCAGGTGGTTGTCGGGACATAGGGATAGTATTCAAAGCGCAGTGTCATAAGCCGCTGCGGGGATTCAATAGCCGCGGCGATGATATTGGCATCGCGGGCACGATCAAACCCTTCGAGTTCGATCTGATACGAGACGTCTTGCATAATGTCCAGACGTCGCCAGGCTAGGAGTGTGTCACCATCGAATTCCAGGGTCTTGCCTCCGTCTGGAGCAACGGCGTATAGACGCAGCTTGGCGGTGGTTGCAGGGTCGACAACCGTGACCTTTTTAATTTCGTTTCGAGTATTCTTGGCGCCCAACAAGGTGAGCAGTGTTGGGGCCACGACCTCGCCCGATGGCAAAAAGACGACTTCGATGGATTCAGGAAATGCGATGATAGCCGACTTGCGGACGGGCTGATTGGCGGCGGCAACTTCGATGTTCGCAGCGTCGATGACCTCCGTGTGGTCGAGCGCGGCAAGCACGCAGCAGTTACCTTCATCGATCTCTTGAGGATCAGCAAGTCCCAGGCTGTCTGCGAGCTCGGGATCGTTTGGATCGTTAGCGGGCTCATTCGGTGCTTCGAAAGAAGCTGGGACGCTGTTTGTCGGCGGCGGCGTGTCGCCCGCACCTGCTTCTTTGTCCGCGCTCCCTTCTTGTATGGTTGCGTTGATGGGTTCGTCGTTTGGGGGGAGCGTCTTGGCGTCAAGCGCGGAGGGAAGAATTCCGATGGCTCCGGATCCGTTCCACTCCATTTCGAGAAGCGCCGGGTCGGCAAGAATGCGTTGCCTGCTTTGCGCGTGGGCATCGATTTCAATAGGGCCTGCCTCTATCCCTCGTGTAAGGCTGAGTGATCCGGCTGGCTTCTCGAAATGAGCGTCTGTGTCTTTGGCGCTGACGGCGTAGAACAGCAGGGACGCTTCTCCCGCCGCGGTGGCATCGGTACCGGCTTTGGTCAGCCGCAACGATGCCGTGAATGAGAGGGTGGGCTGCGCATCGTCTGCATTCGCGGCGGCGCAGCCCAGACATATACCGCCTCCTTTCTCAAAAAACGTACCGTCGAAGGCGACCTTCGCTCCGTTCGCCGAGTCATCGACCGAAGCGATGTCGATGCGCAGCTCTAAATTGCATGGATCGCCATCCGCATCGAGCACAACCGAACGCCACGTGCAGACGGCGAACCCCGCCTGGGAGCCGTTTGCCTTGTTCGAACGCTTGATATCCACGACTATCGAGCCGTCCGTATTACGACGAAGGCATCCCGAGGTTGAGCTTGCGGCCTGTGCGATCGAAAAACGCTTGCACGCAATGGCGCTCGACGGATTTGGTGCAGAACTTAGGGCTGCTGGTAAGGAGTCTGCCATGACGGGAGTCGCCCAAGCGGCGACAGGCGTTCCGGTTGCGAGCGCGCCGCAGAGTGCGACGACGGGCAAAAGGTTCTTCGATGCCATGGGGTCTCCTTAGCTAATTTAGTGCGGCCTGTCCGTGTTTTGTTTCTGGCTGCGTTTGATGTGCAGACCGAGGCCGGCGGTTCCCGCGCCTGCTGCTGTGGCGCCTGCTGCCAAGAGCCATCGTCTGTCGCCTGTCTGCGCCAACGGTTCCTCGCGGTCGCCGCGGTCGAGCTCCGAGAGGTCGACCGTCACTTGCGTGGCGGCCTGCGCCTGTTCTTGCTGGGCAAAGGCCATGGCTGGCCCAAACGCTAGGATGCTGACGGCGGCGGCCAGGGCGACGGCCTTATGCCGTGTGCGCACCGGGCTCGACCGTCCAGGTGATCGTTGCAACCTGATCGCCTTCGCCGGTTACGCGGAAGATGTCGCGCGTGACGCGGGCGACGTTTCCGCTTGTCTTGAGCTTAATTTTGTCCGTGCCGCCGGCAATGCCCTGGTAGCCCATGTCGAAGGCTGCGTTCTTGGAAAGATCGAGGCCCGTCCCCTGCATTGCGGCGCTGGCGTTCTGGAGTGCGCCGTCGGGGCCGACCTTAAAGTCGATGGAGTTCTGCGCGGTTCCGGTCTTGGCGTCGGCAGCAATGGTCCAGGTGTTCATGGCATCGATCTTCATGTTGGTGACATGGATGCCGTAGGCCGAATGATTGTCGATGGTGGTCGCGTCTTCTGAGGGGCCCTGAAGCGTGCCGTCGGCCTTGGCGACGAAGGGAATAACCGTCGGAACTTTGAACTCAACGTTGTCGATCTCGGTCCTGACCATTACTTTCGTGGTTCCAACGCGTCCGGCTGCCATAGCTGGCGTCGGGGCGGCGCCCATTGCGAGCGCGAGCGCGAGCCCTGCGCCCACGACGAGCGCTCTGGCTCCGTTCATGTTCCTGGTGATGTCCATGGTCGTTCCTTTCTATTCGCCGCGGGCCGTCCCCGCGATGATTGGACGAATGCTGGTGAATTGCGTGCGGTGCCGCGTCGGCCGGAAAGCTAGTTCTCGGCTTGCTCAACCCGTACCTTGACACGTGTCGGATTGCCGTGGCTGTCGAGGGTCTTTGCATCGAGTGCCTGGATCTCGATGTACGCCTCGCCTTCTTTGATGTCGCCGGCGGGGCACGTTTCGATTGTCTTGCCGGTCTCGACCACACCGGATTCGTACATGGTCTCGTCGTTTTGGATGACGCGGAATCGCTGGGGAAATTTATTGTCTTGGACGTTTTGCACGTTGACGCGCAGCTTGCCGTCCTCCTGCAGCTGAGCGACCGGCGCGACCGAAATCGTCATCATGTTGTCGCGGACGATGGCGTCGAGCTCATCCTGGATTTCCTGGCGCGTTTTGCCCTCGGCCGTCGTAACCGAAGCGCCCGCCTCGGGTACGGGCCGCGACTGCCAAGTGTATAGTCCTACGGCGACAAGGGCGCAGACGATGGCCAGGCAGGCAACGATGAGCTTCTTGCGATGCCCCAGGCCTGCAAAGTGGGGCGGCTTCCTCGCGCTCACGCGGCATCCTTGGCGGTATAGACGCGCGCAAAGGTGGACGGGTCCGCTCCAAAGAGCATGTGAAGCATCAGGCGGCGCGAGTAGACGAGTTCTTCGAAGTCGGGAGGGAGCTCGATGTCGTGGATATGCGCGATGTGGTGGGCGAGCGCCGAGAACGACTCGGGGTCGCAGATCACATCGGTGGTAACGTGGTAGACCGTCGTATCGGGGAATGCCTCTTCGTCGAAAGGCAGGAGATGGGGATCGTCGTCGACTTCGATGGCGATGCCGTACTGGGGCCAGTAATATGCCATGGGAACCTCCCTGCTTCTGGGCCAAAACTTCTATTGGTTTTGGCTGTCGACGCCGACCGTATCAGCCGCTACTTGACCAATTTCTGACCAAATGCTTGACGGATTGGCGTCTTCGCAGATAAAAGGCGGCAAAAAATACTTCAACTTTTTTCGAGCGACAATCGAGCGATCGGCGACGGCAGGGAGATATGTGTCAAAAGCATCGTCTGTCGAGGAAATCAAGCCGCTCGCCGAATTGCACGAACGTAAAAAACGCCAATTATGGAGACGGTCTCGAACACGTCGACGAAACGATGCGGTAACATCTCCCTGCAAACACTGTAGTTAGCTAAAGGGGGGGGGTTCGCGTGTCTGCAACCATTAAACCCTTCACCGACGAGTTCGAAGAGTATGGTCGCGATGAGTCTCGCACATCGGGCGAGGCCTCGAGCATCTCGTTTCCGACAACGGAGGACGAGGTCCGCGCCATTTTGAAAAAGCTCCATGCCGAGCGTGTCCCGGTAACGGTTCAGGGCGCCCGAACCGGCCTTGCCGCCGGTGCCGTGCCCCACGGCGGGCATATCCTCAATACTTCCCGTATGAATCGCTACTTGGGCCTTCGCCGCGATGAACAAGGCCAATTTTTGCTGCGCGTGGAGCCGGGCGTTGTGCTCTCGGAGCTGCGCAAGCAGCTGAGCAAGAAAGTGCTGCCGACCGCTGGCTGGGACCAGGCATCGCTTAAGGCCTACGATGAGTTTCAAGAGGCCCCCGAGCAGTTTTTTCCCACCGATCCCACCGAGGCATCTGCCTGTTTGGGCGGCATGGCGGCATGTAACGCCTCCGGTGCCCGCAGCTACGCCTACGGCCCCATGCGCCCACATATCACGGGACTCCACGTCGCGCTGGCTGATGGCGATTTGCTTGAGCTTCAGCGCGGCGAGGCTTTTGCCCAGGGCCGCCACCTGTCGCTTGTGACGGCAGCGGGCCGTGCTCTCGAGCTCGATCTTCCCGGCTATACCATGCCCAAGACAAAAAATGCTTCGGGCTATTTCGTTGCTGACGATATGGATGCCATCGATCTGTTTATCGGTGCGTGTGGCACAATCGGCGTCATCACCGAACTCGAGATTGCCCTGCAGGTGGCACCCGCGGTCGTTTGGGGCGTGAGCTGCTTCTTCGACAGCGAAGACAAGGCCGTGTCCTTCACCGATTCTGTGCGTCCCGTCCTGTCCCATGCGGCTGCCATCGAGTACTTCGATGCCGGCGCCCTGGATATTCTACGTCGCCAGCGCGAGCAGTCGACGGCGTTTGCCTCGCTGCCTGCGCTCGACAAAGACGCCAAGGTCTGTGTCTACGTGGAGCTCGACTGCGACGACGAAGCCCAGGCGACTGAGGAGCTGTATCACTTGGGGTGGGTACTGGAGCTTGCGGGTGGCAGTGACGATGCGACATGGGTCGCGCGCACCGAGGTCGATCGCGAGTGTCAGCGATTCTTCCGCCATGCGGTGCCCGAGAGCGTCAACATGCTCATCGACGAGCGCCGCCGCATGGATCCCACCATCACCAAACTGGGTTCGGACATGTCGGTGCCCAACGCGCACTTGGCCGATGTCATCGCCCTCTATCGCCGCACGCTGGCCGAAAGTGGGCTTGAATCTGCCGCCTGGGGGCATATCGGCAACAACCATCTGCATGTGAACATTCTGCCGCGCGATGCGCAGGATTATCGCCGCGGCGGAGAACTCTTTGCCCAGTGGGCTTCCGAGGTCACGGTCATGGGCGGCGCCGTCTCCGCAGAACACGGCGTCGGCAAGATCAAGGCGGGCTTCTTGGAGACGATGTACGGTCACGAGGCCATGGTCGAGTCGGCGCGGCTCAAGCTCCAGCTCGATCCTGCCGGGCAGCTGGGTCGCGGTAACCTGTTTTCGGAGAAGCTCTTGGATGAGCTCGTCCAGAAAGGGGGCGCGTGAAGATGAGCGATTTCCATATGGTAGTGTGCGTCAAGGCGGTGCCGGGCAGCACCGAGGTCAAGATGGACCCCAAGACCAATACCATCGTGCGCGATGGCAAGCAGGCGGTCATTAATCCCTTCGATGCAAGTGCCCTAGAATGCGCGCTGGCGCTGAAGGACGACTTTATCGGCTTTGGCATGGACGTGCGCGTAACGGTGGTGTCGATGGGCATCCCCGCGACTGAATCGCTATTGCGCGACTGCATCGCCCGAGGCGCCGACGACGCGCTGCTGCTAACCGATCGCGCCTTTGCGGGCGCCGATACCCTAGCCACCACCTATGCCCTCAAATGCGGTATCGAGGCGCTCGATGAGGACTTCGACCTGCTCATCTGCGGCAAGATGGCAGTGGACGGCGATACGGCCCAGATCGGCCCCGAGCTTGCCGGTGCCTTTGAGATCCCCTGCGTGACCGACGTGAGCTGCGTGCAAAGCGCGGGCTTTACGACGTGTGGCTCGCTGGCGCTCGTTCACGGATGCGATGCCGGCGAGGAGACGGTGTACCTTGAGATGCCGTGCGCGATGACGACCGCCAAGGAGATTGGCCAGTTGCGTATGCCGAGTATTGCCGGTATTCGTGCGGCGGAGGAGGCGGACGTGCGCGTGGTCAGTGCCGCCGACGTGAACGCCGATCCCTCGCGTTGTGGCCTTGCCGGATCACCGACGCAGGTCGTGCGCTCGTTTGTGCCCGACCGTGATCAAACGTGCGAGGCCGTTGAGGGAACGGCGTCCGAGCAGGCGGTAAAACTTGCCAAGATTATCGAGGGGATGGCATAGATGAGCGGACTGATTATCGATAGCGAAGCCTGTATCGGCTGCGGTCGCTGCGTTCGCGCCTGTGCCTCGGGCGGCATCGTAGTGGAAGGCGAGCGGCCCAACCGTTGCGCCCGCGTAACCGACGGCTGCATCCTATGCGGCGGATGTGTCGACGTCTGCCCCGTCAACGCTATCTCGATCGAGCGTGACAAGGCCGCTGGTGCGGTGGACCTTGATGCATATCGAGACATTTGGGTCTTCGTGCAGACTGACGAGCACGACGCCGTGGCTCCCGTGGCCTACGAGCTCATGGGCAAGGGGCGCGAGCTTGCCGATGCTCGCGGCTGCCGTCTGGTGGCACTGGTCGGCATGAGCCCCGAGGGCTCGCTCGGGGACCTGGAACATCTGGTTTGCGCGGGCGCCGACGAAGTCCTGGCCTGTCGCGATGAGCGTCTGCGCCAAAACGATGCGGAGGTCTACGCCCACTTGATCTGCGATTTGGTAGCCGAACGCAAACCCGAGGCCATCTTATACGGTGCGACCGCTTTTGGTCGCGAACTGGCACCCGGCGTTGCCGTGCGTTTGCAGACGGGTCTTACGGCCGACTGCACCGTGCTTTCGATGGATGCGGAGACGGGCCTACTGCAGCAGACGCGCCCGGCGTTTGGCGGCAACTTGATGGCCACCATCATTTGCCCCAACCACCGTCCGCAGATGGCAACGGTGCGCTCCGGTATCTTTAAGGCTCCCGACTTCGACTACGGCCGCTCCGGCACGATCACCCAGATATCACTTGCGGATGATGCTAAGGCTCGTGTCGAGATCTCGATTCCCGCCGAGGAGTGGGGACAGCAGGCTTCGATCGCCGATGCCGAGCGCCTGGTCGTGGTGGGTCGCGGCATTGGTTCCAAGAAAAATCTGCCGCTGATGCGAAGGCTCGCCGAGGCTCTGGGAGCCGAGCTTGGCTGCACGCGACCTGTCGTGGAGGCCGGCTGGTTGGAGTATCGCCATCAGATTGGCCAGACGGGCGTATCGGTTTCGCCCAAGCTTCTCGTGAGTATCGGTGTTTCGGGCGCCATCCAGCATCTTGCCGGCATCGGTGGGGCTGAGTGCATTATCGCCATCAACGAGGACCCGGATGCCCCCATTTTTGGTACTGCCCAGTACAAGGTTGTCGGCGATGCCGTCGAGGTCGTCGAGGAGCTGCTGGCTCAGCTTGAGCGCTAGGCGCGCGCCAGCCAGTCGCGCATCTCGTCCTTAAGGCGGCTCCAAGTTGCCTGCGTGGCGGGGTCGGTAAAGGGCCGCGTGATGCCAAAAGGCGCGTCGAGCAGGCGGTAGATATTGCCCTGCTCGCGCGCCAGCGCGCGGCTCGCTGGATAGACGAGCTCAAACATAAAGCAGATGAGCCCCACCAGGTAGTCCGCCGGCTCGTTGCGCTCGTCGCGCGCGACGCAGCGGTGCTCGTCAAAGGCAGCAAGTGTCGGCGACGAGAAACGGCTGCCGAGAAACGTCTTCTCGTCCACCTTGAGGATGGTGTCGACGGTGCTGTCGGCGATGGTACGCATAATGTCGATCTTGTCGCCATCGCGCACGATATCGCAGAAGCTCCGCGTGCGCTCGTCGAGCTGCGCGGGTAGACGGAAATCGCTGTGATAGGCAATGCTCGCTCGGATGAGCTCATCTTCTGCCGGGTCATCGATAAAGTCGCGGATGCTCGTTACGGCGGGTGCATCGGCGGGATTCTCGCCAAAGAGGATCTCGATGCCCAGCACCGCATGGCTCATGCTCTCGGCGTCCTTAAAGGTGTCCCAGCGTCGCAGCTGCTCAAAGCGGCCCATATCGTGCAGCAGGCCGCAAAGCCATGCCAGGTCAATATCTTCTGACGACCAGCCCTGCTCGCGCGCTACGGCATCGCATGCCTCGGCCACGTGGTACGTATGCTCGATTTTGAGCGCGATGCGTGGGTTGGTGGCGTCGTAGGCATCGGTGTAGCTTTTGAAGGCCGCGCGCGCCCGGTCTCGATCGATAGCTGTCATAATGACTTCCTAAAAAGTTGTGTCTTTCGATCCGGTGGCAATTGTAGGTGAACTCGGTTGCTGTCGGATGATGATTCTGCCGTATCGCTACATGCGGCTCGGAGATCTTGTCAGGATGAGAAGCGTATGGTGCTCAAAATCGTTAGAACCGTCTGGCCGGTGATGCTTACCTATGTTGCAATAGGCGCGCCGTGCGGAATGATCATGGGGCAGACGGGAATGGAGCCCTGGATGGTCTTTGCTCTGAGCAGCACGTTTGTGACGGGCAGCGGGCAGTTTATGATCTGCAACCTGTGGCTGGCGGGTGTGCCTGCAGCATCGATCGTCGCGAGCGTCGCCGCCATCTCCTCGCGTTTTGCGCTTTACTCGGCATCGATCGCGCCGCATCTGACGGGTGCCTCGAAGCGTCAGACGCTGGCTGTTGCCGCGACACTTACCGAGGAGGCATACGGCATCTCGCTTGCCAAGTTGGTTGAAGGGGAGGATTGGGGCCCGCGTGAGTCCTTCGTGCTCAACGTGATCCTCATCGCAACATGGGGCGTTTCGTGTACGACGGGCGCCATCGTCGGCGCCGTTGTCGATGTTCCCACCGCCATTGCAGCCTTTGTCTGCACCTCACTCTTTATCTGCCTGCTCTTTTCGCAGCGGCTGTCGCGCGGTAACGTTGTCGCGGCGGTTTCGGGCGCGGTGTCCGTCGCCGTATGCAAGTTCTTGGGCCTCGCGAATATTGCCGTGCCGGCAAGCGTCGTGGTCGGCATTGCCATTGCGCTGGCGTGCGATGCTGTATTTGACGGAAGAGGTGCCCGCGATGCCCGTTAACGAGTTCTTGGTTCTGTGGCTGTCGTCGTGGGCTGCTATCGCGTTCTTTCGCATCGCGCCGGCGTTCGCCTTGCGCGGACGGACCCTGTCGCCCCGCATTACCGAGGCCCTAGGCTATATCCCGCCCGCTGCCTTTGCCGCGCTGGTCGCCAACGACTTGGTGAACCCCGGCGCGTTCGACGCGGGACTCTGGCCTGCCTTGGTTCCCTGGATTGCGGCCGCCGGCGTCGTGGCCGTGGCGGTCAAGACAAAATCGATGCTGTGGTGCTGCGTCTCGGGCATCGTACTCTATATTGTCTTGAGCCTTATATAGGGCTGGCGTTGCGGGCGCCGAATCTCGTTCCATCCCAACTTGTAGAATTTTTCACCGAGCTGGTCTATTTCTTCTGGTACCATGGTCAAACTTTACTGTAGCAAAGCGTGACGTGGGCTTTTGTACCCCGTCAGCGGAAATGGGGGTTTCATGGCACAGGAAGCAACCGCCAACGAGCAAAAGAAATTCAAGGTCCCGCGTATCCCGGGCGACATCATGATCTACCCGATGATCGTCGGCCTTCTGCTCAATACCTTCTGCCCGCAGGTCTTTGAGATCGGTGGCTTCTTTACCGCCGCCTGCCGCGGTGGGTCCAATACCATCGTCGCCGCGATCCTGCTGTTTGTGGGCGCCGGCATCAGCTTTAAGTCCACGCCGGGCGCTATCAAGACCGGCATCGTCGTACTGATCCCCAAGCTGGTCGTCGCAGCGGCTCTCGGCCTAGGCGTGGCATATTTCTTTAACGACAACTTCCTGGGTCTGAGCTCCGTGTCTATCATCGGCGGCATCACGTTTTGCAACATGGCGCTCTATACGGGCATCATGGGCGAGTTCGGCGATGAGTCCGAGCAGGGCGCCGTCGGTATCCTGTTCTTTACGGCCGGCCCCGCCGTCACGATGATCATCCTTGGTGTTTCGGGTCTTGCCAACATCCCCGTCGGCACTATCATCGGCTCCATTTTGCCGCTCGTTATCGGCATGGTTCTGGGCAACCTGTTCCCGTTTATCAAGAACCTGCTGGTCCCCGGCGCCAATCCCGCGATCGCTGTCATCGGTTTTCAGCTCGGTGCGTCCATGAGCCTTTCGAGCTTCATCACCGGCGGCATTTCGGGCATCCTGCTGGGCCTCATCACGCTCTTTATCGTCGGTCCCATCACCTTTGCGTTCGAGCGCCTGTGCGGTGGTAACGGCAAGGCTGCCGTGGCTTGCTCCACCATCGCCGGCACGGCTATGACCACGCCGGTTGCTCTCGCCGAGGTCGCGCCGTGCTACGCCGAGCTTGCGCCCACCGCGTATGCGCAGATCGCCACTGCCGTCATCATCACGGCAATCATGGCCCCGATTCTGACTGGCTGGGTCGATAAGAAGTTCTGCCACGGCAAAGAGGATCTGTCGGTCGAAGGCGTCGAGGCTATTGAGGAGGCTGTTGCGACCGATATCGACGGCGAGTAGTCGTCTCTTCGAATCAGTGAAACGGTGCGTGCAATTCGCGCCATCAGAGCGTCCGAACGGCATCTGTTATCCAGAGTCATTCGGACGCTCTGCTATTATTCCCTTTACCCCTGCGGAGTAAGGGGTGTTTGGTGCCCGGGCATGACTCGGGCGATTCTGGCGACTTGGATATAGAGGGGATGGGACCTAGTGGTTAAGGCACTCAAGATCGAGATATTTATGCTGTGCATGATTATTCTTATCGTACTTGCCGCACGAAGCCGTCGCTCCCTGTTCTCGAGCACCCAGCAGCTTTTGTTCAGTATGCTCGGCTACACATCTGCCGCCTATGTCTTCTTCGATATGATCTGGACGCTCTCGGACGGGGTTAACACCTCCTTGGGCATCGCTGCCAACTGGGTTTCCAACGCGGTTTCGTTTTCGCTGTTTGCCATCGCGTGCCTCATCTGGTTCATCTATTCCGAGACGATGCAGGGCTCTCGACTTCTGACCACGCGCTCCAGGGTGGTGCACGCGACGCTTCCGACGGTGCTGGTGGTTGTGTTGGCGTTTACAAGCTACTGGACACACGCCCTGTTCTACATCGATGCACAGGGCGTATATCGTCGCGGTGCGGCTTATATGATTCAGCCTATTGTTAGCTACTGCTACGTCATATATACGTCCCTGCATGCCTTTGTCCATGCTCGAAAAGTCGAAAGCCTGCAAAAGAAGGCCATTTATCGCACTCTTGCCTTCTTTGCGGTTCCCGCTCTGGTGGGTGGTACCTTCCAGGTGGTGTTTTCGATACCGGGCCTTTGTGTCGGTATAACGCTGAGCATCCTGCTGCTCTACATCATCTGCCAGGAGCAGCTGATCTCGACCGACCCGTTGACTGGCCTTAACAATCGCAACCGTTTTGAGACCTATATGCTGTCGCTGTTCTCGGGTACTGACCAGGCCGAGGGTGTGTATCTGCTGATGATGGATGCTGACGGTTTTAAGCAGATTAACGATCACTATGGACATGTTGAGGGCGACCATGCTCTTCAGGTTGTTGCGACGGCGCTCAAGGACGTCTGCTCGCCGGCTGGTGGCTTTATCGCACGTTATGGTGGCGATGAGTTTGTGGTGCTCCAAAAGGCCGCGGCGGAACAGGACATCATAGACCTGTGTTCGGCGATTGACGACGAGCTCGCTCGTGCCGAGGTACCGTATGCATTGCGGATGTCCATCGGTTACGCGCGGTTCGGCGATAGTGTTGATACCTGGCAAGACTTACTTCGCGCTGCCGATGCAGAGCTCTATCGCGTCAAGGCCGAGAAAAAGAAAGCCGGCGTACAAATACGCTAGAAAAGGGGCATACGACCGTGGTGGTCGTGCGCCCCTTTTGCGTTTGTGGGGGGGCCACCGGCCATAATGCCCAGGCGCGGTGCGGCAAGACGGGCGTCTGCCGCCGCGACTCGGTACGAAATCAACGAGAACCAGTGTGCTCCATTAAGCTAAAGTATGCGAATGCCCTCCCTAAAAAGGTGAGCCCGCTAGGCTTTTTTGGGTTTGTTGACGATGATGATGCCGCCGCAGACCAACAGCAGGGCAACGATGACGGTAACGGGGCTCGTGCCCGCGCCTTCGCCGAGCAGCAGCGCGCTCAGCAGCACACCAAAGACGGGGTTCATAAACCCAAAGACCGAGACGCGGCTGACGGGGTTGACGGCAAGCAGGCGCGACCACAGCGAGTAGGCGACCGCGGAGATAAGCGCCATGTAGATGATGAGCACGATGGCGGGGACAATCGCCGTGGGGGAGAGCGCGCCACCCATCAAAAAGCCGATGGCGGTGAGGACCAGGCCGCCGACTAAAAACTGCCAGCCGGCAAGCAAAACACCGTCGTGCTTGCGCGAGAAGATGCCGATCAGGCAGGTCGAAAGAGCACCCGCGACAGTGGAGGCTAGGATAAAGCCCTCGCCATCGAGCCTGAAGCCAAAGGTGCCATCTGCGCCCGAAAGGTTGACGAGCGCGACGCCGGCAAAGCCCAGCGCACAGCCAAGCACCTTGGCCGTATTGAGCTTCTCGGTGTGAAATGCCAGGGCGGCAAAGAGGATTGCGAGGAAGTTGGCGCTGGCCTCGATGATGGAGCTCGACATGGCGCTGGCGCGCGAGAGGCCCAGATAGAAAAAGAAGTACTGCCCGATAGTCTGGAAGAGCGACAAGACAAAGATGGGCTTGATGTCGCGCGCTTGCGGTATGAGAGGGCGGCGTTGGGCCGCGCTCATCCCAACGATAACCAGGGCGCCGGCAAGCGTAAAGCGTAAACCTGCAAAGAGCAGCTGCGAAGCGCTGTCGTGCGCCGGGATACCAAAGAGTGCGTAGCCGATCTTGATGCAGGGAAAGGCCGATCCCCAGAGTGCACAGCAAACAAGACAGCCCAGGATGAGTCCGGGCAGGGTGGCGAGATGCGGCTTGCGGCTTTCCATGATGTCCTTCCTACATGCGCGAAGCAAAAAAGAACCCGCCACCGGATGTGCCGGTGGCGGGTGTTGTTACCCGAAGGGATTGTACCCGATGGGAAAGGTTTAAGCGAAGTAGGCCACGCCGCTCTCAAAGATCGGCATGAACTTATCGCCGGGGACATGCTCGGGCACGTTGCGGTACAGGTTGTCGCCGCGACGCTCGGCATGGCCCATCTTGCCCAGGACACGGCCGTCGGGGCTCGTGATGCCCTCGATGGCGAGTGCGGAGCCGTTGGGATTGACGGAAAGGTCCATGCTGGGCTTGCCGTTCTCGCCCACGTACTGCGTGGCGACCTGGCCGTTGGCGATCAGCTGGGCGAGCACTTCGTCATTGGCGACAAAGCGGCCCTCGCCGTGGCTGATGGCGACGGTATAGGGGTCGTCCAGGCTGCACTGCGACAGCCACGGGGACAAGTTGGACGAGATGCGGGTGCGCACCAGACGGCTCTGGTGGCGACCGACGGTGTTGAACGTCAACGTGGGCGCATCGGGCGTGGCGTCGACGATGTCGCCGTAGGGCACCAGGCCGAGCTTGATCAGGGCCTGGAAGCCGTTGCAGATGCCCAGCATCAGGCCATCGCGGGCCTTGAGCAGGTCGCGGACTGCCTCGGTGACCTCGGGAGCGCGGAAGAACGCCGTGATGAACTTGGCAGAGCCGTCGGGCTCGTCGCCGCCCGAGAAGCCGCCGGGGATCATAACGATCTGGCTTGCACGGATGCGGCGGGCAAGCTCGTGGGTGCTCTCGGCGACGGCCTCGGGCGTGAGGTTGTTGATCACGAAGGTGTCGGCCTCGGCACCGGCGGCACGGAAGGCGCGGGCGCTGTCGTACTCGCAGTTGTTGCCGGGGAACACGGGGATGATCACGCGCGGGCGGGCGATCTTGGCGCCGCCGTACACGTGGATATCCTTGGCGCGGAAGTCGATGGTCTCGACCTCGGGGGTCTCGCCGGCGCTGCGGTAGGCGAAGACGCCCTCGATGCCGCTCTCCCAGGCCTCCTGGAGCTCGGCGAGCTCGATGACCTCGGAGCCGGTGTCGATGACATAGCCCTCGACGGTGGTGCCCAGGGGCTCGACGACAACGCCGTCGGCGACCTCGGGCAGCTCGGCGTCCTCGGCGAGCTCGACGATAAAGCTGCCGTAGAGCGGGGTGAAGAGGCTCTCCACGTCTACATCCTCGGCAAGCTCGATACCGATCTGGTTACCGACGCACATCTTAAAGAGGCTCTCGGCGCCGCAGCCGTAGCCGGGCGTGGATATGGCCAGGGCGTTGCCGGTAGCAGTGAGCGCCTCGACGGCGTCAAACGCGGCGAGCAACTGCTGGGCGTCGGGACGGTAGTCCTCGCCATAGGTGGCGGGGGCGATGCGGACGACGCGGTGCGTGAGGCCCTTGAACTCGGGCGAGACGGCGCGGGCGGCCTTGCCCACGGCGACGGCGAAGCTGATCAGGGTCGGCGGAACGTTGAGCTCGCCGGT
Source organism: Collinsella sp. (assembly GCA_031295385.1). Taxonomy (GTDB): domain Bacteria; phylum Actinomycetota; class Coriobacteriia; order Coriobacteriales; family Coriobacteriaceae; genus Collinsella. Next base: position 141,605 of record JAUMOL010000013.1, read on the forward strand.
CTCGTCCTCAAACGAACCGCTCATGGAGTCCTTGCCGCCGATGGCGCCGGCACCCAGGTCGACTTGGGCCATGAGGGCGCCCAGGACGGCTGCCGTGGGCTTGCCCCAGCGCTCGGCCTCGGTGCGCAGACGCTCGAAGTACTCCTGGAAGGAGAGATAGGCGCGCTTGTGCTCAAAGCCGGCAGCCACGAGCTTGGCGATGGACTCGACCACGGACAGGTAGGCGCCCGCAAACTGGTCGGCCTCCATCAGATAGGGGTTGAAGCCCCATGCCATGGCGCTCGCCGTGGTGGTCTCGCCGTCCACGGGGAACTTGGCGACCATGGCCGAGCTCGGGGTGAGCTGCGTCTTGCCGCCAAAGGGCATGAGCACGGTTGCGGCACCGATGGTGGAGTCGAAGCGCTCGGAAAGGCCCTTGTTGGAAGCGACGTTGAGGTCGGTGACGAGCGAGGTCATGCGTTCAGCGAGCGTGGTGCCGGCCCAGCTGGGCTGCCACACGCTACGGGCGCACACGTGGGCAACCTGGTGCTTGGGCGCACCGTTGGAGTTGAGGAACTCGCGGGACAGATCGACGATGGCGACGCCGTTCCATGCCATGCGCATGCGCGGCTCGGCGGTAACCTCGGCGATAACGGTCGCCTCCAGGTTTTCCTCGGCGGCGTAGCCCATGAACTCCTCGACGTCACCGTCGGCGACGGCGCAAGCCATGCGCTCCTGGGACTCGGAGATAGCGAGCTCGGTGCCGTCCAGGCCGTCGTACTTCTTGGTCACGGTGTCCAGGTCCACGTACAGGCCGTCGGCAAGCTCGCCCACGGCGACTGAGACGCCGCCGGCGCCAAAGTCGTTGCAGCGCTTGATCAGACGGCAGGCGTCGCCGCGGCGGAACAGGCGCTGCAGCTTGCGCTCGACCGGGGCGTTGCCCTTCTGGACCTCGGCACCCGAGGTCTCGATGGACTCGGTGTTCTGGGTCTTGGAGGAGCCGGTGGCGCCACCGATGCCATCGCGGCCGGTGCGGCCGCCCAGCAGGATGATCTTGTCGGTGGGGGCGGGGCACTCGCGGCGCACGTGGTTTGCCGGGGTAGCGCCCACGACGGCGCCGACCTCCATGCGCTTGGCCACGTAGCCGGGGTGATAGAGTTCGTTGACCTGGCCGGTGGCAAGGCCGATCTGGTTGCCGTAGCTGGAGTAGCCGGCGGCGGCAGTGGTCACGAGCTTGCGCTGCGGCAGCTTGCCCTCGAGCGTCTCGGAAACCGGGACGGTGGGGTCGCCGGCGCCGGTGACGCGCATGGCCTGGTACACGTAGCTGCGGCCCGAGAGCGGGTCGCGGATGGCGCCGCCCACGCAGGTGGCGGCACCGCCGAAGGGCTCGATCTCGGTCGGGTGGTTGTGGGTCTCGTTCTTAAACAGGAACAGCCAGTCCTGGTCCTCGCCGTCGACATCGACCTTCACCTTGACGGTGCAGGCGTTGATCTCCTCGGACTCGTCGACATCGGTCATGACGCCGGTCTTCTTAAGGTACTTGGCGCCGATGGTGCCCATGTCCATGAGGCAGACGGGCTTGGCGTCGCGGCCGAGTTCGTGGCGCATCTCCATGTAGCGGTCGAAGGCCTGCTGCACCACGGCGTCGTCGATCGTCACGTCATCCAGGACGGTGCCGAAGGTGGTGTGGCGGCAGTGGTCGGACCAGTAGGTGTCGATCACGCGGATCTCGGTGATGGTGGGGTCGCGGTCCTCATCGCGGAAGTACTGCTGGCAGAAGGCGATGTCTGCCTCGTCCATGGCAAGGCCGCGATCGGCGATAAAGGCGGCAAGGCCGGCCTCGTCGAGCTCGCGGAAGCCGTCGAGCACCTCGACGGGCTGGGGCTCGGGGGTCTCCATGTACAGCGTCTCGGGCAGGTCGAGCGAGGCGATGCGTGCCTCGACGGGGTTCACCACGTAGTGCTTGATGGCATCGATGGCGGCCTCGTCCAGAGCGCCCGAGATCATATAGACCTTGGCGGAGCGCACGGCGGGGCGCTCGCCCTGGCTGATGAGCTGCACACACTCGCTGGCGGAGTCGGCGCGCTGGTCAAACTGGCCAGGCAGGAATTCGACGGCAAAGACGGCGCCATCGCTTGCGGGGAGTTCGTCGTAGGTCACATCGACCTGGGGCTCGCTAAAGACGGTCGGCACGCAGGAGCGGAAAAGCTCCTCGTCGATGCCCTCGACGTCGTAGCGGTTGATGATCCTCAGGGCCTCGATGCCCTTGATGCCGAGAATTTCGGTCAGCTCACCCTTGAGCTGCTGAGCCTCGACGTCGAACCCGGGTTTCTTCTCCACGTAGATACGAGAGACCATTGGTTCCTGCCTTCCTGATCGGTTGGGCGTACGGTACGGTATGCGGCAGCGGTCGGTTTGCGGGGTCTGCCCTGCGGTCGCCTTGAGCCACATGTTTGTAAACCTCACTATGATACGACAGCTCGTGGCGCGTTGAGGACGGCGAGGGTGCTACAGCGATGCGCAATCAAGAGAAAGGCATCACATGGCATTCGTTTCGCTCGCCATCATCGCACTCGTGGCCTTTGCGAGTCCCTTCATCGCCTCGGCGATTCCCGGGAAACCCGTTCCCGAGACGGTCTTTTTGCTCGTGCTCGGCGCGGTGCTGGGACCCCATATGCTCGGCGTCATCCATGTAGATGCCGAGGTCTCGCTTGTGTCCGAGCTCGGTCTGGCCTTCTTATTCCTGCTTGCCGGCTTTGAGATCGGCCCCAAGAGCATCACGGGCGTCGAGGGGCGCTACGGCTTGGCGACGTGGGTCGTCACGTTTGGTATCGCCTGGCTTGCCGTGCGCTTTACCCCGTGGTTCTCGGTCAGTCATTTCGACGGTATCGCCGTGACGCTTGCTCTCACTTCTACGGCGCTCGGCACGCTCGTGCCCATCATGCGTGAGCGCTCGCTCGCCGGCACGCGTGTGGGCGACTCGATTCTCGCGTATGGCACTTGGGGCGAGCTCGGTCCCGTGCTCGCCATGTCGGTGCTGCTGTCTGCCCGCACTGGCATCCAAACGCTCGTTATCCTTGGCTTGTTTGCGGTGGTTTGCGTGTTGCTGGCCGTGGTCCCGAGCCGCTCCAAGCGCGTCGGCAGCCGCTTCTTTGCGTTTGTCGAGGAACGCGCCGATACCACGTCGCAGACCTTCGTGCGCCTGACGGTGCTCATCCTGGTCACGCTCGTGGCGTTCTCGGCTGTCTTTGATCTCGACATCGTGTTGGGTTCTTTTGCCGCCGGCTTTGTCTTGCGCTACATCATCCCCGAGGGCAACCATACGCTCGAGACCAAGCTCGATGGCCTGGCCTACGGCTTTTTGATTCCGGTATTCTTTACCGTATCGGGCGCAAAGATCGATCTGACGGCCGTGGCGTCGCGCCCGGGTCTGCTCGTGGGCTTTATCGTGGCGTTGTTGATTATTCGTGCCGTTCCCATTCTCATCTCTATGAGCATTTGTCCTGCGACGCGCGATGTGTCGGCGTATGGTCGCATTACCGTGGCCCTGTACTGCACCACGGCCCTGCCGATCATCGTTGCCGTGACAAGCGTTGCCGTCAACGCGGGCGCGCTGTCGCAAGATATTGCGTCGGTCATGGTTGCCGCCGGTGCCATCACGGTGTTCTTGATGCCGTTGCTCGCGCAGCTCTTCTACCGCGTGGTCGACGCCGCGCCGGTCGCCGCCGTGGCAGAAGTTGCCGAGCATCCATCCGATGCGCTCGACATCCTGCGCGCCCATCACGATTTGGCGAGCCTGCTCGCACGTGAGCACGAGCTGCTGACTTCGCATGGCCATGGTCGCGTATTCGAGGGCTTGCCTACGCTCGATACGATTGCCGAGCGTCTTTCCGCCGAGGCGGCGAGCGGCCATATCGATGCCCGTATTGTGGACGCGGCACATCTTCTTGCCGATAAGACCTATGGAGACGAGGTCGACCCGTCCGAGCTGACTCCGCGCGAGCGTCGCCGCCTGGAGCGCGCCAAGCTCGCCGTGCGCGAATACCGCCGCCGCATGCTGGAGCTCTATGCAAGAGAAGAAGCCGAGGACGACGACGGCAAGTAGTCGATACTCTCTCGGGGAAGCCGCGTCCTGCTTTGAAGGCTCGGAACGGGATGTGGTTTCCGAAACGGGGGCCGTTGGGAAACTGTGTCCCGGAATGGGCGCTCAGAGTGGGATGCCGTTTCCGCGAGAGACCCGTTGCGGAAACGGTATCCCAGAATCGGCGTTCAAAACGGGGCGCTCTTTCCGAAACATGGCCCTGAGGGAAGCTGCGTCCCGGTCTGAGTCGGAATTCCGGGACACAGCTTCCCTTTCAAACAGAAGAAGGCGCGCTGCCTGCAGTTGATGCAGACGGCGCGCCTTCTTTGTTGGACTATGTTGAGGCTGGGAGCTGAGGCTTGTGGTCCCTTAAGAGCGGGCGGCTCCGTCGACGGGGAGCACGGCGCCCGTGACATAGGAGGACATGTCGCTCGCTAGGAAAACGAAGGCGTTGGCGACGTCCTCGGGCTCGCCCATGCGGCCGAGCGGAATGGTGGCGATGATGGGCTTGATGACCTCTTCGGGAAGGTTGGCGACCATATCGGTCTTGGTCACGCCGGGAGCGACAGCGTTGACGCGAATGCCCATGGGGGCGAGCTCGCGCGAGAGCGACTGGACCATACCGTTGACGGCGAACTTGGACGTGGGATAGCCAACGCCGGAGGGCTGACCGTACTTGGCGACCATCGAGCTCGTGGTGGTGATGGTGCCGCCGTGGCCTGCCTCGGCCATAATCTTGGCAGCGGCTTGGTGGCCGTTAAAGACGGCGACGACGTTGAGGTCCATGACCTTGGCGAACTCTTCGGCCGTGTACTCCAGAAGCGGCGAGCGCTGGGAGATGCCGGCGTTGTTAACGACCGTGTCCAGGCCACCCATGTCGGCGGCTGCCTCGGTAAAGGCCTCGGTTACGGCCTCGAGCGAGGTGAGGTCGCAGGTGCGGCCCCAGACCTTGGCCTCGGGATAGGCTGCGGCCAGCTTTTCAACGGCGGCGTCGGCAGTCTCCTGACGCGAGCCAAAGACCGTGACGGCGGCGCCCTCCTCGATAAAGCGACAGGCGATGGCATAGCCGATACCGCGCGTGCCTCCGGTGATGATTGCTTTCTTGCCCTCGAGCAACATGGTGCTTCCTCTCATCGCGGGCGGACATTCGCAGCACAGCGTAGCGGTAGCCGGAATCGGTCGCGTCTGCATATCGGTGAACGGTAGCCCGCGTTACCGATGAGCGGTTCGCGCAAATGTACTCTGCCGTTGTGCTTGGGGCAGGAGACAAAAGGGCTCCCGTCCCACATCGGACGGGAGCCCTCAAAGCGTGTATTGCTAGGCAAGCGTTGGATTAGTTGGCCATAACACCTTCGGTCCAGGCCTCGACGTCCTCGATACGCAGGACGTTGGCGACCTCGGCCACGCAGTCGACACTGGCAAGCTCGGCGGCGGCAGCCTGGACGTCCTTCTCGAGTGCGCGGTGCGTCAGGAAGATGACCGAGCAGGCATCGCTGACGCCCGACTTGCCGTCCTCGACCTGGTTGATGAGCGAGATCGAGATGTTGTGCTTGGCAAAGATGTCGACCGTCTCGGACAGGGCGCCCACGCGGTCGGCGACCTTCAGACGCACATAGTACTTGGTCTGGAGTTCGTCCATGGGCTTAAAGGCGAGGTTGTGACCATAGGGCTCAATCTCGGGAAGCGGAGCCACGCCGCGGCTGATCTGCTCGGAGAGCGACAGGATATCGCCCACGACGGCGCTTGCGGTGGGGAAGGAGCCTGCGCCGGCACCGTAGAACATGGCTTCGCCCACGGCGTCACCCACCACGTAGACGGCGTTCATGGCGCCGTTGACCTTGGCGAGCATGTGGTCGGCGGGGATCAGCGTGGGATGCACGCGGACGTCGACGCCGGCGTCGGTGTTGCGGGCGATGCCGAGCAGCTTAATGGTGTAGCCGAGTTCGCGTGTCTGGGCGATGTCCTCGGCGCCGATGGTACGGATGCCCTGCTGGTATACGTCGTCGGTGGTCACACGGGTGCCAAAGCCGATGGAGGCGAGGATCGCCGTTTTGCTGGCGGCGTCGAAGCCGTCGACGTCGGCGGACGGGTCGGCCTCGGCATAGCCCTTGGCCTGCGCGTCGGCGAGCACGTCGGCGTAATCGGCACCCTCGGCGTCCATGCGCGACAGGATGTAGTTGGTGGTACCGTTGAGAATACCGGCGATGGTCAGGATCTTGTTGCCCACCAGGTCGTGCTCAAGCGTGCTCACGATGGGGATGCCGCCGCCGCAGCTGGCCTCGCACTTAATCTGCACGCCGCACGCGCGTGCCTTCTCGGCGAGCGTCTCGACGTGACGGCCCAGTAGGGCCTTGTTGGCAGAGACGACGTGCTTGCCGTGCTCAAAGGCAGTGGTGAAGATCTCGGTTGCGGGATGCTCACCGCCGATCAGCTCGACGACGATGTCGACGGCGGGGTCGCTGACGACGTCGTGCCAGTCACTCGTAAAGGCCTCGCGCTCAATGCCTGCCGCCTCGGCCTGCTCCCAAGCAAGCGCGCAGGCGCGGGTCAGCTTAAGGTCGATGCCGTAGGCTGCCAGGTACTCATCGTGGTGGCTCTTGATCAGACGGGCCACGCCGCCGCCGACGGTTCCCAGACCGATCAGACCGACGTTCACGGTGCGCAGGGGTTCGCTCATAGATAGCTCCTTCGTGCATCTTATGGATGGATTAACCGCTTAAAGGTTGAGTGCATTCTAGCGTGAACCGAGGGCGCGTGCTCGCCAGGCAACAGGAGTCGCACAAAACGGCACCCCCGAAACGCTGCGGAAACATTGGAAACATGCTCGCTACAAACGGAACTCCGTAACAAACTGTCAACGTTTGCACCATAAGGTTTGCCCCGTACCGCAAGACGGCCGCACTGCGGCCAGCGAAGAGGGGGGCACCATGCTTAGCATCAACAACGTACTTAACCGCAGGAGTTTCCTTGTCGGAGCCACGCTTATTTTTGCCCCGATCTATTTCACCCCAGCGTCCGTTTTGCTCAAGAACGCCAAGGACATGAGCTACGACATGACACTAATGGGTGCCGACGGCATGGACAGCCTATGTAATCCAGGACGGCAAGTACATCGCCGCCTAAGTGCATATAACGAGACCGGTGGGGCCGTTTTATGCAAGGCAAGGACGCCTGTAACAGAACGGAAACATTACTTTCACACAATAAAGTGGCTAAACTGCATAAACCGACAGGAATACGCAGAATTATGGATAAATGGGCAAAACAAAAGAAAAGTTGAAATAATCGCCACTTTTCTCAACTAAAGCGTCTACTATTTTGCGAACGCCGAACACGGCGAAGGATGGCCTGTCGGGTAATCGAAGCCCGACGAGATTTGAGAGGAGAGCCGCATGTCGAGCCTCACCGGTAAGTCATTGAACCCTGTTATGAATCGCAGGAGCGTTATCGCGAGCGCAGCAGGTCTGGGGGCGATGTCCATTCTAGCTGGCTGCTCCTCCAACGGCGGCGACAGCGGTTCCGCTTCGGGCGACGCTTCGTTTAAGATCGGCACCATCGGCCCGCTGACCGGCGCCAACGCGTCCTACGGCAAGTCCGTTACCCAGGGTGTCGAGCTTGGCTGCAAGGATTTTTCGACCAAGGAGCTGCCGCTTGCCAGCAAAGCCGAGGATGACCAGGCCGATGGCGAGAAGGCCGTCAACGCCTTCAACACCCTGCTCGACTGGGGCATGCAGGCCCTCGTCGGTCCGACCACCACGGGTGCGTCGGTTGCCGTTGCCGCAGAGTGCGGTAACGACCCCAAGACGTTCATGATCACCCCGTCCGCGTCCTCCGAGGACGTCACCGACGGCAAGGATTGCGTCTTCCAGGTTTGCTTCACCGACCCCAACCAGGGTGTCAACGCTGCCAAGTTCCTGGCGCAGAAGTATGCGGACGAGAAGTTCGTGCTGTTCTATAACTCCGGCGACGCCTATTCTTCGGGCATCGCAGATTCCTTTAAGGCCCAGGCCGCTGAGTCCAAGCTCGAGATTGTCGACGAGGAGACCTTTAAGGACGACTCCGCCACGAGCTTTACCAACCAGCTGACCAAGGCCAAGCAGGCCGGCGCCACCATGATCTTTGCGCCGATCTACTACACTCCGGCGTCCGTCCTGCTCAAGAACGCCAAGGACATGGGCTACGACGTCAAGATGATGGGCTGCGACGGCATGGACGGCATCCTGGGCGTTGAGGGCTTCGACACCTCTCTTGCCGAGGGCCTGCTGCTCATGACCCCGTTCTCCGCCGATGACGAGAAGAACGCCGACTTCGTCAACGCCTATAAGGATAAGTACGGCGATACCCCCGACCAGTTTGCCGCCGACGCCTACGACGGCGTGCACGCGGTGGCCGAGGCCGTCAAGGAGGCCGGTCTTGGTGTCGACGCCGATCCGACCGAGGTCGCCGAGAAGCTGTCCAAGGCTATGCTCAAGATTACCGTTGACGGTCTGACCGGCAAGCTCACCTGGAACGATAAGGGCCAGGTCCAGAAGGAGCCCACGGCGTACGTCATCACCGACGGCAAGTACGTACAGGCCTAATAGGCCGCCTTACATAGAGCGGTTTTGATCCCAAGCAGGGGAGGTTTTGGCCTTCCCTGCTTGCTTGGTATCTAGGGACGATGTAACGTCCCTGTTTCATACATTAACTGGAAACCTATTCGAAAGGGGGATGTGGAACATGACGGTCTTTATCCAATACCTGGTCAACGGCCTGTCCATGGGCAGCGTCTACGCCATCATCGCGTTGGGCTACACCATGGTCTACGGTATCGCCAAGATGCTCAACTTCGCTCACGGCGATGTCATCATGGTCGGTGCCTATGTCTCGTTCTGCGCCACGTCGTATCTCGGCCTCCCGGGCTGGGCATCTGTAGTTCTCTCTTGTGTGGTCTGTACCGTTCTCGGTGTTCTCATCGAGGGTCTGGCCTATAAGCCGCTGCGTCAGGCAGGCCCGCTGGCCGTTCTGATCACGGCTATCGGTGTGTCTTACTTCCTGCAGAACGCCGCGCAGCTTCTGTGGGGCGCCACGCCCAAGAACTTCACTTCGCTCGTCACCTTCCAGGTGCCGGAGTTCTTGGCTAAGTTCAACGTAAGCGCCGTCTCGCTCGTGACCATCGTCGCCTGCCTGGTTATCATGGCCGGCCTGATGTTCTTTACAGGTAAGACCAAGATGGGCAAGGCCATGCGCGCCGTGTCCGAGGACAAGGCCGCCGCTCAGCTCATGGGCATCAACGTCAACCGCACCATCTCGATGACGTTCGCCATCGGCTCCGCCCTTGCCGCCATCGCCGGCGTGCTCTTGTGCTCCTACTCGCCGGTGCTGCAGCCCACGACGGGCGCCATGCCTGGCATCAAAGCCTTCGACGCCGCCGTCTTCGGTGGCATTGGTTCCATCCCCGGTGCCTTTGTCGGTGGCATTCTCATCGGCATCATCGAGGCGATGGCGCAGGCCTACATTTCCACGAGCCTTGCCAACTCCATCGTCTTTGGTGTTTTGATCATCGTCCTGCTCGTCAAGCCTGCCGGCCTCTTGGGCAAGTACGTCCCCGAGAAGGTGTAGGTGAGCGCTATGAAGTTTCTTAAAGATAAACAGACGCGTCACGACTTTGTTACGTACGCCATGTGCATCGTGGCCTTCGCCATCGTGTTCTTTATGCAGTCGAACCACATGATTCCGCGCATGATCGCCGGTCAGTTGGTTCCTATTACGGCCTACATCGTCATGGCCATTTCCCTCAACCTTGTCGTCGGCATCGCGGGCGACCTGTCGCTGGGCCATGCGGGCTTTATGAGTGTCGGTGCCTACACGGGCATCGTCACCGCGGTCGCCCTCGAGAGTGCCGTTCCCTCCGATCCGGTGCGCCTTATCATCAGCATCGTGGTCGGCGCTATCGCCGCTGCCGTCTTGGGCTTCTTGATCGGTATCCCGGTCCTGCGCCTGAGCGGCGACTATCTGGCCATCGTGACGCTGGCTTTTGGCGAGATCATCAAAGAGATCGTCACTTGCCTCATTGTGGGCGTCGACTCGCGCGGCCTGCATGTGATCTTTAACATCACGGGCAACTCTACGATCGACGACCTGCACCTGCTCGAGGACGGCACCGCCATCATCAAGGGTGCCCAGGGCGCCTCGGGCGTGTCGACGTACTCGACCTTCCTCGCCGGTGCCATCCTAGTCATGGTCGCACTCGTGATCGTGCTCAACCTGGTTCGCAGCCGTACCGGCCGTGCCATCATGGCCGTGCGCGATAACAAGATTGCAGCCGAGTCCGTAGGCATCTCCGTCACCGAGTACCGCATGATCGCCTTCGTGGTTTCCGCTGCCCTCGCCGGTGCTGCCGGAGCCCTGTTCGGCGGTAACTTCTCGCAGCTCTCCGCCACCAAGTTCGACTTCAACACGTCCATCCTCATCCTGGTGTTCGTGGTCCTGGGCGGCCTGGGCAACATGCGCGGCTCCGTCATCGCGGCGGCATTGCTCACGGTGCTTCCCGAGCTGCTCCGTCAGTTCTCGGACTACCGCATGCTCATCTACGCCATCGTGCTGATTCTGGTCATGATCTTTACCAACAACCCGCAGCTCAAGGCGTTCTTCGGTCGCGTCAAGGACCGCTTTGCTTCCAAGAAGGAGGTGGCAGCCGATGCCCAGTAAATTTGAGTTCAACAAGGGCAAGATGGTCCCGTATCCTTCTGGCGCCATCGTTCCCGACCGCGACCTGGGCGAGCGCCCGGCACTCGAGTGCATCCACCTGGGCATTGAGTTCGGTGGCCTTAAGGCGGTCGACGACTTTAGCCTGACTATCGGCAAGACCGAGATCGCCGGTCTCATCGGCCCCAACGGTGCCGGCAAGACCACGGTCTTCAACCTGCTCACCAAGGTGTACCAGCCCACGCACGGCACCATCCTGCTCGACGGTGAGGACACTTCGGGCAAGTCGGTCTACCAGGTCAACCGCATGGGTATTGCCCGTACGTTCCAGAACATTCGCCTGTTCAACACCATGACGGTGGAGGACAACGTTAAGGTCGGCCTGCACAACCAGGAGCGCTACTCCGGCTTTGAGGGCGTGCTGCGCCTGCCGACGTATTGGAAGCACGAGAAGGCCGCCCACGAGCGCGCCATGGAGCTGCTGTCCATTTTTGATATGGAACACCTGGCAAATGAGCAGGCCGGATCGCTGCCTTACGGCGCACAGCGTCGTCTGGAGATCGTCCGCGCGCTTGCCACCAACCCCAAGCTGCTGCTGCTCGATGAGCCTGCCGCCGGCATGAACCCGTCCGAGACCGCGGAGCTTATGGAGAACATCGTCAAGATTCGTGACACCTTCGGCATCGCCATCATGCTTATCGAGCATGATATGTCGCTCGTTATGAACATCTGCGAGGGCATCTGCGTGCTCAACTTTGGCAAGGTCATTGCCAAGGGTACGGCCGAGGAGATCCAGAACAACGACGCCGTTATCGAGGCATATCTGGGCAAGCAGGATAAGGGGGAGAACTAAATGGCAGAGCCGATGCTTTCCGTCTACAACATCAACGTCTGGTACGGCGCCATCCACGCCATCAAGGACATCTCCTTTAACGTTAACGAGGGCGAGATCGTGGCCTTGATTGGTGCCAACGGTGCCGGCAAGTCCACAACGCTCAAGACCGTCTCGGGCCTGCTGCGCTCCAAGACCGGCTCCATCAAGTTTATGGGCGAGGACATTACCCATACGCCCGCCGACAAGCTGGTTGGTAAGGGCCTGGCTCAGGTTCCCGAGGGTCGTCGCGCCTTTTTGCAGATGACGGTTGAGGAGAACCTGGAGATGGGCGCCTACACGCAGCCCAAGTCCACGGTGGCTCCGGGCCTCGAGCGCGTCTACGAGCAGTTCCCGCGCCTGAAGGAACGCCGTCGCCAGGTCGCCGGCACCCTTTCGGGCGGTGAGCAGCAGATGCTTGTTATGGGGCGCGCTCTTATGAGTAACCCCAAACTGCTTATGCTCGACGAGCCTTCCATGGGTCTGGCGCCGATTCTGATTGAGCAGATCTTCCAGATTGTCGAGGACCTGCACAAGGCCGGCACCACGGTGCTTCTGGTCGAGCAAAACGCACAGATGGCTCTTTCCATCGCCACGCGCGGCTACGTGCTCGAGACCGGCAAGATCACCATGACCGGCACCGGTCAAGAGCTCCTGCACGACGATAACGTCCGCAAAGCCTACCTCGGAGGCTAACCCACCTAACAAAAGGGGCGCTGACTATCTCAGTCAGCGCCCCTTTTTAGTTGCGGTGAAATAGGGACTGAATACGGGCTCCAGAGGCCAAATGAGCCCCTATTCCACCGCAACTTCATGGGGATGTGTGACAATGCCCGTCGGAAAACATCTGCTGTCTTTGGGGGTCTATCTATGCTGTACGAGTTTTGTGCCGAGAACTTTGAGCGGGTGCCGGCGGCTATCGATGCCGGTGCAAGGCGTATTGAACTGTGCGACAACCTTGCCGTTGGTGGCACTACACCCTCGGCCGGTGTTATCAGCGCTACAGTCAGCTATGCTCACGAGCATGACGCGCGAGTGGTGTGCATGATTCGCCCGCGTGGCGGCGACTTTCATTACAACCAAGACGAGCTGCGTATGATGGAGATGGACCTGGGCCTTGCCGTGAGCGCCGGCGTTGACGGCTTGGTCTTTGGCTGCTGCAAGCCCTGCGCCGGCGGCTGGGCGCTCGACGAACTCACGCTCGGTGCCCTCGTGATGGCTGCGGGCTGCGCGACCGAGGAGTGCAAGCGTGGGCCCATCGACATCACCTTCCACATGGCGTTTGATCAGCTCTCGCCCGAGGCTCAGCTCGACGCGATTGACATACTCGTCGACTGCGGCATCACACGCATCTTGACGCATGGCGGCGCTGCCGGTACGCCGATCGAGGACAACTTCGAAAACCTGGCCCACTTGATCGAGTATGCGGGCGACCGCTTGACCATCCTTCCCGGCGGCGGCATTTCCACGGCCAACCGCGATACCGTGGCGGCGGCACTGGGCGTCTCCGAGCTCCATGGCACAAGGATCGTACCGCTGGAGGTGTAGCCCGTGGCGCTTGTATTCGATGTTCAGCAGGCGAGTGGCAAGCCCGACGACAACCGTCGCCCCGGTACCGCGTGTCCCTTTTGCAACACGGAGGGGCTCACCAACATCATCCGGCGCGACGGTGACTGCATCTGGCTCGAGAATAAGTTCAAAACCCTGCGCGCCACCCATCAAACCGTGCTAATCGAGTCGGCCGATCACGATGCCGACCTGGTGACCTATGAGCCGGATGAACTCCACCATGTGATGCGGTTTGCCCTGGGTTGCTGGCAGCAGATGATCGATTCACAGCAGTATCGAAGCGTGCTCATGTACAAGAACAAGGGTCCGCTCTCGGGCGGCAGCCTCGTTCATCCGCACATGCAGATTGTGGGTTTGGAGCAGGAAGACGGCTATGCTTCGCTGACTTCCGCCAATTTCGAAGGCATCAATGTCTGGCAACAGGGGAGAATCTCGGTCAACATCTCAATCGAACCGATTATGGGGTTCTTTGAGGTCAACGTTTCAGCCCCGCAGGGAATCGCCGCCAGCGATGGCATGCGAGACCAAGCCGAGGCGGATCTCTTCGCCGATGCGATCCAGGTAGCTCTGCGCTATATCCTGAACGAGCACCACGGTGGTCGCGCAGAGTCGTACAACCTGTTCTTCTATCACCTGGGCGGTCGGACCATTGCCAAGGCGCTGCCGCGTTGGGTGGTTTCGCCCTACTTTGTCGGCTATCGTTTGGCCCAGGTCAATGCTGAGACCACGCTCGATGTCGATGCTGAGCGCCTGCGTGCGCATCTGGAAACGCTCGTATAGCAAGACTAACACCCGCGTAATGCGGACAGTCTAGCGCCCCATGGCGTCGCGGCCGGCCTCGACTCGCTTGCGCTGGGCGGCGCGCTCCTCGCCGGTCAGACGCTCAAAGAGGTGCCCGATAAACGAGGCGAGCACCTGCTGAAACAGCGTTCCGCACATGACGGGAAACACGACTTCGCCCGGAAAGTATTGCGTGGCGATGACGGCGCCCGAAGAGATATTGCGCATGCCGCAGGTAAAGCACATGGTGGTCGTTTCGCTATATGGCAGATGCAGCGCGCGGGCGACCAGAATGCCGACGACAAAGCCGCTGATGGCGAAGACCAAAATAAAGAGGGCTACTTCCAAGCGCACCGCGTTCATGTGCAGCATGTACTCGCTCATGGCGGTGGAGTTGGAGGCGATAACGCCCATCATCATGAACTTGCAGGCGGGCGAGAGCGCGGGGGAGAGTTTCTCGTGTCCCCAGCCGTGCGTGAGCTCGTTGATCACGATGCCGAGCACGGCGGGGATGGCAATCATAAAGGCCATGTTCTGCATCATGCTCGGAACATCGATTGCGACGGTGGCGCCCAACAGGAGCTTGAGCGTGAGCGGAATCGTTACGGGCGATATAACCGAGGACGTCAGGATGATGGTGAGCGCGAGCGGGCCGTTGCCGCCGAACATGCTAATCCACATAAAGGCAGTGACTGCCACGGGTACGCTGTACTCGAGCACGATGCCGCAGACAAGGTTGGGGTTGGAGCCAAAGAACAGTGAGCCCATGGCATACGCCGCGATGGGGATGATCACAGCCGAGACAAATAACGCCAAAATCAGATGCAGGGGACGGCGGAACACCTCAGCTACCTGGTGGAAGGTGTTGCTGAGCGCGCCTTGGAACGTCATAAAGGCAAACAGGGTGGGAACGATGGGCTTGAGAACGCCGATCTGCTGAGGAAAGAGCACGCCGAGCGCCACGCAAATCGGAACGATGATTTGCATGTGCCCCGCGAGAAACTTGCCCAGTCCAACCCATTGCTTCATATGCTCTTGTGACTCCCTTTGCTCGTGAATCCGTTTTGAATGGATATGCTAGACGCTTGCATGTGTCCGTGCGTCAGAAACGCTCGATTATTTCGAGGGTATTACCGCTGCGCGCTGTTCCCAAGCCCCTGACCTGCTGTCGAACGGTCGAGGACGTTGGC
This sequence comes from Collinsella sp., assembly GCA_031295385.1. Taxonomy (GTDB): domain Bacteria; phylum Actinomycetota; class Coriobacteriia; order Coriobacteriales; family Coriobacteriaceae; genus Collinsella. Next base: position 156,762 of record JAUMOL010000013.1, read on the forward strand.
AGCGCAACCCCTCGGCAACCATCACGCCGCTATCGTGCGGATAACACAGCGTTTTCAATGCCGCCGCTTTCAATGCCCCGTAGTCCACCAGAACAACGGAGGGGTGTTGGAAGGGGCGGTGTTGTAAACGCGGGCTGGTAGGCAAAAAATTATCGAGCAAAATAGATATTTTGCTTGTGCCCGTTCCTTTGTGGTGTTACTCTTCTAATCAAGGAGTAAAACAGCTGTTTTGCTAACGCTACTTTGAAAGGATTGGAAATGCCTACCGTCAAGTTGCAATCGAAGAAAATTGCCCGTAACACGAATTTTCGCCGCGAGGTCAGTTACACGTCTTTGTATGTGTTCTCGCTCGTTACCCCGCCGTCCAGTACTGCCGCCCCCAACATTGCAACGGCTGTCGAGTACGCCTTGCATCGCGTGATGCCGCACGTTCACGTTGTCGATTGGTTCCGCCTGTCCCGCATGGAACCTCGTGAGTTCGGTATTCCTAGCTGGCTCCCGTGCGGCTCCCGCTTTGTCACGTCTCTTAGTCTTTCCCCTGCGGTCGATAGCGCGCTTCGTAATTTCGTCTCCGCTATCGCGCCTGACTTTACCGCGTTGAAGAAACGCGCCCCTTACCGCCCTTTCGCTATCGCCCTGCTTTTCCGCGCGGTTATCGCTGATGAACTGGGCAAGCTGCCATACAAGGTTGCCGATGATGCCGAGTTATCCGAGGACGCTCCCGCTGCCTTTGACCCGTCTGAACTTCTCTCGGCTGACGCGTCCCGCGTCGCCGTCCCCGCCCGCAAAAAGCACATGACCTTCGCCCGCATCGACCCGTCCATATTCGACCAGTCTGACCTGTTCCCGAACGGTGCGGTAGATGCAGACGGTTTCGCTGACGCTTCGGAGCTGTTCTAATGCGCCGTCTGCATTATGACCCCGCCCCGCTTGCGCATGTCGTTGATGATTTCGAGGGTGACACCTCGGAACGTCTGACGGGTTGCAAGCTGCCCGCCGTGGCAGACCCCGACCCTGACGATGAACCTTTGGTGTATCTCAATGCTTTCGCCATGCGCCGCCGTCCCCCCAAGGACTGCAACGACCCGACCCTGCTCTGTATCTATAACGGTAATCCGCATCAACCGCTTTTATGGGTCAAGGCGGGGAAGTATTGGCACGCCGCCCGTCTGGAAACTGACCGCAAGCGCCTGTTTTTCCGTGCTGCTGGCTGCGTGAGGGCGGAGCGAGATAAGGACGGTTTCCAGTTCTACGCCCGCGTCTACCACCTCCGCAAATGGGTACTGCTCCTGCCGCTCGCGCTCTGTGCCCTGCTGCTCTGCCTGTCCCTGTCGCTCTGTTCCCCGTCTGGCTCGCCCGATTTCCTGTCGGGCATGACGGGCACGGCTGGCGCTACGTCCAAGCCCGTTGTCTCGGTCGATTATGCCGCGTATGATGCGAGTGTAGATAGCCGCTGGGTTGCCGACTCCATGACCCAAGATTTCCGTCTTTCGCTCCCTGCGACCTGTAAGTACGCAAAGGGCAAAGAGGGGGGCAACCCGATTATCTCCAGCCCGAGCGTCATGGTCGATTTGAACCATGACGGGAAATATGATTCCGACACCGAATGTGTTTACAACGCCCCTGATAAAACGGGGTACGGTGCCTTTATTCGCCCTGGGTGTGAGGTAAACCGTATCAAGCTCACGCAGCCCGTCCCAGCTGGCACCTATAGCGCCCGCACCGTGTGGCGCTCGGTACTCGCGTCTGATGGAAAAACGCCCGCTAGCTCCACGTCCTTTGATTTCACCCTGACCGTTGAGTAGGTGATACCGCTTTCGATCAGTTCCGAAAGCGTGTCATAGAAAGGTTCCCGCGATAGGCGCGGGAACGAAACCCCTCCCGAAAGGAGACTGTCATGTTAAACCCCAAGACCGCCGTAAAGCTCATGCCCGCGCTCGCGCTCGCAGCTGTTATCGGTTCCCCGCTCTCGGCTTTTGCCGCACCCGCCGTCAACCTCGGCGCTGACAACGCTATCGAAAGCTCCGAGCAGGGTACCGCCGAAGCCACCGTTCCCGTCACCCTCACGGCTGACGGTACGTGGAAGGATAAGAACGGTACCGACCATGACCTCGGCAAGTACGTTGTCACGGTGCCGACCTCTATCAGTGTTTCGGGTATCGGTGCAGGTTCTAACTCCATCACTGCAAAGTATCGCGTCAATGTCGCTGGCATCATCGGCAGCGGCAAGAAGGTTACGGCACGCGCCAATACCGACCGTCACCAAGCGCCGTATATGCTGTCCGTCACGCAGGGCAAGACCGAGTTCAGCGCCAAGGACATTAGCAACGGTACGAACGATTCCAAGGGCGTGCTGCATATCAACGGCTCTGATTCCGAGGATACCCTTAGCACCCAGCAGGATGTTTGGTACTCCGATTCCGTCACTGGCAACGTTACGTATAGCTTCGCTATCGCCTAGAAAGGGCTATTCATCATGGCTTACAAGCTCGACCTTAACGGTCACCGTTTCTTCCTCGCTGGCAATTCCATCGCCTACGAGTACGACCGCGCCACGAACCAGCGCACCGATACCATCAGCGGAACCCGCTTCGATGTGGTTGACCTCCAAAACGGCTATGAGCATTTGAATGTGCTGGTCGAGGGCGCTCCTGTGCTCCTGTTCGACCCCGAGGACGAGATTCCCACGGGTACCGAGGTGGTCTTTACGAACCTCAACGCCCGCCCCTATGTCGGTCGTAACGGTCGTATCGCCGTCACCGCGTCCGCTGATGCCTGCCGACTGGCTAACCAGCCGCGCGGCAAGGAGTAACGACTCCCTGACCGCTGCCGATTACAGCTGCCGCCCCCGCGTCTCAAAACGCCAATCCCGAGCGCGGGGCGGCTCTCTTTCAACTGAAACGTTTACGATTAAGGAGCCGTCACATGGCTTATTTTATCGCCGTCCTTAAGGGAATAGTTGCAACGCTCTCGAATGTCTGGTTTTTCCTCCCAGACTGGCTCGCTAGCCACCGTATGCCCTCGCTCGCTCGCGGTGTCCAGACCGCCCAGCTGATTCTGCTGTTTGCCCTCGTCCTCTGGGTTCTGTCGGCTATGGTTGGCAACCCTGACCCGTTCCACCTGTTTGGGCGTTACTAGGTGGTGCGCCATGTCTAAGTATCTCCGAGTGTTCTTCGTCTCGGTCGCGGTTCTCTACGCCCTCGTCCTCGGCTGGCTCGTCTCCGAGACTGCCCGCATTACCGCCGCCGTCCCGCCCGCGCCCTCCCGCCCTTCGAGTGCTGTGCGCCCTGGGTTCGGGGTAGCGCCGCCGTGCCCGTCAACGCCCGCGAGTTCGATAGGTTCGAGTCCTCGGACGGCTCCGCTCTCTCGCTGCGCCTAGTCCCTTCTGACGGCAAGACCCCCGCCCTGCTGTTCGCGGTGTCCTCGCCCGATGCCGCGTCCCTCTCCGTCACCTCCGCTTCGGTCGGCGGTCGCTCCGTCCTCGGTTCCTTTGTCGGTCACGGTGTCGAGGTCGGCGGGGACGGTGAACCCGTAGCCCTCTGGTGCGCCTACGAGGTCGCGTCCCCGCTGCGTGACGGCTCGGCGCTCTCCCTCTCCGTCACTTCCGTCTACCCTGACGGCTCCCGTGCCGTCTTTACCCGCTTCGGGGGTGTCTCCCGTGCTGTATGACTTCCTGACCTCTAACCGCTGGGTGTCGCGGTTCTTCCTGCCGCTCGCCGCCCGTCTCGATGCCCGTGACGATAGGCGTTTGGAGCGCGGCGTTCTGGTGAGCGCCCGCAAGCCCCTAGTTCCCGCCCTGCTCCCCGCCCTCCTGCTCTGCATAAGCTCCTTCCTGCCGTTCTTCATTGCCTATTTGCTGCTTTCGTTCGTGTGCAGGAGCTTTATCTTCCTGCCGCTGCTCGTCCCCGCCGCGCTCTCGATCGCCCTCGGTGCGTGGCTTCTTCTGGTGGCTGTCGGCTTCAATGTCAGGCTCTACCCCTGCGCTTGGGCTGTGATTCCCGTCTCGGCTTTTCTCAACGATGCCAAGCTCTACCGCGAGGAAGTCGTGGACACAAAGAGCGGCAAGACCGCCCGCGTCTCGGGTATGCGCGTTCGCGTCTACTCCCGCGGCTCGACCCTCACCGTCCGCGCCCTCGATGATGCCGAGTGGTGCAGGCGGACGGGGGAGTTGGATAAGCTCGGTCTGGGTGCCGCCTTGGGCTGTAGGCTCGAATCCAAGACGCATGGCATAGCTTCTTGGGACTACGTGTACCGCGTTGTCGAGGATACCCGTATCCAAGCCGTTCCCCGCCTGCTGTCCTCCGAGCCTACGGGTCGGCTCGATGCGATACCGCTGACGGGTGAGCTGTCGTGGAACTTCGCCCACCTGCCCCATATGCTCATAGCTGGCGGCACTGGCGGCGGCAAGTCAACATTTATCTACTACCTGATAGCCGAGTTCTTACGGCTCGGAAACTCCCGCGGGTTCGCGGGTGAGGTGTATATCTGCGACCCGAAAAACGCCGAGCTGGCTTCGCTCTCGCATGTCATAGGCTCCGACCGCGTTGGCGTATCGCCCGCCCAGATTGCCAAGGTGGTGCGCCTTTGCCGCGAGGAGATGGATAGGCGATACGAGTACATGCAAGACCCCGAGCGTTTCCGTTTCGGTGCCAATGCCTTTACCTACGGGCTTAACCCCGTGTTCCTGATATTCGATGAGGTCGCGGCGTTCAAGGCTGGCGCGGACAAAAAGACGTTTGCCGAGGTATGGGACAACCTGACCCAGCTTGTTTTGAAAGCCCGCGCCGCTAACGTGTTCGTGATTCTGGCGATGCAGCAGCCCCGCGCCGATACCATATCGACCGACATACGCGACAACTTGGGCGCTCGCGTGTCCCTCGGCACGCTGTCCCGCGAGGGCTACCAGATGGCTTTCGGCTGCTCGGTCGATGCCGCGCCCATCGAGGAAAAGGGCACGGGCTATATCATGCTTGACGGCTGGGACGCTCCAAGACCTTTTAAAGCCCCGTTTGCGGACTACTCGAAGGTCGCTACCCGAAAGAGCTGAAACGGCTTTATATCGCCGCTCAACGCCGTAACGGGGTATCTCCCGTGAACCCCGAGGGCGAAACCGCCGAGAAGCCCGCAGATATTCAAGACGCATAGGGTATAGCGCCACGGGGGCGGGGTCGGCGGCGCGGGACGCGCCAGCCGAGCGGAGCGACCCCGAACCCGTGGCGGGGAGGGCGAAGCCCGACCGTACTTTACTTGATATATATGACAACATCTTTCCGCGGAAGTTCGCCCGTTTTGGGCGGTTCCCGCTGGTGAACCCCAGTTTTTCGCGGATGTGCCGAAGGTGGTACGTACCAGTGTCGCTCGTATGGGTCAAGACCATCGAGACGCCCACCACGATTGAGGTTTGGGAGTATTCGGCTCCCGCTGGGCGCATGAACCCAGAAGCCCGCACTGACGATGATTCAGAGGATGATAGCGAACGTGGGCGAAAGCCCGATGCAGCCGCTTACTACGATGCCGCGAAACGGCGGCAGAGGCACTACAGCGCCGTCCGTTGGGAGATAGCCCGCCTTATTGACTGCAATTTCGATGATTCGACCAAGTTTCTAACGCTCACGTTCGCCGATAACGTAACCGACATTAAATACTGCAACCGCGAGTTTTCCAAGTTCGTTAGGCGGTTGAACCGCCGCGTCTATAGAACGGACAAGATGCAGATAAGGTATCTGGCTGTGTGGGAAGCCCAGAAACGCGGGGCTATCCATTACCACGTTGTCCTGTTCGGTCTGCCGTATATCAGGCTGTCCGAGCTGCGCGAGGTGTGGGGTCACGGTTTCGTCAAGATTAACCGCGTTGACGTTGACCAACGCTACAACGTTGGTCGCTATATCTCCAAGTATTTCAGCAAGGACGTTGACGAGGGTTCCTACAAGCAGAAGAAGTTCTTTCGCTCACAGAACCTTATTCAGCCCGTGGAAGAGCGTTTCACCACGCTCGAACCTCTTTCGTTCGAGGGCTATACGGTGGCTTTCACGAAGGAATACGACCAATTGATACCAGACCTTTACGGTGAGGGCGGTGGATACGCCCCGCGTAAGGTTCGGTACACGAAGATAGGGAAGGACTGGTAGCCTATGGCTAGCTGTGTAATGGTCGATAAGACCGATTTAATCGCGCTGGGTTTCAGTGCGTCCAAGTCTGCTGACATTATCAGGGCTGCGAAAGCTCTCATGGTTTCCAAGGGGTTCGGGTTCTACGGCTCCCGCAAGGTCGGGCGCGTCCCCGCGTCCGCTGTTGCCGAGATAATCGGCGTTGACCCCGTGGGGGCGCATGATGCCCAAGTCGAGTAACGTATACCGCGACAAACGCAACGGCAGTTGGTATTTCGTGGCTAACCTCGGCACCGATGCGGAGGGCAAGCGCGTACGCCACTGGGGGCGCGGCTACAAGACCCAGAAGGACGCGAAAGCCGCCTACGATGCGTATATGGCTGACTTCTCCAAGACCGCCGTTCGCGGCAACTCCACCATGTCATTCGGTGAGTTCTACCGCTCCTATTGGGAGCCTGACTATAGGGCGCGTGTCCGCGAAAGCACTTTCTATGCCCGCGCCGCTATTGCTCGAAAGCATTTCGGCGCTTTCGATCGCCTGCGGCTGCGGGACATTGCCCCGCCGATGGTGAAGCGGTGGCAGAACGGGCTTCTGGAGGGTCACGCGCCCTCCTACGTGCGTCTCGTGTTCGGTCACTTCGCTACGGTTCTCGATATGGCGGTGCAGTTGGGGCTTTTGCAGCGCAACCCCGCGCGGCAGGTCGGCAATATCCCGAAACGGCACCGTGAGGTCGATTTCTGGACGCGGGACGAGTTCGAGCGTGTAATTGCTACCTTCGACACGTCCGAGTATTACGGGCTTTATGGCTTCACGTGCCTTTGGCTGCTCTACATGACGGGGCTTCGGTTGGGTGAAGCCCAAGCCCTGCGCTGGTCTGCTATCGACTTCGGCGAGGGTGTCCTGTCGGTGGACTGCTCGATGTATTACCGTAATGTCCGCGAGTGGAAACTGACCCCGCCAAAAACGAAAGCTGGCAAACGTGCGATAGCCCTCGATGCGCTCACGCTTGAATATCTCGAACGCTGGCGCGGCGTGCAGCGCCGTAACGTTGTGACGGACTTTGTCCTTAGCTGGAACGGTGACCCGTTCGCTAGGGATACCATTGGGCGTATCATCGACCGCCATGCGCCTATGGCTGGCGTTCATCGGATACGCCCGCACGGTCTGCGGCACAGCCATGTTGCCCTGCTCATCGCCCTTGGTGTGAATGTCTTGTCTATTGCTAACCGTCTCGGGCATCGTGATGTGAGCTTGACTCTTAACGTATATGGACACCTGATGCATGATGCTCGCCGCGAGGTTGCCCTCCGTCTCGATGCTGCGTTCTCCGCACCCTCGGACGGGTAACTTTATGCTGCTATCGTGCGGATAGCCTAGTGTTGGTAAACGCGGCTCTGCTATGGCGGGCTGGTAGGCAAAAAAATAACGAGCAAAATATATATTTTGCTTGTGCCCGTTCCTTTGTGGTGTTACTCTTCTAATCGAAGAGCAAAACAGCTGTTTTGCTAAAGCTACTTCGAAAGGAATTCAAATGTCTGTATCTGAAATGCCTTGGTCTGGTCATAAGACCCCTACCGCTTGGCCTGTCCCTGATGGGGTCGAGCCGTTCCAGCGCGGCGAGACCATGAACGGCGGCATCGAGGTGGATTGCTATCTGTACGGCGGGGTTCTGGTAGCTCTTGCCCACGCCGACATTTTGCGCATTGAGTTTTTGAGTGTGAAACTCGGCTCAGTCGAGCTCGAGATTAATCTGCTCGGTTTTGGTGCGACGGGAAACTACACATGGACCAGCGTGTATCTTGACCCTGACCTGTTAATCGGGCATAGCCTGTCCGACCTTACTTTTGAGTTCCTCACTATCGGGGACGATGACGAGGACGATGACGAGTAGCACCCAGCTCTTAGCCCTGACCCTTAACGGGTTGGGGCTTTTCTTTTGTCATCCTCGCGTGCAACCGATTTGCAACCAACCCAGCCCTAGCGACCCGCCTGAACCCGTGGGGAACGGCACCGACAGCGCCTAAAATCGCTGGTCGGATGCTATCGAACCTTGATTCCTAATTTCGAGGGTATTACCGGCATCGTTTACCGAAACCGCGGCGTGCTGCGGCGATTTGCGTCCGCGCCGCACGGTATAATAAATCCGTTCAACAGATCTGCCTGCCGAAGCGGGCATACACAGAGGACTCATCGCTATGAACCGTGAGAGGTATCGCGGCGACCTGCCCCTATCGGGGGTGGGTGCCTATGTCATCGCTTAAGACGACGCATCGCTGGGCGGTCGCTCAGCAAAATCCCGAGCTCGAAAAGGGGCTTTCGGCTGGTCTGGGCATTCCCGGGCTGGTGGCGCGCATTATGGTCGCGCACGGCATTGGCTCCATCAAAGAGGGCCAATTGTTTTTGACGCCTTCGCTCGATCGCGACTGGGCCGACCCACTCATTATCCCGGGCATGTCGGTCGTTGCCGACCGCGTCGAGCGTGCTATTCGCAACCACGAGCACATTGCAGTCTTTGGCGATTTTGACGTTGACGGTATTACGTCGACCTGCCTGTTGACCGAGGCGCTGCGCACGTTTGGCGCCGATGTCACGCCGTTTATTCCGCATCGCTTTGATGAGGGCTACGGTCTTTCGCGCGCGGCGCTCGACCGCGTTAACGAGCTCACTCGCCCCCAGCTGATCGTGACCGTCGATAACGGCATTGCCGCCAAGGAAGAGGTTTCCTACCTGGAGAGCCTGGGGATCGATTTGGTGGTCACGGACCATCACGAGCCCTCCGACCAGGTGCCGCAGGGTGTGCCCCTGACTGACCCCAAGCTCGAGGACGAGGGCCCCTCGCGTGAGCTTGCCGGTGCTGGTGTGGCGCTCAAGCTGGTGCAAGTCCTGGGTGAGCGCCTGGGCAAGCCGTCGTATTGGCGTTCGCTAATCGAGGTCGCGGCGCTGGGCACCGTGTCCGACATGATGCCGCTCACGCCCGAGAACCGCGCGCTGGTTGCCGAGGGCATCCAGCAGATGCGCGTAACCGCTCGCCCCGGCTATATCGCGCTTGCCGCGCTCGCCAAGGCGGACCTTTCGAGCATTACGGCGGATGGCCTGTCATTCTCGCTCATTCCCCGCTTAAACGCTGCCGGTCGCATGGCTGATCCCAAGCTGGCGCTCGACCTGCTGCTTGCCCGCGATCCCATCGAAGCAAGCGCACTGGCGGCTGAGCTCGAGGAAATCAACCGCCAGCGCCGTGAGATCGAGGCGGAGCTCACGCGCGATGCCATGGCAAAGGTCGAGGAGACCTATGACGGCGGACGCGCGATCGTCGTGGGCGGCGAAGGCTGGCACGAGGGCGTCAAGGGCATCGTGGCAAGCCGTCTGACCAACCGCTACCACGTGCCGGCGCTGCTGTTCTCGATCGAGGACGGTATCGCGCGCGGCTCTGGTCGCTCGGTGGGCAAAGTTAACCTGTTTGACGCCATCGAGCGCTGTTCCGACCTGATGATTCGTCGCGGCGGACATGCCGGCGCGGTGGGTGTGACCATCGAGGCATCCAAGCTCGATGAGTTCCTCCGTCGCCTTTCCGCTGTGTTGTCCGAGCTTCCCGCCGAGGACTTTGAGGACACCGACGAGGTTGCCGCCACGGTCGACCTTTCCGAATTGAATATCGAGACCATCGAGCAGATTTCCCGCCTTGAGCCGTTTGGCCAGGGTAATAAGGTGCCGCTGCTGGCTGCCGAGGGCGTGACGATGTGTGATCGCGCCGTGGTGGGTAAGACCGGCGAGCACATGCGCTTCGTGGCGACGGATGGCGCCGCGAGTGTGCCGGCCATCATGTTTCGTGTGCCGCAGATCGACAAGCTTATCAATTGCGACAGCGCCGTCGACTTGGTGTTCGAGGCTGTTGCCGAGCATTGGCAGGGTCGTGTGAAGCCCAAGCTCATGGTCAAGGATGTTCTGGTCCGCGATACCACGCTGCCCAGCGTCGACGATCCGGCATGCGAGCTTCGTCGTGGCGTGCAGCCGGCGGATTCCGGCCTGCGCCTGGAGTCGCGCAAGCGCGAGACGCTCGCCCAGCTTTCTTATACCGAGCTGACACGCTCGCTTATCCATAGCTTTATCGGCTCGAACCAGCCACACCGCGCGCAGGTCGAGGCGCTCGACGCCTTGGCCGATCACCAAAGTGTTCTGGCCGTTATGGGAACGGGGCGCGGCAAGTCGCTCATCTTCCATGTGCATGCCGCGCGCGAGGCGGTCCTTCGCGGGCGTGCGAGCATCTTTGTCTATCCGCTGCGTGCGCTCGTTGCCGACCAGGCCTATCACCTCTCGTCGACGATGGCAGCGCTTGGCATTGGCGTTGGCGTGCTGACCGGCGAGACCGTGGAGGCCGCACGCGATGACGTGTTCGCCGGTCTAGCTTCGGGCCGCACCGGTATCGTGCTCACGACGCCCGAGTTCCTGTCTATCCACCGTGACCGCTTCGCGCGTTCGGGCCGCATCGGCTTTGTCGTTATCGATGAGGCGCACCACGCCGGCCTTGCCAAGGGCGGCGACCGCAGCGCCTATCTTGACATGCCCGATATCCTCAAAGCCCTGGGCGACCCGGTCGTTATGGCTGCGACGGCCACCGCGACGGCTCCGGTCGTGGCCGAGCTTGCCCGCATGTTGCCGATCACTCGCACGGTGGTCGACGAGACGGTGCGCGAGAACCTGCAGCTCGAGGACGACCGCGACCTTGCGAGCCGCGAGAACCGTTTGGTGTCGATCGTGGCGACGGGGGAGAAGACCGTCATTTACGTCAATTCGCGCGACCAGTCCGTGGCGCTCGCCAAGACGTTGCGCAAGCGTGTGCCCGATTGCGCAACCCATATCGCGTTCTATAACGCGGGGCTTGCGCGTTCCGATCGCCGTCGCGTGGAGGAAGCATTCCGAGACGGCAGCCTCAGCTGCATCGTCTCGACATCTGCCTTTGGCGAGGGCGTCAACCTGCCCGATATCCGCCATGTCGTGCTCTATCACATGCCGTTTGGCGGCATTGAGTTTAACCAGATGAGCGGCCGTGCCGGTCGCGATGGCCAGCCCGCCGTGATCCACCTGCTCTATTCGTCGCGCGATGCCCGCATTAACGAGCGCCTGCTCGACTGCTACGCACCCGAGCGCGACGAGCTCGTCACACTCTATCGCGCGCTGCAGACCATGTGGCGCTCCAACCGCGGCAAGACCGGGGATGATTCATTCTGCGCAAGCGATATCGACATCGCGCAGATGTGCCTTGCCATCGATGCCCGCACGCCGGTCGACGAGCGCTCGGTGGAAAGCGGCCTAGGAATCTTCGAAGAGCTTGGTTTCTGTCGCGTTTCGGGGTTTGACGATACGCGTCGTATCGCGATGGCCGAAAACCCCGGCCGCGTGCAATTGAGCAGGTCAATTCGCTATTTGGAGGGCTTGCGCTCGCGCATGGAGTTTTCGGCTTTCCGGAGCTGGGCGCTCGATTCGTGCGCTTCTGATATGCTAGCCAAAGTTAACCGCCCGATCGTACCGCGGGCCTAGGGGAAGGGGACCTCGATGGATGCCGCAGCCCGTACCGCCCATGATTCCACCCTCCAGCCGTTTTCGGAGATGGAGCACTATAAGCATGCCGATGAGCTGCCGCCCGAGATTATGGCAGACAGCTACGACAAGCTGGAGCGTCTGTGCCTCAAATATATGAATGAGGACGACTTTTCTAAGGTTGAGCAGGCCTACTGCTTTGCTGCCGAGAAGCATTGCAACCAAAAGCGGCGCTCGGGTGAGATGTACATCAACCATCCCGTCGAGGTGGCCATCATTCTGGCCGATCTCAAGATGGACTGCGATGTGGTGTGCGCCGCGCTGCTGCACGATACCGTCGAGGATACTGAGACCTCGCTCGCCGATGTTTCCGGCCTGTTTGGCGATACGGTGGCCGAGCTCGTCGATGGCGTGACCAAGCTCACCAACATCGAAGTCGACAGCATGGACGAGAAGCAGGCGCTCACGCTGCGCAAGATGTTCCTTGCCATGTCCAAGGACATTCGCGTCATCATCGTTAAACTTGCCGACCGTCTGCACAACATGCGAACGCTGGCAGCCCTGCGCGAGGATCGTCGCCTATTTAAGGCTCGCGAGACCATGGACGTGTACGCGCCCTTGGCCGACCGCCTGGGCATGAGCTCTATTAAGTGGGAGCTCGAGGACCTGTCCTTCTTCTACCTGGAGCCCGATGCCTACCAGCGCATCGCGCGCATGGTGGCGGAGTCGCGCGAGGTCCGTGAGCGCTATCTGGCTGAGACCATCAAGACACTCACCGACGAGCTCAACCGCATTGGCCTGGAAGGCTTCCAGATCAACGGCCGTTCCAAGCACTATTGGTCCATCTACCAAAAGATGAAGCGCAAGGGCAAGGAGTTCTCCGAGATCTACGACCTGGTGGCGCTGCGCGTTATTACCCATTCGGTGCGCGATTGCTACTCCACGCTCGGTGCGGTGCATACGCTGTGGCACCCCATGCCTGGTCGCTTTAAAGACTATATCGCCATGCCCAAGGTCAATAACTACCAGTCGCTCCACACGACGGTCATCGGCCCTACGGCTCGTCCGCTCGAGATTCAGATTCGAACCTACGAGATGCATGAGCAGGCCGAGTACGGCATTGCCGCCCACTGGCTATATAAGAAGTCGGGCGGATCGTCTGCTTCCAAGACCAATGACGCTCAACGTTTGGACGACCAGATTAACTGGCTTAAGCACTCACTCGATTGGGCTGCGTCTGATGAGATTACCGACGCCAAGGAATACCTGCATTCGCTGAAGGTCGACCTCTTCGATCAGGAGATCTTCGTCTTCACGCCCAAAGGCGAGGTCATGGCGCTTCGTGCCGGCTCCACGCCGCTCGACTTTGCCTATGCCGTTCACACCGAGGTGGGAAACCATTGCGTCGGCGCCAAAATCAACGGTGCGGTGGCTCCGCTCACGCACGAGATCAAGACGGGCGACCGCGTTGAAATCCTGACTAACAAGAGTTCCAAGCCGTCGCGTGATTGGCTCAAGATCGTCAAGACGCCTTCCGCCAAGTCAAAGATCCGTCGCTACTTTGCCGCCGCGACTAAGGACGACGACGCTGCCGCCGGCCGCGATATGCTGGCCAAGGACCTGCGCAAGCGCGGGTATGGCATCTCCACGCCGCGCTCCACGCGTGCGCTCAATGCCGTGGCGGAGCAGTTTAACTTCAAGCAGCTCGAGGACCTGTTTGCCGCCGTCGGTGCCGGCAAGGTTGCCCCGCGCGCTGTGGGCAATAAGGTCGAGCAAATCTTGGACCCCAAGCCCGAGGAACAGCTCACCAAGGCCGAGGCTATCGCCGAGGTCGTGAAACAGCCGGCCCGCGGCTCCAACCGCAAGCCGCAAAAGCGTGGCAAGAGCGCAAGTAACGGCATTATCGTTAAGGGCGAGAGCAACAGTGGCCTGCTGGTCCGTCTGGCTCATTGCTGCAACCCCGTGACGGGCGACGATATCGTCGGCTTCATCACGCGTGGCCGAGGTGTCTCAGTGCATCGCGCCAACTGCCCCAACGTCAAGGGTCTTATGGAACATCCCGAGCGCATGATCGATGTGGAGTGGGACGGCGCTGCCGACACCCTCTTCCAGGTCGAGATCGTGGTCGAGTGCCTGGACCGCATGGGCCTGCTCAAGGACGTCACCATTGCCATTGGCGATGCAGGCGGCAATATCCTTTCCGCCGCCACCTCGACCAACCGCGAGGGTATTGCGACCCTGCGCTTTATGGTCGAGATTTCGGATGCGAGCGGCCTGGATCCGCTGCTGGCTTCCATCAGCAGTGTCGATTCGGTCTACGACGCTCGCCGTCTTATGCCCGGCGAGGGCGGAGCGCAACTCAAGCGCCGTGTGTAGGTGCGAGAGCCTCTCAGCATCATAGATATTGGTTGCGTTCGAGGCATCGTTTGGTGCCTCGAGCGTATTTTAGAAGGAGGGTATGCGCATGGACGATATGACTTTGGACCTGACACCCCGAGGCACGGCTTCGATTGAGGCACTCGTTAACGGCCCGATTCAGACCAACAGTTACGCCGTGATTTCGAATGACGAGTGCTTAATCGTCGATCCGGCATGGGAGGGCGAGCGTCTTGTGGAGCATATCCGCACCGCGCATCCCGAGGTGCGCGTACTCGGCTCTGTCTGCACGCACGGTCATGCCGACCATGTTGGCGGGGTTGCCGGGGTTCGAGCTGTCGTTGGCGACAGTGCACTATATGAGTTGTGCGCTAAGGACGTGACGGTACCTCGCGCAAATATCGAGGAGCAGCGTGTCATGTGGGGTATCGAGACGCCCGATCCGGGTGAGCCGACGCGTTTGCTTGCCGAGGGCGATACAATCGAGGTGGGCGACGTCTGCCTGCAGGTGATCGAGACGCCGGGGCATACGCCGGGCGGCATCGTCCTGTTCGCCGCGACCGAGCAGGGGAACATCGCCTTTGTGGGCGACACGCTTTTCCCGGGCAGCCACGGTCGTACCGATCTTTCCGGCGGTGACGAGGCGGCGATTATGCGCTCGCTCTCCAAACTTGCCAAGACGCTTCCGCCCGATACCGTTTGCTTGACGGGCCATGGCGATTCGACCACGATGGCGCGCGAACTTATGCAGAACCCGTTTATGCAGATGTAGGCTCGAAGCCGTCTTTCGAACCACGAGGACCGCTCAATCGTCAAGCTATTTTCCCCAGTGGGTCGATTCTGTGGGGCAAACGGTCAAAATTTGTCCAATCGGATGGTATTCGTGAACAAACGAACGTTTATGCTCGGGTATGTCGTGGTAAAATCTCAGACGTTATCGGAGCAACCTTACAGGAGGTTTCTTTATGCTCGTCAACGCAGCAGACATGCTCAAGAAGGCCGAGGCCGGCAAGTACGGTCTCGGTGCCTTCAACACCAACAACCTCGAGTGGACCCTGGCTATTCTCCAGGCCGCCGAGGAGGCCAAGTCTCCGCTGATCCTTCAGTGCACCGCTGGTGCCGCTAAGTGGATGGGCGGTTTCAAGGTCTGCGCCGACATGGTCAAGGCTGCCGTCGAGGCCACGGGCGTTACCGTTCCCGTCGCCCTTCACCTCGATCACGGTTCTTACGAGGACTGCTTCAAGTGCATCGAGGCCGGCTTCACGTCCATCATGTATGACGGCTCTCACGAGGAGACCTTCCAGCTTAACCTCGACCGCACCAAGGAGCTCGTTGAGCTTGCCCACTCCAAGGGCATGTCCATCGAGGCCGAGGTCGGCGGCATCGGCGGCACCGAGGACGGCGTGACCTCCAGCGGCGAGCTCGCTGATCCTGCTGAGTGCAAGCAGATTGCTGACCTGGGCGTCGACTTCCTCGCCTGCGGTATCGGCAACATCCACGGCGTGTACCCTGCCGACTGGGCTGGCCTTTCCTTCGAGCGCCTGGGCGAGATCAAGGCTCAGACCGGCGACCTGCCCCTCGTCCTGCACGGTGGCACCGGCATCCCCGAGGATCAGATCAAGAAGGCCATCTCCCTGGGTATCTCCAAGATCAACGTCAACACCGATCTGCAGCTCGTCTTTGCCAAGGGCGTTCGCGAGTACATCGAGGCTGGCAAGGATCAGCAGGGCAAGGGCTTTGACCCCCGCAAGCTCCTCAAGCCTGGTCGCGACAACATCGTTGCCCGCACCAAGGAGCTCATGGAGGAGTTTGGCTCCGTCAACAAGGCGTAAGTAGCGGTTTAACTTCCCGCCGGAGGCCCCGTTCACCCTACGCTTTTCCCTTGCGCTCACCTGGCTTTGCCAGAAGTCGCGCAATGGGAAAAGCTCCGGGTGAACGGGGCCTCCTTTGTTAACTCGCTACAGGGTTACTGGGCTGAATTCATTTTTAGAGGTACCGTTTATCGGTGTCGAGGGTTCCTTTATTGGGGCTTTCTTTTTTATCTCGCTACAATGGGCTTCAAGAGTTCTAATGACTTGGAGTTTGGTATGGCTGTTATTAATGTGCTGCCTTCGGATGGGAAGGTCATTGACGAGGGTCCTGTTGGTTGCTCTGTTGATGTTTGCTGCGATGACTTTCGCCATCTCGATATTGGGCTACCGCCTGAGATTCTTCGTCTTAAGGATGCCGGGTATTTGACGCAGGCTGTTGCCGCCTGCGATCGCCTTTTGGAGCAGAACCCTGAGCCTTCGCTGGCTGCCTGCGTTCGTGCCGAGCGGTATCGCATGCTTGAGACGCCGCTTCATTTTTCGGTGTCGCGCGATCGAGCTATTGCGATGATCCGCGAGGAGTGGCCTGGGTTTACCGAGGAGCAGTTTGACGATCTGATTGACCGTAAGCGTATTGACTGGCGCTTTATCGATGGCGAGCTGTTCGTTCTCGACAACTTCCTCGATTCGCTTCGCGTATATCCCAAAGAGGTTCCCGGCATGCGTCCCGATCCTACGGACGGAATTGCACTGCGCAACGAGATGCTCAAGGAGATGGAGTCACAAAACGGATTGACTCGCGTTATTACGCTTAAGGCGTCCTTGTTTGTCCCCGGCGCTCTAGAGGGGGAGACCGTTCGCGCTTGGCTTCCCGTAGCCGCCACCTGCCGCCAACAGTCTCAGGTCGAGATTCTCGACATGACGCCGGAGGGTGCTGTTGCTCCCGCGAACGCTTCGGCGCGTACCGCCTCGTGGTCTTCTTCGAGTGAGCGCTCATTCTCGGTGACTTATCGCTATCAAATCAATGCCGCTTATCGCGATATTTATGGGGGTGCGCTTCCGTCGCATCCGTGTATGGACGCGCCGTTGCCCGAAGATATTTCTGAGGACCGTCCGCACATTGCATTCACGCCGTATCTGCAGCAGCTGACGGCCGGTGTTGTTGACGGACTCGAGGATCCGCTCGATCGCGCTCGTGCTATCTATGATTATCTGACGCAACATATCGACTATCGCTATCAGCCGCCGTACTTGCTTTTGGGATCTATTGCAGATGACTGCGCGCATTCGCTCCGCGGCGATTGCGGAGTTATGGCGCTCACGTTTATCACCATGTGCCGTATCGCGGGCGTGCCTGCCCGTTGGCAGAGCGGCCTGTACGTTGCGCCCGATTCGGTGGGGTCGCACGACTGGGCAGAGTTCTATACGCCGCAGACCGGTTGGCTCAACGCCGACGTGTCATTTGGATCTTCTGCTCGCAGGATGGGGGAGGAGTGGCGCCGCCGTCACTACTTTGGCAATCTCGACCCGTGGCGTATGGTGGCCAACAATCGATTCCAGGCAGAGTTTGAGCCCTCTTTCGACGGCATGCGCGAGGACGCTTACGATAACCAGATGGGTGAGGCTTCGGTCGACGGTCGCGGATGCCGTCAGCGCGAGATGCTCCGCACAGTCGAACTCATCGAAATGCTCGAAGTTCCATTTTCGGACTAATCGGTAGAAAGCTGTGATAAACTAACTCACGCATTACGTGCCCGAGTGGCGGAATTGGCAGACGCAGTGGACTCAAAATCCACCGTTGGCAACAACGTGCGAGTTCGAGTCTCGCCTCGGGCACCATACATGCAAGTGAGCGTTCAAGGGGGTTGCGGCCCCCTTTTTCGTGCCGAACTCGCGTGAGCGCGCGAAGCGTTAAGCAAACAGGCCTGCGGCCTGTTTGTAGCGGCGCGTGGCGAGGGCGCCGCGCGTCCGAAGCCCGGGGCTTCGCGAAGCGAAGGCCCTTCGAGTCTCGCCTCGGGCACCATACATGCAAGTGAACGTTCAAGGGGGTTGCGGCCCCCTTTTTCGTGTACGTAATGTGATAACGCGCTGTACGTGTTATTATTCGCAAGGCGTTGTTCCCGCAATGCCCTAAAGAGGAACCCGAGGGTTCCCACCTTTTGGCGCCAATGAGCAGCTGACTGGTCATACAACTTAGATTCCCTTCCTCAAATCGAGGAACTCTATGTGTACGACCTGGTTGCTGAGAAGCGCCGGGTTATTTTTTTATGAATGGAGGTAGGGAAAATAGCTAAGTCTGATGACACCCGCATCAACGACGAGATCACTGCATCTTCGTGCCGTTTGATTGGCGTCGATGGCTCTCAGCTCGGCCTGTTCGCCATCCGCGATGCCCAGCGCGTCGCCGACGATCAGGGTCTCGACCTAGTCGAGATCGCTCCCAACGCGGAGCCGCCGGTCTGCAAGGTCATGGACTACGGTAAGTTCAAGTACCAGCAGGCCATGAAGGCCAAGGCTGCTCGTAAGAACCAGTCCAAGGTCGAGGTCAAGGAAATGAAGTTCCGACCCAAGATCGACGTTGGCGACTACGAGACCAAGAAGGGCCACGTTCTGCGTTTCC
This sequence comes from Collinsella sp., assembly GCA_031295385.1. Taxonomy (GTDB): domain Bacteria; phylum Actinomycetota; class Coriobacteriia; order Coriobacteriales; family Coriobacteriaceae; genus Collinsella. Next base: position 175,209 of record JAUMOL010000013.1, read on the forward strand.
TCAAGAAGGGCGCACGCGTTAAGATCACCATCATGTTCCGCGGCCGTGAGATGGCTCACCCGGAGCAGGGCCTTAACGTTCTCGAGCGTCTCGCCGAGGATCTCAAGCCTTACGCTACGGTCGAGTCCAAGCCTAAGATGGAAGGCCGTAACATGCTTATGCTGCTCGCCCCGATTAAGGGCGCCTTCGATGAGGATAAAGCGGCAAGCGATACCAAGTAACTAGTGTTCTGTAACCGATTAAGGAGTATTTCATGCCTAAGATGAAGTCCCACAGCGGCACCAAGAAGCGTTTCCGCAAGACTGGTACCGGCAAGCTTATGCGCGCCAAGGCTTTCAAGAGCCACATCCTGAGCAAGAAGTCCACCAAGCGTAAGCGTGGCTTCCGTCAGGAGACCGAGATCGCCGCTGCCGACCGCAAGGTCATCAAGTCGCGTCTCGCCTAAGTTCGCGTTCCCGTTTTTCGTTTTACCGTCTAGGAGTTGATAGAACATGGCACGTATTAAGCGCGCTGTTGCCGCCAAGAAGAAGCGCCGTACCGTTATGCATCGTGCGAAGGGTTACTACGGTGCCGCTTCGCGTACTTACAAGCATGCTAAAGAGCAGGTCCAGCACTCCCTGCAGTATCAGTATCGTGATCGCCGCAACAAGAAGCGCGAGATCCGTTCTCTCTGGATCACCCGTATCAACGCTGCTGCTCGCCTGAACGACATCTCTTACTCTCAGTTCATGCACGGCCTGAAGGTCGCCCGCATCGAGCTCGACCGCAAGGTCCTGGCTCAGATGGCTTACGAGGACATCGAGTCCTTCAACGAGCTGGCTACCATCGCCAAGAAGGCTCTCGAGGCCTAATAGATTCTCTTGAATCGCTAGGGGAGTGTCGCGTTGTGCGCGGCGCTCCCTCTTTTTATCTGAAGCGCTGGTTTATATAGCAAAAGCGCGGGTAGATAGACACTTACAGGTGACCGATCTTTATATATCTCTTAACCGAAGGGTCATCATCTGATACGTGCAGTATTTCTGCACCAGCCTTTCTATGACTTATATAGGAAGCAATGTATTGTGTAGGACTTGTGAAGAGTGGAATTGACGTCCCACAGGGCTTCGCGGTCTGGCAATATATCTCCTTGCCGCGCGGCCCGGTGCAACCGGGAACCAGCGCAGGCGTGCACCTTGAGAACCGGATACTGCGAGGATGGACACTGACCTCAGTGTCGCATCCGGGCAGACATCGAACCATTTGAAATG
>JAUMOL010000012.1 GCA_031295385.1 Collinsella sp.
AAGGAAGTTGCCCCGGGCCACTGCTGCGCGTGCCACTTCGCGCAGCCGTTCCCGATCAAGGAATCGCACATCGACCTGTAGTCGGTTGTTTGTCCGGGCCCGTGCTGGACTTAGTTTTCAGAACGTCCTCGACCATGGAAAGCCCCTTATCCTGCTCCTTCGGAGCTGCGGATAAGGGGGTTTCCTGGTCTGCGGAATGTTCTGAAAACTAAGTCCAGCACGGGCCCTGCAGTAACTCGGCAGGGGGAGTGCGATTCCTTGATCGCTCACTTAGTTTAATAAGAAATTGAGCGAGGCCGGAGCTTTAGCTCCGGCCTCTCCATATAAGGGCTCGGCAAAGCCGAGCCACTAAATTTGAATCAGCCCCCAGAACATGTTTGAGAACTGTGTCCGGAGTACATACTCCTAGGGCCGGAATGAGGTTGCTTTCCAACGCATTCCGCAGGGGGCGGCATTATTTTGTAGCGCGAAGCGCGGAGCAAAATAATGCCGCATGCCCGAGGACGCGTTGGAAAGCAACCTCATTCCGGCCCGAACAGGTCCGTCTACCTGCGTATTTACAAATTCGTAAACTTTTTTGAAAAAAGTGCTTGCACAGTTCTCGAATCATAGGTTATTATCTTCCTCGTTGAACGCGCGGGTCCAACAAAACGAACCGTGAATCAACAACATAGCATGTCGGAGTGGCGGAATTGGCAGACGCGCTAGCTTGAGGTGCTAGTGACCGCTTTTTGGTCATGCGGGTTCAAGTCCCGCCTCCGACACCATCGCATTTGAGAAGCCTCTTCGGGGGCTTTTTTGTTACCGATAGACGGTGAGGTCCACGATGGAAACGCTTGAGCGCAACGAGTGGGCAGACGTTGCCCAACTGGTCGAGATCACGAGCGATGCTGTCATCATCTGTGAGCTCGACGGAACCATTCTGCATGTGAATAATCGTTTGCTCGACCTGATGTGCGAGGAACGCGCTGACGTCATCAGCGGTGATGTCAAAGACGTTCTGTACTCGTCTGCCTTTGAGCGCGCGACCGAACATCGTCTGCCGTTTGAGACCGATGGCTCCGAGAGCGAGCTGATGCTCAAGCTGAGCGACGGGTCTTTTATTCCCGTCTTGGTTCGCGCGGGTTCCGTTACGCCTCCGCGTATCTTTGGACGTCGTGCACCGCGTGTCCTGGTGGCGCTTCGCAGCATCGAAGAGCAGTATTCCCACGATCGTCAGCTCAAACGTGCTCTATCGGAGCTTAGGGTGGCGAATAAACGCCTTTCGGGTACCCTTTCGGTCATTATGAGTACCGTGGGCTCCGATGAGCTCCCCAGCTTGCTCGATACCGTTTTGAATCAGCTCGTTGGAACGCTCGATGCCTCCGGTGCGGCTATCTATTTTTCCGAGAGCGGCGGCTTTAAGCTCCGTGGTGTTTCTAAGGAGCTTGAGGACAGCTATCTGCCCGAGTTTATGCCGTACGGCGCGGGCATTCCGACCTACGTACTTCGCGAGTCGCGTGCCTGTCGCCTGTCGATCCAGCAGGACCTTGAGGGCGACCGGGTTGCTTCGGGTATGTTCATGGATTTGGACAATCGTTCCAAGCACTTGCTGCGCGTGCAGGATATGCCCCCGTATCGCAGCGAGATCTGTCTTCCCGTGTTTTACGGCACGCAGGTCCTTGGCGTGTTGGAAGTTGGCTGGAAACGCCCCCAGGCGCCACTTGCCTATGACGTGAACGTGCTCGAGGTCATCTGCGATTACCTGTCTATTCAGCTGGTCGGCATGGCGTCGAGCTTACGTTCGCGCCGCACGGCGGAGCTCGGCCGCTCACTCAATTTGCTGCGCGATGAGCTATTTACCTATCTTGATGATCCGGTCGCTGCTTCGCACGCCGTCTCGTCCGAAATCTGCGCCGTGCTCAATTGCCATTTTTGCCCCGTGGAGTACGATGCGGGCCTCGAAACCTATGTCATCGATTTTGAGGGTGGCAGTCGTGTGGCGTTGCCGGGCGATCCGGAGTCGCTCTTCTTTTCCACCACCGCACCGGCTGCGCGTTTGGGGGTCGCTTCCGATGGTTTTGAGCCGTCGGTGCTGGGCGGTGCGAGTGCTGATGATCTTAAGCATGTGCGCTTGACCCGCGTCGACGAATCCATGCCTATGGGCGGATGGTTGAGGGCTCATGGCCTGCCATGCCAGGGCCTCTATGTCGATTCCGGCTTCGAGGCGGGACGCGTTCGCTCGGAGGGCGGCGGTCAGCGGAACAACGATGCAATCGTTCCCGCCGACGTTGCCAAGGGGCCGACGACGCGTGCCTTGCTGCTCCGTGATGGCAGCCAAGAGCCAATTGACGACCTTGAATACGACTACCTGGTGCATCTGGCGCATGACTTTGAGTTGATCTATGAAGGCGAGTCTCAAAAACGCGAGGAGCGTCATATCGCTCAGACGCTTCAGGTTGGCATGAGAAATTCGCTTGGTGACGTTCCGGGCATTGCAACCGATTCGGTATACCTATCGGCAACGAATTCTGCGTTGGTCGGCGGTGACTTCTATACGCTTGTCCGACTTCCCGACGATTGCGCCGTTATGATTTTGGGCGATGTATCCGGCAAGGGAATCGAGGCGGCTTCGATGTCAGCACTCGTCAAGACAGCGCTGACGGCCTATGCCTGGGAGGGTGCGGGGCCTGCCCGTATGGCACGCTCGCTCAATAGCATGCTCATGGGCTTTTCGAGGGTCGAGACGTTTGTGACGGCGTTTATCGCCAAGATCGATCTTAAGGCGGGCCGCGCTACCTATTGCTCGGCGGGACATCCTCCCACTATGGTCATTAGGCCGTCGTCGACGCCGCTTGGTGGCGGTGAAGCCCGAGGCGGAGAAGTGGAGCTCCTTGGGTGCCAATCGGGCGTGATCGGTGCCTTTGAGAGCATGGTCTACGAGACGGGCGTGTTTACGTTCGCTCCTGGTGACATGCTATTTATGTATACCGATGGAACAATCGAAGCACGTGATCGCTCGGGTGCTTTTTTTGGCGAGCAGCGCCTTCGCGACCTTTTGCTCTCTGTCTCGGGTGAGGGCGTATCGGGAATCTGCGGCAAGGTCTTGGGCGAGCTTGACCGCTTTACCGAGTCGGCGCTGAACGATGACATCGCGCTGGTTTCCCTTGAGTTTTTACGGGGTCGATCGTAGGTCACGACGCCTGACGGGCAAAATCCCTACGGTTGAAGAAACGTGTGCATCGAGCGAGCTCTTTTGGGGAACCATGGTCGTATGAATGAGTGGAATGACATAGCGGTTTTGACGCCACCGGGCGATATCGACATCGCCTCGGTGCCCGTACTGCGCCGACGGTTGGATAATTTGATCGACCGGGGCGTGCGCCGCGTTGTCATCAATTGCCAGGCCGTGGGTTTTATCGATTCGACGGGTTTGGCGTTTTTGCTTACACGCGCCAGGGAGCTCATGAGGCGAGAGGGCCTGCTTTCGCTCGTTAACGCCTCCGATGAGGTCATTCGCTTTTTGGAGATTGCCCGACTTGTCGACATCCTCCATGTTGCGGGTCCGGCGCGTGAGTCGATTCCCGCCATTCCGGTGGGAGAGTTGCCGCGATGGAGCAAGAGTGTCGAAGTGCAACGAGGCATCGAGAATCTCCCGTATTATCGGCACCGTGTGGCCGAACTTCTCGAATCACTTCCCCTGAGGCGTGATGAACGTTATGACGTCGCATTGGCGCTGGGGGAGGCATTGGGTAACGCGTATGACCATGCGGGCGGTGTTGGCTGCGTCCTGACGGTTCAGGCCTATGGCGATCGCGTTGTGGTCGAGGTACTTGATCGAGGTGCCGGCTACTCTATCGATGAAACGAGCGAACCGGTCGCATCCGAGGAACGCGGACGTGGTATCAAGCTCATGCGCATGCTCGTCGATAATGTGGAGGTTGCCCGTCGCACGGATGGTGCCGGCACACGCGTTCGGATGGTGAAGTTGTTTAACTCGGCATTGGAATCGTGCGCTTAACGCCTTGGCTTGACGCTATCAACCTGCGCGAACTTGCATTGAGCAACTTTTTTGAAAAAAGTACTTGCGTCTTTTGGGCAACTCGCGTAAATTAATAACCCGCAAGCGGACATGGCTCAGTTGGTAGAGCACAACCTTGCCAAGGTTGGGGTCGCGGGTTCGAGCCCCGTTGTCCGCTCCATTGCATTTCCGGACCGTCTCAAGCGGTCCTTTTTCGGCGAAGTGGCCAAGTGGTAAGGCAGAGGCCTGCAAAGCCTTTACCCCCGGTTCGAATCCGGGCTTCGCCTCCAGGCAACATCCGGGCGCTCCGGCGCCCGTTTTGTTTTACATATGCGGACATGGCTCAGTTGGTAGAGCACAACCTTGCCAAGGTTGGGGTCGCGGGTTCGAGCCCCGTTGTCCGCTCCAAGCGCAACAGCCCGGCTACTACGGTAGCCGGGCTTTTTCGTACCCATCGCCTGGGCTCGAGCCCGAGAGGGAGCGAGCGTTAGACAAACGCGGAGCGTTTGTAGCGAGCTGGCGAGGACGCCGACAGGCGGCCGAAGCCGGTGCGGATCCGCGAAAGCGGATACGCGGACGCCCCGTTGTCCGCTCCAAGCGCAACAGCCCGGCTACTACGGTAGCCGGGCTTTTTCGTACCCATCGCCTGGGCTCGAACTTTTTTCAAATTATTGGAAAATAGTTCTTGCATTCGGGTGGATCATCCCGTATATTAAATCCTCGCAGGCGGACATGGCTCAGTTGGTAGAGCACAACCTTGCCAAGGTTGGGGTCGCGGGTTCGAGCCCCGTTGTCCGCTCCATTTGGGCGTTTAGCTCAGGGGGAGAGCGCTTCCCTGACACGGAAGAGGTCAGAAGTTCAAATCTTCTAACGCCCACCAAATGTTCGCAGCTCAGAGGCTTAGTCTCTGAGCTGTTTTTGTTTTGGTCACCAAATGAGTCGCCAAATCGCCGGCAAAAGGTATCTCAATTCATGAAAGAGTGGTTCTGAGCGTCTGTTTAGCCTTGTCATCTCAATCGAGTGGGGGTTGACCATTTTGAACATAACCGTGCATCTCGTTGACGTTTCAGCGATCGATCCCGGCGAGACCGTTGATATGGCATCAATCGCGGGACGCTATGCCTTACGTGCCTCCAATGGGGATTTCCCAATTGCGTCTCGGAGAGAAGCTGCAGGCGTGGGTCTGCTTCTTCGCGACGCCCTGGGTGTCTTCGACGACACCCAGCTTGCGTGTTCTGCTTTCGGCAAGATCGAGCTTGCGGATGGGGAGGCCCCCTCTATTTCCATTTCACATGGCGGAAGCGTGGCCGTCCTCGCTGTTTCCGATGTTGCTCGGTCGGTCGGAGGACCTATTGGCGTGGATATCGAGGCGATCGATGAGATTGCCCCCGTTGCGGTTGGGCGTATGGCAAACGACGACGAGCGCGTGTGGATTAACGCTGCCCCCAATTTGCAAGAACGCAATCTTCGCCTGAGTCAGACGTGGACGCGTATCGAGGCCATCCTCAAGGCTGAAGGCGTCGGGTTTTCGATTGACCCTCGCAAAGATGGCATGCCCGGTGGATGGAATACTTCGTCGGTGACATACGGTCGCTGCGTCATCTCTTGTGCGGCGCGCTCTATGCCTCGTATCGTCCTCAGGGAGCATACCTTTCGGGTAGCATAGGAGCCAATCGCTAATAGGGGAGGCCGCTATGCCGCTGAACGCTCAAAACGATATCGCTTCACGGATCGAGGATGCCGTCTTTGAACTTATGGGGACGACGCCGGTGCAGGCGATCAAGGTGACCGATGTGCTGAGGCTCGCGCACACCTCGAAATCGACGTTTTACCGCTGCTATCGTTCTGTTGACGACGTTGTTAAGCGATTTGAGGACGATCTGCTCCACAACATGCAAGAGATTAACGACGTTGCCCTTGAGGCGCGCTTTGGTGACGCTCAGCTCGATCCGACGCCGACGATGATTAAGCGTATGGAGATCCTGCAGCGCAATCGTTCGAAGGTGCTCGCGCTCAACAGTGAAAACGGGGACCCCGTGTTCACGCATAAGGCTACGGTTTTTATGCATGAGTATTTTCGCGACCGTCTGCGCTCAACGTTTTCTGACGAGACCGATCTTGACCTGTATCTGGCTTTCGCTCTCGCGGGTCACCATAACCTTATCCAGTACTGGCTCGAGGTCCGTCCCGATTTGGAGGCGCGCACCGTTGCCGCCGCGCTCAATCGCATGTTCTATGCGCCGTTGTTTGTCGACGACGCCTCGCGCCATTGGCACCCACGTATCCCCGATTTTGAAAAGCCGCTCGGGTGAACGGCTGATTTTTAGGGATGAACGGTTGCATAGGTTGCGGATTCAGAGTAATCCGGCCCTATGAATCGATTTAAGTATGGCCATTTATCTGCTATTTGGAACGCCTAGCCCCGATGTGTCCCATACGATGGGACACATCGGGGCTTTTTGTCTCACGCGTTTCGTTTAACCCCTCGTAAACTAAAGCTACGTTCAAAAGAACCACTGCAGTAGTTCAACGTGTGACGGCACAGAAAAGCCGCGAGCGCTCTCTCACCTTCGCTCGCGGCTGGACTGCGCCATCATTCCGTACACCTTCACATGATTAGGATGTGATATTCAGTGGTTACGCTCGGAAAGAACATGCGCAGCGTCTCGATTGTAGGCGTAGGCTGCACCCCGTTCAAGGATTTTGAGGAGCATCCCGAGACCCAGGGTATTGGCGAGGGCGAGGCGTTTGGCTATGCGGCTCTCGAGGCAATTGCCGATGCCGGTCTTGAGCCCCGCGATATCGACTTTTTCTATCACGGCAGCGCCAATCCGTATCTCGTTGGCGATTGCATTACCCCCAACATGCAGGTTGCCGATTGGTTTGGCGTTCGTGCCAAGGGCTCTGTCCATCATTCCGAGGCTTGCTGCACGGGCTACGTCGCCCTTGAGCAGGCCGTGATGGCAGTCGCCTCCGGTGCCTACGATGTTGTCCTTACGGGTGCCTGCGATTTGGCTTCGACTCTTCCCGTTGAGCACATGCCCTCCCATATTCGTCAGGACTTTACGCTCGACGTCATGATCCCCTCGCTCGATAAGATTTATGACCGCGCTTATGGTCGTCCGCTCGACGGCGCCTTTGGCGTGTCGTTCGACAACTGGATCAACGAGTATTCGATGCAGTACGACCTTACCGCCGATCAGATCGATGATGCCCTGAACGGCCTTACCAAGAGCCTTCGCCGCGGTGCCGTCCTGAATCCCCTTGCCTGGTACGAGACCACGGTCGAGGAGGACGCGAAGGCAGCTGGGTTCGATACCGCCGACGAGTATCTCAAGAGCATGTACAACCCGCGCGTTACGCAGTACCTGCGCGTTACCGGCTTTGAGAAGAAGTGCGACGGCGCCGCCGCTGTTGTCGTAATGCCCACGGAGAAGGCAAAGGCCATGGGCGTGCCGTATGCGCCTATTGAGGTTCTGGGTACGGGCGCCTCTGCTGTCGAGGCCGGTCTGCTCCACAACGAGCACTGGGCTACCGAGCTTGCCGCCAAGCAGGTCTATGACCTTACCGGCGTGAGCCCCGATGAGATTGACCTGTTCATGTGCAACGACTTCTTCCTGGCTTCCGAGATCGTCTCGGCCGAGGAGTGCGGCTATATTCCGCGCGGCGAGGCCTGGAAGTACGCGATCGATGGTCGCACCGCTTTTGACGGCGATAAGCCCATCAACCCGCACGGTGGCCGTTGCAACTTCGGTCACGCCCATGGCGCATCCGGCATCGCCGATATCGTCGAGGCCGTTAAGCAGATGCGTGGCGTCGCCGGTGCCACCCAGATGAAGAAGGTTCCCGAAACGGCTTTCCTGCGCGGTTTTGGCGGTTCTCAGAACGTGCGCTGCCAGATCCTTCGTACCGTCGCCTAAGCGACCGCGGTTTTCGATTTCCCATAAGGAGTATTCTCATGCAACTCAAAGATATGGAGCCCGTGGTCAAGAAGTTCTACACGGGTCTTGAAGAGGGCATCTATTGGGCGCGCCAGTGCCCCGAGTGCGGAGCCGTCGAGTTTCCGCCCCACCTTGCCTGCAATGCCTGCGGCTATCACAAGACCGATTGGGTCCAGGTTTCCGGTCACGGGCATCTGATCGATTTTACCCTGCCTGGTCCGCAGAACGACAAGCCCTATCTCAAGGAGTATGGCAAGTACGCCTACGGCGCCGTCGATATCGACGAGGGTTCTCAGTACACCTACGTCATCTACGGCATTACCAAGAAGAAGGCCCCCGAGATTCGCGCCAAGCTCATGGCGGGCGAGACCGTTGGCGTCCATGCCAAGGTTATCGACCGTCCAGGCTATAAAGAGCTTACGTTCGAGCTTGACGATTAGGTTTTCACCCCTGCAACAATTCGATTCCTCTCTTAGGCAACGGCGGGACCCATGTCTCCAGCCCGCCGTGGTCGCCCCTCTTTTTCGATTGAAAGGCACCATCATGAACGAAGAACTCACTCAACAGATCTGCGATTTTGCCAAGTCCGCCTACAACTATGACGGCGATGTGACCCCCGAGACGACGTTTGAGACCCTGGGCAAGGGCTCGATGAAGATGATCGCTCTGACCTCCATGATCGAGAACGAGCTCGATGCCGAGGTCCCCGTTCGCGAGGTCATGGTCATGAAGACCATCGGCGAGCTTATCGAGCGCACTGCCGAAGAGATGGAGTAACTGCCATGGACCTGATGCAGACCCTGCGCGAGCAGGCTGCCGCCAAGCCTATGCGCGTTGCTTTTCCCGAGGGCGAAAACGAGACCATGATGCAGGCGGTCGCAAAGATCGCCGCCGAGCATCTTGCCGAATGTGTGCTGGTCGGCGATGGCGGCAAGCTCAAGGAGCTTGCCGATGAGCGCGGCATCTCCCTTGACGGCATCGAGATTGTCGATGTGACCGACGAGGAGGCGAACGCCGCTTGCTGCGAGCGCTACCTTTCTCATCCGGATTGCAAGTTTAAGCCCAAGGGCGCTGCGCGCCGTATGACGCGTCCGCTTGAGCGCGCCCTGATTTTGCAGGTGCTCGGCGATGTCGACGTTATGTTCGCCGGTATCGATAACGCTACGGGCGATATTATCCTGGCTGGTCAGGCCATCGTCGGCCTTGCCGACGGGGTGGACACCGTGAGCTCGTGCGGTATCGCCGACATCCCCAACTGGAATGGCGGCGAAGGTGGCCTTTTGGCTTTTGGCGATTCTGCCGTGTGCGTTGACCCCACGAGCGAGGAGCTTGCCTCGATCGCGATTTCGTCGAGCGAAACGGTACGCTCGCTGACCGGATGGGATATCCGTTGCGCGCTGCTTTCGCATTCGACTGACGGTTCGATGGATAACGAACTCGTCGACAAGGTACGTCGTGCTCGCGAGATTGCCAACGATCGCCGTCCCGACCTTGCCATCGACGGCGAGTTCCAGTTTGATTCGGCGATTAACCCCAAGGTTGCGGCCAAGAAGGTTCATCGCGAATCCGCTGTTGCAGGCCAAGCCAACGTGGTCATCTGGCCCGATATCAACGTGGGCAATATCGGCGTCAAGATCATCCAGAATCTGACCGGCGCCAATGCTTACGGCCCCATGCTTCAGGGCTTCAAGAAGATCGTGTGCGATTGCTCGCGCTCTGCGCCCGTCGATGAGATCGTCGGCAACGTGGTGATGAGCTGCGTGCGCGCCCAGGCGCTTAAGGAGGCTTAAGGCATGTCCGATAAAAAGACTCCCTGGCGCGTCCTGGTAATCAACCCTGGTTCCACTTCCACGAAGGTGGGCGTTTTTGAGGGCGATGAGTGCAAGCTCAGTAAGAACGTTGCGCACGATGCGAAGGACCTTGCCCAGTTCGACGGGGTTTCGGCTCAGATGCCGTATCGCTGCGATCTGATTCTTGGAGCGCTGGGGGAGGCGGGCCTAAAGCTCGAGGACTTTGATGCATTTGTCGGTCGCGGTGGTGGCTTGCTTTCGCTGCCCGGTGGTACGTATGCCATCAACGAGGTTATGCTCGAGCATGCCCGCATCGGTGCGAATGGCGTTCGGCACCCGGCGCAGCTGGGGCCCCAGATTGCCCACGAATTTGCCGTGAAATGTGGCAAGCCCGCCTTTGTGGTGAATCCTCCCGATACCGACGAGCTGTGCGACCTCGCACGCATGACGGGCATTAAGGGCGTGTATCGAAACGTGCACCTGCACGCCCTTAATCTCAAAGAGACCGCCATCCGCCATGCGGCAAAGCTCGGTCGCGCATACGACGAGTGCAACTTTATTGTCTGTCATATCGGCGGTGGCATTTCGATTTCTGCCCACCTTAAGGGCAAGATGGTCGACGGCAACGACATCGTTGGCGGCGAAGGCCCCATGGCGCCGACGCGCTGCGGATCGGTTCCCGCGATCGAGGTCGCAAAGTACACCGCGGAGCACGGTCTTGATGTCGCCCGCGCCCATTGCATGAAGACTGGCGGCTTCGTTGACCTTTTGGGTACCTCCGATGCCATCGAGGTGTGCGAACGTGCTGCAGCGGGAGATAAGGCCGCAGCTCGCGCCTGGGATGCAATGGTCTACCAAATCTGCAAGTGGATTGGCGAGATGGCATGTGTGCTGAAGGGCGATGTCGACGGTATCTTGCTCGGAGGCGGCATGGTCCACAGCAAGGAGCTCGTTGCCTCGATTGAGGAATGCTGCTCTTGGATCGCCCCCGTGTCGGCTTATCCCGGCGAGTTTGAGCTCGAGGCGATGGCGTCTGGCGCCTGCCGCGTGCTCGATGGTGTCGAGGAAGCGCTCGTGTACAGCGGAGAGCCCGTGTTCACTGGTTTTAACGACTGATAGTGCTGTGTTTGGGGCGGCCGATGGTGACGTCCGGCCGCTCCGACCCTTTTTCTAAGTGTAAGGATGGATCATGGATAAAACCAAGATCAAGTACCTGGTGGGCATTTATGCTGCCGCCATGTGCATTATGGGCATGTTGGTGCCCGTCCCCATCGTGGCCTCTGTTGCGGCGGCGTTTCCCAATGAGAACATCGCTGCCGTCCAGATGATCATCGGCATCATTCCGCTCATGATGGCTGTGTCCGCCATGCTCGTGTCTTCCCAGCTCGCCTCGCGTGTATCCAAGAAGAAGACGACGCTTGTCGGCCACGTTATCGTGATGCTCGCCGGCGCCTCGGTGCTGGTGTTCCACGATTCGCTTGCCCAGGTTCTTGCGGCCTCTGCCGTGATGGGTCTTGGCCTTGGCGCCGTGCAGAACTCGACCGACGCTCTGATCGCCGACTATTTCGGTGGCAAGCAGCGTTCGTTTGTCATGGGCATCTACTCAACCTTTGTTGCACTGGGTGGCATTATCTGGACGATGGTTTCCGGCATCTTGGGTTCTGCCGAGTGGTTCCACAACTATGCGGCGTACTTCATCATGATCGTGTTTATCGTCATTGAGGCCGTCTGCCTGCCCGAGGGTCATCTTGAGCCCAGGCGTAAGGTCAACGTGTTTGCCAACATGCCCAAAGAGGTCGCAATTATCACGGTCATGAGCTTTGTGTTCGTACTCACGTTCCAGCTCTTTAGCTCCAATGTCTCGCTGCTTGTCGTGGGTCGCGGCTTTGGCGGCACTGTTGAGGCTGGCCTCGCTTCGACCGTCATGACGGTCGCCGGCATTGCGGCTGGCCTTTTGGTGGGCCCGCTGTTTGCCAAGTTCAAGAACCTGTCGATGCCGATCGCGTGGGGCGTGACGCTCGTTGGCCTGGGCCTGACGCTGGTTGCGCCCGCCTTTATGGTGCTGTGCGTTGCGGGCTTTGTCGTTGCGCTGGGCAAGGAGACCTACGTGCCGCTGGAGGGCAATTTTGCCGCCGGCAACTCTGCTCCCGAGGGACGTGCGTTTAACCTCGCCATTGGCATGGCGGGCATCAACTTTGGCATGGCACTGTCTCCCATTGTGTTTGAGGCCGTGACGTCGCCGTTTGGTGCAACGATTGACCAGAAGTTCATCGCCGGCATGATCGTCTGTGCGGCTTGTGTCGTCTTTGGCGCCATTAAGTATCGCAAGCTCACTCCGGCCCAGCTTGCCGAGGCCGAGAAGATGGCGGCCAGCGGCGAGGCGGAGTAACCGCTCGAGTAGTTGCTTTGTCGCCCATCATGTTTTATCGGGGCCGCCGACATATGCCGGCGGCCCTCTTTCTATCAATGGCTTGATAGCTCGCGAAGAGAAGTAATAGCTCCTCGCCTATCGAATGCCGGCGGACGGGGTGCCGGGGCTACAGTCTTCCGAGCGTTTGCAGTCCCGTCGCTCCGTCCGCCGGCATTCGACCGCAACATGTTGGTCAAGCATAATCTTTTGGATTCTTTTGGCGTGAGTGGCTTGGTTTTAGTAGGATTTGTCAGTGGCTTGACTAAGGGGGTTTTATAGCTGCCATGCAGGTAGCCGTGTTGGTAACGTTTTACCGACTTGTCAAATACCCCTCATTTATAATGCGTCTGCAAAATGACTAATTGCTTTGACCTGCTGAAACACTATATGTTGTGTTTGACCTAAAAAAAGAATACAGGATATAGATGCATCTTTGTCGTATGATAGATGGCGGACAGAGAACGAAGACCTTAATTGCCTCTTTTGAACGTGTCCTTGAGCCGCTTGATCGGCTCCTGGGAATGTCCGCATAGAGGCTTATGGTTTATCGAGAACACAGATTGCGCGACGGCGCCGTAAGACAGGGGCAAGCCCTGCCGGGCATCGTTTGGCTCTGAAGCGCAATGAGGCTACGACGCGAAAGAGGCAAGAGGATGAAGATCATCAAGCGCAGCGGCACCGAGGTTGTCTTTGACATCGATAAGATTGTCAATGCCATCCGCGCCGCTAACTTGGAGGTCGAGGAGAGCTCTCGTCTAACCGACCGCCAGGTGGTTTATGCGGCGCAAAACGTCGCCGAGGCATGCGAGAACGCGGGCCACACCGTTTCGGTCGAGGAGATCCAGGATTTGGTCGAGGACGAGATCATGCGTCTCGACTGCTACGAGGTTGCCCGCCACTACATCATCTATCGCTATGTTCAGAGCCTGAAGCGCCAGAAGAACACGACCGATGACAAGATTCTGTCGCTGATCGAGTGCAATAACGAAGAGGTCAAGCAGGAGAACTCCAACAAGAACCCGACCGTCAACTCCGTTCAGCGCGACTATATGGCTGGCGAGATTTCCAAGGACCTGACCCAGCGCGTGCTGCTGCCTCAGGAGATCGTGGATGCCCATAATGAGGGTCTGATCCATTTCCACGATTCGGATTACTTTGCCCAGCATATGCACAACTGCGATCTGGTGAACCTGGAGGACATGCTCCAGAACGGCACTGTTATTTCGGGCACGCTGATTGAGAAGCCGCACAGCTTCTCGACCGCCTGCAATATTGCGACGCAGATTATCGCCCAGGTTGCTTCCTCCCAGTACGGCGGCCAGTCCATCTCGCTGACCCATCTTGCCCCCTTTGTTGAGGTGAGCCGTCAAAAGATTCGTGGCGAGGTCGCCCGCGAGCTCGAGGAGCTCGGCGTTTCCGCATCTCCCGAAAAGGTTCGCGAGGTCGTTGAGGATCGCCTGCGTGACGAGATCCGTCGCGGCGTCCAGACGATTCAGTATCAGGTCGTGACCCTTATGACCACCAATGGCCAGGCGCCGTTCGTGACGGTCTTTATGTATCTTAACGAGGCCCGTACGCCTCAGGAGAAGCACGACCTTGCCATGATCGTGGAGGAGACGCTTCGCCAGCGCTACGAGGGCGTTAAGAACGAGGCCGGCGTGTGGATTACCCCGGCATTCCCCAAGCTTATCTATGTACTCGAGGACGATAACGTTCACGAGGATTCCCCGTACTTCTACCTGACCCAGCTGGCTGCCAAGTGCACCGCTAAGCGCATGGTGCCCGATTACATCTCCGAGAAGAAGATGCGCGAGCTCAAGCTGTCTAAGGGCGAGACCGCCGGCAACGGCGATTGCTACACCTGCATGGGTTGCCGCAGTTTCCTGACGCCCGACCGTTCGGGCAACGGTTTTAACAACGTTGCCAACGCGCTGAACTACGACCCGAACAAGCCCAAGTACTATGGTCGCTTTAACCAGGGCGTTGTGACCATCAACCTGCCTGATGTCGCACTGAGCTCGCACCAGGATATGGACAAGTTCTGGAAGATCTTCGATGAGCGCCTTGAGCTGTGCCACCGTGCCCTGCTGTGCCGTCATGAGCGCCTGATGGGTACACTTTCTGACGCCGCGCCGATTCTTTGGCAATACGGCGCCCTGGCGCGTCTGAAGAAGGGCGAGACGATCGACAAGCTGCTCGTGGGCGGATACTCTACGATCAGCCTGGGCTATGCCGGCCTGTATGAGTGCGTTAAGTACATGACGGGTCACAGCCACACCGAGAAGGAGGGCACGCCGTTTGCCATGGCCGTCATGCAGCACATGAACGACAAGTGCGCCGAGTGGAAGGCCGAAAGCGATATCGACTTCTCGCTGTACGGCACCCCGCTTGAGTCGACGACCTACAAGTTTGCCAAGTGCCTGCAGCGCCGTTTTGGCATTATCCCGGGCGTGACGGACAAGGGCTACATTACCAACAGCTATCACGTCCATGTGTCCGAGGAGATCGACGCATTCGACAAGCTCAAGTTCGAGGGTATGTTCCAGCAGCTTTCGCCGGGCGGTGCCATCTCCTACGTCGAGGTTCCCAACATGCAGGACAACCTCAAGGCTGTCATTCGCGTGATGCAGTACATCTACGACAACATCATGTACGCCGAGCTCAACACCAAGAGCGACTACTGCCAGGTGTGCGGCTACGACGGTGAGATCAAGATTGTCGAGGACGATGGCAAGCTGGTGTGGGAGTGCCCCAACTGCGGCAACCGCGACCAGGAGAAGATGAATGTCGCTCGTCGTACGTGCGGCTACATCGGTACCCAGTTCTGGAACCAGGGTCGAACCGAGGAGATCCGCGACCGCGTGCTGCATCTCTAATAACCATCCCAGGCTGCCCCGTAGCGAGGCCCCGGACCTTTACTCGCTATTTCGGACAGTCCTGGCTCACGACGGAGGCGCCACTGGCGCCTCCTGTTCGTGCGGAACTCATATCGAGCAAAGGTCCGGGGCCTCGCTACGGGCAGCCAAGTTGATGTAGCTGAGATGCGGCATGCGGTCTGCTCACTCCTCGAAGTTCTTAGCGGAAATAATTTGAGCTGCAGCTGCGATTTACTTGCGATGGCGGTTGAGCTGCAGCTGAGTATTTATTGGACCTCGAACCCTATGCTCGATGTTCGCTTCGTTCATTGAGTTACCCTTTGCATGAGGCCGGGACATATCGTCCCGCCCGCAGTTTCGCAGGCCGAAGGCCGAGAATGTTTGAGGACGGGAAGATATGTCCCGGCCTCCCGGGAGAGTTACTTATGAACTACGCGAACATTAAGTATTTCGATATTGCTGATGGTGAAGGCGTTCGTACTTCTCTGTTTGTGAGCGGGTGCCGTCGTGGGTGCAAGAATTGCTTTAACTCTGTCGCGTGGGACTTTGCTGCGGGCGAGCCGTTCGATCGCGCCGTCGAGGATAAGATTATCGAGAGTCTCGATCATCCCTTTATCGATGGCCTGACGATTCTGGGTGGCGAGCCTATGGAGCCCGAGAATCAGGCGGGGCTTGTTGACTTTATCGAGCGCGTGCGTGCGGCCTATCCTGCTGGGTCGGGCAAGACCATTTGGTGCTTTACCGGTGACGTGCTCGAGGAGCTTATGCCGGGTGGCCGTCATCATACCGAGGTGACGGACCGTATCCTGGCCTGCCTCGACATGTTGGTGGACGGCCCGTTCGTTCAGGATCTGTACGATATCTCGTTGCGCTTTAGGGGCTCGAGCAATCAGCGCGTGATCGACATGAACGCCACGCGCACTCGTGCTGCACGTGAGGGCGTTGCGCTTTGCGATGCTGTGGAGCTTTGGCGGGACGATCCGGTCTATTCGACCCATACTATGTAGCTGGCAGAGGTTGCGTGCCGGCGTGGTACCATAGTGCGAACGCGAAATCGAAAAAAGTGAGGCCCAGATGGTCGATCAGGAAAAAGTCGAGACTGCCATTAAGCTGCTGCTTGAAGGTATAGGCGAGGACCCAACTCGTGAGGGCCTGCTGGAGACTCCGGCACGCGTCGCCCGTATGTATGGCGAGATTGCCGGCGGTATGGACCAGAGTGCCGAGGAGCACCTGTCCAAAACTTTTGCCGTCGCTTCGAACGATTTGGTTATCGAGCGCGACATTACGTTCTACTCGCTGTGCGAGCATCATCTGCTGCCGTTTTATGGTAAGGCTGCGATCGGCTATATCCCTAACGGTCGCGTGGCAGGTCTGTCTAAGCTTGCCCGCACGGTTGAGGTCTATGCCCGTCGTCTGCAGCTGCAGGAGCAGCTGTGTGCGCAGGTTGCCGATGCCCTCATGGAATATCTTGCTCCCCAAGGGGCGATTGTGCTGATGGAAGCCGAGCACATGTGCATGACCATGCGCGGCGTGCAAAAGCCCGGCACCAAGACCGTGACGCTCGCTCGTCGCGGCGTCTTTGAGACCGATCCCGCGCTCGAGGAGCGGTTCTTTAGGATGCTGGGTCGTTAGCATGAGGGTCGTCAGCGACTTTACATCGAAGACCGATGAGGGGACGTCGCGTCGCGGTTTTATGGCTTCGGGCCTGGCGCCTTTTGGCGTCATGCCTCGTATCGATTACATCTGTGCCAATGGCCTGTTCCGGCGGCACCTGGGCAACATTGCACAGTTGGAATCGGGGCGCATCTTTTGCCGCCACGGTATTGACCATCTGCTGGATGTCGCGCGCATTATGTGGATTAAGAATCTCGAGGAACAGCTCGAATTTGACCGCGAGATCATCTACGCCACGGCACTTCTTCACGATATCGGCAAAGATGAACAGTATGAATCGGGTATATCCCATGATGTTGCAAGCGAACGCGTCGCTGATGCGATTCTCGGCGGCATGCCCGATGACGTGGCGTTTGAGCCGGCCGATGCCGCAGCCATTAAGACGGCCATTCTGGGCCATCGTAAGCTGCGCGTGAACAGCCAACCGCTTGAGCGTCTGCTCTATGCAGCCGACAAAGCGTCGCGCGCCTGCTTTGCATGCCCCGCGCGCAATGCTTGCAACTGGAGCGATGATAAAAAGAACCTGTCGATTCGCGTGTAGTTATTTTACGCGGTCGGGGTTCTAAACGAAGGAGACGATCGCGATGAGCAACAAGAAACTGCCCGAGAATGCAACCAAGACTGAAGGCGCCGAGCTCGCCCGCCGTGGAAGGGGCGAAATATCCACCGCAACGGCGGTTCCCCACGTGAGCTATGACGATCTGCGCCATGCCGACCGTATTGTCATTGATGGGCTTGAGGTTTTTGCCAACCATGGCGTGTATCCCGAGGAGAACGCGCTGGGCCAGAAGTTCATCGTGTCCTTGGTGCTCTATGCCGATCTGCGTGCAGCGGGGGAGCACGATAACCTGGACGCCTCGATTGACTACGGCTCGGTGTGCCACGATGTCGACGGCTATCTGCGCGAACATACGTTTAAGCTCATCGAGGCGGCAGCCGAGGGGACAGCCCAGATGCTGCTGCGGCGTTATCCCTCGCTGCTTGGTGTGCGCATCAAGCTCGATAAGCCGTGGGCTCCTGTTGGCCTGCCCCTGGCAAGCTGTGGCGTCGAGATCGAGCGCGTGCGCTAGTCGACGCTAGAGCTTGTTGAGGGGTGGCTGCTTGAGCCGCTGCGACAGAGCTCTATTGTTGGGGCAGTACGTGTCGAGCAGAGCGTGAAACCGCTGATTGTGGCTTGGCTCGAGCAAGTGGACGAGCTCGTGGGCGACAACCATGTCGAGACACTCGATGGGATAGGCGGCAAGTTCGCGTGCGATGCGAATGGCTCCGGTCTTGGGCGTGCATGAGCCCCAGCGCGTTTTCATGCTGCGCACGGAGACGCGGG
The DNA here is from genome assembly GCA_031295385.1 of Collinsella sp. Taxonomy (GTDB): domain Bacteria; phylum Actinomycetota; class Coriobacteriia; order Coriobacteriales; family Coriobacteriaceae; genus Collinsella. Next base: position 18,016 of record JAUMOL010000012.1, read on the forward strand.
CCACGGTGACGCCCATTGCGATTTCGTACGCGTGCACAATGTCGCGTAGCGCTGCGGTGACCTCGGATGCATAGAGTTGGTCGATGCGGGTCTGGAGTTCTTTGGGCGTTAGACCGTCGAGGGCTGTGCGCTGCTTTGCCTGCGCGCGCTCACTTGGCTCGTCGGTACCCATAAAGCTTGCGAAGGTGGCCTGCTTGGGCCGCGGCACGGGTGATGCAAAGTTGTGATCGAGTGCGTCCTGTACCGTGATGGGCTTGCCCCAAAGTGCAATGATGGACGAGTGGCTGAGCGGCTCTCGCGCCGTCGCCTGACGTCGCTCACGCTGGGCAAGTCGGCTGATAATCCAGGCGCTGTTGCGTTTCACAAACGCTTCTATACGCTCGCGAGTGGCGCTGAGCGGTGCGCTTGCGTGGACCTCGCCGCTCGATGTGACGCGTAGGTTGAAGTTCTTGACGCGCTTTTTGGTAACGACGACGGGGATGGGCGTCCCATCCGGTCGGGATACGGAAATCGTAAACTGCTGCGTCAAAAGCGGTCCTTCAGATTGGGGACGGGCCGGCATGTCGACCGTTCGGCATGCCGGCCCGCTCAAGGGATGTGAAATTAATAACGCTCAAAGAAGGCAAGCGCGTTGTCGCTGCAGAGCTTCTGCATCACGGTCTTGCCAAAGTGCTTGGAGAGCATGTTCTGGAACTCGGGCATCTTGCTGGCGTCGGAGAGGAAAGCGGGCACAGTGGCGCCGTCCCAGTCGCCGCCGAGCGCGATGACGTCCTCGCCGTCCAGGTCGAGCCAGTGCTCGATATGTGCCGCTAGCTGGTCGAAGGTGACGTCTGCGGCGGTCTTGTCGGTTGCGTCGTTGGAAAGGAACTCGCTGCAGTAGTTGAGACCGACGATGCCACCCATGTCGCGAATGGTGCGGAACTGGTCGTCGGTGAGGTTGCGCTTGACGCCGCAAACCGCACGGGAGTTGGAGTGACTGGCGACGAAGGGGCGCGTGGCGTGGGCGACAACCTCGTCAAAGCACTCATCGTTGAGGTGGGAGACGTCAAGCACCATGCCGGCGTGCTCCATCTGCGTAAGTGCCTCGATGCCGGCGGCGGTGAGACCGGCGTGGGTATCGTGTCCGCTCGCGAGCGGCCCCTGCGCGTTCCAGCTGAGTGATGACATGAGCACGCCCAGGCTCTTGAGCACTTCGATCAGCGCGGGGTCCTCGGCAAAGAACGTGGCGTTTTCGATGGTGTGGATGCAAGCGACCTTGCCGTCCTTGAGCGCGGGACGAATGTCTGCGGCGCTGCGCACGTTGACCATGCGGTCGTGGTTGAGCATTGCCTGGCCGCTCATGTGCGCCATGATCTGCGCCTGGAAGCGCGCGGCGTGGGCGGTGGGAATCTCGTCGGGGACAAACGTGGCGAAGCACTGCGCCCACGGCGTGTTGCCGATCTTTGCGAGCGAGATGGCGCAGGCGTTGCCCTCGATGAGGTCGAAATCTTGCGGATGCGTTTCGTCGCCGGGGAAATAACCGTCGGTGCCGGCGGTAAAGCGCAGGTCGAGATCGAGCGTGGCCCAGCCGATGCGGTCGGCGGTGTCGCAGTGTAGGTCAAATACGGGATATGCCATGGTTCCTCCGGTTGCAGCGTTTCTTTGCAAACTGTCTTTGAATTGTATGACTAGGGTATAGTTAGCGCCATATGTTCATGGCGGCCCACGTTGTGCGCCGCCCTTATCACGGAGGTTACCATGTCCAACCAGGGCAAGAAGGTCAAGACTCATTATCGCGGCACGCTCGACGACGGCACGCAGTTCGATAGCTCCTACGATCGCGGCGAGCCGCTGGAGTTCACCTGCGGCGCCGGTCAGATGATCAAGGGCTTCGACGCCGCTGTTGTCGACATGCAGGTGGGCGAGAAGAAGACCGTGCACATTCCTGCTGCCGATGCCTACGGCGAGCACAACCCCGAGATGGTTATTACCTTCCCGGCCGAACAGGTTCCCAACATCGAGCAGATCGAGAAGGGCATGAAGCTTTTCCTGTCCACGCCGAGCGGCATGCCCGTCCCCGCCGTGGTCATCGACGTAACGTCTGAGGCCGTGACGCTTGACGCCAACCACGAGCTGGCCGGCAAGGACCTCAACTTTGATATCGAGCTCGTTGAGGTCGAGGACTAGGCTATGCCTGTGAATCTGGTTTCGACAGCGTGTCTCGGAAATCTCAACGACCCGTCCTATGAGCTTTTGCTTCGCCGGGAGCTGGGCGGTGTCTTTGGGGTCGATGAGCTACTACTCGATTGGGACCAGGCCGATGCCCGCACATTTGTGGGCGTGACGGAGCTGGGGCGTACGGTCGATATTCGGCTGGGCGCTGCCGATGGCGATCGCCTTGCCGATGGCGATGTGCTTGTCATCGACCGTTCGGGCATAGTGCCCGTGGCGGTTGTCGTGCGCCTGCGCAGCGCCGAGGTTTATTTGGTCGAAGTTGACCGCATGGACCCGATTGCGCTCGCGCATGCGTGCTGGGAGATCGGCAACATGCATGCGCCGCTCTTCCGGGGCGACTCGGACGAGCATACCGTGCGCATGTATACGCCGGTGCAGCCTGTTTTGGGCCGCATGCTCCGGGGTGTCGAGGGTGTTCGGCTCTCGGTGGTTACCCGTGAACTCGATGCGGACCGACGCTTTGCATCGAGCGCGGCGGATGCCGTTGTGAGTATGGCTCCAGACTTTGCGATCGTAAAAAAGGCGCGCGGTTAACGTGCGTATGAGTAAGACGGACTTTGAGAGGCAGCTATTCAAAGTCCGTCTTACTGTTGATGAGGTGCTTTGGGGGAAAGCATATGGGTCTTGAGGGAATCAAGCTGATTGCATGCGATTTGGACGGCACGTTGCTGCATCCGGGGGAGCACGAGCCGCGTTCCGAGGCCTTTGAGCTCATCGATGAACTGCATCGTCGCGGCATCGTGTTTATGCCGGCGAGCGGTCGTCAATATGCGAGCTTGCGCTACCTGTTTGCCCCGGTGGCCGATGAGCTCGCCTATGTATGCGAAAACGGAGCCCTAGTGATGAGCGAGGGGCGTGCCGTTGTCAAGCGTTCCATGGAGCGTGGCCTTGCTATGGATATCGCGAATGCCGTGGTTGCGTATCCCCATGCCGACGTGACCCTTTCGTGTGAGGGACACCTCTACACCATGAGCGGCAACGATGCGTTCGTCGACCATTTGCGCTATGAGGTCCACTGCGATGTGGCGGTGGTCGACCGTCCCGAGGACATCGACGAGGACGTCATTAAGATTGCCTTCCAGACGCCCGAGGTGAATCAGCCGGCGGCGCTGGAGTATTTCGAGCGCCTCTTTAGCGACCGTGTCGACGTGATGACGTCGGGAACCGAATGGACGGACTTTATCGGCTTTGATTCGGGTAAGGGTTCCGCGCTTGCCGATTACGGTCGTGCCTTGGGTATTTCGCCCGATGAGATGATGGCGTTTGGCGATAACGAGAACGACCGCGACATGCTCAACGTAGTGGGCCATCCTTATCTAATGGAGAGCTGCAATCCCTCTATGCGTGGCATCAACGACCGCGTCCGCTATGTGCACACGGTCGAAGAAGAACTGCGTCGCTTGCTTGCCGAGTAGGCATGTCCCAAACATCTACCGGCAGTCGGGGCAGAGACCCTCGAAGATGGTGTAGTGCGACGTGACGTGCCAGCCGATTTGCTCGGATGCCTTGGCGTCGAGCTGGGCATCGAAGGGGAGTGGTACGTCGATGACGCGGCTGCACGAGGTGCAGATGATATGCGCATGCGGCTCGATCGTGCGATCGAAGCGGCTGCCGCCCGGCGTCTTGATGGAGAGAATCTCGCCGGCGTCGGCCAAGAGATTGAGGTTGCGGTAGACCGTGCCGCGGCTGATTTTGTCATCCTGCGCGCGCACGACGTTGTAGATTTCGTCGGCGGTGGGATGGTTATAGCTTTGGCGCACGGCGTCAAGAACCAGCTTTCGCTGCCTGGTATTCCTTCTTTGCACCGCCATGCGCCTCGCCTCTTTTCTATCAACGGTCGTAGGTAAATGATACCGTATTTAGCACACAATACTAATAACGAGGCGTGAAACCGTCTTCATTGGCAAGTGGGGCTCGGGCCTGGGCGTCTACGAGGCGAAAACGCGTTCCCATACGCTCGTAGGAGGCATGAAGCGCCTCGAGATGAGATAGGATATTTGCCGGAGCCCCCTGTATCTCCATCTCGACTGAGCCGTCTTCCATGTTACGCACCCAGCCGGTGAGCGCGCGTGCCTGCGCGAGGTTGGTGTTGGTAAAGCGAAAGCCAACGCCCTGGACTTGCCCCGCCCAGCGCAGGAAATAGCGCAGGGGAGTGTCTTGAGTGGCCTCGTCGCTTGCGAGCACAGTAAGCCTGCGGCGCAGCTCGAGCTCGACGTTTGATGGTTTTTGAGGCTCTCGACTGCCGCCGGTGACGCTGGAGAAGAACGTATCGAAGAGGCCCATAGCTATGCCTGCTTGCCTGCGTCGGCCGGGAAGGTTATGCCGGCCTGCTGGCGCACGGCATCCATGATGCGCAGTGAGACGAGTGTGACATCGCGGTAGTGGCCAAGCTCGTGGCGTCCCGCCGGGGTCTCCCAAATCTCTTCCTTAACGTTATCGATGCCGCCGATGGCGGTGATAAAGTCTGTGAGTTCGTATTCCATAGTGTTGCTCGATTTGGGCAGGTCGAGCACGCGGCCGTTGTCTCCCTGTTCGCGCGGTGCCTCGGTCGCCGAGCCGCGTACGACGTCGCCGCGATAGTCGATGCGGACGTTGCGGGGCGTGGACAGATGGTCGATCTGGATAGTGCCACGCTCGCCTTCGATCTGCGAGGGCAGCAGGTCATTCGTAATTTTGGAGTGCGCGAGCTCGACGGAGATACGGCCACCGCCGTAGCTGGCGAGGATGGAACCGCAGCCATCGATGGGGCCGTGCGTGAGCTGTCGCGTGGTGGGATCGAGCAGAGTGGTCATGCTCGTAAGGCCGGAGGGCATGCCAAAGATCTCGACCATGGGCTCGACGGTATAGACGCCAATGTCCATGAGGGAACCCGATGCTATATTGCAGTCGAAGATATTGGTGGCGCGTCCCGCGAGAATCTCGTTGTAGCGCGAGGAATACTTGCCAAAGCGCAATGAGGCGCGGCGGATGGGGGCGATCTCGCCCAGGGCGTCCTCGATGGCGTGGAAGGCGGGATCGTGGAGGGGACGCATGGCCTCGAGGGCCACGACACCTGCTGCCTCGGCAGCGCGGAAGACTTCCAGCGCCTGCACTTCGGTGGCGCAGAAGGGCTTCTCGACGATGACATGCTTGCCACCGGCGATGCAGGCAAGGGCCTGCTCGTAGTGGAGCGCATTGGGGCTGCCGATGTAGACGGCGTCGACGTCGTCGGCGGACGCAAGCTCGTCAAGTGCGGTGAAGTTACGCTCGCCGCCGTGTTCGGCGGTAAAGGCGGCGCCGCGCTCGGCATCGCGCGAGAGCGTGCCCACAAACGCGGCTTGGTCGTTGGCGTTGACGACTTGGATAAAGTCGTCGGTGATCATGGATGTGCCGATGGTCGCGATGCGCAGCATACGTCCCCCTTGCGTTGTTTGGTCTACAGGATGAGTGTAGCGCGTGGGGATATAAAGCTGCGCGAAAACGCTATTACAGGTCGCTCTCGTTAAAGCCGGTGTCGATATCGAGGTTACTGCCGTCGGCCGCCGTGGTGGCGAGCTCATCGCAGCGCTCATTGAGCTCGTGGCCGGCATGCCCCTTAACCCAGATGAACTCAACCTTGTGCTTGCTTTTGGCGGTGAGTAGGCGCTCCCACAGGTCGCGGTTCTTGACGGGCTGCTTGTTGGCGGTTTTCCATCCGCGCTTTTTCCAGCCGTCGATCCAGTGCTTGTTAAAGGCGTTGACGACGTACTGCGAATCGGAATGGACCTCGACCTCGCAGGGGCGGTTAAGTGCCTCGAGCGCCACGATGACCGCCATGAGCTCCATGCGGTTGTTGGTGGTCTTGGCGTAGCCGCGCGAAAGCTCGGAGGTGAAGGTCTTGCCGGCGGGGTTGGTGTATTTGAGCACGGCGCCGTAGCCGCCGCGTCCCGGATTTGATCGGGCCGAGCCGTCGGTATAGATGATGACCTTCACGGGCTTCCTTTCGTTGGGTACGTTTCGTGTGAGTGACCATTGTAGCGCCATGCCCGCCGGGGGCTAGCAATCTACGATTTCTACCCCGTCTTCCGACAGTTAGTTGGCATGGATGATGCGGTTGAGCTCGTCGAGGTATTGCTGCAAGAGGAGAGAGGGCTTGCGCTCGTCGTGCATGATATAGCCTACGTGCATCGTTGGGGCGTCTGCTAACGGGATCGATGCCATACCCCATTGCATTTCATTGGAGAGGACACCGGTCGACAGGGTGTAACCGTTTGACGTGATAAGTAAGTTAGTAAGTGTTCCGCGGTCCGAGATTCGTATGTTGCGGTCGCAAGGGATATAGCTAAAAGGTTCCTCGGCGTAATAGAAGGAGTTCGAGGTGCCTTGCTCAAAGCTATAACGCGTATAGGGTGTAAGGTCGGCAAGGGACAGCTGCGGGCGGCGGGCAAGCGGGTGGCGCTCGCTAACGAAGACGTGGACCGTCGCGTCGAATAGGGGATGGAAGCTCGCGCGCGCATCGGCAAAAGCCTTCTGCAGAACGCGGGCGTTAAAGTCGTCCAGATAGAGGATGCCGATGTCGCTGCGAAATGCGCGGACGTCATCGATGATCTGCGACGTGGTGGTCTCGCGCATGATGAACTCGAACTTGCTGTCGCGGCAGCGCTCGACCACGTTGACAAAGGCCTCGACCGAAAAGGCGTAGTGCTGGGCGGAAATGGCGAGGCGGGCTTGCGGGGTACCGCCGTCCTCGTAGCGCGCCTCGAGCATGTCGGCCTGCTCTACGACTTGGCGCGCATAGCCCAAAAGCTCGGTGCCGTCGTTGGTGAGCGTGACGCCGCGGCTGGAGCGCGTAAAGATCTCCAGGTGGAGCTCCTGTTCCAGGCTTTTGACGGCGTTTGAGATGTTGGACTGAGCGGTATAGAGGCGCTGAGCTGCGGCGTTGATTGAGCCGGACTCTGCCACGGCAATCAGAAAACGAAGCTGCTGAAGGGTCATCGACGCCATCCTTTCGATTGCTATCTATAAAACCGATAACAGGTTAGCGCTTTTAAGTGATTGACCGAGCGAAACAATGCTCGTACTATTCAAAACACACAAAGGCGGTAGGTAATTAAGCCAACCACGGAACGGGATGCGAAAGGAGGCCCGCATATGAATTGCTTACCAAGACGAATGCCGGGCTCCTGTTTGCGCCCGTCGGCGTGATCAGGAGACAGCGACTTACTTCTCTCTAATTTATTAACTTTTGTTCGATCAAGGAGATCATCATGAGCCAGTTCATCAACAACCCCGAGCACACCTTTGGTTTCGATACCCTGCAGCTTCACGTTGGCCAGGAGAGCGCCGATCCCGCATCCGACTCCCGCGCCGTGCCTATCTACCAGACCACGAGCTATGTGTTCCGCAATTCCCAGCACGCCGCCGACCGCTTTGGTCTTGCCGACGCCGGTAACATCTACGGCCGTCTGACCAACTCCACCCAGGGCGTCTTCGAGGACCGTATCGCCGCACTCGAGGGCGGTGTGGCAGGTCTTGCCGTCGCCTCCGGTGCTGCTGCCATCACCTATACCCTGCAGGCTCTTGCCCAGGCCGGTGACCACGTGGTGGCTCAAAAGACCATCTACGGTGGCTCCTACAACCTGCTGGAGCATACGCTCTCCCAGTTTGGCGTCGAGACCACCTTCGTCGATGCCCATAACCTGGAAGAGGTCGAGGGGGCCATCAAGGACAACACCACGGTCATCTATCTCGAGACGCTCGGCAACCCCAACTCCGACATCCCCAACATCGACGCTATCTCCGAGATCGCCAAGAAGCACGGTCTGCCGGTTGTCGTCGACAACACCTTCGGCACCCCGTATCTGTTCCGTCCGCTGGAGCATGGTGCCAACATCGTCGTCCACTCCGCAACCAAGTTCATCGGCGGTCACGGCACTTCGCTGGGCGGTGTGATCGTCGACGGCGGTAACTTTGATTGGAAGGCGAGCGGAAAGTACGCCCAGATCGCCGAGCCCAACCCCTCCTACCACGGTGTTTCGTTTGCCGAGGCTGCCGGTCCCGCCGCCTTCGCGACCTATGTCCGCGCTATCTTGCTGCGTGACGAGGGCGCCTGCATCAGCCCGTTCAACGCCTGGGTCCTGCTCCAGGGCACCGAGACTCTGTCGCTGCGCGTTGACCGTCATGTCGAGAACACCAAGAAGGTCGTTGAGTTCCTGGTTGGTGACAGCCACGTCGCCAAGGTGAACCACCCGAGCCTGTCCGAGCACCCCGATCACGAGCTCTATCAGAAGTACTTCCCCAACGGTGGTGCCTCGATCTTTACCTTTGAGATTAAGGGTGGCCAGGAGGCGGCTTGGAAGTTCATCGATCATCTGCAGGTGTTCTCGCTGCTTGCCAACGTGGCCGACGTCAAGTCGCTCGTCGTGCACCCGGCTACCACCACGCACTCCCAGCTCTCTGCCGAGGAGCTCGCCGAGCAGAACATCACGCCCTCCACGATCCGTCTTTCCATCGGTACCGAGAACGCCGAGGATATCATTTGGGATCTGAAGCAGGCCTTCGCCGCGCTGGACGAGTAAGGCGACTTGTGCAAGGACCCCTTGCGACTCGATAGGTATAACTGCATAAAATGCCTGCTCAAGGCGCCTGTGCGAACAATGGTTGCACAGGCGCCTTTTTTGCATAGAGCGGGTGCAAAAACAGGGTTTTTGACACGCTTTATGCATTTGAGTTGTGGAAAACTCCTGTTGAGAGGATGTGAGTTTTACGCAATTGACGTGCGCCTTTTGAGTAAAACCGCAGGTCGCGATTTGCTCGGGGTACTATGCAGCGCGATCGAATCACACGCAGCTCAAACGCAGCAAAAACGCACTACGGAGGTTTCCAGCTACATGAGGATCGATTCACGAAAACCGAAAGCCGCCGCCCTTTCCGCCGCTCTGACCGTGGCACTTTTGGCGGGCGCCGGTGCAACTGATGCCCACGCCGCAACACTGTCCGATACGGTTGGATCTACGCCGTCCGAGACGACGCTGGTACAGCCCGTTGACTATCGCGGCGATGGTTATGGTTCCATGCAGGAGTGGAACGCCTCGATGGAGGCCAAGCGCGATTCCCTGGAGATGCGCGCTCAGATCATTATGAATATGTATGGCGACTATGCCACCGATGACGAGCGCGCTGTGTTGCAGGGTTGCATCGACGGTGCGGGTAACCTGTTGACGATGGGGGAGGTCGACGCCAAGTCGACCGAGCTCGATGAGCTGCGCACTGTGCTTGAGGATGCCAAGCGCGAAGCGCTCGAGGCTGCCGCCGAGGCGGAGGCTGCCGAGGCCGCCCGGGCTTCGTACTACAACGCCGGTTACACTCCGTCCTATGCGTCTGCCGCGTCCTACGCGAACGGATCGGGCCTGACGCGCTCTGCGGGTGTCAATAACTACAACGGGCGCCGCGAGACCTATTACAGCAGCAATGTGCTTTATCACTATCGCACGGGCGAATGGACTCAGGATTCTGAGGGCTTCTGGCGCGATTCCGACGGCTATTACGTTGTTGCCGCGGGCGATATGGCCCAGGGCTCGACCTTTACGGGCTCCAAGGGTGATTGCAAGGTCTATGACTCCGGCTGCGCTGCCGGAACCACCGACTACTACACCGGTTGGTAATTTTTCTGCATCACGGATATTTGGCGGACGGGCGTCTTTACCGAGCTTTAGGGCAACGTAAGGACGTCCGTTCTATGTATGCGTTTGAGTTAACAGAGCCCTTACCGTGGCGGTACGCTGGGCGTATGGATGCGGGGCACACTGGTTCTTGAGAAATAAGGTCTTTCTCTTGGAGGAAGTGGTCTTGTGAATGCTCGAGATATTGCCGTTGCCGCCGTCGCGTTGATGCTTGGTTGCCTTGGTCCCACGGCCGCGCTCGTCGCGGGCATGCAGGGGACATGCGGGGCTGCTCCTATCGTGGTCGGCGCGCTGATCGCGGCCACGCTGCTGGGAAGCGCCGGTGTTGTCCTTTGTCGCGACGATGAGGACGAGGTGTCGGGGTCGCAACGCTAACTGTTGTGAGATCGGCCGCCGGTCATAGACGAAGATGAAGGCCGCCGCAGGGGGAAAGGTTCCCTTGCGGCGGTTTTGCTGTTAAGGCTGTTGAATGCGGCGCGTTGGCGCTACCAGCTTTTCTCGATATCGCGGATGCGCCGATAGAGCCACTCGTTCTGTGGCGCCTGGATATCGTGTTTGGCTGCGAGGCGGCAGATGGTGCCCGCGAACTCATCAACCTCGGTTTTGCGCCTTGCGATGCGGTCTTGAGCCATCGAGGGCATACCGGCGGGGTCGATTCCCTCGATGAGGTGCACCATTTGCGTCAGGTCTGCCTCGGTCAGCTCAACGCCCTCGGCGTTGGCGACCGCAAGCGTTTCGCGCATGGCAGAAACAAAGCAGCGACGCTGCTCGGAGCCCGGCTCCGTGGCGCTTCCGTAGGTCCCGCCGTAGGCCATGCAGGTCTGGTTGATGCCGTCGTTGAGCATGAGTTTGGCCCACATGCGGTGCGCAATGTCGCGCTCGACGGTATGGGCGATGCCACAGCGCGTGTAGAGCCCGTCGATAGCGGCGACGGTCGCGGAGTCGGTGCCGGCGGCTGCGCCAAAGCGGATCTCGCCCGCATTGGTAAAGGTGAGCGCGCCATTGAGAAACACGGCGTCCATGCCCTGGCAGATACCAAGAACGGTATGCTCCCAGCCAAAGCGTTCGGCAATCTTTTGCTCGCTCGTAATACCGTTGCACAGCGAGGCGATGAGCGTGTTGGGTCCCACGACGCGCTCCATAGTCTTGAGTGCTTGGTCGAGACCGGTGGTCTTGACCGTCAGGATGACCAGATCGGCGGGCGCTGCCTCGCTGGCGCGGACGGACGTGAGATCGCAAGGCTTTCCGTTGACGGTGAGCGCATCGCCCGCGTGACGCTCAAAACGGGCGTCATCCATAACGTATTCGACGGCGTCATTGCCGAGGGCCTTGGCAATCATGCTGCCGTAGAGCAGGCCGACGCCGCCCTTGCCGATAAAGGCGACCTTGTTGATCTGCATGTGAATCATCTCCCCATGTAAAAGGCGCCCGCGTAAGGGGCGCCTGATGGATTGTATGCTGCCAGGGTGATTGGTGGGTGCGCGGGGCGGCTGTTATAAAAAAGAAACGTTTGCCTGGACGCTACGCTGCAGGGCAGACCGCAAAGACGCGGGCGGGGTATCCGACGCCATCGCGGACCTTGGGGAAGGTGCAGAAGATGACGGCACCCGTGGCGGGAAGCTCGTCCAGATGGTCCATGACCTCGATCTGATAGCGGTCGACCGAGAGGATGTATTGCTCGCCGGGGTAGGGGTAGGCGTCCTCGCGCGTGGTCATGCCCGGCTCCTTTCATCGGGCTTTTTGCTGATGTTAAAGCGGTGCCGTGACGGCTCGATTTCTGCTGCGTTACGATACGTTCTCAATTGCGATTCCGATGTGTTTCGATGACGTGACGGGTTTGTTTCGCCTTGTCAGGGCTTCGATGGGAGGGGAGGGGCCGTGCAATACCGCGTTGACCCTAAAAGTGGTAACCGAATATCCGCTCTGGGTCTGGGCTGCATGAGGTTTCCCGGTGCGCCGGGACGTCCGGATGCGAAGACAGCCGATGCCATCATTTCCCGTGCGGTGGAGCAGGGGATTAACTACCTGGACACGGCCTATCTCTATCCCGGCAACGAGGCGTGCGTGGGTGCGTCGCTTGAGCGCCTGGGCTTGCGCGACCAGGTTTTGCTCGCAACCAAGCTGCCGCATGCTTCGTGCAAATGCGCGGAGGATTTCGACCGGTTCTTCGACGAGCAACTGCGCCGTTTGCGGACTGACCATATCGACTATTACCTCATGCACAACATTACCTCGCCCGCCCAGTGGGAACGTGTGGTGGCGTTGGGCATCGAGGACTGGATCGCGCAGCAAAAGGCTGCAGGGCGTATTCGTCAGATAGGCTTTTCGTACCACGGCAGCGCGGCGGACTTCCTTACGATGCTTGATGCGTATGAGTGGGACTTTTGCCAGATCCAGTACAACTACGCTGGAGAACGATATCAGGCGGGAACGGCGGGGCTCATGGCCGCCGCCGAGCGAGGTCTCGCGGTGTTTGTGATGGAGCCGCTTTTGGGCGGACGCTTGGCAGGCAAATTGCCTCCGCGGGCGCGCGCTGTTCTCGATGGTGCATGCGATCGGCATTTGCATACGCCTGCCGCTTGGGGGCTCTCGTGGGTGTGGAATCATCCCCAGGTGACCATGTTGCTTTCGGGTATGACCGATACCGCGCAGGTGGACGAGAATTCGTCACTGGCAGACCTCGCGTTGCCGAATTCGATGACGGCCAACCAGCTCGACACGATTGCGCGCGTGTTGATGGAGTTTGAGAAATCGAACCGTGTGCCCTGCACGGGATGCGGCTATTGCATGCCGTGCCCTAAAGGCATCAATATCCCTGGATGTTTTGCCGCCTACAACGCAAGCTATGCGCACAGCTGGTTTACGGGGCTGTCTCAATACTTTACGGCGAGCGCGGTGCGCACAAGCGAGCCCAAGTTGGTGAGCAATTGCGTCAAATGCGGCAAATGCGCGCGGCACTGCCCGCAGCACATCGATATTCCCGAGCGTCTCGACGATGTGCGCCGACGTTTCCAGCCTGGTCCCGTGACGGCGGTGCTTAAGGCCTTCGGCAAAACGCGCTCCTCATGACCCTTTTATAACTTGCGGTGGAATAGTTCCTGTTTGCGGCAGAATAGGGGCCAAACAGGAACTATTTCACCACAACTGAAGGGGGCTGTCGTGGGTCATCGAGATTCATGTGATGATTTGCGTGAGGTTCGTTGGGGCGTTTTGGGCGCCGGGCACATTTCGCATCGATTTGCATCGTCGCTCAAGGAGGTGGACGGGGCACGGCTTGTGGCTGCGGCCGGCCGCACTCCTGCACATGTCGAGGAATTTTGCCGAGCGTTTTCGATCGATGCTGCGCATGGCCATGCCTCGGTCGACAATAACGGCGACGCGGCTTATGGCGCGCTGATTGCCGACCCCGATGTCGACGCAATCTACTTGGCTCTTCCGCATGGCATGCATACGCGTTGGGCCTGTCGCGCGCTGCGCGCCGGAAAGGCCGTGCTGTGCGAAAAGCCGGCCGTTTTGAGTGAGGAAGAGGCTCTCTCGATTGCCTCCATCTCTCGCGAGCGCGGCGTGCTGTTTATGGAGGCGATGAAGAATCGGTTTTGCCCGATGCGCACTCGCGTGAAGGACTTGCTTGCGTCGGGTGAGCTTGGCCGTATTGTCTCGATTGAAAGCGTGCAAAAGCTCGATTACGGCGAGTCTCCTTCGGGCTATCTGCTTGATCCGTTGCAGGGCGGCTGTCTATATGACATGGGCTGCTATGCGGTCGGTTGGTTTGAGGATTTGCTCGCGGGCGCGTGCGAGGTTTCGTCCCGTGAAGTTCGCTGGCGTGACGTATCGGGCGGTCGCGTCGATTGGGCCGACGAGATCCATATGAGCGTCGGCGGTATACCCATTCATATGGTGTGCGACGGCAAAGCAACATATGAAAGCCGCTTAACGATTGCCTGTGAGCGGGGTTCGTTGGAAATCGAGCGTCTCCATCGCCCCGAGCTCGCCCATGTGAAGTACTCCGACGGGCGAACGCTCGAAATAAATGCCCCGTTTGAGGTCGATGATTTCTACGGCGAAATCCAGCATGCGACGCAGCTCATTCAGGCGGGGAAACTCGAAAGCCCCATCATGTCCCTAGCCGCCACGCAGCGCTGCGCGCACATCATCGATGCAATCCGTCTAGCCCTCTAGGACTTGGCGCTGACGCGTAGGGGATCATGACGCCGGCGCCCGTGGTGCCTGGCGGCCCACATCTCTGATGCCCCTTTTATAACTTGCGGTGGAATACGGTCTGTTTGCGCCAAAATAAGGCACCAATAGACCGTATTTCACCGCAACTGATGAGGGGGAGTTGGAGATGCTGACGATCGGGTGCCATCTTTCGACGACGAAGGGCTATCGGGCGATGGGGGAGACGGCGTTGTCCATTGGCGCCAATACCTTTGCGTTCTTTACGCGCAACCCGCGCGGTGGCAAGGCAAAAGACCTTGACATGGATGACGTGGCGGCCCTGCGCGAGCTTATGGAGCAAAACGACTTTGGCCCGCTCGTGGCTCATGCCCCGTATACCTATAACCCCTGCTCCGCTAAGGAGCGGGCGCGCGAGTTTGCCCTGGAGGCCATGGCCGAGGATCTGCAGCGCATGGAAGCGCTGCCCGGCAACTACTACAATTTTCATCCCGGTGCGCATGTGGGACAGGGGGCAGACGTCGGCATTCAGATGATTGTCGACACGCTGTGCCAGGTGATGTTTGAGGGACAGCAGACGACGGTATTGCTTGAGACCATGGCAGGCAAGGGCACCGAGGTGGGCCGTAGCTTTGAAGAACTGGCGTGCATTATCGAGGGCGTTGCCGCCAAGTGCCCAGAGCTGTCCGATAAGCTGGGCGTTTGTTTGGACACCTGCCATGTGAGCGATGCCGGCTACGACATCATCCATGATCTGGACGGCGTACTCGACGAGTTCGACCGCGTGGTGGGTATCGATCGCTTGCATGCCGTACACATCAACGATTCGAAGAACCCTTGTGGCGCCCATAAAGATCGTCACGAGTGCATCGGCAAGGGATACCTTGGCAGCGAGGAATTTGGTGGCGGTATGCAGGTTATGCAGAATATTGTATCGAATGGCCGTTTGTGTTCGCTGCCGTTTATTTTGGAGACTCCGAACGAACTTGCAGGTTATGCAGCTGAAATTAGATTATTAAGGTCATTGCAGCAGTAATGACTGTCACAAAGTAGAGTATTCCATTCACGTTATGGGTTTGTTTCAATCAGTTTTCTCATTGCAGATTCGTAATTCCAGGTGCATAATAGCCAGCAGTTTTTGCAGGCCTCTGAATCAAACGAGGTCACCGGAAGGAGACTGATTATGAAGCTCAAGAAGCTTGGCGCATTTGCCGCCACGGGTGCCATGGCGCTCGCCCTCGCACTGACGGGCTGCGGCTCGTCCAACGCCACCTCTGGTTCTGATGCCGGTTCCAGCAGCTCTGACGACGCTAAGGTCGAGAAGGTCGACGGCTCCAAGGAGTACGCGCTCGTCAAGGACGGCACGCTGACCGTCGGCACCTCTGCCGAGTACGCGCCGTTTGAGTACAAGGATGACAACGGCGACTACCAGGGCTTTGACCTTGAGCTCATCAAGGCTATCGGTGACAAGCTGGGTCTGGATGTCGAGTATGTCAACAATGACTTTGACACGCTGGTTCCGGGCGTCGCTTCGGGCGCCAAGTATGACGTTTCCATCGCGGCTATCACCGACACGCCCGAGCGTGAGAAGGAAGTCACTTTCTCTGATTCCTACTACATGGACGATCAGGCTATCGTGACCAAGGTCGATAACACCGACATCACGGCCGATAACTTCAGCGAGAAGCTCAACAACGCCGACGCTACCATCATCGTCCAGTCTGGCTCGACCGCCGAGGCCTTTGCCCAGGAGAACTTCCCGAAGGCCAAGATCGTCCCCTACAAGGACGCCACCGAGTGCTTCAGCGCTCTGCAGTCCGATAAGGGCGACGCCGTAGTCACCAACCGCTCCGTTGCCAGCCAGCTGACCGCCGAGCAGTTCAACACCTGCCAGACCATCAAGCAGATCAGCACCGGCGAGGAGTACGCCATCGCCATCAACCAGGGCAACACCAAGCTCAAGGACGACATCAACCAGGCCATCAAGGACCTGACCGACGACGGTACCGTCGACGCCCTCATGGCTAAGTACAATATCAAGTAAAATAACTACTTGATTGCGCGCGGGCCCTTTCCGTTTTGCGGAGAGGGCCTTTGCGCTTCTCTTGACGGAGAGCGTTTCCGTCTCGTTTTGCCGGCAACTTCTACGATAGGAGCCACCTTGTCTCGACTGAACAAAGGGGCCGCGGAGCAGCGTTTTCCACTGTCCGCCTTGCTCCAAAAGCTAGCCTGCGTCATGGCCGTGGCGCTCGCGCTGGTGTGCGCGGGGGCATATGCGCCCACGACCGCTCAGGCGCTTGAGACCGCAAAGATTACCGCCCGACCCAACACCGGTTCGGGCAGCGATGTGGTCGGCGGCACCGAGACGCGCATTACCTGGGAAGTTCAGGCCGATGCCGACGAGGAGCTGAGCGGTCTTTCTTTGACGTTTGTCGACGGCACGACGTTTGGTACCGATGACACGCGATTGACGATGCTCTCGGGCGAGGACCTCATGGATCGTACGCCCATGAAGCCCACGTGCAAGGCTGACGGCCAGACGCTCAAGATTGACTTTGGCGAGACGGCGCCTGCCGGCGGCTATTTCCGCGTCGAGGTTTACGGTGTGACGTTTCCCGTCGAGGGCGGCGATGAGGCCTTTAGCGGCACCTATACGCTCGCCGACGGTTCGACCAAGAAGATCTCCAAGATTCCGTCGGTGGAGATCAAGGGCGTGACGGCCTTCGATAACTTCCTGGCCGACCTTAAGGAGCAGCCGTGGGTCGAGGCGTGGAACTCCAATATGTTCCTGCGCCTGTTCCTGAACCCGGTCATTTTGGTCCAGAGCCTGCCGATCGTCTTCAAGGGCTTCCTTATGTCGCTTTCGATCGTGCTCGTGGCGTTTCCGCTGGCAATTCCCTTTGGCTTTGCCCTGTCGCTTATGCGCATCTCCAAGTCGCGCATCCTGCGCTGCCTCGCCGGCATCTACGTGAATATCATTCGCGGTACGCCGGCGTTCCTGCAGATCTATATCGCGTTCTTCGGTCTGCCGTTGGCCGGCGTCAAGGTGGACGACTATGTTTTGGGTGTTATCGTCATGGCCATGAACTCGTCTGCGTACCTGTGCGAGATCTTCCGTGCCGGTATTCAATCGATCCCCAAGGGCCAAAACGAGGCTGCTCGCTCTCTGGGCATGAATGCCTTCCAGACGCTGCTCTACGTTATGATTCCGCAGACGTTCCGCAATGTTTTGCCTACGCTGACCAGCGAGTTTATCTTGCTTTACAAGGATACGTCGCTGCTTGCCGCCGTGGGTGTGGTCGAGATCGTCATGAACGCCCGTACCATCGTGGCCACGACGGGCTCCATTACACCGTACGTGGTTGCCGCCCTGTTCTATCTGGTCATCACCCTGCCGCTCGCTCGCTTGGTGAGCGGTCTTGAGGCGAGGCTTTTGGGTACGACCGAGACCAAGAAGAAGCGTCCCGCCAAGAGCGCCGGACAGGTTGTCGCGACGCCTGCCGATCACATCGCCGGTCTGTAAGGAGGTCCTATCATGAGCGAAACCAATAACTCGAACGAGGTCGTCGTCAGCATTAAGAACCTCCAGAAGGCCTTTGGCGATAACGTGGTCCTGCGCGATATCGATCTGGATGTGCATAAGGGCGAGGTCGTCGTAGTTCTGGGTCCTTCGGGCTCGGGCAAGTCGACGATGCTTCGCTGCATCAATCGTCTGGAGCATCCTACGAGTGGTTCGATTGTCGTCGAGGGCGTGGATGTGTGCGCCAAGGGCGTTGACCTCAATAAGGTGCGTACGCACTTGGGCATGGTGTTTCAGCAGTTCAACCTGTTCCCGCACCTGTCGGTCAAAAAGAACGTCATGCTTGCGCAGCAAAAGGTGCTCAAGCGCAGCAAGGAAGAGGCCGAGAAGATCGCCGTCGAGGAGCTGACCAAGGTCGGTCTTGCCGAGCGTATCGACTTTATGCCGAGCCAGCTCTCGGGCGGCCAGCAACAGCGCGTTGCCATCGCCCGCGCCCTGTCGATGAACCCTCACGTTATGCTCTTTGACGAGGCCACGTCGGCGCTCGACCCCGAGCTCGTCCGCGATGTATTGGGCGTCATGCGCGACCTGGCACGTGACGGTATGACCATGATCGTGGTGACCCACGAGATGGGCTTTGCTCGCGACGTCGCCGATCGCGTCGTCTTTATGGACGGCGGCGTTATCGTGGAAGAGGGCACGCCGAGCGAGGTCTTCGACCACCCCAAGAGCGAGCGCACCAAGGCGTTCTTGGGCAATATCTCGTAGCCGGTTGATGTAACTGCCGTTGCAAAAGAGCGGGGCTGGACTTGAATCCAGCCCCGCTCTTTTGTAGGGATGGGGATGCGCTTTGATGCAGGCTCTCTTGGAGGCCCTGGGTTTGTTACGCGAGCTCGGCTCCGAGGGCCTTGCAAGCGGTCTCGCCCTCGTCGTCGGGCGCGTCGTAGCAGATGGTGGAGTCCACGACGTTGACGCCCGCCTCGTCGGCGTCCGCCTTCCAGTTGTCCATCCATTCGCCCTCGGCCCACGAATAAGAGCCAAAGAGGACGACCTTCTTGTCGCCGAGGGTCTCCTTGACCTCATCCCACATGGGCTGGAACTCATCGTATTCAAGCTCCTCGGAACCCATGGCGGGGCAGCCGAAGGCGAAGGCATCATATTCGGCGACCTTGTCGGCAGAGAAGTCGGCGCAGGAGATGACCTCTGCCTCGGCGCCGGCACCGGTTGCGCCCTCGGCAACGAAGTTTGCCATGGCCTCGGTGTTGCCCGTGCCGCTCCAGTAGACGACGGCGATCTTGCTCATGTTGAGTCCTTTCAGTTGTGCGGCAGGTTGCCGCGGCTTCTATTTTCTATCGGGTTGCCTGGGCAAGTTGCGCCAGGCTGCAGCCCTGCTGATAGACAAAGGTGAAGTATTGGGTGCAGGCACGGTAGGTATCAAACATCGCAAGCGCTTGCTCGACATTCGTGTAGACCTTCCAAGCTCCAAAGACCTTGTAGTTCTCGCCGCGCTGGAGGATGAACTCGTGCACGTCGTCGTAGGGATATCCAAGGAAGTAGCCTATTTCGTGCGGAAACTCGCAGGTGCAGTCGTTGCTGCAGCTAGCTTGCTGGGGTAGTGCGCATCGAGTCTGGCTACAGGCGCATTCCGCGACGTTATTGCTCGCGAGCGTGATGCGTGATGCCAAATGCACAAGGCATGTCGAAAGGTCTCTCGTGTCGTAGCCTTCCGAGGCGAGCGCCGTTTGGGCGCGAGGGTCTGCGAAATAGGTGGTGAGGCTTTTGGCTCGGTACACGTACACGAGCGCTCCGCAGGGCCGCCAGACCAAAACACTCAGGTGGATGCCGAGCGGGTCAAGCTCACGATTGCACTGGGCGATAACGTTGAGCAGGCGTGTCCGGCGTTCTGCGATGGTTTCGGTTGCGGTCGAGCCGTCCCCGTGGGCGTAGGTGCCTGGATAGGTAAAGAGCGATGCCGGCTTGATGCCCGCGAGCGTGGGAGAGCAGTTGCGCACGACTGCTGCCTGAAACGTTGGGATGTCTATGGTTCGAGTCACGGCGCTCCTTACGGATCTAAACTGTTAGCCTAGGAAAACTTATACACGAAAGTAAGCCATGGTCAACAAAAAAGTTTGAAGAGGGAAACTAATTGACCGAACAGACATGATTTTGGGTTAAGATGGGGACACCCCATGGGGGTATCTAGATAGGGCTACTTGAAAGGGGAACGCATGAGTGACTTGCTCAGCCCTGCGAATTTCATCGTGCTGGCCGTCATTGCCGTCGGCATGTTTTTTGGACTGCGTCGCATTGCCGCTTCGACACACGGGAAGAGTTGTTGCAGCGATGGTGCGAGCGGCAAGAAGGCCAAAAAGGTTGTTGTGGTGGATACCGATGCGTCACACTATCCCTATAGCGATGAGCTGCTCATCGGCGGCATGAGCTGTGACGGCTGCGCTCAGAACGTAGCCAATGCCCTCAATGCGCTGGATGGCGTGTGGGCAACGGTGACGTATGCGGACCACACAGCGCGCGTGCGCTCCAAGCGGCCGATCGATCGCGGTGTCCTTGAGGCTGCCGTGAGAGATGCGGGTTACTACGTCATGACGCTGTAGGCCTTGCCTTGGATGCGCGTCCTTGTCTAGGCTCGTCCGCGTAGCTCGATGTCCTGGATGTCGTCGAAGTCGATGGCGATGTCTCGGAGCTTGAGTAGTTTGAAGGCGGGGAGCACCTCGTCAAGGATGCCCGTGCGAGCGCGATAGCCGTACGTATCGTAATAGGTGACGCGCACCAGGTCGCCGCGTTTGAGGCCCTCGAGCTTTTCCGAAAGCTCGAGGGCTTTTTCTTCCGTGAGTTCGCATTTTGGCTCGGCGGTGATCTCTTGTTTACGCACGAGTTCGTAGTATCCCGTGAGGGCGGCAAAGGGCATAAACTGCGCAGCACGGTCGGCACGGACGGCGCCGTTGGCGGTGAGCTTTGAGTCGGCGGAGCGACGTCTTCCCTCGGGGTCCGCTAGGCGTTCAAAAGGTGTCGGTGGCCGCATCGGCTGTTGTTGGGGCTTAGGCACGATGTCCTCCTACCTGATCGTTGCGTTCGCGTGCGGTGGCGCCGGCGGTAAAGCTTAATCCCTTGACCAGGGCGTTCTTGCCGTACTTGCCCTTTACGGCCAGGACGGCGCGCGCCAGGTCGCGCTCACGCTCATCGGCCTCGATATCGCTAAATAGATCGATGGTGGAAAATTCCTCGGGCATGAGGTTGCCAAATCCCAGGTTGATGCGCTTGACTGGTCGTTTGGGATCGACAGTCTGCGCCCAGAGCTCATCGAAATAGCCCATGATCTTCTTAAACGAATTGGTGCGCTCGGGTAGCTTTCGCGAAGCGTTGGAGTGCGCGAAGAGCGCGGCATAGCCACCGCGCGGTTTGCCGCCATGCTCTCCCACAAAGATGCCATCGATTGCCTGCGCTTCGCGCACCAGGCGACGCCGTTCGTCATCGCGCTGGACAGGCTTGGGCGCACGGGGCGCGAGCTCGGGGCCGGCGGTTGCGGTGGGTTCGATACTCGATGTGCTCGAGCGCAGGTGCCCGCATCCGTCCACATACTGCGCTGTACCGCTGGCGTCGAGGCGGCGTATGTCGGCGCGTTCGCTCGCGTAGCCCACAAAGAGCGAGATGCTGTCGCAGACCACGTGCTTATCGACCAAGTCTAAAACGGCGTTGTCGACCATCTCGCGCAAGACGGTATAGGCCTGTTCGTAGGCATAACCCTTCGAGAGCACCTGTCCTGTGGTGGTCGAAGTTGCTTGCGGGCGATAGGCTTGGATATCGGCGATGGTTGTCGGCTCGCGCCCGAAGGCATGGTCGATGAGATATTCGGCATTGACGCCGAGCTCGTCGTAAAGCAGGTTTTCGTCGAGTGCGGCGACGCCCATCAGGTCGTAGACGCCGTATTTCTCGAGGCGGGCTGCCACGCCGGGACCGATGCCCCAGATATCGGTGATGGGACGATGGGGCCAGATCTCCTTGCGAAAGGTCTCGTCGTCGAGTATGCCGATGCGGCTGGGTACGTGCTTGGCGGTAATGTCGAGCGCTACCTTGGCCTGGAATAGGTTGGGGCCGATGCCGACCGTCGCCGTGATGCCGGTGCGCGCGAGTACCTCGTCGCGCAGCGTGCAGGCGAACCCTTCCGCATCGGTGTGATAGAGGCCCAGATAGGGCGTCACGTCGATAAAGCACTCATCGATGGAGTAGACGTGCACGTCCTGGGGGCTGATGTATTCCAGATAGATGCCGTAGATTTGCGCCGACACCTCCATATAGTGCTGCATGCGCGGTACGGCCGTGATGTAGTCGATGCCATCGGGAATCTCGAATAGGCGGCAGCGATTGTGAATCCCTAAGTCCTTCATGGCCTGCGTGATGGCGAGGCAGATGGTCGTGCGCCCGCGCGATTCGTCGGCAACGACCAGGTTGGTGGTGAGCGGATCGAGCCCACGGTCGACGCACTCGACGCTGGCATAAAACGTCTTGAGGTCGATGCAGATATAGGTGTGCTGCTCGTGCGCCATCCGTGTCCCTTCATCAAACACATGTTCTTATCGAATACCTGTTCGATAATACCCGCTCGTCCGGACGTCGTCAAAACCTGTCAAAAAGGGACTGGTTTGTTTTGGTAGGTATGGTCGTGCGGTTGGATCGGGTTTTAACGCAGCTCTAAAGAGTGCGAAACAGCTCGGAAAACCTCGCTTCGTAGCATGAGCCTGACGATTGATACCGCCTATACGCACGGAAGGGTTGTGGAAAAGATGGTCAATTATGGGTTTGGTATGCCGACGCGCCTTGTTGCGGATGGAGACGTGGCTCGCTGGTGCGGACGATTGGTCGCTCACTACGGTGGCACCAAGGCGCTGGTCGTGTTGGGCGGTGACAAACATACGCACGATGAGCTCGTCTCGGCGGCGCTCGGCTCGCTTGATCGAGCTCTGCTCGAACGCGTGCTTTTTCGCTGCGGCTTGGTCGGGGGCGATGGGGGAGACGATTTGGTCGATGAGGCCGTAGCCCTGGCGACCGACGAAGGCGTGGACTTTGTCCTGGCGATTGGCGATGCCGATACTGCCGGCTTTGCGCGCGAGCTCGCGCGTCGCATGGCGGCGCTCGATGCCGGCGAAGACGGCTTTGTGCCTTATGGATGCATTGTCTCGGAGGGCAAGGTGCCTGCTGTCGTGAGCACCGGCGAGGTTCCCGTTTTTGCCATTATCGCGCCCGAACTGCTGGAGGGCATCGGGTCTCCTCTGCGTGAGTTACTCGGTAGCGTCTGCGCCGCGGCCTAATATTTGCCATAAAAGGACGGGTTATTTTTGGTTGGTAAAGCGTTTGACCTGCCAAAATAAGCCTGTCCCTTTTTGATCGGTTGCCGTTTGGGGGCCGATTGGCAACGCTCGCTGATTGTAGTCTTGACCTGCGCTAGAATAGTGGCATCTGAATGTCCGGGCGCATGGAGGCGTGCGCCCGTATCTGAGGAGGACTCTATGGCAACTGTTGCCGCACCTATCGATGCTACGTCGACTGCCGCTTGGAAGGCACTCGAGGCTCATCAGGAGAAGCTCGAGGCCGATGGTATCGACCTCAAGGCCTGGTTCGCTGCCGATGCCGAGCGCGTGAACAAGCTGAGCTTTGACGCCGGTGACCTGTACTTCGATCTGTCGAAGAACCTGGTGACCGATGAGACCGTCAAGCTGCTGTGCGATCTTGCCCGCGAGGTGAAGCTCGAGGAGCGCCGCGACGCCATGTTCTCCGGCGAGCACATTAACACCACCGAGGACCGCGCCGTCCTGCACACCGCGCTTCGCCGCCCCGCAACCGAGAGGGGCCAGCTCATCGTCGACGGCCAGGATGTCGTCGCCGACGTGCACGAGGTCCTCGACCGCATGTATGCCTTCGCCGAGCGCGTGCGCTCCGGTGAGTGGAAGGGCGTTACCGGCAAGAAGATCGAGCACCTGGTGTCCATCGGCATCGGTGGCTCCGATCTGGGCCCGGTCATGGCCTACGAGGCTCTGCGTCCCTATGCCGACGCCGGTATCGACTGCCGCTATATCTCCAACATCGACCCCAACGACCAGGCCGAGAAGCTTAAGGGCCTGGATCCCGAGACCACGCTCGTGATCATCGTCTCCAAGACCTTCACCACGCTCGAGACCCTCACCAACGCCCGCGAGGTCAAGACCTGGATGCTCGAGCAGCTCAAGGCCCAGGGCGCCATCGACGGCTCCGATGAGCAGAACGCCGAGGCCGTGGCAAAGCACTTCGTCGCCGTTTCCACCGCACTCGAGAAGGTTGAGGCCTTCGGTATCGACCCCGCCAACGCCTTCGGCTTCTGGAACTGGGTCGGCGGCCGCTACTCCGTCGACTCCGCCGTGGGCCTGTCGCTGATCGTCGTGCTCGGTCCCGAGCGCTTCCAGCAGTTCCTCGAGGGCTTCCACGCTATCGACGAGTACTTCTGCAACACGCCGCTCGAGAACAATGCCGTTGCGCTGATGGGCCTGCTCAACGTCTGGTACGTCAACTTCTTCGGTTCCAAGAGCCACGCCGTGCTGCCGTACTGCCAGTACCTGCATCGTTTCCCGGCCTACCTGCAGCAGCTCACCATGGAGTCCAACGGCAAGCATGTCCGCTGGGACGGCAGCGCCGTGACCTCCGATACCGGTGAGATCTTCTGGGGCGAGCCCGGCACCAACGGTCAGCACGCCTTCTACCAGCTGCTGCACCAGGGCACCGTGGTGGTCCCGGCCGACTTTATCGCTTTCGCCAACACTGCCAACCCCGCAACCGACAGCGGCCAGGATGTCCACGAGCTGTTCCTGGGCAACTTCCTGGCCCAGACCAAGGCGCTCGCCTTTGGTAAGACGGCCGACGAGGTCCGCGCCGAGGGCACGCCCGAGCAGATTGTCCCGGCCCGCTGCTTTGAGGGCAACCGTCCGACGACCTCGATCTTCGGCGACACGCTGACCCCGTTCGCGCTCGGCGAGCCCATCGCCCTGTACGAGCACATCACGTTTGTCGAGGGCACGGTCTGGGGCATCGACTCCTACGACCAGTGGGGCGTCGAGCTGGGCAAGCAGCTTGCCAAGCAGATCACCCCTGCCTTCCACGATGACGCCGCCAAGGCCGAGCAGGACGCTTCGACCCAGGCGCTCATCGAGTTCTACCGCGCTCACCGCAAGTAGTCGCTGCTGTTAACGCATCGCGCCTTATAGTCAGGGGCCCGTATCCTATCGGATGCGGGCCCCTTTGCTTTGCCGTGGTCCCGGGGCGCACGGCCTTTGTGGAACATCGCCGGGGCGCCGCGCGCTGCGAGAACCCTGCGCCTAGATCTCGGCCTCCGCATGGCCTCGCTGCGCCTCGGGCAGCTCCCCGTAGAGCGGATGGTCTTCGAGCCTAAAGCGCTCGACCTGTTCGGGAGTGCGACCGCGTACAAAGAGCCACGAGCGATCAGTCGGCGTCGCCATGAGCGTGCTGGGCAGCGCGTCGGCGCGGTCGGAAAACACCCGGGCACTCTCGGGATCCTGGAACGCCAGCACCAGATGCGTGTCGCAGTTGCCCATGATGGAGCGTGCGCGTGCCTCGCCATAGAGCGCATCGAGCTGGTTGGTCGACTGCAGCAGCAGCGTTGCCCAGATGTTGCGGCTTCGGATAATCGAGAGCACGTTGTTGATCTGGGGGATCTGCAGATTTGCGAAGTCATCGAGCATAAAGCGCACGGGCACGGGCAGGCTGCCGTCGGGCTGCCTATCGGCCTCACGAATGAGGCCCATAAACGCCTGCGAAATAAAGAGGCCGGTCAGCGGATCGAGATTGCGGTCAATATCGCTCACGGTTACAAACAGGGCGCAGGGGGTGTGTCCCATGGAAGCGAAGTCCACCTGATGGCACTCACGATAGAGCTGTGCCGCACCGTCGAATCCCAGACACATGACCTTTTCGGCAAGGATGCCGACGATGCTCGCGTGCATGCGCTCGGCATTTTGCGTAATGGCGTAGCGCCGCCATAGCGAGAGGGCATAGCTTTGGGGGTCGGTCGTGATCAGGTCGTCAAACAATCGACCCGTGGCACCGTCCTGCAGGTGCTCGATCAGCTTGATGACCGAGCTGATCGTCTGCTCGTCGGCGGGTAGCTGTTCGGTGACGTAGGCGATAAGACACGACAGCAGGTTTGCCGCCGCATGATCCCAAAAAGGCTGGTTGTTGTCCTCGATGGGGCAGATGGCCTTTGCCACCGAGAGGATGTCCTGCTGGTTGGGCCTGCCGTCCGCCTTGCGGCGAATGTGCCTCAGGGGGTTGTAGCCGCAGCGCTCGATGCCGGGCGCAAGGGCCGGGACGGTGTTGAGGTCGGCGAAGTTGAGACATTGCACGCGGTAACCGTGGGCTGCCAGCACGGGTCCCACTTCGCGACAGAGCGTGCCTTTGGTGTCGAGCACGATGTAGCTTGCGTTCATTTGCAGTAGGTTGGGCTTGAGGACGTTTCGGGTCTTGCCGGCTCCCGAGGGGCCGATCACAAGTGCATTGTTGTTGAGTCCCGTTTGGCGGCTGTCGCAGGAAAGCGTTCGATCCTTGGCGAGGATGGTGGACGATGCGGACTCAGATGCGGCGAGGCGGCTGGCGAGGTTAGACATGGGCGACCTCCTTGGTGGTCGAGAGGATTTCGTGGGCAAAGCCGAGCTCGACGGCGCGCTCGGCCGAAAGGTAGGTGTCTTTTGCAGTGAGGGACTGGATGCGCTTGGGCGTGAGTCCGCTGCGGTCCGAGAGGATTTGCGTGAGGGTCTTGCGGGTCTGCATGAGACGCCGGCTGGTTTCCTGCAGCGCAAGTGCCGAGCCGCCTGCCCCCTGGGGGATCAGCGGGTCGTGAATCATGAGCTCTGCATGGGGCGCCATACGGCGATCGTCGCCGCCCATAAAGATCACGGCGCCCATGGACGCGGCGAATTCCAGGCAGACGGTGCGGATGGGGCACGATGCGAGGCGCATGGCGTCATAGATCGCAAGACCCGATCGCACGCTTCCGCCGGCGCTGGCGATAAATATGGTGATGGGGCGGCTGGGGTCGGTGGCATCGAGCAGGCGGATCTGCTGGCATAGGTCGTGGGCCATCGGGGTTTCGATGTTTCCCATGACGGAGAGCTCGCGACGGGCGAGCATCTCATCGTAAATGCTGGTGAGCGTGATGCCTCGGGCGGATTCACGCATGGTGAGGGGGCTGATGATGGGGGAATGATTGGTGTCCATGAGGACTCCTTTCTGTTGGTTGTGTTGTGGAGGAATAGGATTGTTGCCCGCGGAGGGGCTGGCGGGCTACAGGGTTCGTCCGAGCCTGAGATCGAGCTCGGTTGTGGGGCAGGCTGCCTGTTCGTGCGGCTCGCAAGCGCCAAGGGCTCCAAAGCGATAGAGCGTTGCGGCGGGCGTGGTGTAGGCGAGCCGCAGCTGATGCTCGATAGGGGCACATCCGTCATTTTTGTAATGAGCCGCGTAGTACTGCGCGATGCTGGCGTTCATCTCGCTGCCATTGCGATGGCGCTCAAACTGGCGTCTGCAGGTCTCGATGATCTTTGCTACCGACTTGGGTGCCGTCGCGGGAACAAGGGCGAGATAGCCCTCAAATAGCTCGTTGATGCTCAGGAGGCACAGCAGGTCGATCAGCGTCCTTATGGCTGCTCCCTCGGCAGAAAAATGCGCGGTCATGCGGTTATATCGGTTGCGGTCGACGATGGCCGCATGGGGTCTTGGAGTTTTCTGCCCTGTGGTCCCGGGCTTTTGCCGCGCCTGTGTATTGAGCTCGACGTTGCAGCGCTTGAGGCCGTCCAACGGAAGGAATAGTGCGGTGCGCAGGGTGTTCCGCTTGCTTTCGAGTTCATGACGCTCGTCGGGTTCCCATTCGAGCTTGAGTTTCGTGTCGAGCGCCGTAAGCATATGGGCTAGGCAGCCTACGGTAAGAACGTACGAATCGTTGTCGCGTTTTGGGGCATAGGGGTCTGTCAGCTTGCGAATGTCGGGGTCGCCCATGATCTTTGTGCAGCGCTTCAGCAGTTGAGGGTGGTCGGCCAAGATCGTCGCGAGCGGTAGCGACGCGTAGTTCTTGATGGTCGCGGCGGCAAAGGCGGCGTCATATTCGTTTGCATATGCTCGCTCAATGCGGGCATCCAGAATGCTTTTCTTATCGCCGTCTTCAGCGTGGTGGTTTGTCATAGCTTCTCCAATCGGTTGATGTTCGTGCTGTTTGTTGATGTGTTGGTTGTCGTGAGTGATGTGCTTGCCGTGGGTGATGTGCTGACGTTGGGGTGCTATGTGGTTTTCAATGAGCCCGTGAGGCAGTTGCTGCAGGGGCGGGATGGAACGGCCCATGCAAGGCGGAAGGCATCGTGCTCAAAATCGAGACAGCAATGCCCTGGGTGCCTCACATGTGGCAGTTACCTCATTAAGTTGTCATTGCGTTTGGGGTTGTACTTTGCCGATCTTCTTTCTCTTACACGCTAAAAACTGAAATTTCATATGCTCGATCTACTTAAAACCGCAACGGCGGTCTTTTATCAACTTATATGTCGGAACGCGTCTTTGCAAGTACTTTTTTGCGTTTGTTTCAAATGGGGTGGTTTTGCAACCGTCACGCGCCACGCTATGCGAACGTGCCCCGGCTCGGATAAGATAGTGCGCGATAAAAACGATGCAAGGAGGCACATATGGCAATTAAAGCCATCGCGATGGATATTGACGGTACGCTCACCAACGACCAGAAAGTGATTAGCCCGCGCACGCGCGAAAAGCTGCTCGCGGCGCAGGAGTCGGGCATTAAGCTCATTTTGGCTTCGGGCCGTCCCGCATGGGGACTACATGCTCTGGCGCAGGAGCTCGACCTTCAAAACCATGACGGTCTGCTGGTTGCCTTTAATGGCGCGCATGTGGTCGACGCTCAGACCGATGAGGTCCTTTTTGACCAGGCTATGCCGGCTGACGAGCTGCACCGTCTGATTGATCACCTGCGTAATTTTGACGTGATCCCTATGATTTCGCTCGGTCGCGATTTGCATGTCGTGGATTCGTATCACTGCATGATCACGCTGCCTGACGGCTCGCAGAAAAACATCGTCAAATACGAGCGCGATGCGTGCGATCTTAAGATTCGCGAGGTGGAGAGCCTGCATGAGGTCGCTGATGCTTATCCCGTGGACAAGCTGCTGACGGCGGGCGATCCGGCCTACCTGCAGGCGCATTACGAGGAGATGTATGCGCCCTTTAAGCAGACGCTTTCGGGCATGTTTACGGCCGACTGGTACTTTGAGTACACGGCGCCCGGTATCGACAAGGCCCGCGCACTCGAGGGTGCCCTGCCCAAGCTCGGCATCGATGCCAGTGAGGTCGTATCGTTTGGCGACGGCCAGAACGACAAGTCCATGATTGAGTGGGCCGGCACCGGTGTTGCCATGGGTAACGCCGTCGAAGAGGTTAAGGCTGTAGCCCAGATGGTGACCGCCGATAACAACGAAGATGGCATTGCGGTGGCGCTGGATAAGCTGCTGGGTTAGAATCGCCGATTAATGCATGGCTCGGGCGCCTGCTTGCGGGCGTCCTTTTGTTAGGGAGGGTGCCGTGTCCGCATTTCCGTTCGACGCCGTTATCTTTGACATGGACGGCGTCATTGTCGATACCGAGTATTACTACTTGGGCGAGACTGCCGCGTTTGCCAAGGAGCTTGGACTTAATCTGACTCAAGAGGAGTTGAATGGGCAGGTCGGTACCTCGCATCAGTTCTTCCTGCATATGCTGGTCGATTGGTTTGAGCGCGCCGGTAAGGGACACTTCACTGGCGAGGAGGCGTTGGCCCGTTGGGACGAGTGGGCGCATAAGCGTCCGCGTGACTATCAGGCTTTGATTAACCCAGGCGCCGTGGATACGATTCGAGAGCTGCCGCGCCGTGGCGTTCGCGTGGCGCTTGCTAGCTCGTCTCCCATGGTTAGCATCGAGGAAGTGCTCAACGCATGCGGGCTGTCTGATGCCTTTGAGTATGTGGTGAGCGGCGAGCAGTTTAAGGAGAGCAAACCCGAGCCCGACATCTACCTGCATGCGCTGGACCTGCTGGGGCTGCCCGCGAATCGTTGCTGCTGCGTTGAGGATTCCGTTCCGGGCATTACCGCGGGTAAGCGAGCCGGCCTGACGGTCATTGCCAAGCGCGAGGAACGCTTTGGCTTTAGCCAGGATGCCGCGGACAAGATTATCGACCAGCTGCCGGAGCTGCTCACGCTTTCTAAGGAGCGCGGTAGTTGCGCGTTTTTCGGGTCAGATGAGTAAATACCCGACATTTTGGTGCGGCAGCAAGCATACTTTATGCTAATGCGGGCTTAAGGGCTTGTTGAATGCCCTTGGGCCCGCTTTTGACTTAATTGTGCTGGGAGAGGGTATATGCCACCGACTGAAGGGCTAACTGACGGTAAAGCAGCGATACCGCTGTACCAACAGGTCATTGATATCATTAAAAACGAAATCAACTCCGGCGCCTACAAGGCAGGCGCGCGGATACCCAACGAATTCGAATTGGCTGAGAGCTATAAAGTTGGCCGCGTTACCGTGCGACGCGCTATTGAGGAGCTCGTCCAGCAGGGCTATCTAACGAAGCGACAGGGGAAAGGCACGTTCGTCAATGCCCCCAAGCTCAAGCGCAAGATTCGCCAGAAGGATGACGTCCAGAGTTTTTCGGACGCATGCCGCGTTAACGGAATGGAACCGGGGGCGTGTGTCATTTCGAGAAAGATACTGCCGGCGGATTCTACCGAAGCACAGTTCTTTGGTGTTCCCGTTGGAACTGACTTGATTTGCGTCGAGCGTGTGCGTACTGCCGATGGCGTCCCCGTCATGCTTGAGAACAACATATACGTTTACGAGGACAACGCCTATCTATCAACGGCGCCTCTATCTAACCAATCCATTTTTGAGTTCGTGCGCAACCAGACTGGCCGCATGCCCGCGTTTACCGACCCGTGCACGCTCGAGATCGCGTGCGCATCGCCCGAGGTCGCTCGGTTGCTGGCGGTTCCCGTTGGCGAACCCTTGTTTTATATGGAAGCCTTCTTTTTCGATGAGCAACGGCGGCCGTTTATCATCGGTCGTCAGCGGATCGTTGGGTCTCGCTACGTTTTTGACATCTAGGACATTGCGAATGGAAACGCCCGGTGGATCATCTCACCGGGCGCTTCCATACCGTTCACGGCGCGAACGCGACCGTTCAACCGCGTTGCGGCAATCAGTTTGAAATAATCTTGATGACGGGAAAAGCTGCTGGTAATCTATAGAACGTCATAGAACGTTTGCCTTATGCAAGCGTTGAAGCGAGATGCGATGCAGTCTCGAGTTCTTTGGAGGTATCTATGTCAGATACGAAGGCGAAGAAGACAAACAGACGTTTTAAGTTCAAATTACCGCATGTCTATACGATCATGTTCTTGCTGATCGTTGTCTTTGCGGTCCTGACTTGGATCGTTCCCTCGGGTCAGTATCAGCGCAAGACGATTTCGACAGCGGCGGGCGAGCGTGAAGTCGCCGTTGCTGGAACCTATGAGCAGGTCGATAAGAACTACACCGATTCCGAGACCGGCGAGACCATCAATCTGGGTCAGGATATCTTCGCGGTTCTGCAAGCGCCCACCAAGGGTATCCAAGAGGCTGCCGACGTCGTTGCGTTCGTCTTATTGATTGGCGGATCGTTCGCGATCATCACCAAGACCAACGCTTTGAATGCCGGCATGAGCCGTGTGATTAAAAAGCTCAAGAACAAGGACATCCTCATCATTCCCATCACGATGACGTTGCTGTCCATTTGTGGCACTACGTTTGGTATGTCTGAGGAAGCCCTGCCGTTCTATGCCATCTTCATTCCCATCATGATGGGTATCGGTTATGACTCGATGACGGCATTCATCATCTGCTTCCTTGGTCCTAACCTGGGATATTGTGCTTCGACCATCGACCCGTTTAATGTTTTGATCGCCCAGGGCATCATTGGCATCGAGGGCAATCCTCAGCTGTGGCTGCGCGCCGTTTCTTGGGTCATCTTTACTGCCGTCGGTATCGCATGGGCCATGCGCTACGCTATGCGCGTCAAGAAAAACCCCGAGTCGTCCATTACGTACGAGGACGACAAGCTCAAGCGTGTTGAGTTTTCCGTGACCGATGCCTCCATCGAGGAAGAGTTCACTACCCGTCAGAAGCTTGTACTTATCGATTTTGCCTGCGGTATGGGCATTATCGTCTGGGGTCTTGTTACCCAGGGCTGGTACATGAATGAGATTTCCGCCGTGTTCCTTGGCATGGGCTTGCTTGCCGGTATCCTGGGCGGTCTTGACCAGCAGACGATCGCTGAGGAGTTCGTTAAGGGTCTCGCCGATTTTGCGTACGCTGCTATCGTTATCGGTATCGCTCGCGGTATTCTGGTCATCGCCGAGGGCGGCATGATCA
This sequence comes from Collinsella sp., assembly GCA_031295385.1. GTDB lineage: Bacteria > Actinomycetota > Coriobacteriia > Coriobacteriales > Coriobacteriaceae > Collinsella. The sequence goes on from JAUMOL010000012.1 coordinate 50,053, forward strand.
TCGACACCATCCTCCAGGCGCTCGCTACTGCGCTCGCCGGTGCACCCGCTGCCGTCTACACCACGTTTATGTATATCGTCCTTGGCCTGCTCTCTTTGCTGGTTCCCTCGAGTTCTGGACTTGCGGCGCTCACCATGCCCGTCATGGGTCCGCTGACCGAGCTTATGGGCCTCAATCCCGAAGCTGCCGTTACCGCGCTCCAGTTTGCTAATCAGACCATCAACACCATCAGTCCCGTGGCGGGCATGACGGTCGCCGGCCTTGCCGTGGCTAAGATTTCGTTTGGCCAATGGTGGAAGACCATTTGGAAGTTCTTCATTTTCATGGTCGTCTTTGGCCTGATCGTAACGGCAATCTCTGGCATGCTTCCGGTGTAGGTGGTTGTGATGTCTGATCGTTTAACGGTCCTGACGTCTAAGAGCGTCTTTACCGGTACGGGGGACCTGCCGTTCGAAGGTTTCGTAGCGGTCCGTGGCAATCGAATTGAGGCGGTTGGCACCAAGTGTGAGGTAGCTTCGTATTTGACCCAGGCGGACGAGGTAGTTGATCTGGGCGACCGTACCGTCATGCCTGGCCTGATCGATGTGCATACCTTCTATACAGGCTGGGCGCTGCGGACGTTGGGGTCTGATCTGTCCGGCATCGCTGATGCCAAAGAGGCCGTGTCGCTCTTGCGTGCATGGAAAGAAGATCATCCGGATTGCGCGGCGGCTTTTGGCCACAGCCTACCCGAAACGTTGGCATCGGATGCCGAGAACGCAAATACGGCAGCTGTGTTTGACGATTGTTTTGGCGATATCCCTGTCGTCTGCTTTACACCGGGTGCGGAGACCTGCGTTCTCAATGCTGCCGCCAGTGCACGATACGGCTTTACACCCCAGGCGTGCTATGCCGAGAAGATCTGGCGCATGATGAGCGATTTCCTCGCGCTGCCCGAGGTGCGTGCCGGGTATTCGGACTACATGAGCATGCTTAACGAGCGCGGCGTTACCGCCATCAAGGAAATGGCGTTTGATGACTACTACGGCTTTGCCGACGAAATGGCTCGCCGTGAGGAATCTGGTGAGCTGACGGTTCGCGTCTCTATGATGTCGCAGCCGGTGGGTGCCGGTGCAAATCTGGCATATGCCCGCGAGGCGCGAGAGCGCTTCCGGGGACCGTTCGTTCGTTTTTCTGGCTTCAACCGTATGACCGATCGCGGCGTATGGGCGGGGCTTGCCGAGATGATTGATCCCTATGAGGACACAGCCGATGCGGGCGCTGCCGGCAAGACGGTCGTCGAGGAGCCAGAGTGGGATCTGATTGAGAACGAGATGCGTGCAATTGATGCTGACGGCTTCCGATATTCCTTGCATTGCCAGGGCGATGGCGCCGTTCGTCGCACCGTGGCGCTCTATGCCTCGCTGCCTCGAGACGAGCATGGACGGATGCTTCGCCGCCATGCGATTACCGATCTCGAGAACTCTGACCCGACCGATCTTGTCAAGTTTGGCAAGTTAGGTGGAATTTGCGAGGTCTATCCGCAGATTCTGACGCTGGACCGGCGCGAGGATTGCCTGTCGATGATGCGTCGACAAATTGGCGAGACGCGACTTTTGCACAGCTGGAATCGCCGCGGCATGGAAGATTCCGGATGCACAGTGTGCTGTGGCACGGATTTGCCGCTGTTGATTCCGAGCTTGGGCGAGTCAATCTACAGTGCGTGCGGCGGATACTTCGACGACGGACTGCCCGTGAATGAGGTCAACACGCTGACGCTTGTCGAGCTCTTGTGCGCTTGGACTGCCGGGGGCGCGTACGACCTGATGCGCGAAGACGAGCTGGGTACGCTTGAGGTTGGCAAGCTTGCCGATATCTGCGTGCTCGATCGGGATGTGTTCGACCTCGATTATCGCGATGCACGTGATCTTGCGGTTGACATGACGATGTCGGACGGACAAATCGTGTTCGATCGAAATAAGGAGGCATAAGATGCCTGAATCCAAACCGACGCTGCGCCGCGAACAGATTGCGGGCATGAATATCCACTACATCATGTGGTCGCTCGATTACTTCCTTGATGTGCAGCAGCGTTTGGGCTTTGAGTCCATTGAGCTGTGGTGCGCAGAGCCGCATGTGACGCTCGACCATACGGGCTACTTTGAGGCTGAGGTCCTGGCGAAAAAGGCTGCAGACCGTGGGCTTAGGTATCGTACTCTGTGCCCCGAGAATGTTGTCTATCCTTGGCAGTACTGCGCACGCAAGCCGCTGCATGAACAGCGCAGCCTGGCGTACTTTAAGCACGGCATTGAGCTTGCCGAGGTACTTGGGTGCGACCGTATGTCCGTCAACTCGGGCTGGGGCGACTGGGACGAGGACCGCGAGGAAGCCTGGAAGCGCAGCCGCGAGCACTTGTCCATTCTGGCGGAGTATGCCGGCGAGCACGGTCTGGTGCTTACGATGGAAAGCCTGCGTCCCGAGGAGAGCAACCTTGTGACGACGGTTTCCGATGCGAAGCGCATGATTGACGAGGTCGCGAGCCCGTATTTACAGCCCATGGTTGATACAACCGCGATGGGCGTTGCTGGCGAGACGCTCGAGGACTGGTTTGCCACCTTTGGTGATGGGGCAATTCACGAGATGCACTTTATCGACGGTGACCCGTATGGCCATCTGGTGTGGGGCGATGGCAAGCACGATATGGACGCCTTCGTTGCCACACTCAACGTCCATGGTTTCGACGGCATGCTGGGCCAGGAAATTACGGACGGTCGTTACTACGATGACCCGGCGGCGGCAGATGCCAAGAACATGGCCGCATTCGAGAAATATCTGATTGACTAAAACAACTATCGGCCACGCAGCCAACGTCATTGATTGCGGCCAAACAAGAAAGGAACTGGATATGAACGCACACGATCTGATCAAAGAGGCAATTGCCGAGAAGGGCAAGTTCGACAGCGTCTACTGGATTGCTTGCGGTGGCTCCATGATCGATTTGATCCCGGCCCATGAGCTTCTGCAGCGCGAGGCAACCACCTTCACTTCGTATATCTATACGGCTCGCGAGTTCGATATCATGCGTCCGCGTCGTCTGGGCGAGAAGTCCCTGGTCATCGCTTGTAGCCACAGTGGCAACACCCCTGAGGTCGTCGAGGGCTGCGAGATTGCCCTTGCTGCCGGCGCTACGGTGATCGCCCAGACCGACAACGCTGGATCTAAGATCGACACCGGTAAATGGACCACGTGGGTCTACCCGTGGGGCGAGGGCGTGCCGCAGGCCGAGGTCCCCGCTGGCATTTCGCTGTCGCTTGCGGCAGAGCTGCTCGATCAGCAGGAGGGTTACGCCGATCTTGCCGATATGTATGCCGGTATCGCCGAGATGGATAAGATTCTTCCCCCGGCACGCGAGAAGGTAAATGTCGAGCTGGGCGATCGCTTTGCCAAGCTTTGCCAGGAGCACGAGTTCTTCTATATTCTGGGCAGCGGTCCCAACTTTAGCCAGACCTACGGTTTCGCTATCTGCTCTCTTATGGAGATGCAGTGGCAGCACTGCAGCTACATCCACTCTGCCGAGTACTTCCACGGCCCCTTCGAGGCTACTCAGGATGGCGTTTTTTACTTCCTGCAGATGGGCTCCAGCGAGTGCCGTGCTATGGACGAGCGCGCCCTGGCGTTCCTTAAGACGCATACCGATACGCTGATGGTGCTCGATGCCAAGGAGTACGGTATGGAAGCCGTGCCGGCGAGCGTCCGTGCCTATCTGGACCCGGTGCTGTTCTACGCCATGAACTGCGAGCTGCGTGCCGCACGCGGCAAGGTGTTTGATCACGATCCCGATTTCCGTCGCTATATGGGTGTTGTCGAGTACTAGAAGGAGCAAAGGCCATGGCATTTAACGTTAACGCGCTCGGATTTGGCGACAACGTCGTCGATCGCTACGAGCATATCCACACCATGTATCCCGGCGGCAATGCGGTGAACTTCGCCGTTTATGCCAAGAAATGCGGTGCCGCACGCTCCGCATACATGGGCATTTTTGGCAATGATGCCGCTGCCGAGCATGTCATTGCAAGCCTCGAGGATGAGGGTATCGAGCTTGACAAGTGCGAGCAGATGATTGGCGAGAACGGAGCGGCTCGCGTGACCGTCGTTGACGGTGACCGTGTCTTCCTCGGCTCCAACGAGGGCGGTATCCGTGGCGATGCGCGTTATGTCCTCGATCGCTTTGACCTTTCGTACATGAAGCAGTTCGATGTGGTTCATTCGGGCAACTATTGCTTTACCGAGCGCGAGCTGCCCAAGCTGAAGGCTGCGGGCGTCACGGTCTCTTTTGACTTTTCGGACGACTCCACCGACGAGTACTACGAGCAGATTGCGCCCTACGTCGATTTCGCTTTCTTTAGTGCGGCGGATGCCGCGAGTGAGGACGAGATTCGCGAGCGTCTGGCATGGGTGAAGGGCCTGGGTCCGCGTTTTGTGTCGGCTACGGCGGGCGCCGAGGGCTGCATTGCTTACGACGGCGAGCGTTATTACCGCCAGCTGGCTAAACCGGTAACGGACATGAAGGACACCATGGGGGCGGGCGACTCGTTCCTCACCTCGTTTTTGATGTGCTATCTCGATTCCGCCAAGCGCGGTGAGGATGGTTCTGAGGCTATTGAGCGGGCGCTTGACTTCGCGGCCAGGTTTGCCTCGACCGTATGCGGCATGGAAGGCTCTTGGGGCCACGGGGCGCCGATTTCCGAATAGCCGAGCGGGCTCAGGGAGCTGCATTAGTGCCTCCCTGTGACTCGGTGGTCAAAAAATGCCAAATATGAGTACTGTGACTAATTTAGTCGCAGCATAATTGACCCCTTCAGACGTGATTTAAGCGTTTGGAGGGGTTTAAACTTGCGAAAATGTAGGAGGAATGACTGTAAAAGTGTTAGTTAATGGACAATCGTAGATCATTCTGGTGGTCGGAAAGCTCAAAGTAATGTCTCCATTTCGGTAACAGTACTCATATTTGACATTTTTTGACCACAGGGGTCAGCGAAGGCTAAAAACAGAGCGTGAATTTGCCAAAACTGCCGACTCGATGTGCTTTGCGCCACAGTTTTTGAGTGAGGCGATGCGTTCTGAGGTCCATGCGAGCGATCTGATGAGCGACTGTGCGCTTGTTTCTGTGTTTGGTTCGGCTGGTGAATCGGTCTCGAGCAGTAGGCGGTCGAGTGGGATCTGTCGTGCGTATTCGCGACCGCGCTTGGTCGCGAGCATGCGTTCGTTGACGGAAAAATAGCAGCCTGCATCGCGCGCGCGGACGAGTTCGTCCGAAGTACCGCTAAACCAGTGGAAGATGATAACGGGGGAGTCGGGGTTTGGGATGAGTAGTCCATGCGATTCGAGGACGTCCAGTACGGCTCCTGCCGAACGAACGGCATGAATTGATATCGCGCGTCCGGTAAGAGGATGCTGCACGAGCGTATCGCAGAGCCGGTCAAGTGCCTGTATTTGCAGCGGCTCGCTTCCGGCAAAGCGCGCGGAAAAGTCGAGTCCCACCTCGCCGATGTAGCGCTCTTGGGCTGCAACTTCGCAAAGCAGATTGATTTCGGCAGGACCGCAGCGGCTGTCGGCAAGCCACCATGGGTGAAGCCCAATGCCGGCGATGATGTCCGGTTGGCGATGGGCGCGCTCGTTTGCGGCCGAAAAGTCACGTGGATCGACGCCGCAATCAAATAGGCCCAAGCCCAGTGCCGTCGCCTCATCGGCAACGGCGTCCGGGTGAGCCATCAAATCAAGATGGCAGTGTGCATCAAATAACCGGGGCTCCATCTCGGCGCGCTCCGCTAGTCCAGGCGCTGGCCATCGGCGCGTACGCGCTCGGTGCCGCGCCCACTGATCTGGCGGATAACCTCGCCGGCAATCATCTGGCCCATGATGGGCGGCATATAGCTGGCGGTTCCCAGCTCGGTACGCTCGTGGATATTGGAAGGGTCGCGGGGCTGTGTCTTAACCGATTCCTCACAGCTAAACAGTACATGCAGGCTCTTGATTCCGCGTTTCTTGCATTCTTTGCGCATAATGCGGCTCATGGGGTCACGCACTGTATCGAAGATGTCGGCAAAGCGGAGGCACTCGGGATGGAGCTTGTTGGCCCCGCCCATGGAGCTAACCAAACGAATGTCGTGGTCCTGAGCATATTTGGCAATGGTGAGCTTGGCCGAGATGGTGTCGATGGCGTCGACGACGTAGTCGAGCTTGCCGTCCGTCTGCTCCAAAACGCTCGCGAAGAAATCATCGATGTTGTCGCTCAGCAAGTATTCAGTTCGCTTGATGACGGCAGCGGCGGGATTGATGTCGTGGATCATGGCTTCCATCACGTCAACCTTGCGCTTTCCGATGGTGCTGTGAAAGGCGATGGCCTGGCGATTGATATTGCTGGGCGCGATGACGTCCTTATCCAGAATGACGAAATGTCCGATGCCGCCGCGGGCGAGTGCCTCGCAGCAGTTGGAGCCCACGCCTCCGCAGCCGAGCACCAGCACCGTAGCATCGGCGAGCTTATCGAGTGCCTCGCGGCCCATGATGATCTCGAGCTTGGTGTCGCGTGTCTCGATGGCGGCTGCGGCAGCGGTTTCGGTCATAAATATCCTCCGATGGGGAAGCAGGTCGTGTTTTAGCTATCGCCATTATAGGTAATCGCCCATAGGTTGCGATGGCGTTTGCTTTGATGTGGTTTGAAGCAATGCGGTTAGATAGTTAGACAAACATCTAAATATTGAGTATAGTGTGCACGTCATGAGAGATGATGAAAGGAGGTCTTATGCCGGGAGAGGGTTTTAAGGCGCTTGCCGATCCAACGCGACGGCGCATTTTGGAGTTGCTGCGCGAGGGCAATTGCACGGCGGGGGAGCTTGCCGAGCATTTCGATATCAGTAAGCCGTCGCTGAGCCATCACTTGGCGACGCTCAAAAACGCCGGGTTGGTGACCGACGAGCGCCATGGCCAAAACAACGTATACAGCTTAAACACCACCGTCATGCAGGATTTGATTGGCTGGTTTATGGGCTTTACAAACACGGAAGGTGATAAGGATGAATAACGAAAACAAGGGCATTCACCCCACGGGGGTATCGTCGCGCGTGTGGATTGCGCTGGTCGCTCTGTACGTCGCCAATGTCGTAGTGCACCTCATGGTGATGCCGAGCTTGCCTGCGCAGATTCCCACGCACTGGGGCGCGAACGGCGCCGTCGACGGTTGGGGTCCTAGCTGGATGGCCTCCGCGCTCGGCGTGCTGCCTCTGGCGCTTCTCGCAATGTTCTGCGTGGTGCCGCGCATCGACCCCAAAGGTGAGGCATATCGAACCTCGGGCAAGTTCTACCAGGGCTTCGTAATCGCCTTCACCTTGTTCATGTGCGCCATAAGCTGGCTGGGAGAGCTTACGGTCTGGGGCGTGGTGCCGGCGGTCGGTTCGGTTAACGTGCTGATTTCCGGTGTTGTCGGTTTGCTGTTCATCGGCGTAGGCAACTACTTGCCGCGTGTGAAGCAGAACTATACGCTCGGTATCAAGACACCTTGGGCGCTTGCCGATCCCGAGAACTGGCGCCGTACGCAGCGTTTTGGCGGCGCCTGCTTTATGGTGCTGGGTATTGGCCTGATTGTGATGGGCGTGGCAGGCAGCGTACTTTCGAGTGAAGTCGTCGCCGCGGTGATTGCGGTTCTGGCGTTTGGTTCGGTCGGAGCCATCTACGTCTACTCGTATCTGCTGTGGCGCAAATCGCAGCGAGCCGCTCGTTAAGGTTGCGGAAAACTAGCGTACGCAGTTCATAGTATGTTCCGGGGGACTTTTCCCAGGTAGTATTAGGGGGTGTGGGCAACCATGCCCCTTTTTCGTTACGTTTCAGAGCTGGTTCCCTCATTTCGTTTCCACTAAAGCGAATCAAGAATAGGGAAACAGCAGGTAGAAAGGATAGAACAGACATATGGCGGAGTTTATCTACCAGATGTATCAGGCTCGCAAGGCCCATGGCGACAAGGTAATCCTTGACGACGTGACCCTGAGCTTCTACCCCGGTGCCAAGATCGGCGTCGTGGGTCCCAACGGCATGGGCAAGTCGACCCTGCTCAAGATCATGGCCGGCATCGAGGAGGTCTCCAACGGCGATGCCAGGCTCACCCCCGGCTACACCGTGGGCATCCTGCAGCAGGAGCCGCCGCTCGACGACGACAAGACCGTTATCGAGAACGTGCGCATGGCGTTTGGCGACATGATTGCCAAGGTCGATCGCTTCAACAAGATCGGCGAGGAGATGTGCGACCCGGACTGCGACATGGACGCCCTCATGGCCGAGATGGGCAAGCTCCAGGACGAGATCGACGCCGCTGACGGCTGGGATATCGATTCCAAGCTCGGCCAGGCCATGGACGCCCTGCAGCTGCCCGATTCCGACATGCCGGTCAACGTACTTTCCGGCGGCGAGCGCCGTCGCGTGGCCCTGTGCAAGCTGCTGCTCGAGGCTCCCGACCTGCTGCTGCTTGACGAGCCCACAAACCACCTAGACGCTGAGTCGATCCTGTGGCTCGAGCACTTCCTTCACAACTACCAGGGCGCGGTGCTTGCTGTCACGCACGATCGCTACTTCCTGGATAACGTTGCCGAGTGGATCTGCGAGGTCGACCGCGGCCACCTTTATCCCTACAAGGGCAACTACTCCACGTATCTGGAGACCAAGGCCGCCCGTATCGAGGCGCAGGGCAACCGCGATGCCAAGCTTGCCAAGCGCATGGAGGCCGAGCTCGAGTGGGTACGCAGCTCGCCCAAGGCTCGCCAGGCAAAGAACAAGGCCCGTCTGGCTCGCTACGAGGAGATGGAGGCCGAGGCCCGCGCAAGTCAGAAGCTCGACTGGACCGACATCCGCATCCCTGTGGGCCCGCGTCTGGGCAACAAGGTGCTCGAGGCCCATCACCTGCACAAGGAATTCGACGGTCGCGTGCTCATCGACGACCTATCGTTCACCCTGCCGCGCAACGGCATCGTGGGTGTCATCGGCCCCAACGGTGTCGGTAAGACCACGCTGTTCAAGACGATTGTGGGTCTTGAGCCGCTGACTTCGGGCGAGCTCGAGGTGGGCGAGACCGTCAAGATCTCCTATGTCGATCAGAACCGTTCCGGCATCGACCCCGATAAGAACCTATGGGAGGTCGTCTCGGACGGCCTGGACCACATGATGGTGGGCGAGACCGAGGTTCCCAGCCGCGCGTACGTGGCGAGCTTTGGCTTTAAGGGCCAGGACCAGCAGAAGCGCGCCGGCGTGCTCTCCGGTGGTGAGCGCAACCGTCTGAACCTGGCGCTCACGCTCAAGCAGGGCGGCAACCTGTTGCTCCTCGACGAGCCCACGAACGACCTCGACGTCGAGACGCTGTCCTCGCTCGAAGCGGCGCTGCTCGAGTTCCCGGGCTGTTCGGTGGTCATTAGCCACGACCGTATGTTCCTGGACCGCGTCGCCACGCACATTCTGGCGTGGGAGGGCACCGACGAGAATCCGGGCAACTGGTATTGGTTCGAGGGCAACTTCGAGGCCTATCAGGCCAACCGCATCGAGCGCCTGGGCGAGGACGCAGCCCAGCCGCATCGTATTCACCGTAAGCTGACGCGCGACTAGATCGTTACGCGGTTTTCCAAACCGCGTAACTGCTCGACGCTGCGCGGGTCGCAAGCACCCCATCTTGCCGTTCAAGCCGTCGCTCGCGTACCGAAGTACGCGTCGCTCCTCTTTCACGGCAACCTGGGGCACTTGCGGCCCGCTCGCTGTTGGTTACGCAACATCAACAAATAAAAACGGCTCAAATCCTGATTTGGATTTGAGCCGTTTGTCGTTACTGCTCGGGTTCTTCGACTTTATCGATGGCCCAGGTGGATCCGAGGCCACCGGTGGTATTGCGGCGGATGCGCACGGTGACTTCGTGGCGCTCGCCGGCCTGCGTGTAGCGCAGGGGGAAGCTTGCGCGGTTTCGCGCGACCTCGATGGTACCGCGCTCGCGGGCGATCCAGTAGTACTCGCCGACGATGCCGAGGGTGTCGGCGCCGTAGGGGAGATAGGTTGACAGCTGGTGCAGAAGCGGGCCGGGGCAGAAGATCTCGGTTGTGAAATCGACGGGGAAGTCCTTGGGGATGGCGGGCGCTGCAGGTGCGGGGGTTGGGGCTGCTGCGGGTGCCGAAGCCGGTGCCGGTGCGGGAATTTGGTCGCAAGCAGCGGTGGGCACGGACTCGATGACGGGTGCGGACTCCGGCGTCGCTTCCGGCCTGGTCGTGGAATCTGCGGGCTCCACGGTGACGGGCGCGTCCGCAGCTGCAGTTTCAACCTCAACCTGCGTCGCGTTCTCGTTCTCGACGCTCGGCTTTGCCTCGATGGGCGTGGATGCCATGGTGGTGATGCCGGCGTTGGCGTTCTCGGGATCATAGACGACCGTGAGCGAGATGGCGGGCTGCGGCGTCTCGGGCTCCGGCGCCGACTCGGTAGCGCCTTGATCGGCGGGCTCGTCGGACTGATCGTCCTCAGCCTCGTCGCCAAAGACATCGCTGTTTTGGAACGCAGGCGTCTCAGGCTGGTCAGCGGCTTCTTCGGTTGTCGACTTGGGAGCCTCGTCGAGCTCCGCAGTGGCTTCCTGCTCGGATATGACTTTGGAATCGGTCGTGGCGGCGATTTCGGTTTCGGCTTCTGCTGTTACCTCAATAGCGACTTCGATCTCTGCCTCGGGCTCGGGTTCCGGCGCGGCTTCAACCATGGCTTCGGGCTCGGGACGCTTAACGTGCTTAGGGCGCACGGCCTTGAGGTCCTTCTCGCCGCGCTTTTTCTTTTTGTAGGACTGCTTGGCTCCCTTGGCTGCCTTGGGCTTGTCCTCGCCCTTGGCAAGGGCGGCATCCCAGGTATCGTTGGCGATGACGGTAGCATACAGGCGACCGCCCTTAAAGACGGTCAGTCTAATGCAGTCGTCGAGCTCCTCGAGCAGCTCGCGCGTGGACTCGAAGCCCAGGTCATAAGCGGTCATGTCGCCGGCGGCGAGCGCCTCCTCGACCTGCGTCATAAACGTTTGCTTGCCGCACCCAATCGCATCGCGCAGCAGGCGATACAGATAGATGTGGTTGCCCAGCGATAGCGTGGGCCTAACTATTGTCTTGCTCATGGCAAATCTCCTCTTTACACATGTAAAGCATCTTACCATCGCATAGCGTTCGCCATGGCGGCGCCCAAGGCAAACGGGCGCGAACCGTTGTCGATTCGCGCCCGTTGTACAGGTCGGTTATCTATGAGAGGCAAATGTGCTTAGTTGCCCGATGCCGTGCCTTGGCTCGAGTTGTCAGATGCCGTGCCGGACGCGGTTCCGCTCGAGCTGTTCGAGCTGTTGGCGTTGCTGCTGTCTGCTGTGCCCGTTCCCGAAGCGGTGTCGCTCGTCTGGCCGCCCGTGCTTGGCTGCGAACCGTCAGTCGTTTGGCTTGAGTCGGTCGTGCCGGATGGCGTGCCACTGTTGGCCGTAGAGGAATCGGTGCCCTGCGATTGGTCTTGGGTGTTCGAGGACGAATTGGCAGAGGTGGAACTGTCTTGCGTGTCGTCCGTTTGCGTCTGCTGATCTTGAGACCGGGTGTTGTCATTTGCATCGCTCTCGCTCGTGCGCGACGAAAGGATTGGCTCGGGGCGCTCGCCCAGACCCTCACCGGCGGTGGTGATAAGGATGGCGCCGGCGCAGGCGATGACCGCGACGATGGCGATGGCGATCGAGAAGATGATGACCTTCTTTTGCGTCTGGCTGCGCTCTGCCGCCGCCTTGGCGCGCAGGCTGTTGGGGGCGACACGCGCCGTGGTCGCGCGTCCCGCAACCTGGCGCATCTCCTGCGTGGTCGCGGCGCCACCTAGGTGCTCCTCGGCATCAAACTCAACGGGCTTATAGGCGCCGGCGGGGTAGTCGACGTCGGCGTGCGTACCTTTGAGGGCTTTGGCGCTGGCAGAGATAAAGTGGCGGTAGACCTGCGAGGACACAACGGTGATGACCGAGCTCACGGCGGCGCCAATTACTGAACCCGCGATACCGATCTTGGAGGCAAGTGCAACGCTCGTGGCGGCAGCTGCGGCGCCGGCGATGATCTGGGGAATGGAAATGTCGTCAAACAGGCCCTTTTTGGGCGCGATGGCCATGGTCTGTCCGATGGAATGGTTCTCGTGCACGCCGTTGTTGAGCGATGCCGGCGTCATGACGCGCGTGCGCGGCGCGTCGGTGTACTTGGTTGTCATACGGGGTCCTCCCGGTGTAAATCTGCTTCGTTTCGTGTAGCCATCAGGGTACCCACCAGATGTGAATCGTACGTGACATTTAACAGATACCATCAACTCATCAAGGGGGGGCTTGCTGTCTTTGGTGCAATAGCTTGATGCTAAACTGGATTTACGATTGCGAGGTGGTTTACGTGATGTACCCATATATGACATTCGAAGACGGTACCGAGGTCGTTCATTCTGACCTGATAACAGATGGGGACATCGAAAAGGTTATCGTGCATTTTGAACGACCGACGGCAGAGGGCTTCGACTCCGCTCGTTGTGAGTTGCCTTCCTGTTCGTGGACTGACTGGGAAGGGCATTTTACTCAGAGTGAAAAACGAGCTTTCGAAGAGTGTTTGAGCAAATCACTTAGATTAGTTCGAGTTTAGTTCGAATATAGAAGCCGAATGAGATGACCTAAAGCGTATGCATTTTTAGTATTAGATGCGTATGAAATGGAGGATGTGAATGGATGAGCTAATAGACTTTAAAAAACGATTTCTCAAGAATGGCGGGCTGGTTTCAATTCCAAAAAAGGAAAGCTATAAAAGAATCATGCTGCTATGGGCCGTCTCTTTCTTTGAATTAAATACAAGTTATACGGAGCTTCAGGTTAATCGTGTGCTGTCACAGCTCTATCCTGATTATGCCGTGTTGAGGCGGTACTTGGTTGATTATGGATTCCTATTAAGGGATGAACGAGGCCTGAAATACGAGGTTAATCGTGATGTTCACGGTATTGAGAGCTAGCCATCCGGTTCGGGTCCTATATATTGCTAGAGGGATAAGCGAAATAGGCAATTGGTGTGCGAATATTGCTTTGCCAATGCTGATTTACGAGGTAACTCACGATGTTTCTGCAACTGCTTTGATGGTCTGCTGCAGATTTGCCCCCTCTCTGTTTTCAGTTGCGCTCGCGCAGCTGCCTCAGAAGATGGGTATCGGGACGCTGCAGGCCATGAGATTGGCAGACTTAATTCGCGCGGGATTATTCGTTTGCTATATTTTTGTTGATAGTAAATGGAGTATGTTTGCTATTACGTGCGCGGTATCGCTTTGCCGAACGGTTGAAATGCCCTGCTTTTACTCGTTGTTAAGAGCCAATACGAATAGTATCAATCGCGACGTAATTAATAATTCGTTTGGGTTTCTGCAGAATTTGATGATGGTTCTGGGGCCAGTTGCCGGCGGTTTTGTTGTCGCTCAATTTGGGGCGGAGGCTGTTCTTGCATTAGACGCGCTTTCTTTTGCCGCGTCGTTCTGGTTGCTGCGAGATGTTCCGTCGGTTATCGAGGTTAATGATAAAGAGGGGATAAGCAAAAATGAAAAAAACAGGACTGCATTTAGTGATCTTAGCGCGAAGCACTTGGCAATTGGTTTCCTATTAATCGATATTTCTAGTGGCGTGGCATTCGGCTCTCTGAATTCTCTTTTGCCAGCTATAGCGCAATTGCAATTTGACTCGTCATCGATACAATACGGATTCCTTCAGAGTAGTCTTACAATCGGACTGTTGTTCGGAAATACAATATATGGTCGTTTAATCAGTGGTTCCGATTGCGTTAAATCATATTGTTTTGTGACGTATCTTGCGCTCGGTGCGTATCTGGCGTTTGGCTATCGCTATGCGTCTGGGATATCGTTTATTTTCCTTTTTATCGTCGGTGCCGGAAACGCCATTCAAGATGTGCTTCTCATAACATCGCTGCAGGATTTGGCGAGAGACGGATCTGAATCGATAAGCCTGTTTTCAATTAGGGAGTCTTTGCAATCGGTTGCTGTTGTTATTTCAACACTCCTTGTTTCGCTGTTCACGAGCATCGCGATGTTCTCAATTCTCGTTACAGGACTTGGTGTATTTTCAATTATGATGGTAGTTGTGTTTCAATTGAATTATTTGCGAAAGATGTGACGTTGATATGCCTAAAACGCTTTTAGTATTTCCCCCAGGATGGAGTCCAGTGGGGCCGTATCTTGCCTTGCCTGTTTTGAAGTCATATCTTCAAGAGGTTGAACAATACAAAGTTGACATTGTTGACTTAAACGTGGAATTTTACGATGACCTCCTATCTTTTAGACATGTCGAAGAGTGCTGTAAAAGGTATCGGGAATCAAAGGATTTGTTTAGTTCGAATGTTCAATTAACAATCGAGTTGATACAAAAGTCAGCACTTAATGTTGACGAAGCAAAAGATATTTTCAGATCAAAGAGATACTTTAATCTAAAAGAAAGACAATATGCTGAAAACATTTTTAGAAATGCACTCTATATCATAAATCACGTCTCATATGGAGTTAAATACACGTTCAACTCCATAGATCTGCCCTATGTTTATTATTCGACACCAGAAATAATGAAATCGCTTGCGGATACCTTGCATAATCCGTTTATTTCCTTCTATGAAACTGCCTTTCTTAAGCGTATTCAGAGGGAAAAAATCGAGTTTATTGGGATTTCGGTGAGCGGCTGTTTCCAATTGATTTCCGCAGTTACGTTAGCGAAACTGATTAAAGAAGAATGTCCATCTGTTAAACACGTCTCATTGGGCGGCAATTACATTACTCGTTTAGCAGATGACTGCATGAAAGAATGGCATCCCTTTTTTGAATACATTGATTCGATAATGATGTATGACGGCGAAGAGCCGCTTGCACGTCTTCTTGAGGCTCTTGACTCTGGTGATGACAATCTCGACTGTGTTCCAAACCTTTGCCATGCTAAAGGTGGAAAGATATATAAAAACCATCGGATTGAGCAAACATTTATCAACGATACAGTTCCCGATTTCGATGGCTTCGCCCTTTCTAAATACTTCATGCCTGAGTTAATATTGCCGGTTTATTCCTCTAGGCAGTGTTTTAATCATTGCGCCTTCTGCACCATTCCCGGTGCTACTGGTGGTTGTTACCGAAAGATGCCCATATCGAGAGTATTTGAAATAATGTGTCGGTTAAATGAAAAATACGGCACGAGAGTTTTCTCTTTTGTGGATGAAACATTCGAAGGCAAAAGAATGGAGCAACTCGCGGATGAAATAAACGCATCGGGAAAAACGTTTTTCTGGCATGGAGAAACGAGGTTCTCTCCAACCCTAAGTACAGACGTTTTCAACAAGATATACCAAAGTGGATGTAGGCAGATTCAGTTTGGCCTCGAGTCATACAACCAAAGAGTTCTTGATCTAATGAAGAAGAACACGAGAGTTGATTGGATTGATCGCAATATCCATGATTGTCTTAATGCGGGTATTCCTGTTCATCTATTCTTTATGATTGGCTTTCCGACCGAAACTAAAGAAGAGGCTCTGAACACCTTAGCTTATACAGAGAATGTTTTGAATTATTCAAAACAGGTATGTGGTGTTCCATATTCCACGAGAGGATTTACGAATTTTGGTCTCGTTATGGGGTCGGATGTTTGGAATCATCCCGATAAGTATGGTGTCTCTGTAATGCCGAAGTCCCAATATGAGGATTTGCGCCTCGAAGTGGATTATGTTTCAGGCACTGGTTTAACTTTAAATGAAGCAAAATCCTTATCTGATGAGCATCATATTGATTTTTATATGCAAGAGGTCATAAACGGTAGCGACACAATTGACTTGCCCCAGCGGCTTCATATTTCAGAGGTGACCTGGATCCTAGATTCTATTCACGCTGTCAGGTATAAGGGACATTTGACCAAAGTAAAGCGACGGCTAACTAGTCTAAATCCAGCTGATCGAATCTGGCTGGATTCCAAGACCTCTGTCGTGCTCGTTGAGCCATTTGCCTACTTCTATAATTCTGAATACCATCATGTCTATGCTGTTTCCCAGTTGGTATACCTTAAGTTGGCCCGTTTATTGGAGGCTGATTGTAGCATTTCTCTTATCCTTGATCAGGGCGATCTCGAGCTGACAAGGGCGATAGAAGAACTGTTGCATTATGGATTGCTGAATACAAATATCGATGCCGATTATGTAATGCACGATAATGGTTTTCAATTGGTTAAAAGTTCGTTTGTGAAAGAAGTCGGACGCTCAAAAGAGGGGTTAAGAGTACTGCTGAGTTGTGCCACCCATAGAATGTGTGCGGTTAATGATTTTTCGTTCGCTTTGCTTTCGTTGTTTGAAAAGCCGATTACTAAGAACGAGGTGCGCGACATTTTGAAAAAAGAGGGACTATCGGCAAACGAGGAGCAATTAAACAAGTTGGTTGATAATTGCATGAAAGCAGATATACTACAATTGATTAGATAGAGGAGGTTTCTGCATGGACGTTATTAACAAAGATCTCTTGGAGCAACTGAAAGAGTTTCAGGAAGAGGGCGTCGTGGTAGAAGTGTTCGACTTTGAGGACTACATGGATAAATTCTGCCATTAGTTTCGGAATTTACTCGCCTCGCTTAAAGGAGAAGTCGATTATCGATTTCTCCTTTTTTAATTAAAGATATTTTTGAAATACATGCTCTTAGCACAGGTTGGCCTCTCAGTAAACTGGGATGTTGCTTTGGCTAGTTAGAGGTATGTGAACGTTCGTTAGACTGAATCTCAGGGTAGAAGGGGCCTCCAGTGTCCAGATCAACAAGGCAATGCTGCGTTTCGGCTAATAAGAACGATGGCTTTTTGCGTGTGGCGGCGGCGTCGCCGCGGATTCGCGTGGCCGATGTCGAGGGCAATGCCGAGGTTACGTTAGCGGCTGTTCGCGCGGCTGTTGAGCGCGGCGTTCGCGCGCTGGTGCTGCCCGAGCTCAACTTGTGCGGCTATACCGCGGCCGATCTGTTCCATAACCGCACATTACTGCATGCCTGCGAGGCTGCTTTGGTGCATATCCTCGATGAGACTCGTGAGCTGCCGATTGTCTTTACCATCGGTCTTCCCGTTGCAGTTGCCGAGAATATCTACAACTGCGCCGCCGTGTGCTGCGCGGGCGAGCTTTTGGGCCTCACGGCCAAGAAGTATCTGCCCAATTATGGCGAGTTCTACGAGCGCCGCTGGTTTGCTCCGGCGCCTGCGGATCCCGTGTGGGTTGAATTTGCCGGTCAGGGTCCGGTTCCGCTGGGTTCGGGGCTTGTCTACCGCTGCTGCGACGAGGGCGCTGAGGACATGGTACTTGGCGTTGAGGTTTGCGAGGACCTGTGGGTGCCGGCGCCCCCTTCGACCGAGATGGCGCTTGCCGGTGCGACGGTGATCCTCAACCCGTCGGCCTCGGACGAGATTATCGGTAAGGCAGACTATCGCCGCAGCCTCATCTCCAATCAGAGTGCGCGCCTGTACTGTGCCTATGCCTATGCAGACGCGAGCGAAGGCGAGTCCACGACCGATATGGTCTTTGCGGGCGAGAACCTCGTCTACGAAAACGGCTCTAAGCTGGCGGCGACGAAGCTCCTTACCTGCGATATGGCGGTTGCCGATGTTGACCTCGACCGTCTGGTTGCCGAGCGCCGTCGCTCGACGACGTGGACGCGCGCGGACGATGCGCCTGAGGCCACGACTGTTGAGTTTTCGTTTGAGGGCGTGCTGGCCAAAAAGCCCGTCCTGCGCGATGCGTTCGACATCGACCGTGTCTTTCCCCGTGCTCCCTTTGTGCCGGCCGACCATGGCGACCTGGCCGAGCGTTGCGAGACCATCCTCGACCTGCAGACTGCGGGCCTCAAGACACGCCTTGCCCACACGGGCACCAAGGCTGCGGTCATCGGTCTTTCGGGTGGCTTGGACTCCACGCTGGCACTGCTTGTAACCGTGCGTGCCTTCGATGCGCTGGGGCTGCCGCGCACGGGTATCACGGCGGTCTCCATGCCAGGTTTTGGCACGACGCATCGCACCAAGTCGAATGCCGAGTCGCTTGCCCGCGACCTGGGTGTGAGCTTCCGCGAGGTTTCGATCCACGCGGCTGTGGAACAGCACTTCAAGGACATTGAGCACGATCCGGCCGTGCAGGACGTGACCTACGAGAACAGCCAGGCCCGCGAGCGTACGCAGATTTTGATGGACTTGGCCAACCAGGCTGGCGGTTTTGTCATCGGCACGGGCGACCTGTCGGAGCTGGCGCTCGGCTGGGCTACCTATAACGGCGACCACATGAGCATGTACGCCGTCAACGCGAGCGTGCCCAAGACGCTCGTGCGTCATCTGGTGCGCTATGCCGCCGATGTCTTTGGCGGGCGTATTGCCGAGGTCTTGCTCGACATCCTCGATACGCCGGTATCTCCCGAGCTTCTGCCGCCCACGGGCGACGGCGAGATTGCGCAGAAGACCGAGGATTTGGTGGGCCCGTACGAGCTGCACGACTACTTCCTCTACTACCTGCTGCGTTTTGGCTTTGAGCCGGGCAAGATCTACCGCATGGCGCTCAAGAGCTTCGAGGGCGTCTACGACGCCAAGACCGTCCACACGTGGCTACGTACGTTCTACCGTCGCTTCTTTGCCCAGCAGTTTAAGCGCAGCTGCCTGCCCGATGGTCCCAAGGTGGGCTCGGTGACGCTCAGTCCGCGCGGCGATTGGCGTATGCCGAGTGACGCCAGCTCGCGTCTGTGGCTTGCGCAGATCGACGCGCTCAATCCAGTTGACTAAGGTTGGCTAAATTGAACCAATACGGGGGTTGCAAGCGTTACACTTTTGCAATCTGATGGCCCGTATCGCGCGGCGCTCTTGTCGGAGCGCCGCGTTTTTTATATCGAAAGGTGGCACCATGCAGGCATCGCAGCGTCTCGACCGCTTTGGCGCGGAGGTCTTCGCCTCGCTCAACAACAAGCTTCTCGCGCTGAAGGCTCAGGGCAAGACCATTTACAACATGAGCGTGGGCACGCCCGACTTTAAGCCGTACGACCATGTGGTCGAGGCGCTCACGCAAGCAGCCCAAGATCCCGAGATGTGGAAGTATGCCCTGCGCGACCTGCCCGAGCTCAAGCAAGCCGTGTGCGATTACTATGAGCGTCGCTTTGGCGTTTCGGGCATTACGCCGTCCATGGTGCAGTCGTGCAACGGCACGCAGGAGGGCGTGGGCCATTTGGGCCTGGCCCTGCTCGATCCGGGTGACACCATTTTGGTTCCCGATCCGTGCTACCCGGTCTTTGAGGCGGGTGCCAAGATCGCCGATGCCAAGCTCGAGTACTATCCGCTGGTTGCCGAGCACAATTACCTGCCCTATGTGGCGGGCATCGATCCCGAGGTGGCCGACCGTGCCAAGTACATGATCGTGTCGCTGCCCGCCAACCCGGTGGGCTCGGTGGGCACGCCCGAGGTCTACGAGGAGATCATCGCTTTTGCCCGCGAGCACGACCTGCTGATCGTTCACGACAACGCATACTCGGACATCGTGTTCGACGGCGAGCCGGGCGGCAGCTTCTTGCAGTATCCCGGCGCGCTCGAGGTAGGCGTTGAGTTCTTCTCGCTCTCCAAGTCGTTTAACGTCACCGGTGCGCGTATCGGCTTTTTGGTCGGCCGAGAGGATGTGGTCTCTGCCTTTGCCAAGCTGCGCAGCCAGATCGACTTTGGCATGTTCTTCCCGATCCAGAAGGCCGCCATCGCGTGCCTTAATGGCCCGCGCGATGAGGTCGAGGCGCAGCGTCTGAAGTACCAGGAGCGCCGCGATGCCCTGTGCGACGGTCTTGAGGGTCTGGGCTGGGAGCGACCCAACGCGCATGGCTCTATGTTTGTGTGGGCCAAGCTTCCCGGTGGTCGCACCGATTCCATGGCGTTTTGCGAGGAGCTCATGGAGAAGGCCGGCGTTGTGGTGACGCCGGGTGCGAGCTTTGGTCCTTCGGGCGAGGGGCACGTGCGCATGGCGCTGGTCTTACCGCCCGACCAGATCGCTTTGGCTGTCGAGGCCATTCGTGAGGCGGGCCTGTATTAGAAGCTATTTCGGCTCGTCAATATATCGAAACCGATTTCGTGCAGTTATTTTACGAATCCTGCAAACAATTTCGGCAAACGGTCGATTTTTGGCTGCGAATAGGAGCATAATCAAAGTCCCGATTGGATGTATTGGGATTACGACAAGCCGCTCGGGTCGTTCCCGGGCGGCTTGTTTGTGGAGAGAGATGGGAGTTTCTAATGGTTAACGAGAAGAAGGTCGCTATTGTCGGCTGCGGTTTCGTCGGTTCGTCTTCGGCGTTCGCGCTGATGCAGAGCGGTCTGTTCTCCGAGATGGTCCTCATCGACGTGGACAAGAACCGCGCCGAGGGTGAGGCCCTGGATATCGCGCACGGCATGACGTTTGCCGAGCCGATGAAGATCTACGCCGGCGATTATTCCGATGTCGCCGACGCCGCCATGATCGTCGTCACCGCTGGCGCTGCCCAGAAGCCCGGTGAGACCCGCCTGGACCTGGTCAACAAGAACGTCAGCATCTTTAAGTCCATTATTCCCGAGATTAAGAAGTCCGGCTTCGACGGCATTCTGCTCATCGTCTCCAACCCGGTCGATGTTCTGACCTACGCCGCCATCAAGATGTCCGGCCTGCCCGAGGGCCACGTCATCGGTTCCGGCACTGTGCTCGACACCGGCCGCCTGCAGCAGATGCTTGGTGCCCACGTCGAGGTTGACCCGCGCGATGTCCAGGCCTATGTCATGGGCGAGCACGGCGACTCCGAGTTTGTCGCTTGGTCCAGCGCTCAGGTTGCCGGCGTTCCGCTGAACACCTTCTGTGAGCTTCACGGCCACCTGGAGCATGAGGCTGCCGAGAAGCGCATTGCCGAGGACGTCAAGAACTCCGCCTACACCATCATCGAGAAAAAGCACGCCACCTACTATGGCGTCGCCATGGCCGTCAAGCGCATCTGCACCGCCGTCATGCGCGATGAGCAGACCGTTCTGCCTGTCTCCTCGCTCATGGTGGGCGAGTATGGCCTGTCCGATCTTGCCATCTCCATGCCGACCGTCGTTGGCCGCGACGGCGTTGTCTGCCGCGTCCCCGTGCCGCTGAACGATGACGAGCAGCATGAGCTCACCGTCTCCGCCAAGGCCCTCAAGGACATCATCGACAGCGTTGATTTCTCCTGCTAAATCAAGCTCGCTAGAGCGAAAAGCTACAATGAAGGCGTCCGGGTCCACACGGCCCGGGCGCCTTTTTGGTGCAAAGTAACCTGACCCCAATGCACCATAGTTGATGGGAGGGCCATGTCGGATTCGCCTAATTTTTTGACCTATGCCCAGACGGCGTTTGATCCGTTTGAGGAGCGGCCGTTCTGCGCGGTGGATAGCCTGGTCTTTGCGTGGTTGTCCTATTTGCGTTTGCCAGGTGATATGGCGGAGCTGACGAACTGGCAGGGCCTAGACGTACGCGAGCTGCTGCGTGCCGAGTGCTACCGGGACATGATTGACGACTTGTGGGACCCGGAGGGGAGCAGGGCCTTGTTGGAGGCCGTGGCAGCAAGTCCTCGCTACCGTGGCGTGCACGTTTGCGGCTATCGTGCCGTGAGCGATGTGGTGGCGACGGAGCAGTTTGCAGCCATGGCGTTTCGGTTTCCGGCAGGGTTTAGCTATCTTTCCTTCCGGGGGACCGACAGCACGATTGTGGGCTGGAAAGAGGACTTTAACATGGCGTTCCGGTGTCCTGTGCCGGCCCAGGAATCCGCGGCACGTTATGTGGACGAGGCGGCGGATGCGATTGACGGGCCGCTTTTGTGCGGAGGTCATTCCAAGGGTGGAAACCTTGCGGTGTACGGTGCGGCGATGTGCTCCGATGTCGCCCGTGAGCGAATCGAACGGGCGTATTCCCATGATGGCCCGGGCTTCGTCGAGGAGTTTCTGAACGGCGACGCCTTTGCCGATCTTTCCGGTCGAATCGACAAGACGCTACCTCGGTCGTCGATCTTTGGCATGATGTTCGAGACACAGGAGGACTATGCCATCGTTGAGAGCACCGAGTTCAGCCTGCTGCAGCACAATCCCTTTAGCTGGGTGGTTGATGGTCGCGACTTCGTGTACTGTGAGCGCCTGTCCGCCGGTGCTCGATATGTTGATGGCTCCATTCGCGAGATGCTGCTTGCAGTGTCGCCTGGCGAGCGCGAGCGTTTTGTAGATGCGTTGTTCTCCGTGTTTGAGGCAACGGGTGCTGAGCGGTTTGCGGATATCGCTGGGAATCTGCGCGAGAGCCTGCCCGTGATGCTCCAGGCTGCGCAAGGCTTTGACAAGGATACACGACGCTTTGTCTCGCAGACCATCGTGGCAATCCTTAAATGCGCACTGCTGCCCAAACGCCCTCAGATCGACATGCCCGCTGCCGGCAAGAGTTTGGCAGAACAGCTCGAGGCTTGGCAGTCCGAGCTCCTGCGCTAGCCATTGGCGCAAAGCAACCTGTCCCCGATGCACCAATCTTCGATGCGCCTGGGGTGGGCTCGACCGCTATACTGGTTCGTGCCGAAATCGATCTAGAACGGAATGCCGTATATGAAAATCAATCATGCGATTCTGCATATCCTGGACTTTGACTCTGCCGTCAACGTCATGAGCCAGCGCGAGCTCGATATCGAGAGTCGTACCGTGCGCAACTTCGTGACCACGCATCTGCGCCGCGCACGCACCTCAGCCGACAACAAACGCGCCACGTTTGCCGAGAGCTCTGCGTTTGGTGGCGAGCTCAAGGGCTATTTCTTTGGCGAGCGCGAGTTCGTGGACCTGTCGCAGCAGATTGCGGAGTTTATTTCCTCCGAGCTCACCAAAGCCGAGAAAGCCGAGTCCACCGACGTGCTCGTGGCCGATTTTGACGACGATGAGGATGCCCGCTGGTTTGCCGTGATGCTGCTGGGCTCCAAGCAGGCTTTTATGCACGAAGTGGGCCGCGAGGAGGGGGAGGTGCGCAACGACATCGCGCGCCACTACGCCATCCTGCCGAACCCCTCGCAAAAGGTGCCGAGCTATGCCATCGTGCGCGCGAGTACCCTGGAGATCGGCTACGTGGACAAGAAGCGCAAGATTGCCGGCGAGGACCGTATGCTTATCCCCGATGGCTTGCTGCAGTGCGACACGGGCGTATCGGGCAAGGAGGTCATCGACACCGTGACGCGTGTGGTCGAGGAAGTCGCCGAGGAGCACGGTGCCAACACGGCTGTAGCGCTCGCTAAGGTTAAGGCTGCCGTTGCCGAGAAGGTTGAGGATGACGAGGAGCTGCCGCCTTGGGATATCGTCGACGAGGTCTTTGAGGACGAACCGGTTATCAAGGAGAGCGTGCGCGCGGCACTGACCGAGGAGAAGGTGCCTGAGCGTGTGCCCGTGGAGCGCAAGCAGGTCGAACGCGCGGCGGTGCGCAATCACAAGATCCGTACCGACACGGGTATCGAGATCAGCTTCCCGGCCGAGATGGGTTCGAACTCCGAATACATCGAGTTCGTCAACGAGCCCAACGGCCTCATCTCCATTGAGCTCAAAAACATCGGCAGCATCGAGAACCGATAAACTGCGCTTGGACGCTGCGGAAAACAAAGGCCGAAACCCTTCGGGACTTCGGCCTTTTTGTTTTCGGCTTGGTCGCTGACATTGCGCCGTAGGTTGAGCATACGCCAGCGAAAACGCCCCTAGGCGAGCAAGGTGACGCGAAAGAGGAGGGCATTGACCTTCTGGTCATGCCCGACGATTGAACGTCAGATTGCCGCCTAGGGGCGTTTGCAGCGTCGACTTGTTACGCGGTTTGGTAAAACCGCGTAACCCTACAGCTGGCGCAGGCCCTCTTCGAGACCGGTCTTGCTGTCAGTCTTCTCGTCGCGCATCTTGATAACGCGGGCGGGGACACCGGCCACGACGGCGCCGGCGGGGACGTCCTCGACGCATACGGCACCGGCGGCAACGACAGCACCCTTGCCTACGTGCACACCCTCCAGGACCACGGCGTTGGCGCCAATCATGACATCATCCTCGATGATGACGGGCGTGGCACTCGCGGGCTCAACGACGCCTGCCAGTACGGTGCCGGCGCCGATGTGGCAGTTCTTGCCCACGGTTGCGCGGCCGCCCAGGACGGCGCCCATATCAATCATAGAGCCCTCGCCGATAACGGAGCCGATGTTGATGATGGCGCCCATCATGATGACGGCGCGGTCGCCGATCTCGACGCGGTCGCGGATGATCGCGCCCGGCTCGATGCGGGCGTTGATGCCCTTAAGGTCGAGCATGGGGACGGCGGAGTTGCGGCAGTCATTCTCGACGTCGTAGTAGTCGATGGAGTCGGCATTGGCATCGAGGATGGCTTTGAGCTCATCCCAGTCGCCAAAGATGGTCTTGCCACGACGACCGCCGTAGACGTGTGCATTGCCCCACTGGACCTTCATGCCCGGCTTCTCGCGCACGTACAGCTTGACGGGCGTCTTTTTGGGCGCGGTGGCGATGTAGTTGATAATCTCCTGTGCATCCATCTCGGCTGCGTTGCTCATTTGCTATCTCTCCTTTGGGTGGATTCGGTTGATACCTGGTTAGGCAAACATGACCTGGTCGAACGTATAGAAGCCGGGTTCGCGGGTGACGAGCTTCTGCGCGGCCGCCAAGGCGCCGTTGACAAAGATCTGACGGCTCGTGGCGCGGTGGGTGAGCGTGACCTCCTCGTCCTGGCCAAAGAAACTCACCTCGTGCACGCCGGCGACAGTGCCACCGCGCAGCGAGTGCATACCGATCTCCTTGGGGTCGCGCGCGCCACACATGCCCTCGCGGCCATAGACGGGGTGGTAGCCTGCCTCGGGTTCAGCTTCGACGACGGCGTCGAGCAACAACTTGGCAGTGCCGCTGGGGGCGTCGACCTTTTGGTTGTGGTGCGTCTCGACGATTTCACAGTCAAAGCCGGGCAGCTCACGCGTGGCCTGGGCCACTAAATGACGCAGGGCTGCGATGCCGATGGAGTAATTGCCGGAGTGCATGACGCGGGCGTTCTGACCCAGCTCGCGCAGGCAGTCCATCTGCTCGGGTGTGTAGCCCGTGGTGCCCGAGACTAACGCGGTGCCTGTACGCTTGACATAAGCGACGACGGCATCAAAGGTCACGACGTTCGAGAAATCGATGATAATGTCTGCTGCCGGGGCACTCTCGAGCTCGGACAGATCGAAACCGATCTGGGCGACGATGTCGAAAACGGGCTGACCGGCGGCGTCGACAATGCCCTCGGCGGTAGTGCGGATGAGCGAGCCCATGCGGCCCGTTCCCATAATGACGGTCTTAATCAAGCAGACCAGCTCCCTTCAGAGCATCGGTAAGTGCAGCGCGCGTGTCGTTGGCCATGGGGCACAACGGCATACGGTAGTTTGCTTCGATCATACCCATCTGAGCGAGCGCCTCTTTGACGGGGATGGGGTTGACCTCACTAAAGAGGGCATTGATGAGCGGCTGACCGGCAATCTGGAT
This sequence comes from Collinsella sp., assembly GCA_031295385.1. GTDB lineage: Bacteria > Actinomycetota > Coriobacteriia > Coriobacteriales > Coriobacteriaceae > Collinsella. Next base: position 75,636 of record JAUMOL010000012.1, read on the forward strand.
ATCGCGGGCGCGCTCCACGTCGCCGTCCAGATAGGCGCGGCACATGTCGTGCACGAGCTGCGGCTGAACATCGGCCCACACGCTGATGGTGCCCGAGGCGCCCAGGCTCATGAGCGGCACGGTAAGCACGTCCTCGCCCGAGTACATGCGGAAGTCGTCTGACAGCAGGTGGGCGATCTTGGCCGCGTAGGCGACGTTGCCCGAGGCCTCCTTAATACCCATGATGTTGGGGTGCGCGGCCAGGCGCTCTACGTTGCGCTCGCTGATACCGCAGCCGCAGCGGCCGGGGATGTTGTACAGGATGCAGGGGATGTCAACGGCATCGGCGACGGTCTTAAAGTGCTGATAGATACCCTCTTCGTTGGACTTGTTGTAGTAGGGGGTAATGAGCAGCAGGCCGTCGGCTCCCAAGCCCTGGTAAGTAAGCGACTTGGTGAGCATGGTCTGCGTGGAGTTGGAGCCCGAGCCGGCGATGACGGGGACGCGTCCTGCAACATGCTTGACCACGGCGGCGACGACGGAGTTGTCCTCGTCATCGGTCATCGTGGCGCTCTCGCCGGTGGTGCCCAGGGTGAGAATGGCGTCGGTGCCATTTTGCAAGTGGAAATCGATAAGGCGCTCGAGCGCGTCAAAGTCGACACTGCCGTCCTTTTTAAACGGCGTAACCAGGGCGACGATTGAGCCCTCGAGATTGCGGATGTCCATGTTCTTCTCCTTCGCCTCCGCGATCTGGATGCGTTTGTTCCATTGAGCTGCGACTGCCAGGCGCTCGTCTTCGGCGCGACGGCGGGCGCTTTCGGCGCGCGATTTGGCCAGCAGCTCGCGGCCGCACGGCAGCACGTCGAGCGTGGCAAAGTAATCGCCCGGGCGCTCGGCGCGTCGGATGAGGTCGGCCGAGCCATCGGGGCGCAGCAGGACCTCGGCGGAACGCAGGCGGCCGTTGTAGTTGTAGCCCATAGAGTAGCCATGCGCACCGGTGTCGTGAATCACGAGCAGGTCGCCCACGTCGATATGCGGAAGCTCGCGGTCGATGGCGAACTTATCGTTGTTCTCGCACAAGTTGCCCGTGATGTCATACGTGTTCGTGACCGGTGCTGCGGTCTTGTCAGGGCCGCCCGGCTGTCCCATCACCGTAATGTGGTGGTAGGCATCGTACATAGCGGGACGAATGAGGTCGACGGCGCTTGCGTCCACGCCGATATAGTCCTTGTAAATCTGCTTCTCGTGGATGGCCTTGGTGACCAGGCAGCCGTAGGGGCCCATCATAAAGCGGCCCATCTCGGTGCAGATGGCCACATCGCCCATGCCGGCAGGAACCAGGATCTCGTCGTATGCCGCATGCACTCCCTCGCCGATGGCGTGAATGTCGTTGGCCTGCTGCTCGGGCAGATAGGGGATGCCGACGCCGCCGGACAGATTGATAAAGGCGACATGTGCGCCGGTCTCGCGCTCCAGGCGCACGGCAAGTTCAAAGAGGATGCGTGCGAGCTTGGGGTAGTAGTCGTTGGTGACGGTGTTGCTGGCAAGGAATGCGTGGATGCCAAAGTCCTCGGCGCCCTTGGCCTTGAGCATGCGGAAGGCCTCGAAGAGTTGCTCGGTGGTCATGCCATATTTGGAGTCGCCCGGGTTGTCCATGATGCCGTTGGAGAGCTGGAACAGGCCGCCTGGATTAAAGCGGCAGCTGACCGTCTTGGGGATGGGCCCCGCAACGCGCTCAAAGAACCCGATGTGGCTGATGTCGTCAAAGTTGATGATGGCACCCAGCTTGTCGGCGAGCTCAAAGTCGGCAGCCGGTGTGTCGTTGGACGAGAACATGATGTCGTGTCCCGTGATACCCAGTGAGCGGGCGATCATGAGCTCGGTATAGCTCGAGCAATCGCAGCCGCAGCCGTATTCGTTGAGAATGGAGATGAGCGCCGGGTTGGGGTTGGCCTTGACGGCAAAGTATTCCTTAAAGCCCGGGTTCCATGCAAAGGCGTCGCGCACTTCTTGCATGTTGCGGCGGATGCCCGCCTCGTCGTATAGATGAAACGGCGTGGGGAACTGCTCGACGATATGTTCGAGTGTCTCCTTGTCCACAAACGGCTGCTTGGCCGCATATGCCTCGTTGGGGGTCAATGCCATGTCCCGTAAACCTCGCTATCCAGACGGCGCCATCTGCGCATCGAATCCGCATAGCGTGGACCCAATGTCCGGATAGCGCTCCCGCATTGCTGCAGACAGTCCTGTGGGTGTTTCCCACAGGCCCACCAGGTTGTTCGTGCCCGAAAAGCCCAGTTCGGCGGGTTTCGCCTCCCCACGGGGTCAAAGCCTGCCGGCTCGCCCGCGGTTCTTCGTGCCCGCGCCTCTATCAAGTGGTAACGACCCTACCACGTTGCACTTTACCAAACAAGAGTATTCGTATATAACGTTTAAAAAATGCAGGGATATGCTGGAAACATGTGCGCCACAATCCTGTATCACAATAAGTTGCAACAGATGTGCCTCACGAAGGGATCCTCTATGACCGAGCTCCAAGAACTCCGTCGCTATCGCCGCGATCTCCATCGCATTCCGGAGCTCGATTTCGATCTTCCGCAAACCATTGCCTATATCGAGGGCGTGTTGGCACCGCTCACCTGCGAAGTGACCCATCCGTGCCCCAACTGCGTCTGTGCTTTCTTCGACGCCGGCGTTGATGCCGCGCATGCCACGGCGATTCGCGCCGATATGGATGCGCTGCCCATCGCGGAGGCGACGGGAGCGGCCTTTGCCTCGACCCATCCCGGCAAGATGCACGCTTGCGGACATGACGGACATATGGCCATGGCGCTTGCCGCCGCGACGTATGTCGACCGTACGATTCGCGAACAGCCGGGCGCCATTAGGCGCAACGTTCTCTTTGTGTTCCAGCCGGCCGAGGAAACGACCGGTGGTGCCAAGACGGTATGCGAGAGTGGTGTGTTCGAGCGCTATGGGGCCGACCGCATTTTTGGCTTCCATGTGTGGCCCGATCTGCCTGCCGGCACGTTGGCGAGTTGTTCCGGTCCGCTGCTGGCGCGTTCGAGCGAGACGCATATCCATATTCACGGTACGAGCATCCATATCGCTAAGACCTATGGCGTTCCGGTCGAGGAGTCGCACGATGCGGCGCTAGCGGCTGCCAGGTTCTTGGTTGCCGAGCGCGAACTGATGGATGAGCTGGGTGCCGATGAGCCCTGCATTGGCAAGTTCGGCCTGCTGCAGGCAGGCACCGTCTGCAATGCGGTGGCGGGGGAGGCCCATGTTGCTGGTAGCTTGCGCGTGTTTACAGACGCTATGTTCGACCGTGCGCGCGAAGGCGTACGCCGTGTGCTCGACGAGGCGTGCACCGCAACGGGCTGCACGTACGATCTCGACTTTGCCGAGGGCTATCCGCCGGTCGACAACGACCCCGAGCTATTTGCCAATGTCGCGCCTGCCTTGCCTGAGCTGCAGCTGGTGGATGAGCCTTTGCTGATTGCCGAGGACTTCGCCTTTTACCAGCGCCATCTGCCGGGCGTGTTCTTCTTGCTGGGCACGGGTGTGCCAGAGGGGCAAGAAAACCCGATTGACGCTGATGGCTGCCCAGCCTATGCGATGAGCGCTCTTCACACTGATACCATGCTCTTTGACGAGGAAATCCTGCTCAAAGGCCTCGATGTCTACAAACGATTGCTTTTGCTTGACTAAGGCGCAAAGGACTATTTGTTCTAGAAAACACGAACAAACGTACGATATAATAGAGATGTAAGTCTATAGAAACGTTTGACGTTACTAACGTAAGGCGATACTATGATTGCATCGTATAAAGATGAGGATACCGAACGCTTTGCCATGGGTGTGCGGGTCAGGAGGTTCGTGCCCTTTGAGCGTGTTGCGTTGAGGAAGATTCGCCAACTGCAGGTTTGTGCTTCGCTTGATGATCTTCGCGTTCCACCGGGCAACCGCCTGGAAGCTTTGAAGGGCGATCGTGCCGGTCAATATAGCATCCGTGTTAACGAGCGCTATCGGGTCTGTTTTGAGTGGAGACAGGAGATGGCTTGGAATGTCGAAATCGTCGATTATCACAAGTGATGAGACTTCGGCCGATTTGCTGTCGCCGGTGACTCCTGGTGAGCTTCTCAAAGAGGAGTTTCTTGTTCCCATGGGCATTTCTCAATATCGCCTTGCGAAAGAGACTGGGATTCCGGCTCAGCGTATCGGGCAGATTGTCTTGGGAAAACGTCGCGTGACGGCCGACACCGACCTCCGTCTTTGCCGTTATTTTGGCCTGACGGATGGTTATTGGCTGCGCGCTCAGGTGGCGTTTGACCTTGAGGCCGAGAAAAGGCGGATCGAACCGGAACTCGACAAGATCGTTCCTGTTCAGCAGGCTATCGCGCTGTAGTGCTCAAAGATGATGGGGGTGGCGCGGCGATGAGGCGGCGCCGACAGTCTTCCGTATATAGTCCGGGTGGATGCGGGTGCGGCTTGTTGTTGCTTCCGGTCATCGCTGTGAGCATTGGCGTGATGTTTGCGCTTGCTGGGCTTGCCGCGGCGGCGCTCGTGCTGTTTATCACTGCCATCGGCGTGACGATTTGGCTTTGCCGCAATCGCGAGCAACGCCGTGCCGACGGTAAAACCAATGTCGGCTGGGCCGTCTTTCTGATCATTGCGTACCTGCTGAGTGTCAGCTACCTTGTTTTCTTTGTCCTGTTGATGATCAGTGCTTTTACCGGGGAATCCGTCACGGTGGGTTGATCACTGCTGGCAGACGGTCGCGCAAAGTGCGTTTGCTCGGCGTTTGGATAACTGCATTGGCCGTTTATCGCAACCTTAGCTCTCAGCTAATGAATTCAAGTTCAATCCTTCCTACGATGTGCTGTGTGCCGGCACGGTAGCCGGATCGTAGGAAGGATGAATAATGGCAAAAGAGGGAAAGAAGCCGATCGGCAAGATTGTCCTAGGCATCATCGTGGTGCTGGTTATTGTCGGTGCCGTGGGCTCTATGGGCGGCAACTCAACCGATTCGTCTGCGAGCGATTCGGCAAAACCTGCCGAGGCGACACAGCAGGCTGAGGAGCAAAAAGAACCGCAAGAACCGTATGCCATTGCTGATGAGGCTGAAGACACCTCCAATCAGTTTGCCTATAAGATCACGGGCACGCTGACCAATAACACGGACAAGGAAAAGAGCTACATTCAGATTGAGTATGTTCTGTATGATGCCGATGGCAACCAGGTTGGAACGGCTCTTGCAAACACCAATCATCTGAAGGCGGGCGGCTCCTGGAAGTTCGAGGCGCTGGGTACAGTGTCTCCCGACCAGGTTGCTAGCTGGGAGCGTTCGGACGTAAGTGGTTTCTAGCATGTTGCATGCACTGGGGGAGGTGAAGCCGTATGCCCGATAAAAAGCTGACCGAGGAGTTGCTCAATGAGCTTCTCGACGCGCCAAACATCGATGGCTATATCAAAGAACACGACTTTGCCGCCCCATCGCTTTCGGACTACCTGAAGCGGCTACTGCAGGAAAAGGGCTTGGAGCGCTCGCGCGTGGTTCGTATGGCCGATCTCAATGAGACCTTTGGCTATCAGATCTTTACCGGTGCGCGTCATCCGAGTCGCAATAAGGTGCTGCAGATTGCCTTTGCGATGGCACTGACGCTCAAAGAGACCAACCGTGCGCTGACGGCTGCCGGGGTAAGCGTCCTTAACTGCAAGGACCGCCGCGATGCGATTATCATCTTTTGTATCGATCGCGGGTGCAGCCTCCAAAAGGTCAACGAGGAGCTGTATCGCTTTGGCGAGGAGACGGTGAGTTAGCGGCTGATATCTGAGCCGGCGGAGCTGTCGAACAGCGATGCAAACGAACGGGGCGCGGATGCCATGGGGTGTCTGCGCCCTGCGCTATGATGGAGGCTATGGATACTCAGACCCCAACATATTCCGATGATGAGTTGACCGCAGCGCTTGCCGAGCACCTGGCGTCGCTCGATCGTGACGACAGCTATCGCGTGGAGCGTGTACTTAAGCGCTCGCCCGTTGAAACAACCGAGCTTGTGTACTTTGAAGGAACCGGCGGTGGTTCGCTCGGCCCCTTTGTCCGTAAACGCATCGATGCTTCGGCTCAAATCGGCGGGGCATACGGGCGTTTGTTTGCCGCTCAGCGGGCAGGCAGGCGTTTTGAGCACCTGCCCAGAATCGTCGATTGTCGTCGTGTGGGCGACGAGCTCAACGTGGTTATGGAATACATCGAAGGGGAGACGCTCGGGGCGCTGGTGGACCGTCTGGGAGCCACCCCCGATTATGCGCACGAGTTGTATCCTGCCCTATGCGATGCCGTGGGCGAGCTCCACGCCGGTTTTGCAATGGCGGGGGAGACGTCGGCGCCGGTGATCCATCGTGACCTCAAGCCGTCGAATATCATCGTGACAGGTGCCAACTATACGCCTGATGACGGTCTGACATTTTCATCGCTGGTGATTATCGACTTGGGGATCGCCCGCGTATGGCGCGATGGCGCCGATTCCGATACTGTCAAGTTTGGGACACGGCCCTATGCGCCGCCCGAGCAGTATGGGTTTGGGCAGACGAGCGTGCGAAGCGACGTCTACGCACTTGGCGCCCTGTTGTTCTTCTGCTTGACGGGAGTCGACCCTAAACCAGGGCTCGACATGCGCGAGCAATGCGAGGCTCGCGACATTCCCGCTCCACTTGCCGATGCCGTTTGCATGTCGATGGCACTCGACCCGGCCAAGCGTTTTGCGAGTGCGGAAGCGTTGGGACGGGCGACGCGCGCGGCATACGATCTGAGTCGCCCCGTGCGGCCTCCTGCGCCTGCGCCTGTCCGTACTCCGGCCTCGGAGACGGTGCTGACGCCCCAAGGGCTCCAGAACCCCACAGGGCTTCCTAGGCCTGCCGCCTCCGCTGCATGCGGTCTGCTCTCTCGCGTTCCGGAGTCTCTGGGGCGTATTTGGAATACGCTCGTCTGCTTCTCGCTGCTTGTGTTCTTTGCCGGAAGTCACTTTGCCGTCTTTCACCCCACGGGAGCAAACCAAAGCTACCCGACGTGGCTTCTCATAATCGAGTATTTTTTCTTTGTCGATGGCCTTATGGTGCTTATGCATTTTGCGCTGCTCGATAAGCGCCGTCTTCGTCGGCGATTCGCACTGCTCGACAGCTATCGCGGCAAGAAACTCGCGAAACTCTGGCTCAAGGCATTGGGTGTGCTGCTCCTATGCATGATCGTCATAGTCGCGGTTGCCAATGCGACCGGCGTTGTCGATACCTCCGCTACCTAAAAGAAAAGGGCCCCATTGGGGCCCTTTGCAGTTGCACTTAGATGCGGTTCATCTGAGCGGCGACTTTGTTGTACCAGTCCTGCCACGTGGGCGGGCAGTACTTTTTGGCAGCTGCCGGGGTAAGGGTGGAGCCGTAGTTGGCGCCCAGATAGGCAACGTGAGCGGAGATGCCCTCGCTCCAGCTGCCAAAGCTGCGCCAACCGCCGCCACGTGCACTCCAGCCCCAGGCGTTGTAAGAATTGGCGCAATAAGCACCCTTGGTGCTCTCGATGCAGGCGATGGCGGGGGACCAACGGGGGTCGACACCGGTATTCCAAGCGGCGACGGCAAAGTTATAGCCCTGGCCTGCCATGGGGGAGCCGGCGAGATAATTGTCGATACGGCTCGTCCACTCATTAATGAACGAATCGTAATCGGAGCTACCGGTATTGGAGTTGTTCACCGTGGTGTCGATGGTGGTGTTGGTGTTGGTGGCCTGGCTGCTGGAATTGCTGCCGCTTACGCCCTCGCCCGAGAGCTTCTCGGCGGCAGCGGCCTTATCGGCCTCAAGCTTGGCAAGCTCGGCGGCATTTTCCTGCTCGGCTTTTGCCTGTGCCTCGCTGCGAAGCTGCTGGGCCTGCGCCAGCGCATCCTCGGCGTTTTTCTGCTCCGCCTCAAGCTGAGACTTGGCCTGCTGGAGCTCGGCCTTGTTCTGCTCGAGTTCGGTTTGCATGGTATTGAGCTCTTCGATCTCGTCTACGCTCGAGCTCGTGATCTGGTTGGTGTATTTGCAGGTCGTGATGAACTCACCCAGGCTCTGCGCATTGACCAGGAAGCTCACGATGGGATTGGTGCCCTTCTGATACTTGTACAGATCGCGCATGGCAGAGCTTGCCTTGGCCTGCTGCTCGGGAAGCTTAGCCTCGATTTCCTCGATGCTCGCCTCATTGGAGTCAATCTGCTTTTGCAGGTCATCGAGTTTGGTGCGGGCGTCGTTGTAGGCGCTCGTGGCGGCTTCGATCTTCTGCTGGGCTGCGGAAAGCTGGTCCTGCGTTGCCTGCGAGGCGGCATACGCCGCAACGGGGGAGAGCATCGGCGTGGCCGTCAGCGCAACGGCGAGCGCGGCGCTCGTGATGATACGAGCCGGCTTCGACGCAATGAGCGCTGCGGTGCGATGATTCGAATGCTGCATCCAGTCCCTCTGCAATCAATCGTAGGTTATGGTTCGAATGGTATTCTACTACTGCTTTCGACCTCAACTTGAACCTTAAAGGTTCCAAAGGGTCAAGTTGAACTTGAGACTTTGGCTTTGACCTGCAGTTATGATGAATTGTTGAGAAACCATAGAGTTCAACTTTAACGTTACGGCGCCCTGTTTGAGAGGAGTTCTGGGCTGTAAAAGCTATCTCAACGTGGGGTTTTACAACTACAGCGTGCCTTTCTGACGAGCCTGCTCAATCTCTTCGAGGGCCTCGGCAGGGGTGAACGAGCAAGTGCCGTCGCCGAGCTTGACCACCTGGATGTCGTCGCCGATATGGACCTCTCCGCCCTTTAGTACCACGCCGAAAATGCCCTCGTGGGGAAAGATACAGTCGCCGGCGAGATAGTAGATGGCACAGCGGGTGTGGCAGACCTTGCCGATCTGACTGATTTCGACCAGGACATCGTTGCCAATCTTGAGCTGCGTTCCCAGGGGGAGCGAGAGCAGGTTGATGCCCTGGGTCGTGAAGTTCTCCCCAAAGTCACCCTTGCGCACATCGAGCCCGCGCGCCTGCGCCGTCTGGATGGACTCCGCGGCTAAAAAAGAGACCTGGCGGTGCCAATGTCCGGCGTGCGCATCGGTAGCGAGGCCAAATTGCTCTATAACGGTGTCGTGCCCGTCGGCGACGGGCGACTTGCGAGTGCCTTTGTGCTCCGACGTGTTGATTGAGACGATACGGGCAGGCCCATTGTAAGCATCGTTTGCAGTGCGTAGGGGAGCTGCCGTTTGTGCGCGTTCCGCCAGCTCGCGTTTCGCGGCATTGAGGATGGGGTTATCGGTCGGATGGTCTTGGGGCACGTGCGCGCCTTTCGTTTGAGGATGTCAATACGCTGAATCCTACAACAATGGTAGGTTCATTGCCCATTGTCATACAACGGTGAGCGCCGTCTTCGTGCTGGCCTTCGTGCCGGACGATTGCGTCGATTGCCATAGATACGGTGGAGCTTTGGGCGCCGGCGGTTTGGCACGCTAGAATAAATCAGTTGCGCAAAGACCGCCCGTTGTGTGGGCAGTTCGTGATAGGAAGTTTCCATGGCATTGCAGTTTACAGAGCGCGAGTTCATTCCCGTGCTGCTCGGTGGCGACATCAACGCCTATTCGGTGGCGCGCGCCTTCTACGAGGAGTACCAGGTCAAGAGCCTGGTCTTTGGCAAGTACCAGACGGGTCCCGCGTACCGCAGCCAGATTATCGACTACACGCCCAACGTGGATATCGATACCATGCCCGTGATGCTCAGGACCGTCAACGGCATTGCCCAAGCGCATGCCGATAAGACGATTGTCCTTGTGGGCTGTGGCGATAACTATGTTGCCCTCGTGGCTCAGGCCAAGGATGCCCATGAGTTGGCGGATAACATCGTCGCGCCTTACGCTCCCTATAGCATGCTTGAGCAGTGCCAGAAGAAGGAGATCTTCTACGAGCTGTGCGAGAAGCATGGCGTGCCCTATCCGCATACCTTTACCTTCACCATGGCGATGCTGAACGCCCAAGGCGAGGCACCTGCCGAAGTGCTCGACCAGATCGATTTTCCCTACCCGATGATTCTGAAGCCTTCCGATGGCATCATGTGGTGGCAGCACGAGTTCGAGGGCCAGAAAAAGGCCTATGAGATTGCCGACCGTGCCGAGCTGGAACAGGTCATTCGCGACTCGTATGCCAGCGGCTACACCGACGACCTGATCTTGCAGGATCGCGTGCCCGGCAACGACGAGTACATGCGCGTGCTCACCAGTTATTCCGACCGCAACGGCAAGGTGCGCATGATGTGCCTGGGTCACGTGCTGCTCGAGGAGCATCAGCCTCACGGTGTCGGCAATCACGCCTGTATCATCACCGAGCCCAATGACGAGCTCATGGGCGGCGTGCGCAAGTTGCTCGAGGACCTTCACTTTGTGGGCTATTCCAACTTTGACGTTAAGTACGACGAGCGCGACGGCTCGTTTAAGTTCTTCGATTTCAACACGCGCCAAGGTCGCAGCAACTACTACGTCACTAACAGCGGCTTTAACGTTGCCAAGTATGTGGTGGACGAGTATGTGTTCAACCGCCCGTTTGAGCCGGAGTTTGTGACGGCGCAGGACGAGGCGCTGTGGATGGTCGTCCCCATGGGCGTCGTCGACAAGTACGTCAAGGATCCCGAGCTGCGCGCTAAGGTGCATCGCCTGGACAAGGAAGGCAAGGGCGCCGACCCTTCGTTTATGAAGGGCGACTTTGTCTTTAACCGCTGGCTGCGCATGTGGCACACCAAGCTGCGCCACTTTAAGCTGTTCAAGACGTATTACAAGTAGATGAGTGCGGCGCCCGTCCGGTTTGCATCGGGCGGGCGCGGGTATGATACGCGCAATTGCGCAAGCGTCACCAAGGAGGCGGCGATGGAAAAGCTGGGAGTTATCGGCGGCATGGGCGCCGAGGCCACGTCGTATTACTACGACCAGGTGGTGCGTCATACGGCTGCTGCCTGCGATCAGGAACATATCGACATGGTGGTGCTCTCCAAGTCGACCATGCCCGACCGCACGCTGGCCATTAAGACCGGCGAGCATGCCAAGCTGCTGGCGACCATGAAAGAGTGTGCCCAGGCACTCGAGTCGCTGGGCTGTGCGCACATTGCCATTCCCTGCAACACGTCGCACTACTTCTACGACCAGATCCAGTCGTTTACGAAGGTGCCGATTATTCACATGCCGCGTGAGTCGGTGCGCTATGCCCTTGCGGGCGCGGTGATGGGGGAGTGCGAGTTCGACCCCAACCTGAGTATGCCGGCCGAGCCGGTGCACAAGATTGGCATTATGGGCACCGACGGAACCGTGGGCGCGGGCGTCTACGGCCGCGAATGCGAGGCTGCGGGTGTTGAGGTCGTCTATCCCAGCGAGAAACGTCAGAACGATGCGATGTCGCTTATCTACGATGATGTGAAGGCCGGACGTGAGCCCGATATGGATAAGTTCGACCGCGTGATGTGGGAGTTCGCCCGTAGCGGCTGCGACCGTGTCATTCTGGCCTGCACCGAGCTATCGGTGCTGCAGAAATATCGAGAGATGCCCGAGATCACCCTCGATGCCATGGATGTCCTGGTGCGCGAATCCATCATCCGCAGCGGCGCCCCCTACCGCCTCTAGCTTCCGACCTGTCAATAAGGGACAGGTTAATTTTGGTAGGTTTTATCTGGTGAAACAGTAAAGGCCTCGGCTCGTTTGGTGCGAGCCGAGGCCTTTTGCGTTGGGCGGTTGCTGTCGGTGGCGAACTAGAACAGGAAGCCGATGGCGATGAGGGCGATGCTGGCGATGAGCACGGCGATGTCCAGGCCCTTGATGGGGTAGCGCTTGTACGAGCTGGCGCGTGTACGCAGATAGAAGCCGCGCTGTTCTGCCGCCAAGGCTGTGGCATCGGTCTTGCCCACGCTCGAGATGAGCAGTGGCACGCACAGTGGCAGCATGAGCTTAAGCTTCTTGATGGGGTTCTTGGTGTCGTACTCGACGCCGCGTGCGGTCTGCGCTTCCATGATGGCGTTCATCTCCTGACCAAACACCGGAACAAAGCGCAGCGCCGTGGTAAAGGTGAAGGCATAGCGATACGGTACGTGCAGCACCTCGACGCAGGCGTTGGCAAGGTCGTTGAGCTTGGTCACCATGAGCATGAGGATGAGTGGTAACGCCACGCCCAGCAGGCGCAGACAGGCCTTCGATCCTGTGATGAGGCCCGTGTCGGTGATAAAGCCCCACACCACGTTGCCATCGCGCATAAAGGCTAGCTGGAGTACCAGCATGATAAGCGCGAGCGGGATCAGCAACTTGAGCAGCGAGAACAGACGGTCGACGACGCCGGCATAGGCACCCAGCGCAAGGGTGAGTGCCAAAAAGCCCAGCAGCGCCACGTAGGTGTCGGACAAGAAGATGCCGACGATGATGGCGGCGGCGAGGCCCAGTTTGACGACGGGGTTCAGGCGATGCAGTAGCGTATCGCCCGGCATGTAGTCGATGACGTTAACCACGGTGGACCATCTCCTTGGTAATTCGAACGACATCGGTGACCTCGCTCACCTGCGCAAAAGCGGGCGAGACGGAAGATGCCAGACGGCGCGAGAGTTCAATAACCTGGGGAGGCTCCACGTAGGCACGCCGCATGAGATCGATGTTCGAGAATAGCTCGTGCGTGCGGCCGCGGTCGAGGATGCGACCGTCGGCCATCACCACGATGCGCTCGGCAAAATCCGAGACGACTTCCATATCGTGGCAGACCATGATAACGGCGCAACCACGCTCGGCCATGGTGCGCACCGTTTCCATGACGGTCATGCACTCGCGGTAATCAAGGCCGCTCGTGGGCTCGTCGAGCACGACGATCTTGGGCTCTACGACCACGACAGAGGCGAGTGCCACCATCTGGCGCTGACCGCGCGAAAGCGAGAAAGGCGCCTCATCGGCAGGCAGGCCAAAGCGGTCGATGACGAGCTGGGCGCGACGCAGTGCCTCGGCACGGTCGATGCCGGCAAGCTCCAGGCCAAAAGCCACCTCGTCGAGTACGGTGTCCTTGCAGATCTGGCGGTCGGGGTTTTGGAAGAGGGTTGCGACTTCGCGGGCGATGCGGCTCGTGGGAACGGCTGCGGTATCCAGTCCCGTGACGCGCACGCTGCCCGAGGCGGGCTTAAGCAGGCCTGTGAGCAGCTTGGTGAGCGTGGTCTTGCCGGCACCGTTCTGGCCGACGATGCCCACGAGCTCGCCGGGATAGAGGGTCAGGTTGAGGTCGTGGACGGCGGCGCCGCCATTGGGATAGGCAAACTCGACATGGTCGAAGGTGAGTACGGGTTCGGCGTCCTTGGCATGCGGACGCAGCGACGGTGCATGCGGGGAACCGGTGGGCGTCTGGGCTTCGATGGCCGCGTGCGCGGGGTCGACGATGCCCGAAATCAGGCGCTCGGCCTCATCGACATCCAAGCAAGGGGTACCGCTTACCAGGCCATCGGCCTCGAGGCTATTGAAGATGCGCGTGACGCGAGGGCAGTCGACGCCGATGGCACGGAGCTCGTCGGTATGCGCGAAGACCTCGTGTGGCTCGCCCTGCAGCGCGATTTCGCCATGGTTGAGCACGAGCACGCGGTTGCAGTACTCCGAAAGCAGGGCGACCTTTTGCTCAACGACGACGATGGTGATGCCGAGTGCACGGTTGGCCTCACGCAGGGTCTCGAAAACCAGCGTGGAGCTGGCGGGGTCGAGTGCCGCGGTGGGCTCGTCGAGAACCAAGACGCGCGGACGCATGGCGAGAATGGCGGCGATGGCCACTTTTTGCTTCTGTCCGCCCGAGAGGGTGGCGATCTCGCGGTCGCGCAGGTCGCTGATGCCGACGGTCTCGAGCGTTTCGCTCACGCGCTGCTCGATCTGGTCGTGGGGAACGCCAAAGTTCTCGAGGCCAAAGAGCATCTCGTCCTCGACGACCGAGGCGACCATCTGCGTGTCGATATCCTGCAGCACACTGCCGACGATTTGCGACACGTCGGTGAGCGAGACCTCGCAGGTGTCGTGGCCGTCGACCATGACGGACCCAAAGAACGTGCCGGTGTAGTGGTGGGGCACGGCGCCCGACAGGCAGGCGGCAAGCGTGGACTTGCCGGCGCCCGAGGGCCCGATGATGCCGATGAAATCTCCCTTGTTCACGCTGAGCGAGATGTGGCTGAGCGCCTGCTCGGTCTGCGTGCCATAGGAGAACGAGACATCGTCGACGTTGATGATCGTTTCCATGGATACCTTTCATAGTCATTGGGGACAGTCTTAAATGACCAGTTGTTTAAGACCGTCCCCAAAAGCTAGTCGTTTGGGACGGTCTTTGGTGGTGAAGCACGGAGACGGCTTTACGAGGGGCCCCAGGTTGGCGCGAAAGAGGAGCGAAGCGTACTTGGGTACGCGAGCGACGAATGAACGCCAAGATGGGGTGGCTCGTAAAGCCGAGCAGGTTAGTTGAGCTTAAGGGACTTCTGGATGGGCATGTAGAGGGCGCCGACCAGAATGGCGTTAAAGACGGCGGTCATGGCGACGACGGGCAACATGGCGGCGGCGAGCTCGCCGACCACGCCGAGCATGGCCATCTTGATGACCATGAAGATGACGCCGGAGACAAAGGTGGTCAGGAAAGTTGCGACAATGGCAATCGCGGGCTTGACCTGACCGTTCTTGCCGGCGGCGTTGACGATGCCGGCCATGAGCATGGCGGCGATGCCCTCAGCGGCAAAATCGACGAACGGCGAAGTGGTGGTGATCTGGATTACGGCAGCCGAGATGAGGCCAATGACGAGCGCCTGGCCGATGTTGGGGCGAACGACCAAGATGGTGAGGCAGAAGGCCGAGATGATGAACTCGGGGCTGATCATGCCGCCCGAGATGCCTGAGATGGCCTTGCCGACGGTGAAGTTGAGGATGAAGCCGGCGGCGAGCAGGATGGCAAGCAGGACGAGGGCGCGGACATCGAGTTTGCCACGGTCGGCGGTCTGGACGGTGCGGGGCTGGGTGGCGGTGGTGTTCTGAGACATGGTGAAAATCCTTTCGGAATGGGAGTGCAAGAGAAAAGCGGAGGCGCGTGATGCGAATGCGATCGGGCTCGAGATAGAAAAAGGCCCCCGGTCGAAACCGGAGGCCTTCCAATCACCTAGAGCGCAAAAACAGGCGTGAGGGACTCACTGTCGACCGATCGTATTCGCATCACGCCACCACCAGTTGTTGAGAGACTTCATCGTGTTCTTCATGTTGGTGGCTCCTTTCGTGATGCCGTGGCGCGGTCGCACCTAGTTGCTGTTGCGCTGCACTATAGCACAGCGAAGTGTGTGCAGGGAAATCTTTTTTGAAAAGATTTCAGGCGGGTTTCCCGTCGGTCAAAAGAGCGGGCTGAGCGGGCGAGGCTGCCATTGCTGCCTTGCCCGCTCAGCTAAGACGTTACTCCTTATTGCGACGGCAGAGGAAGTAACCGCCCGCGGAGATGACGGCAACGCCAGCGATGGCGAATGCAGCCACCACGCGGCCATCAAAACGATCACCGGTGGTGGGCAGGCCGCCCTTGGTGTTTGTCTTGTTGGTGGTTACCGTGGTCGTGGTGTCCGACTTGCCAGGCTTCTCGGGCTTGGTGGTGGGCTGCTCGGGCTTAGCGGGCTGCTCGGGGGTACCGGGCTGCTCAGGAGTACCAGGCTGCTCGGGAGTGCCAGGCTGATCTGGGGTTACCGGGTCGGTGGCAAGAGCGTCCTTGGCGTAGGTGATGGACACCTTGAGGCCGTTGGTCTCGGTGCTCAGGTCGCTCGGGGTGAAGGGCTGGTCGAAGTTCTCAGCCTTCAGATAGGCGCGCATCTCCTGGAGCAAGGCCTTGCACTTGACGTAGGTGTTCTCGGTGGCAGCATTGCCGGCCTTGTTGGCCAGGGCGGTGCGGGCTTCGGTGCCTTCTTCGGCCTGCATGGCCTCGTCGACGGTCAGGTTCTGCTCGATGAGTTCCTTCTGCAGGGCGTCGAGATAGGCGCGGACGCCGGTGGCGCAGTGGTCGCGGTTCTCATAGGCGAGCGTGTTGATGTCCATGAGGACGTAGTTGATGGAGTTCTTGGGCTCCTCGTTGTTCACGACGTCTTCCTCTTCGCAGTGATCGAAGGGGACATCCTGATCGCTGAAGTAGGGGCTGACCTCGGTGAGCAGTGCGGAGTAGAGGGGGATGGCGACGGAGAACTCAGCGTTGGAGAGCATCTCCCACTGGATGGTCGCGATCTCGGGATCCATGCCGTGACGGATCTGGAAGGTGTGGATCTCGGTGTTGCGGTTGGAGCCGATGGCATAGGCGCCGTCGGTGTTGGCGTTGAGGCCGGCGACATTCTCGCCGCGAGCGGCGAAGGAACGAATCATCTCAAAGGTGTTCCAGTCGGACTTGCCGGGCTGGAAGAACAGCGGCTGCATCTCGTGGACCAGGGCGCCGGTCGTGGCGCGAGCCTCTTCGCGCTCGTCCTTGACGATCTCGTAGTCAGTGCCTTCAGCCAGCGGGGCCATGAAGTAATCGCGACCCTGGATATAGCGCGACCACTGGTGCATACCGGCCTCGTCGATCTTCTCGCCGTAGGTCTTGGCGACGTCGAACTTGCCGTCGGTGTATTCGGCAAAGCCCTTCTCCTTAGGCATGGACTCGATGCCCTCGGAATGGAGGCAGTTCTCGGTGTCATCGAGGTCGACGTTATAGGTGAGGTTGCCGATGTTGGGGTTGAGCGAGGCGATGTCATCGGCGAGCTTCATAGCAATCCACTGATGGCCGGAAAGCGCGGCGAACAACCAGGTCTCGGTGCTGTCGGCGATGATGATCTGATCGTTGGAGCAGACGCCCTGCTCGTCGATCAGGCTGCCGATGAGCTCGACGCCCTCGCGGGCCGTGGCGCTCTCGCCCAGGATGACGCTGGCATAGCTGTATTCGCCAATGCCAGTCTCCTCGGTGATGGGGTCGGCCTCTTCGGCCTTCTCGTTATAGGAGGTGCTCAACGTGGCAGAGCAGGAGACGCCCTTCTCGTTGATGCCTGCCTCGGAATATGCGTCGTAGCGATCTTCCCACTGCGAGGGGTTGTCGCGAACGAAGGTGTAGCGGTAGGTTGCGCCCTTGGACTTGTACTCAAAACCGGACTCGACCGAGGTGTACTCGTTGCCGTCCTTGTGTGCGGGCTCAATGCCAAAGTGCTTGACATAGCGCGGACCGAAGTCCTCGGAACGGTCGTAATACGTGTTGCCGTCTGCCGTGAGCTTGCTGCCCATGTAGATCTGGGTGCAGGCGAGTGCCGAAGTCGGCATGGCCATGATGGCCGCTGCTCCAAACGCAAGGCCGCAGCCGAGCTTTTTGAGCGTGTTGACAGGATGAGTAAACCTCATAATCCCTCCCAACCGTTGAAACCCCGCGAAACCGTACGGAGCTTCAGCTAATAAATACATCTATTAGCCTATCGGAAGTCTAAAGAGTATTCATCTAATTCGACGAAATACTCGATGAGCGTCCCAAAATATGCGATTAGCGGATAAGAATACTCATTTCGTAGCTTTACTTAAATAAAGGTACCCTGCAATTACTGTACCTGAATAAAGCACTTTGCACGGGGCGTAAAGAAAATCCCCCGCTGTTTGGCAAATGCATAAACAGCAGGGGAGACGATAATTGGATGAATATCATACCAATGTGGAATTACTTCTTCCGGCGGTGGATCACGTTGATCGCATAGCCGACGAGCATGGCCAAAACGATGATGATGAAGCCGAGCAGGGGATTGTCGTTCATAGGGTCCTCCTATTTTCCGAGCGGGGAGAATTCGTCGACGATGAGGTCGAGGCATTGTGGAAGCGCGCGGGCTCCAAAGACGCTCGAATTGCTGGAGATAATCTCGCCATCGAACTGCATGCCCAGCGACGGGGTGCAGGTGATCTTGGCTTCCTTGGTCTGGATGATCTTGAACTGCGGGCGCCCGAGTACCTTGCCGGCGGGGTCGAGTGCGGCGGTGATCACAGTAGGCAGCAGCTGCACGGTGCGCACGGGTTCGATGACCGCAATGTCGACCATGCCATCGTTCATGCGGCAGTCGGGGAACAGGTTGATGTCGTTTTGGATGACCGAGGTGTTGCCGGCCATGCAGCAAATGCCGTCGAGCTCCTCGACAATGCCGTCATGCTCAATGGTAAAGTGCGCCACCGTAGGGTTGGGCGTGGCGAGCGCGGAGAGGAAGTAGGCGATCTCGCCGATGTCGTTTTTGGTGGGGGCGGCCTTCATCATGATCTCGGCGTCGAAGCCCGAGCCGGCGATGATGATGAAGCCGTGGCGCTTTTCGTTGCCGTTCTCGTCGAGCCAAAAGAGCTCGCCCATGTCGACTTTGACCGTGCGACCGGCGCGGCAGGCCTTGGCAAGCGCCGCTGCCTCGGGGGCATTACCGATGTTGTTAAAGAACAGGCAGGCTGTGCCGGAGGGGAAGACGAGCGTGGGGACACCGCATCCGCGCATCTGATCGAGCACGTTGGAGACGGTGCCGTCGCCGCCCGAAACGACCACGCGATCAAACTCGCGCACGTCTGCCACGGCGTCCTCGGGCTCCATGCCATCGCCGATAAAACGCATCACGACCTCGTCGCCGCCCTGCGCGAGGGCGTGCGTGAATGCGTAGATTTCATCTGAGCTGGGGCCCGATGCCGGGTTGTGGATGATAAGGCAGCGCATACTTACGTTCCCGTTCTGTGACTAACCGAGTATAGTTGTAAGGCAATGCCGATATCCTACCCGTGTTTTTCGGGCCTAACCTTATTCGATGGGTTGATATGTACATTTCCACACATCAGGCTCTACTCGACTTTTGCCAGCGCGCCCGTGAGTTCGACGCGATTGCCGTCGATACCGAGTTTTTGCGCGAGCGCACGTTCCATCCGCGTCTGTGCTTGGTTCAGATTGCCACCCCTGCCGAGAGCGTCGCGGTCGATCCCCTGGTAATCGACGACCTATCGCCGCTGGCCGAGCTTATGGCCGACGAGAGTGTGATCAAGGTCTTCCACGCCTGCTCGCAGGATATGGAGGTCATGCTCCATACCGTAGGCGTGCTGCCGCGTCCGATTTTTGACACGCAGGTGGCCGCCGCCTTTTTGGGCGAGCGCCAGCAGATTTCCTACGGCGCGCTCGTGCAGGCGTTTTGCGGCGTCTCATTGCCCAAGACCGAGTCGCTGACCGACTGGTCGCGTCGCCCGCTGACCGATAAGCAGATTGAGTACGCGATCGATGACGTCAAGTACCTGATTGTCGCCTATACCGAGATGATGAGCCGCCTGCGCGAGCTGGGCCGCGTGGACTGGGTGCTCGACGAGCTGCGCCCGCTGGCTGACGAGTCGCACTATCGCGCCGATCGCCACGAGGCGTTCCGCAAGGTCAAACGCATCAATTCGTGCAGTCGTCACCAGTTGGGCATCGCGCGCGAGCTCGCCGCCTGGCGCGAGGACCGCGCCGAGCGCCGTAACATCCCGCGCAAGTGGGTCATGTCCGACGACACGCTGCTTGCGCTCGTTAAGCGCAATCCCGTGCGCGTTGAGGAGTTCCGTAGCATCCGCGGTACCGATCAGTTGGGGGAGCGCGACGTGGACGGTGCGCTCATGGCCATCAAGCGCGGCGCGAGCTGCCCGCACGATCGCCTGCCGCTCATGGTGCGCGGGCATCGCCAGATCTCTCCGGAGTTGGAGAGCGTGACGGATCTCATGTACGCGCTCATCCGCCTGGTTGCCGAGCGCTCGGGCGTGGCGACTTCGGTCATTGCCTCGCGCGATGACCTGGCCGACTACATTGAGCATCCCGAGCAGAGCCGCCTGCGCGAAGGTTGGCGCTTTGAGCTTGTGGGCTCGCGCCTGGACGATCTGCTCTCGGGCAACATGGGGTTGACGGTCAAAGATGGCAAAATTGAATTGCTGTAAGGAAGCCTAGCCGCTTGAGTGGGTAGAATGCCTCCAACGTGTAACTCGATTCGGAGGAATTCGCATGCCTTATTACTATGGATACGGCTTTGGCATCGACCCGCTGTACCTGCTGGTTGTTCTTGTCTGCACGGTGATTGGTCTTGCCGCACAGAACTATATCAACTCGACGTACAAAACCTGGTCCAAGGTTCGCTCGGACGGCGACACGGGCGCCACGGTCGCTCGCCGCATGCTCGACGCCAACGGCTGCAACGCCGTGGGTATCAAGGGTGTCGCCGGCGAGCTCACCGACCATTACAACCCGCAGGACAATAACCTGTATCTCTCGGATGCCAACCGTTCGGGCGGGTCGGTCGCAAGCGTTGCCGTCGCCTGCCACGAGGCGGGCCATGCCGCCCAGCGTCAAAGCGGTTACGCCATGATGAAGGTTCGCACCGCCCTCGTGCCGGTCGTCAACTTTACCCAGAACACCTGGACCATCGTGTTGCTCTTGGGCCTGTTTATGAACATCGCGGGACTCACGACCCTCGCACTGATCTTCTTCTCGTTTAGCGTGCTGTTCCAACTGGTTACGCTGCCGGTTGAGATTGATGCCAGCCGGCGTGCCGTGGCGTATATTGAGCAGTCGGGTATGAGCTCCAAGCAGGTCAACGGTGCCAAGAAGGTGCTGACGGCCGCCGCGCTTACCTATGTGGCTGCGGCGCTCACCTCGATTATTCAGCTGCTCTATCTTATGGCTCGCTACAACAGAAACTCCAACCGATAACAAATGGGACAGGCAGGCGCCGCGGGGATTCGTGTCCCCGCGGCGCTGTACTATGTGTTGGACTTGAATTTGCGCAGGGCCGGAGCCCATGTGCACGATGACGAAAGGAGGCTGCGTGGCGGGCTGGAATCTAACCGGCAATGCCGTTTCCGCCGAGTTCGACGGTTCGGACGATCAGGAGCGCAAGGAGCTCAGCGTGAGCCAGGCGGTGGAGATCGCCGCCGGCGCGCTCGATGCCATTCCGCAGCTGAGCGTTTTGGGCGAGGTCACGGGTTTTCGTGGTCCCAACGCCCGAAGCGGCCACTGCTACTTTCAGATCAAGGACGACTCGGCGGCCGTCGACTGCATCATCTGGAAGGGCGCCTATCTCAAGCGCACGTTCGATCTGCGCGACGGCATGCAGGTGAGCTTTAAGGGCAGCTTCAATCTCTATAAGGCCACGGGCCGCATGAGCTTTGTCGCTCGCTCGTTTTCGCTGGCGGGGGAGGGTCTGCTGCGTCAACAAGTGGCGCAACTGGCCGAAAAGCTACGCCGCGAGGGCCTGATGGACGAAGCGCGTAAGCGCCGCATCCCGGTGTTTTGCTCCCGCGTGGCGGTCGTTACCTCGCTTTCGGGTGCCGTAATCGACGACGTCAAGCGCACATTGCGTCGTCGCAACCCGCTCGTCGAGCTCGTCTGCGTGGGCGCTAAGGTTCAAGGCGAGGGTGCGCCGGCCGAGCTTATTGAGGGCCTGCGCCGTGCCGCCGCCATCACGCCAGCGCCCGACTGCATCTTGCTGGTGCGCGGCGGCGGCTCCTTTGAGGACCTCATGACCTTTAATGACGAGGAGCTTGCCCGCGCGGTGGCGGCTTGTCCTGTGCCCGTGGTGACCGGCATTGGCCATGAGCCCGATACCTCGATCTGCGATATGGTGAGCGACCGCCGCGCCTCCACGCCCACGGCGGCGGCCGAATCGGTGGCGCCGGCTATGACGGAGTTGGCCGATGTACTCGAGGCGCGCCATCAGCGCCTGGGTGCCGCGATGGCATCGATGATTGGGTCGAATCAGGTTGATCTGGAGATGCTCGACCAGCGCGGTCGCCGCGCCTGGGATACCTATACGGCCCGCTTGGGCGATGCGCTCGATGCGGCTGCGTGCCGCCCGTGCCTCAACGACCCAACGTTTATGGTCGAGCGTCGCGAATCGGAGCTTGCGCTGACTGCCGATCGCCTGTCGGGCGCCATAGTACGTTCGGTCGGGACATTCCGCTCCAACTTTGAGCGCCTGCCCGAGCGTCTGGTTGCAAGCACCTCGGGGCTCGATGGCAAGCGCCATGCGCTCGCGCTTGCGAGTTCCCGTCTGGAGCATCAGGGGCGCACGATGCTCAACAAGCCCGCGTCCGACCTGGGCCGTGCGGCAGCCTCACTCGATGCCCTGTCGCCGCTCAAGGTGCTTGCCCGCGGTTACTCCATCGCGTACAGCGATGACGGTGTGGCTACGAGCGCCAAGACCTTTAAGCCGGGCGACGCCATCCGCGTGCGTATGGCGGACGGCAACGTGGCTGCAACGGTCGATACGGTCGAGTAGGCCGCGTTTCATAGCGATAAACCTTTAGGAAAGGAAACAGATATGGCAGAGAAGACCCCGGTCGAGCAGCTTACGTACAAGCAGGCCTCGCAGGAGCTGGAGCTCATCATCCGCAGCTTGGAGTCGGGCGATATGGAGCTCGAGGAGTCGCTCGAGAGCTATACCCGCGGCGTCGAGCTCCTCAAGAGCCTGCGCACCCGCCTGTCCGATGCCGAGCAGAAGGTCTCGGTGCTTCTTAAGGACGTCGACGGCAACGACGTGCTCGCCGACGGCGAAGCCGCCAACACCGACGACAACCTTTCGTTCTAACCATCCCGACCAAATATAATTACCTTGGTCTGTGAGAAAGGAACCAACCATGTGTGATTGCATCTTCTGCAAAATTGCCAACCACGAGATCCCCTCGACCGTCGTCTACGAGGATGACCAGGTCATCGCGTTCGACGACCTCAATCCCCAGGCGCCGGTCCACACGCTCGTGATCCCCAAGAAGCACTACAGTGACATCGCCGATAACGTGCCCGCCGAGACCATGGGCGCCATGGCCCACGCCATCCAGGAGGTCGCCAAGGCCAAGGGTCTGGAGGACGGTTTCCGCGTCATCTCCAACAAGGGCGTCAACGCCGGTCAGACCGTCATGCACTTCCACATGCACGTCCTCGGCGGCAAGAACCTGGGCGAGAACCTCATCTGAGGACGCACGGCCCGTCGCCTTGGCTGCCTTTGGAGTAACCTATGCAGTTTTCTCAACTCGAATACCTTCAAGCGGTAGCGAACTACGGCGGCGTGCGCAAAGCGGCTCGCGCCGTTCACGTGAGCCCACAGGCTGTCTCGTCGGCAATTAAGAAACTGGAGTCTGAGTATCAGATCGTTTTGCTCAATCGATCGGCGGGGGAGGCTGTTTTGTCTCCGGCGGGCAGAGAATTTGCGCGTCGTGCACGCGTGATCCTGGCACAAGTCGACGATCTCAAAAAGTACACCCAATCGGGGAACGGTGGCGTTTCGCCCGACGGCCACTTTCGTCTTTACGTCCCCTGTCTTCACGGGCGGGGGCGTCTTTTTTCCGAAAACTGGTACGACTCGTTTGAAAGCTCGCACCCTCAGATTCACCTTGATGTGTGGCATCAGCCAACGGCTACATGCCTTGAATCACTTGTGCTTGGCATTTCGGATGCGGCCATCTCATTTGAGGAACCAAGGGACAGTGTCCTTTCTTCGAAATACTTGGGTGAAAAGGAGCTCAAGGTTCTTTCGTGCCCAGCGGGTCATCAATCTGTGGGTGCTATGACCGTTCGTGAGTTACTGGGCGGCAGGTTAGCTGTTCCCATTAATTTGTCGCCCTGTCTCAATGCGATCAATCAATGCCCCGAAGCTCAGCTGGTTAATTTCCGCTTCCGCGACGTCGAATACGGAAACAGAGCGCAGGCTGAGTTTCTTCAAGCCGGGGGATTGATATTGGGTTTTTCTGGCTCTTCTCTCGCATCAGATGGGTCGGAAGTGAGCGAGTACTCTATTGAAGGTTCGCATGACGTAGCCTTGCCCATCTACTTTTGCTATCGACAAAATGCCTGGACCGATCGACACCAGACGGTATTTCTTCACCTATTGCGTCATCTTGCTTCGTGAGGCCATTTGGCCTCGTGTCGTCAAGTGAATGTTGACGCCTTGTAACACATGACTGACGGCTTTGCCCTCATGCTTTTCCAAGATTCCGATTTAGATTGTTGACTCTTGGAGGGCGGAGCATGAAAAACCGTACGGTTTTGCTTTATATGACGTTTGTTTTTCTGTCGAACTTCAGCACCATTTTGTATTTTCTGACGGTTTACCTTGAATTCGTCGGATTCTCGATGGTGGCGATTTCTAGCATGATGATTGCATATCAAGTGAGCAAGTTCATTCTTGAGGTTCCTACTGGTTATATTGCTGACAGGTTTGGACGAAAGACAAGCGGCCTCGTTGGCATTGTGGGAATGCTTGGGTACTACGCCGCCCTGCTCTTCGTCCGATCTCCTCTGCTTTTAATCGGTGCGTTTGCTCTCAAGGGTTTTGCCGTTGCATGTGTGAGCGGATCCATCGAAGCGATTTACATTGATAGCGTCTCTCAGGACCAACTCGTGAGACTTAATATCGTTGAGCGATTTGTCTTCTATGCGTCTTATGCCCTCTCCGCTTGTGTGGGCGGTTTCATATCGTCCGCTGGCGCGTATCTCGTTGGGCTTTCGGTCGATATCATCACAATGGTGCTGACATTGGTTGTCGTTGTCTGTATTCCTGAGGTGAGAAGAGAGGACACCGCGGTGTCACCTGAGCATGGAATTAGCCCGAAGATGATCGGTGCCGCTATTGCGGGTAATGGCATTCTTCGGTCAGCGTTCATCATGGACTGTTCTCAGGCATTTGCCTTCGTCGCTCTGGAAGACTTTTTCTCACTGTTGCTTGCCGGCCGCGGAATGAATGCCGTCGCTTCGGGCGTGACCATTGCGGTCCAGCTCCTTGCCTCCGCCTCCATAGGGTTTATTGTGCCCAGCGTGATTGCTCGTGTCGACAAGGGCCGTTTTGCGCGTATTTGCGGCATCATTCGCTTAGTATTGACAGCTGTGTTTTTGATTTCCCTTACTCCGGCTAATTTGCTGCCCGTGTTCTATGTGTTGCAGACGGTCGCTTACTCGTTATTTGCTCCAATTAAATACTCAATTTTTCAAAATGCTGCCGATTCTTCGATGCGCTGTTCATTGATTTCGGTTCAAAGCCAGATGGTGGCGGTGGGTGCTGTTCTTTTCTATCTGCTCAACGCTGTGTTGAGTAGCGTTGCGGGCATTCGAGTCGTATTGCTTGTTGCGCTCGGGATTTCTTCCCTGGTGTATATCCCCGCGCTCTTTCGTCTTACAAGTCAAAGGTCATGAGTATTTAGGCACCGATAACTTATATATCAACGATATCAACGCAATAAACCCGAGCGCGAGGGCGTTTGGGTTTATTATTGAAGCGTATGTAACCTGGCGGCGCCACACCGCCTGTTAGTAGGGAGACACATGAACGTTCTGGTCGTCAACGCAGGATCTTCGACCCTTAAGTATCAGGTCATCGATACCAAATCCCACAAGGTGTCCGCAAAGGGCTCCTGCGAGCGCGTTTGCTTTACCGGCGGTACCTTCACCCATGCTGCCAACGGCTCCAAGAAGGTGACCGAGAACATCGAGTTCCCCGACCACAAGGTCGCCATCGAGGTCGTCCTGAAGGACCTCGAGGCCAATGGCGTCAAGATCGAAGGCATTGGTCACCGCATCGTTCAGGGCGGTTGGTACTTTGGCGATTCCTCCCTCGTCGACGAGGACGTCCTCGCCAAGATTCGCGAGGTCGCCCCGCTGGCGCCGCTGCACAACAACCCCGAGGCCAACGTTATCGAGTTCTGCCTGGAGCAGTATCCCGATCTACCCAACGTTACGGTCTACGACACCGCTTTCCACTTCAACATGCCCGAGGTCGCCAAGACCTACGCCCTTCCCAAGGATGTTTGCGACAAGCTGCACATCCGTAAGTACGGCGCCCACGGCACCAGCTATCGTTACATCTCCAAGAAGGTCGCCGAGATGACCAACGGCGAGGCCCGCAAGGTTGTCGTGTGCCACATCGGCTCCGGTGCCTCCCTGTGCGCCATCGAGGACGGCAAGTGCATGGATACCACTATGGGCCTCACCCCGCTCGACGGCGTCATGATGGGCACCCGCTGCGGCTCCATCGACCCGGCTACCGTGTGCTACCTGCAGCGCGAGGGTGGCTACACCTTCGACGAGGTCGACGAGATGATGAACAAGAAGTCCGGTCTTTTGGCTGTGACCGGTGGCAAGACCAACGACTGCCGCAACGTCGAGGAGCTCGCCGCCGCTGGCGACCCCGAGGCTCAGCTCGCCTTCGATATGTTCGTCTACAAGATTGCCGCCAAGGCTGCCGAGATGGCCACTTCCATGTGCGGCATGGACACCCTGGTCTTTACCGCCGGCATCGGTGAGCACGCTCCGGCCGTTCGCGCCGGCGTTGCCGACCGTCTGGCCTTTATGGGCGTCAAAATGGACCATGCCCGTAACGCCCTGCGTGGCGACGGCGCTTGGTGCCTGTCTGCCAAGGATTCCAAGGTCAAGATCTTCGTCATCCCCACGGACGAGGAGTTCATGATCGCTTCTGACGTCGAGCGCATCGTCAACGGCAAGTAATTGCAAGAGGGGAGGGGCTGGACGACCAAGCGCCGTTCAGCCCCTCTTTCGCGCTCGTTGGGCGATATGATGATAGCTATTTATCAGGATATGATAACTTCTTATTAAAATGCGGCCGCTTTAAGGGGTCTGCGTCGACCGCATTGCACTTCAAAGGAGTCTCATGAACGTACTTGTTGTCAACGCCGGCAGCTCAAGCCTTAAATATCAGCTCTTGGATACCGATACCCGCGAGGTTTTCGCCAAGGGCAATTGCGAGCGTATCGGATCGGACATGGGCATCTTTGGCCACTCCGAGAACGGTGGCGCCAAGCAGACCGAGGAGGTTCCTTTCCCCGATCACCGCTCTGCTATCGCTCGCGTGCTCGAGGAGCTCGAGAAGACCGACTTTACGATTGATGGCATTGGACATCGTATCGTTCAGGGCGGCTGGCACTTCGATGATTCCGCAGTTGTCGACGACGAGGTCATGGCCAAGATTCTCGAGGTAGCCCCCTTGGCTCCTCTGCACAACTACGGCGAGGCCGCGGCGATTGAGTATTGTCGTGAGAAGTATCCGGAGCTGCCCAACGTCGCCGTCTTCGACACCTCGTTCCACATGACCATGCCCGAGGTCGCCTACACCTACGCCCTGCCCAAGGACGTGTGCGACAAGTACCACGTGCGCAAGTACGGCGCCCACGGTACGAGCCACCGCTACGAGTGGATGATGGCCAAGGAAATCCTGGGCTCGTGTTGCCACCGTCTGCTTTCGTGCCATCTGGGCAACGGTGCTTCGCTTGCCGCCATCGAGGACGGTGTGTGCCGCGATACCACGATGGGCCTCACGCCGCTCGACGGCCTGATGATGGGCACCCGTTGTGGCTCCATTGACCCGGCCACCGTGTGCTACCTCCAGCGCGAGGGCGGTTACAGCTACCAGGAAGTCGACGACATGATGAACAAGCAGTCTGGTCTGCTCGCCATCTCGGGCATCTCCAACGACGCCCGCGACATCCGCACGCGCGCTTCCGAGGGTGATGAGCGCTGCCTGCTCGCTTTCGATATGTTTGCCTATAAGGCCATGCAGCAGGCCGGCTCCATGATCGCTTCTATGGCGGGCGTCGATACCATTACCTTTACCGCCGGCATCGGCGAGAACGACTGGTCGATCCGCAAGGCCTTCTGCGACTGCTTTGAGTGGCTGGGCGTGCGCATCGACAATAACAAGAACCGTGAGGCCGTGGGCAACGGCCCGCAGGTCATCAGTGCCGCCGGTTCCGCCGTCACGGTCATGGTCATCCCCACCGACGAGGAATACATGATCGCCCACGACGTCGAACGCTTGACCAAGAACAACTAACGCATTCGTTTGTAATTGAAAAAAGGCCTCCAGAGCAACAGCTCCGGAGGCCTTTTTACTAGCAGGTGGACGGCGGAAACCCCATCCCATTTCGAGCGCAAATACTGGGACACGCTTTCCGGTTGAGGCACGTTGCGGAAAGTGCGACCCACAATAAAGCAAAATTCCGTCCCATAGTTTCCCAAACAGGCCCCAAGCGGAAGCCACATCCCACAATCCGCCTCCAAACTGGGATGTAGTTTCCGGCACAACAACCGCCGAAGCCCACCGGCCTTTCAATCTCCAAAGTGATCATCATCAGCAACGCCTGCGCTCCCAGCAACGGCACCCATCCATTCAGATTTTCAGCTCCAGCTCGTAGCCAAGCCGCCGTCCACCCCGGATTCTCTGATTGCTACGTGGCGGCAGGGACCCTACAGGGTAAAGCTCTGAAAATATTCCGCAGGACGCATGAAACCCCCGCCGCACGAAGTGCGCAGCGGGGGTTTCATGCATGTCCGAGGACGTTTTCAGAGCTTTACCCTGTAGGGTCCCGAGGGGATACGTACGCTACTCAGCCATCTGAGCCTGGACGGCGGTGATGGCCACGACACCCACGATGTCGTCGGCAGAGCAGCCGCGCGACAGGTCGTTGACCGGCTTGGCGATGCCCTGCAGGATGGGACCGTAAGCGTCGGCGCCGGCGAAGCGCTGGACCAGCTTGTAGCCGATGTTGCCGGCCTCGAGGTCGGGGAACACGAGCACGTTGGCCTTGCCGGCGACGGAGGAGCCGGGAGCCTTGAGCTGGGCGACGGTGGGGACGATAGCGGCATCGAGCTGCAGGTCGCCGTCGATGGCGAGCTCGGGAGCCTTCTCCTTGCAGAACTTCACGGCCTCCTGGACCTTCTTGGCGACCTCGCCGCCGGCGGAGCCCATAGTGGAGTAGGAGAGCATGGCCACGTGCGGCTCAACGTTGCCCATGAAGGTGGACCAAGAGTGAGCGGAGGCGATGGCGATCTCGGAGAGCTCGTCGGAGGACGGGTTGATGTTGAGGCCGCAGTCGGCGAAGATCAGCGTGCCGTCGGTGCCGAACTGCGGGGTGTCGGTGCACATCACGAAGAAGGCCGAGACCAGCTTGGTACCCGGGGCGGTCTTGAGGATCTGCAGCGCGGGGCGCAAGGTGTCGGCGGTGGAGTGGCAGGCGCCGGAGACCAGGCCGTCGGCATCGCCCATCTTGACCATCATGGTGCCAAAGTAGGTGGCGTCCATTACCTGGGCGCGAGCCTGCTCGATGGTGACGCCCTTCTTGGCGCGGAGCTCGGCAAACTTCTGCGCGTACTCCTCGTGCTTCTCGGCATTACGCGGGTCGATGACGGTAGCGCCGGGAACGTTGATCTCGTCGGGGTTGCCCAGGATGACGATCTTTGCCAGGCCCTCCTCGATGATCTTGGTGGCCGCGACGATGGTGCGCGGATCCTCGCCCTCGGGCAGGACGATCGTCTTAAGGTCGGCCTTGGCGGCAGACTTCATACGGTTTAGGAAATCGCTCATGTTACTCCTTACAAGCGTTTCGCTAAGCTCCAGGCGCCCGGCTGTTCACGAATAAACCCGCTGCTAGCGGGTTTACCTTTCAATTATGTACGCCGCGGTGCTTGAGCTTTCCTTGTGTGGCAAGCTCATTATAGGACGCATTAGCGCTATAATCGCTCTGATAAATATGTCTCGAAGAATGTTCGAGAAAAGCCCAGCTAACGAGCCCGTGGCTTTTGACAAGGAGTATCGATGCAGATTACCTCAGGCCTGCCTGAAGGCTTTAACGCCGGCGTATACGACATGATTGTCGTCGGTGCTGGATATGCCGGTGCCGTTTGCGCCCGTCGTCTCGCCGAGACTATCGGCTATCGCGTTGCCGTTCTGGAACGCCGTAGTCACATTGCGGGTAACGCCTACGACTGCGCTGATGAGGCCGGAATCCTGGTCCACGAGTATGGTCCGCACATCTACCATACCTTTAATGAGCGCGTCCACAATTTCCTGTCGCGCTTTACCAAGTGGACGGACTACCAGCACAAGGTGCTCGCCAACATCAACGGCACCCTTATGCCTGTGCCCTTTAACCACGCGAGCCTCAAGCTTGCCTTTGGCGATGAGCGCGGCGAGGAGCTGTATCAGAAGCTCGTGGAGACCTTTGGCAAGGACGTCAAGGTGCCCATCATGGAGCTGCGCAAGAAGAACGACCCGGATCTTGCCGAGGTCGCCGATTACGTCTACGAGAACGTCTTTTTGCATTACACCATGAAGCAGTGGGGTCAGACGCCCGACCAGATCGATCCCTCGATCACCGGCCGCGTTCCCGTCTTTGTGGGCGACGATGACCGCTACTTCCCGCAGGCTCCCTTCCAGGGCATGCCGCAGGACGGCTATACCGCGCTGTTCGAGCGCATGCTCGACCACGATCTGATTGATGTGTTCTGCGACGTGGACGCCCGCGACCTCTTCGAGATCGACGAGACCACCGTCAAGATCGACGGTAAGGTCTATGGCGGCGAGATCGTCTACACCGGTCCGCTTGACGAGCTGTTCAACCTCGACCTGGGCGCTCTGCCGTACCGTACGCTCGACATGAAGTTCGAGACGCTCGATATGGACCAGTTCCAGCCCGTGGGCACCGTCAACTACACCACGAGCGAGGATTACACGCGCATCACCGAGTTCAAGAACATGACTGGTCAGGTCCTGCCCGGCAAGACCACCATCATGAAGGAGTATTCCAAGGCCTATACGCCCGGCTCGGGCGAGACGCCCTATTACGCCATTCTGGAGCCCGAGAACCGCGAGCTCTATGAGCGCTATCTTGAGCGCGTCCAGAACCTGACGAACTTCCACCCGGTGGGTCGTCTGGCCGAGTATCGTTACTACGATATGGATGCCGTGACCAACTCTGCCCTCGATCTTTCGGATGAGATTATCGCTTGCCATGCATAAAGTCATATCATTCGGTATTCCCTCGTATAACGCCGCCAAGGACATGGACCATTGCATCACCTCCATTCTGGAGGGGAGCAATTACGCCACCGATGTCGAGATCATCATCGTCGATGACGGTTCCAAGGACGAGACGGCAGCCAAGGCCGACGAGTGGGAGACACGTTATCCCGGCATCATCCGCGCGGTGCATCAGGAGAACGGCGGCCACGGCATTGCCGTCCTCTCGGGCTTGCGCGAGGCGCAGGGTACCTACTACAAGGTCGTCGACTCGGACGACTGGCTCGATGGCGCAGCCCTGTCGACTATGCTTTCGATCCTGCGCGGTTTTGAGGAGCGCGACCAGCGCGTCGACCTCTTTATCTCGAACTATGTGTACGAGAAGGTTTACGAGGGTACGCACACCGCTATTGGCTACAAGTTTGCCCTGCCGCGAAAAAAGATCTTTACCTGGGACCAGATTGGTCATTTCCGTCTGGACCAGAATCTGCTTATGCACAGCCTGTGCTATCGCACGGATGTGCTGCGCGCGTCCAATCTGCCTATGCCGCCGCACACGTTCTATGTAGACAACATCTACGCCTACGTGCCGCTGCCGCGTTGTAAGACCATGCACTACGCCGATATCGACCTCTATCGCTACTTTATCGGCCGTGAGGGTCAAAGCGTCAACGAGGCCACGATGGTCAAGCGTCTGGACCAGCAGTTCCGCGTGACGCGCATCATGATGGAGTCGTTCCATCTGTACGGCGATGTCGAGTCATCGCGTCTGCGCTCGTACATGATGGGCTATTTCACCATGATGATGGCGATCTGCTCGGTGCTCACCAAGCTTTCCGAGGAAGATTGTGCCGATGAGCGCCTGAAGACGCTGTGGAATGATTTGAAGGCCTATGACGAGCGTATGTATCGTCGTGCACGCTACGGTGTGGTCGGCTTCTTCACCAACCTGCGCGGTCGTGCCGGAGACAAAACCACACTCGGCCTATACCGTCTTGCCTCAAAGATCTTCAAATTCAACTAGCACAGAAGCGCTCGGGTAACGGGGACCCCTGGTCCTTAACTTGCTACTTCGAACAGTCCTGCGCAAGACGGAGGCGCCACTGGCGCCTCCTTTGCGTGCGGAACTCGTATCAAGTTAAGGACCAGGGGTCCTCTGCTGTGTCTCGCTTTGTGTTAGCAAGCAGAATTTGAAGATCTTGGACGCGCGGTACACAGGGACCTGGGCTGAAAAGAATCTGATTGGTAGGTTGTCCGGTGGGTCTTGGTTATGTTTGTCGCGAGTTCCGCACGAGCCGAAGAGCACTTAATGTGCTCTTCGTGCGAGCCAGGACTGTAGAGCAGCAAACATAACCAAGACCCACTGGACAACCGGACGAGCCAGTTTACTTTGCGGCGCCGGGGATGCCGTGGGAGGTTTTGGCGGTTTTGGCTCCGTTTACGATGGCGGTTTCCAGGGCCCTTACGGCGAGCATGCCCAGCAGGTCTAGGGGAACGGCGGCGCTAGACTGGGTGCCCAGTTTGCCGCTGGCGAGGGTGTAGATGGTGTCGCCGTCGTTGGTGGTGTGCGTGGGGCGAATGGCGTGGGCGTAGGCGTCTGCGGCCATCTGAGAGACCTTGGTGGCCTGGGCCTTAGTGAGCTCCGCGTTGGTGACGATGCAGCTGATGGTGGTGTTGGTGCGGTCGAGCGGCATCTGCATAGATCCGGCGGCGGCAAGAGCGGTGAGCTCCATGTCGACGATCTGGTCGCTATCGGCCGCGGCGCGCATGCCGGCGACCCATTCGCCGGTGAAGGGGTCGATGACGTTGCCGCAGGCGTTGACCGAGACCACAGCGCCCACCTTGACGGGGCCGAGTGCCACGGCGGCAGCTCCGAGGCCGGCCTTCATGCAGGTTGCAGGCCCCATGAGCTTGCCTACCGTGGCGCCAGTGCCGGCGCCCACGTTGCCCTGCTCGAGCGTGGCGGGGGTGTGGTCGAGCGCCTCGCGCACGGCGGCGATGCCGGCTTCGATGTCGGGGCGCACGGTGGGGTCGCCAAAGGCAAGGTCGAAGATGCAGCTGGAGCACACGATGGGCACCTGCGTGGGACCTACGGGCAGACCGATGCCGCGGCTCTCGAGTTCGCGGGCCACGCCGCTTGCGGCTTCGAGGCCAAAGGCCGATCCGCCCGAAAGGCAGACGGCGTGGACCTTATCGACGGTGTTCTCGGGACGCAGCAGGTCAGTCTCGCGCGAAGCGGGAGCGCCACCGCGTACGTCAACGCCGCCGGTGGCACCCTCGGGCGCCACGATTACGGTGCAGCCGGTGCCAGCCTCCTCGTCCGTATAGTTGCCAAAGCAAAAGCCATCGACATTGCAAACATCGATGGCTTCGAGCAGTGTGTCCATATTTTCTCCTATCGGTTTTCCGCCGGGCCTTATGCCCGGTCGGGATCCGTACGGTACGGCAAAATTGTAGGCGCTGGGGGATGCCCACCGCCAGATGCAATTACGAGAGTTTTTGAATCGCGCGTGCTACGCGAGCGATGGGCAAGCCCACCACGTTATAGAAGTCACCCGAAATATCGTGCACGAGCATGCGGCCGCCTGTGCCCTGGATGCCGTAGGCTCCGGCCTTGTCCATGGGCTCGCCGGAGGCAACATAGCGCTCGATCTGCTCTTCGGTAAGCTCATAGAACGTCACGTCGGTCACATCGACAAACGACAGGCTCTCGGCGGCATGCGGAGCTGTAGCGTCGCCGGCTTTAACGATGCAGACGCCGGTTGCCACCTGGTGCGTGCGGCCCGAAAGCTCGCGGAGCATGGTGCACGCCTCGTCCTCGTTTGCCGGCTTGCCCAAAATTTGGCCGTCAAAGGTGACAATAGTATCGGCCGCGACGGTCAGTTCGTTGGGCTCGGCATGCTCGGCGGCGACGGCAGCGGCTTTGGCACGCGCCAAGCGCTCGACGAGCGTAAGCGGAGCTTCGCCATCAAAAGGCGTTTCATCGATGTCTGCGGGAATTACGCGAATGTTATAGCCCGCCTCGCGCATCAGCTCTATGCGGCGCGGCGATTGCGAAGCCAAGATCATAGTTGGATGCCCTCGGCGACCTTCTCGACGGCCTTTTCGCCGGCGAGCGTGCGCAACAGCTCCAAGGCAAAGGGGAGTGACTGTGCCATGCCACTGGCAGTGATGATATTGCCGTCTTGCGTGACTTTCTCGCCGGTATAGGTGCCCTCGGGGAAGCTCTTCTCAAAGCCGGGGAAGCACGTGGCGCGGCGTCCCTCGAGTAGACCAAGCTCGCCCAGGATAAACGGGGCGGCGCAGATGGCGGCAACGTGCTTGGTCGCGGCGAAATCGCAGACTACGTCGCAGACGCGCTGGTCGGCGCGCAGGTTGGTGGCACCGGGCAGGCCGCCGGGCAGCACGACGCAGTCGTACTCGTCAAAGTCGATCTCGTCAAAGAGCGCATCGCAGGTCACGGGAATCTGCAGCGAGCTTACGACCTCACGCGTGGGCATGATCGAGACGAGCGTGGCGCGCACGCCGCCGCGACGCATGACGTCGACCATGGTCAGGCATTCAATCGTTTCAAAGCCATCGGCGGCGAGAACGGCAACGCTGGGCATGAGAGTTCCTTTCGTAAGGCGGCATACAATTAGCCGTCTTATACCCCGAAGACCTCCGCTTGCCACGCTCGATTTCCTAATGATTTTTCTGAGCAATGATTAAGTGGCTAGTTGCGCCTAAGGTGGACGACGGTCTCGCAGTGGAAGGTTTGCGGGAATAGGTCGACTGGCGTGATCTTTACGGGGGAGAAGGTGTCTTCTTCGACAAAGCGTTTGAGATCGCGCGCCAGGGTGGCCGGGTCGCAGCTCACGTAGGCGACATCGCGAGCACTCGTGCTGGCGATAAGGTCGATCGCCTCGGGGGCGAGGCCTGCGCGCGGCGGGTCGACCACCAAGACGTCGGCATCCTGGTCGGGGAACTCGCGCACGGCATCGCCACCGATGACGTCGACGTTGTCGAGTTTGTTGATCTCGAGGTTACGGCGCAGGTCGCGCACGGCCGGACCGTAGGCCTCGACGGCGGCAACAAAGTCGCAGCGGCGGGCGAGCGGCAGGGTAAAGGTGCCGGCACCGCAGTACAGGTCCACGGCAAGCTCGTCTTCCTGCGGGTCGAGCGCTTCCATGACAAGATCGATCAAAATCTCGGCACCCTTGGTGTTGACCTGGAAAAAAGACGGGGCAGACAAGCGCATCTGACCCTCGGCGATATTCTCGGTCCATGAGCCCTCTCCGGCGAGCATTTCGACCTTGGAGACACGGCGGGCCTTCTTTTCGCCCTTGCTCATCACGCGCACGATGCTCGTGGGGTGAGCGGCGTCCGCCAGCACGCGGGAGACCTGCGAGCGCGGAAAAGAGCCTGTGGGCGTCCAGAGCGCGACCTCGAGTGCCTTGGTGCGGCGCGATGCGCGAATGCCCACGCGTTCGAGCCCCAAGTCATGGCTGCCGCTTAGATAGTTGAGTGCGCCGACGACCGATTTGAGCGCCTTCGGGAAGCGCTTATCGAACAGCGGGCACGTATCGACGGTCACGATTTTACTGGGGTCGACACCGTGCATGCCAAGGCGCATGCGACCGTTGACGACGGTCGGTTCGAGCTCGATTTTATTGCGGTAGCCCCAGTCGTCCTTGGTGTGGCAGATGGGCTGCACCAACTCATCGACCTGCTCAGGAGCGAACTTGCCAATGCGCTCGAGCGTGGAGCGCAGGTTTTGCTCTTTGGCGGCAAGCTGTGCCGTGCGTGAGAGATTTCCCCACGAGCAGCCGCCGCAGATGCCCACGAAGGGGCAGGGAGGCTGAATGCGATCGGGGCTCGGCTCCAGAATCTCGGCCGTGCGGGCGCGCATAAACGACTTGCCATCCTGCACGATCTCGGCTTCGACGGTGTCGCCCGCCACGGCGCCTTGCACAAATGTGACCTTGCCGTTGTCGGCATGTGCCAGACCGTCGGCGCCGTAGGTCATCGATTCTATGGTGAGCTTCATATTCCTGCCTGTCATTCGCGGTTTTGTCCGCAAACATGGTAGCAGGGAAAAGCGCCCCGTATCTGGGGCATTCCTCAAATACGGGGCGCTTCTACAAACGTCTATTTCGTTTTGCCGGTAATGAGCGTCTTAAGGCCTAGGCCGATCAGGCCCAAGCCCATGCGCACGCGGCCGGGGTGATGGCGCTCGATTGCCTTGGCTTTGCGAGCGGGCTTCTTGTGACGCGCGTTGCTCTCGGGGTTTGTTGTGGGTGCCTGAGGTTGGGCTGCGGGAGCAGGTTCGGGCTCGATAACGGTCGCTCGGACCTTCTGGACATCGGGAGCGGCCGGCTGCGGATCGGGCTCAGGCTGGGATGCGAGCGCGGGTTCTGCCTCGGTGTCGGCTTCGGCGTTGCGATACGCGCGCTCCAGCAGAGCTTCCTGCGAGTTGAAGGGTTTCTCGTCCTCTTTGCGCTCCACCGGAACCCAGGTGCCGTCACTCGTCAGGCTGCGTGCCTTCACGTTGTCGCGCAGCTGCATGCCCATGTACTCGTGCACCAGGGCGCGGCAGGTGGGGTCGAGCACGGGGAAGGCGATCTCCACGCGGTGCTCGGTGTTGCGCGTCATCATGTCTGCCGAGCTCAGGTAGATCATGTCCGAGTCCACGCCAAAGGCATAGACGCGCGCATGCTCCAAAAAGCGTCCGACGATGGAGCGCACGTGCACGTTCTCGGTCTTGCCCGGAACACCGGGCTTGAGACACGAGATGCCGCGGATGATCATGTCCACGCGCACGCCGGCACACGATGCCTCGGCGATCTTATCGATAACCTCGCGGTCGGTCAGCGAGTTGAGCTTAAAGAACACGCGGGCGGGCTCGCCGACAAGGGCGCGCTGAATCTCGCGGTCCAGGCCGCGCATGATGAGCGGCTTGAGGCCCACGGGCGCCACGCCCAGGAAGCGGTAGTCGCCGCGCAGGTTGCCCAGCGACAGGTTGCGGAAGAACAGGTTGGCGTCCTCGCCGATGCCGGGATGCGCGGTCATGAGCATAAAGTCGCTGTAGAGCTTGGCCGTCTTCTCGTTAAAGTTGCCGGTGCCCAAAAGCGTCAGACGGGTAAGCGCCATGCCCTCGCGATAGGTGAGCTGGCAGATCTTGGAGTGGCACTTAAAGCCCTCGGAGCCGTAGATAACGGTGCAGCCGGCCTCTTCCAGGCGCTCGGCCCACTCGATGTTGTTCTGCTCGTCAAAGCGGGCGCGGAGCTCCATGAGCACCGTGACCTCTTTGCCGTTTTCGGCAGCATCGATCAACGACTCGCACAGGCGGCTCTGCTTTGCCACGCGGTAGAGCGTGATGCGCAGCGAGATGCACTTGGGGTCGTAGGCTGCTTCGTGCACCAGGTCCAGGAACGGGTTCATGGCCTCGTAAGGGTAAAAGAGTAGCTTGTCGTGCTGAAGCACCTGCTCGCGGATGGAACGGGACATGTCGATGGTGGGGTTGGGCTGCGGCTTAAATGGCGTAAAGAGCAGCTCGTTGCGTAGGTGCTCGGGAATCTTGCCCTCAATGCCAAAGACGTAGCCCAGGTCAAGGGGGATATCGCAGGTAAAGACCGAGCGGCGAGAAAGCTCGAGTGCCTTGCGGATGGTCTTGAGCGTTGCCTTCTCGAGCGAGCCCGATACGGCGAGCACCACCGGCTGCAGGCGCAGGCGCTTCTTGAGAATGCGCTTCATGTGCTGGCGGTAATCCTCTTCCTCCTCGACGCCTTCGCCGTCCGGGTCGATATCGGCATTGCGGGTGACGCGGATCAGCGCGCGATCCAGCGGCTTATAGGAGCCAAAGCAGCTGTCCAGGCAGGCGAGGATGACGTCCTCGAGCAAGATGTAGGAGTAGGTGCCGGTGGGCGAGGGGATCTCGACCACGCGGTTCATCGAGGCGGGAATCTCGATAAGGCCCAGCAGGCTCTCCTCGTCGGTGACGCCGTCCAGGCCACAAGCCAGATAGAGTGCGCCGTTGCGCAGGTTGGGGAAGGGGTGGCGCGGGTCAATGACCAACGGCGAGATGACCGGCGACACGTAGGCTTGGAAGTAGCGGGTTACGAAGGTGCGCTCCTCGGGCGTAAGCGAATCGATGCGGGCGCGGTGAACGCCCAGAGCGTCGAGCTTGCCCTCGATGCTCTTAAAGATGGACTCCCAACGGGTAAGGAGCCCGGGCAGCTCTTCCATGACGGCATCGACCTGTTCGGAGGCGGTCATATTGCTCTTGTTGTCGACAGGCTGTTTTTTGAGCTCTGCCAGATCGGACAGACCGCCCACACGCACCATGAGAAACTCGTCGAGGTTGGACTCGAAAATCGACACGAACTTTAGACGCTCGAACAGCGGAACGGTCTCGTCGAAGGCTTCGTCAAGCACGCGGTTGTCAAAGCGCAGCCAGCTAAGCTCTCGGTTTTGCGTGTACGAGAAGTCGCGCGGCGGCTTGCGCAGCTTGGCGGCCTTTTGCTTCTTTTCGATTATGCTCGGCATATGCATCTGTCCGTTCAGTCCCCGTAGGGGGACGGTAGCCTAACT
Organism: Collinsella sp.; assembly: GCA_031295385.1. GTDB lineage: Bacteria > Actinomycetota > Coriobacteriia > Coriobacteriales > Coriobacteriaceae > Collinsella. The sequence continues at coordinate 114,011 of JAUMOL010000012.1, forward strand.
CTAATTCACTATTGTCTCAATTTAGCCGACCGCTGGCACGGACGTATTGCGTGAACGGTATCTTTACCTACTTCTTACGCTGACGAGCCGAAGCACTAACGTCCGGTGCTTTGAGCAAGCGATCTATATCCTCACTCAACTGGTGAGAATGTATGAATAAGAATGATAGCAAGCTGAATATAATCGAATGTAGGTCGAATCGAGGGCAAGCGTCATTTATATGCAGAAAACCGTTTTCACTATGCAATTTTGAATCATGGATAACTTTGAGTGTTCAAGCTTGATTTCCTAGAAAAATAACGTTTACCTAGGAAAATCTGCTTTACGAAACTGAAGTGCATCATGGGAAATCATATGCGATATACCGTTCATCGTACTTTGCTGACCGTTCGGGGGCGAGGTAGCATTACGAATGGAATTTGGATATAACTAGAGCTGTCAGCAAGCAGCGTCCCATATGGAGGGGCGCTGATACATTCGGCCAGTAAGGCCCGAAAGAAAGGTAGGAGGCCATGACGAAAGGTCTGCACGTGCCTTCCGAGATCGGCAAGCTCAGGAAGGTCTGCCTGCACCGTCCCGGCGACGAGCTCCTCAACCTGCCGCCCGACGAGCTCGAGCGACTCCTGTTCGACGACGTCCCGTTCCTGGAGGTCGCGCAGCAGGAGCACGACACCTTCGCCCAGATCCTGAGGGACCAGGGCGTCGAGGTGCTCTACCTCGAGAACCTCGTCGCCGAGGTGTTCGACCAGGTCCCCGGCGCCCGCGCCGAGTTCACCGACCAGTACATCGCCGAGGCCGGCATCCGCGGCCAGCACATGCCGCAGATCGTCCGCGAGAAGCTGGACTCCATCGAGGACAACCTCGAGTTCGTCAAGAAGACCATGGCCGGCATGACCAAGGCCGAGATCGACATGCCCCTCACGGCGTCCACGACCCTCGACTCCCTGGTCAACTCCGAGTCCGAGTCCGACCTGATCATCGACCCGATGCCCAACCTCTACTTCACCCGCGACCCGTTCGCGGTCGTCGGCGAGGGCGTCAACCTCAACCGCATGTACTCGGTCACCCGCAACCGCGAGACCCTGTACGGCAAGTACGTCTTCAAGTACCACCCCGACTACAAGGACGTCTCCCTGTACTTCCGCCGCGACTGCCAGTTCCACACCGAGGGCGGCGACGTGCTGAACATCAACGAGAAGACCCTCGCCGTCGGCATCTCCCAGCGCACCCAGGCCGCCGCTATCGACGTCATGGCCCAGAACATCTTCTGGAACTCCGACTCCAAGGTCGAGCGCATCCTGGCCTTCGACATCCCGGTCTCGCGCGCCTTCATGCACCTCGACACGGTCTTCACCCAGATCGACGTCGATAAGTTCACGATCCACCCCGCCATCATGGGCACCCTACGCGTCTACGAGCTGACCGCCGGCAAGAACCCGGGCGACGTGAACATCCGCCTGATCGAGGACACCCTCGAGCACGTCCTGGAGGACGCCACCGGCGTCGACCAGGTCAAGCTGATCCCCTGCGGCGGCGGCGACCCGATCGCGGCCTCCCGCGAGCAGTGGAACGACGGCTCCAACACCCTGTGCGTCGAGCCCGGCAAGATCTGCGTCTACGCCCGCAACACCGTCACCAACGACGTGCTGTACAAGGAGGGCCTGGACCTTCTCGTCGTGCCCTCCGCCGAGCTCTCCCGCGGCCGCGGCGGCCCGCGCTGCATGAGCATGCCCTTCTGGCGCGAGGACCTCTAAGTCTTTCCGTTTCCGGTGCGGTCCCCCTACAGCCGCACCGGCTTCGCCCGTTAAACGGGCAACACTAATACTTACGTAATTCATTTCTTCGAAAGGAATCGAACCATGGGTGTTAACCTCTCCGGCCGTAGCTTCCTCAAGCTTCTCGACCTCACCACCGAGGAGATCGAGTACCTGCTCAAGCTCTCCAAGAACTTCAAGGATATGAAGCGCGCTGGCGTTCCGCACCGCTATCTCGAGGGCAAGAATATCGTTCTGCTCTTCCAGAAGACCTCTACTCGTACCCGCTGCGCCTTCGAGGTCGGCGGCATGGATCTGGGCATGGGCGTCACCTACCTCGATCCGGGTTCGTCGCAGATGGGCAAGAAGGAGTCCATCGAGGACACCGCCCGCGTTCTCGGCCGCATGTATGACGGCATCGAGTTCCGTGGCTTTGCCCAGGACGACGTCGAGGAGCTCGCTGCTAAGTCCGGCGTGCCCGTGTGGAACGGCCTGACCACCGAGTGGCACCCCACCCAGATGCTCGCCGACATCCTGACCGTCCAGGAGAACTTCAACTACGACATCAAGGGCAAGACCCTCGTCTTCATGGGCGACTGCAAGAACAATGTCGCTCGCTCCCTCATGGTCGTCTGCTCCAAGCTCGGTATGAACTTCGTGGCCTGCGGCCCCGAGGAGCGCATGCCCGCTGACGACGTCATCGAGGCCTGCAAGCCCATCGCCGAGGCTAACGGCTGCACCATCAAGCTGACCACCGACGTCAAGGACGGCGTCACCGGTGCCGACGTTATCTACACCGACGTGTGGGTCTCCATGGGCGAGCCCGACGAGGTCTGGGCCGAGCGCATCGCTCAGCTCACCCCGTATCGTGTCACCTCCGAGGTCATGGCTATGGCCAACCCGGGTGCTATCTTCCTGCACTGCCTGCCCAGCTTCCACGATACCAACACCACCATTGGCGCCGAGAAGTGCGAGCAGTTCGGCATCACCGAGCAGGAGGTCACCGACGAGGTCTTCGAGAGCCCCGCTTCCAAGGTCTTCGACGAGGCCGAGAACCGCATGCACACGATCAAGGCCGTCATGGTCGCGACGATCGGCAACGTCTGATCTGTTCAGGCCGCTTTCAACAAAGCATAAAAGAACGGGAGCACTTCGTGCTCCCGTTCTTTTTTCCGCTTTGTTTACTGTTCCAGCGCCTTCCAGTCGCGCGTTTCGCGCAGCTCGGTCCACTTTTCATACTGGGAGTTCGTCTTGAACTCGTAGTAGTGGCTGTTGGTCGCTTCCTGAACGGCGAGGTAATACCAGGCCTTCGGGTTCGCGTTGTCCGTCCAGACCGTCATGTTCGGGAGGAGATCGTCCTCGGTCTCGGGCTGGCGGTTCAGCACGCGGTTGACGAGCGTCATGGTCTCGGCACGGGTGATGTCGCGCTGGGGACCAAACGTGCCGTCAGGATAGCCGGTGATCCAGCCGTTGTTGTAGGCGATGCTGATCTCATCCTTGGCCCAGTGGGTTGCGATGTCACTGAACTTCGCAGCGGTCTTGTCGCCGTCGTTATCAAAGCGGGCGGCGATGGCGGCGAACTCAGCGCGGGTGATGGCGGCGTTCGGGCGGAACGTGCCGTCGGGATAACCCGTGATGATGCCCATGGAGCTGAGGGTCGAGACCGCGGTGTTGTACCAGGAGGTGGCGGCCACGTCGGAGTAGCGGTTGGTCTTGGTCAGGTTCTCGTCGCGGACGTCGTCGGTCAGCAGA
>JAUMOL010000003.1 GCA_031295385.1 Collinsella sp.
GGGGGTGCGGACGATTTCTTGGACCGCGTCTAGGCGTATCCAAGCTTCCTGCGGTACTCCATCGGGCTGAGCCACCCGAGGGACTTCTTGATCCGCTCCTCACGATAGTACACGAGGTAGGCCTCGAGCCTGCCCATGAACTCCCCGGCCGTCACGCCCTCCCAGTCCCTGTAGCGGAAGAACTCGTTCTTGAGGCGGCCGAAGAAGCCCTCGCAGGCCGAGTTGTCCGGGCTGCAGCCCTTCGCGGACATGCTCCTGACCAGCCCGTTCTCCTCGCAGATCCCGATCCACTCCGGCCAGCGGTAGTGGCCGCCGCGGTCCGAGTGGATCGTCGTGCGGGCGCCCGCCGGCCTGGCCGCGCAGGCCTTGAGCAGGCTCGAGTTCGCGAGGCGCTTGTCGGGGTGCAGCCCGATCGACCAGGCGACGGGCATCCCGTCGAAGCAGTCGACTATCGGGCTCAGGTAGACCTTCTCGCCGCCCGGGAGCCTGAACTCGGTGATGTCGGTGAGCCACAGCCGGTTGGGCTCGTCGGCGTGGAAATTCCTGTTCACGAGGTTCTCCGGCGCCTTGGAGACCTCGCCGGCGTAGGAGCTGTAGCCCCGGGCGCGCCTCTTGTTGTAGACGACCTCGAGGCCCTCCTCGCGCATCACGCGGGCCACGCGCTTCTCACTGGCGCGGACCCCCTCGCGGCGCAGGCGCGCCCAGACGGTGCGGTACCCCCAGCACCCCGAGCCCTCGCGGAAGATGCGCACCACGCGGCCGCGTATGTCGGCGTCGCGGTCGCGCGGCGCGGCGACGCGGGGCCTCCAGTACTCATAGGAGCTCTTCGATATCCTCAAGAAACCTGTGATCGAGCGGAGGGGCAGGGCGGTCGCCCGCCTCAATCTCTCGCCGAGCTCGCACTTGCTCCTGTTCGAGATCGAAGCCGGGTCCCACCCTTCCGCTTTTAGGTCGGCCAACACCGCCCTGAGCAGCAGGTTCTCTATCTGGTCCTCGTTGAGCCCGGCGAGCGGGCCGGTCGCGGGCGGGGCGTAGATCGACTTGTCGGGGCCCAAGCTGGCCTCCTTCCGGCGCGGTTTCCTCGCACCGATTCTACAGCCCCCGCCGGTGTAGCTGCGCGGGAGGTGCCCCGTCGCCCACTTCTTGGCCGCGCTCACCGTGACCCCCGCGAACTCCGCGGCGGCGGTGGGCCCCATGCCGTCCTCCGTCGCCAGGAGGAAGAGCTCGACCTTCTCCCTGCTGTACATGCGAACCTCCAGTCCGGACCGCCCCGCGGTCCAACTTTCTGTCCGCACCCCCGTAAAGGCCAAAACAGGAACTATTTCACCGCAACTCATATTGGGATGGTGGTTGGCGATTTAGCCTTGGGTGACCAGTCGGTAACCGATGCCCACGTGCGTTTGGATATAGCGCGGATGCGCGGGGTCGGACTCTATCTTCTTACGCAGCGTGCCCATAAAGACACGCAGGCTTGCCAGGTCACTCTTAGTTGCCGTGCCCCAAATCTCGTGCAGGATAAACTGGTGCGTCAGCACCTTGTCGGCGTTGTGCGCTAGCAGGCACAGGAGCTTGTACTCGATCGGCGTCAGATGCAGCTCCTCGCCATCCATCGTGGCGATGCCGGCATCAAAATCGATATGCAGCTCACCGGTATCGAACGAGCCCTCGGAGACAACGCCGCCCGTTTGCGCATACGAAAGGCGCCTGAGCGTCGTGCGAATGCGCGCGAGCAGTTCCTCGACCGAAAACGGCTTGGTCAGATAGTCGTCGGCACCGGCATCGAGCGCGCGAATCTTATCCGCGTCCTCGCTGCGCGCCGAGACCACGATGATCGGCATGCCCGACCATGCGCGCACCGACTCCACCACCTTGACGCCGTCCATATCGGGCAGGCCCAGATCGAGCAGCACAATGCTCGGCGCCTGCGACGAGGCGGCGGCGATGGCGGCATGGGCAGTCTCAACGGCCATATGACGCAAGCCGTGCGCCTCGAGCGCGGCAACGATAAGGTTGCGGACGGCGGGGTCGTCCTCAACGACCAAGATGAGCGGTTTTACGGCAGAGTTCGGCACGGCGCTACTCCTTATCAAACGAAACATCGGCGACGGGAAGCTCAATCGTAAAGACCGAGCCGTGCGGGTCCGCCGCGGCAACCTCTATGCTACCGCCATGCGCCAGCGCAATGGAGCGGCAGAGCGAAAGCCCCAGGCCCACACTACGGTGGCTGTCGGCCAGGCCATGGTTGGCGGTATAGAACGACTCAAAGATGCGTTCGCGATCCTCGGGTGCGATGCCCGGACCATCATCGGCCACCGAGCACGCCACGCGTCCATCGTCGACGCTAATCGAAATCATGATATGCGAGCCTGCGGGCGTATAGGTGACGGCGTTGTTCACCAGATTGACCACCAGCTGCACCATCAGACGCGCATCGACGTTGACGAGCGCCGGCTCATCGCACGCCACCACCTTAAGGTCGTGCTCGCGCACGGCAGGGTTCACGTGGCGCAGCGCCTCCTCGACGATATCGTCCATGAGCTCGAGTGTGGTCGACAGGCGCATACCGCCACCCTCGAGCTTGGTGATGGCGAGCAGGTTCTCGACGGTGGCGTTGAGCCATTGCGCATCCGAGCGAATGGAAAGGAGCAGGCCGCGGCGCGTCTGGGCATCGAGCACCGCGGTGCCGGTCGAGCCCTGATCGAGCAGGACATCGGCATTGCCCGAAATACTGGTGAGCGGCGTACGCAGATCGTGCGAGATGGAGCGCAGCAGGTTGGCGCGCAGCTGTTCGTTTTTGGCGAGCACCGCCGCCTCCTCGCGGGCCTCCATGGCGCGGGCGCGATCGAGTGCCAGCTCGCCTTCGCTCACGATGGCATCGGCAAGTGTTCGCTCCTCGTGCGTCAGCACGTCGGGCTCGGCAACGATAGCCAGCACGCCCACCACCGAGGCGGGGTCGCCCGAGCGCGCGAAGCCGTCGCCTGTGCGAACCGTCAGGTAGATGCCATAAAACGCCGAGCCGCCAAACGTGGCGTCGAGCGGCGTTCCCACATAGGCGGATGCCGAGAGCCGCGGCGGCATCTGCGGCGCCAGTTCGTGCACCGGTGCGGCATCGCCCACGGCCGTGTAAGTCGCGCGCGGCAGCAGGTCATCGCCCTCGGCGTCGGCGCTGTACCACACGACCGGACAGCCCGAAAGACGCGCCAGCTGCGTCGCCATGGCATGGACAATCTGTTGCTGATCGGCGCACCGCTGCAGCATGCGGTTGGTCTCGAGCACCATATGCGTGCGGCGGTCGCTGGCGGCAGCCTGTGCCAAGGCACGGCGCAGGGCCAACGCAATCGAGCTCGACACAAGCGAGACCACGAACATGATGAAGAACATGCCGGGATAGCCGCGGTCGATAAGCGACAGCGAGTAGCGCGGGTCGACAAACAAGAAGTTGTAGAGCGCCACGGCGGCAGCCGAGCTCAGCAAGCAATACAGGCGACTCCAGGTAAAGAATGCGCACAGCTGAACGGCGAACACATAGACGATCATGATGCTCGGCGCGAGACCCGGATGGTCGAGCAGCGCGCCCACAATCGTCGCCGCGACCAGCAGCCCCACCGATACGCAGGCGTCATACAGAGGAGTGCGGCGCGTCAGCGTTGTGCGCCGCCACCAAAAGCTATCAGCAATATCGCCGTCCGTACGGACGTCCATCAGCGCCCCGCCCCTCTCTCGAAAACAAAAACCACCACAAAGGGGACAGGCACCTTTGTGGTGGTTTCCCTTGTGGTGGTTCCAAGTGTATAGCCTTTGCAACCGGCGGTCGCTAGACAAACAGCACGTGCGCGAGCAGGGCACACACGCACACCGCTCCAAATACCAGTGCCACGATCGAGATCACGCGGTCGGCCATATCCATGTTGGCACGGTTCGTAAGGAACCGATCTTCGGCGGCGTCGGCGCGTGCCTCACGTACCAGCTCGGCAACCACCTCGCGGCCATCAAGCATCTTTGCATCCATGTTTGCCTCCCCGGTCTCAATCTTGTCCATCGAAAACCAGCTCCATGCAACTGTCGGCGCCTACGGGCGCTCGTTGGGGGCCAGGCGCTGCATCTTGTTCACGGCTTTGAACTTGGTGAACAGCGGCACGTACTCAAAGCTCACGTTGGAGTTCTCCAGGCCGTACCAACGCGCGGGCGTGCCGGCGGCGCGGCGGATGATGTACTTGAGCGTGATGGCCGTACGCTCGCTCGGCTCCACATCGCTTTCGGGCGCCAGAAGCTTACGGATCAGGACGAACTTGAACGTGCCGATGTTACCCGGATCCTTGTAGACCGAGTAGTCATGCGTCTGCGGCGGCAGCTCGCCGGTGGCAGCCAGGTCCTGAACGACCTGACGCAGGTAGGCATTGACGCGCTGGTTGATCTTGTAGCCCAGGTACAGATGCACGCGGAACACGTAATCGGTGCCGAACGTCTCGACCGAATAGGCAAAGGTGTGCGGTTCGTCCATGGTCTCGACATTCACAAACCACCAGGCGCGGGCGCGCTTGGGATGCTTGTCCAAGATCGAATAGACGATATCGCGGTCGATGTAGTCGGTATGGGTGTCCTTGGTCAGGTACACGACGTTGTCGCTCATGCGCTCGTAACGGTCGTCGTCGCGCAGGCGCTTGAGCTGCGGCAGGTAGCTGCGCAGCGGCAGCAGCGTAAACTGGCGCTGCTCAACAGCCGTACCGTTGTACCAGCACACCATGATGCCCATGATGAGCGCGGCCATGAGGATGGTGAAGTAGCCGCCGTGGAAGAACTTGGTAAGTGAGCTCACGAAGAAGAAGCCTTCGAGCAAAAGGAAGAAGGCCGCGAAGATCCACGGAGCAACCTTGAGCTTGCGCTCCTCGTGCAGGTAGAAGAAGAGCAGCAGCGTGGTGCACATCATAGTCAGCGTAATGGCAAGGCCGTAGGCGGCTTCCATATGCGCCGAGTTCTGGAACAGCAGCACCACGATGACGCAGCCGACAAGCATGACGTTGTTGACCATGGGGATGTAGAGCTGGCCCTTGGTCTCGGCAGGGTAGAAGACCTGCATGTGCGGCATGAGATCCAGACGGCTGGCCTCGGACACCAGCGAGAATGCGCCGGTGATGAGCGCCTGCGAGGCAATGATGGCCGCGACGGTGGAAAGGCCGACGGCAAACGGGCGCAGGCCCGGGGCGAGCATCTGGTAGAACGGGTTGAGGTCGGCAATGCCCATGAGCTCGGGGTTGGCAGCGTTGTTCATAAGCCAAGCGCCCTGGCCCATATAGGACAGCAGCAGGCAGCACTTAACGAACGGCCAGGTGGCGTAGATGTTGCCGCGGCCAACGTGGCCCATGTCGGAGTAGAGCGCCTCGGCACCGGTGGTGGCGAGGAAGCAGCTACCCAGAATCATGATGCCCGCGTGGTTGTTGGGGCTCAGCAAAAAGGCGATGCCACGCACCGGGTTGAGGCACAGCAGCACGGCGGGGTGCTGGAAGACAAAGAATAGGCCCGTGCCGCCCAGGAACAGGAACCACAGCGTCATGATGGGGCCAAAGGCGTGACCGATCTTGGCCGTACCGATGCGCTGCACCAAGAAGAGCACGATGATGATGGCGAGCGTAATGGCGACGACGCGGCCTTGGTCATCGCCCAGCACGGCATGGACCGCCGGGATGGTGCGCAGGCCCTCGATGGCCGTGGTAACGGTAACGGCCGGCGTCAGGATGCCGTCGGCGAGCAGCGCGGCGCCACCCAGCATGGCGGGGATGATAAGCCACTTGCCGCAGCGCTTGACCAGGCTGTACAGGGCAAAGATGCCGCCCTCACCATGGTTATCGGCGCGCAGCGAGATGAGCACATACTTGATGGTGGTCAGCAGCGTGACCGTCCACACGACAAGGGAGAGCGCGCCGAGCACGAACTCCTCCGTGACGCTTCCGATGCCGCCGTTGCCGGCGACGAGCGCCTTGGTTACATACATAGGGCTGGTGCCGATATCGCCGTACACCACGCCCAGCGTGACGAGCATCGCCGAGATGCTCACAGGAATCGCAGCGTGCGAGGCTGCCTCCTTGGCCTTTTGTTCCATAAGCCGGTTTCCTCCCAACTTTAATGTTCGAAGGGATTATAGGTAATCGTCCTATGTTTGAATGGCACTGTTTTCCCAGCTAGATAAACATTTATACGGCCTTTAGGCTACCGCGGCGATATGGAATGTGACAAGGGGACCGTCCCCTTGTCACATTCGTCATTTTCCGAGCCAGTTTTTGAACCACCATTCCATGGAGCGGCTCATCTCGGCCATAAAAGGACTGGTGTGTTTGCGGGTGTAGATATCCACCACGCGCTCGCCCACCTCGTGGGCGTGCGGGCGAAACATCGCATCCATCTCGGCCACCTGCGCGTCCATGGTCGCGGCATCCGCACGGCAGTAGCGCTCCTCGTGCACCAGGTTCACCACGGGGTGCGCGATTGCCGGACGCTCCTTACGGGGCGTGCCGATGATGAGCATCGACAGCGGCATGGTATAGGGCGGCAGATCGAGCAGCGCGGCAACTTCCTCGGCATTCTCGACGATATCGCCGATGTAGCAGCTCCCCAGCCCCAGGGCCTCGGCGGCAACCACGGCGTTTTGCGCAGCGATCACGGCGTCTTGGGCCGCGATGGCAAAGTCGCCCAAACCCGGCGCGCGGCGGGGCGCCTTGCCCGTGCGCTCGACAAACTCGGGCTCAAAGCAGCCCACGTGCTCAAACAGATCGATCCACTTGGCATAATCGACCACAAATATTAGTGCCCAGGGTGCCTTGGCAATCATAGGCTGATGGTCGCACAGGTCGGCCAAGCGATCGAGCGTAACCTGCTCGCGGATGCTCACGATGGAATACATCATCATGGCGCCCGCCGACGGCGCGCGACTCGCCGCATGCAGAATCGCTGCACGCTGCTCGTCGGTCACCGCCACGGGACGGTCATTGTCATCGCGCGCAAAAGCGCGCGTGGACGAACGGCGCTCCAAGATGTCCAGCACCGTGTTGCCCGTAGTCTCGACCGGATAGCCGCACGTATCCACGCCCGCAGCTCCGCCGCCGCCCATGTCCGCCTTGCAAACCTGCTCGTTCATCGCCTCATCCTCGCTAATTCTTTAAGAAGCCTTTACGTTTCCGTGTAATTCCCGTCCATTATCGCGCAGGTCGCCACTACATTGCGCCACACCGCCACACGTGCGCGTTAATATGGCTGGTTGTTGTGCGCAGACACCAATTGCAGCGCATATCTTGGTAACAATCGGGTAAACCCCCGCTTTCGTACGTTTTAGTTTGTGAGGAGTCTCAGCATGTTCGCTGCCGCCATCTCGCTCGTCGGTCTTGCGGCGACCGTCTACCTTGTCTTGCGCGAGGCCAAGGCCATTCGCGCTCAGTCGGGCACCGTTGCCAAAAGCGCTCTTGGGTGGAGCGTCGCCTTCGGCCTGTTCCAGGTCTTTTTGACTATTTGGGGCGCCGTGGGCCTCGTCGCCCAAAACGAGCCGCTCGCCTTTGTGATGCTCATCCTGACCAACGCCATCCTCACCGGCTGCGCTTGGGCCAGCATCGCCCGCGACCGCATCGCCCCGCGCGTCTTTGCGTTCGCCGCGCCCGACGCCCCCGCCCCCACCGGCAAGCTCGCCCGCCTGCGCGGCGCCTTTGTGGGCAAACCGCTCGTCGCCGCCGTCCTGTGCCTGCTGCTCGCCGGCGTCTTTGCGCTGCTGGGCATGGAGGTATCGTCCAACCACGACTTTACCTGGGTCTACCCCCTGTGCATCCTGCTCGAGTGGGCCATCATCACCACGCTCATGGTCGGCCTGTTCTTCCTATTCCAGCGCCACGGCGCAGCCCCCGCGGTCCTGGCCTTTGCCCTCTTTATCCTGGGCATTGCCGAGTTCTTCGTTATCACGTTTAAGTCCATGCCCATCCAGCCGGGCGACCTTTCGGCCATCTCCACCGCCGCCGCGGTCGCCGGCACCGGCTACACCTTCTCCATCTCGCTGTTCTGTGTGCTGTCCATGGGCTTTACCGCCATCGCCATGCTGCTGTGCGAGTACGCTGGCCTGGTGGCACCGCACCGTCAGAAGGGCGCCGCCAACGCCAAGCGCATGCTGCTCACCAACCTGCTCGTGGCCGTGCTGTGCCTGGGCGGTGTGACCGCGCATGTTACGCTCATCGACTACTACAACACTCTCGGCATCACCGTCTACACCTGGCGTCCGCTCGAGAGCTACTGGCGCGAGGGCTACCTGCCTGCCTTTATTAGTGCGGCACAGTCCATCAAGCCGCCCAAACCCGCCGACTACTCCGTTGACGATGCCAAGGCCACGCTCAAAAAGTACGCCAAGGCCTACGACAAGTCCGACGCGGCCAAGAGCGACGAGCGCGCCGCCGCCCAGGAGCAGTTCGACAGCGAGAAGCCCACGGTCATCGCCATCATGAACGAGACGTTCTCGGATCTGTCGATCTACCAGAACATGCGCGCCGGCTACGAGGGTCCGCAGTACTTTAAGAGCCTGTCCAACTGCCTCAGCCGCGGCAAGCTCTACGTGAGCGCCTACGGCGGCGGCACCGCCAATACCGAGTTTGAGTTTATGACCGGCAACTCCATGGCCAACCTGGGCTCGGGCGTGTACCCCTACACCATCTACAACATGGAAACGACCGGGAACCTGGCAGAGCAGTTCAAATCGCTCGGCTATTCCACCACGGCTATGCACCCCAATCACGCAACCAACTGGAACCGCGAGAACGTCTACAAGGACTTTGGCTTTGACCAGTTCCTGTCCATCAACGATTTCCAGGGAGCCGACACCTTGCGCGGCATGGTGACCGACCAGGCTACCTACGACAAGATTCTTGAGCTGCTCGACCAGAACGCCGATCCGCAGTTTATCTTCGACGTGACCATGCAGAACCACTCGGGCTACGATACGGGCCTGCTGCCGGTCGACAAGCAGATGCACCTGAACATCGACACGACCGACTTGGACGCCAAGACCGTTGAGGACGGCACGCTGTCCGATGTCGACGAGTACGTCTCGTGCATTGAGCAGTCCGACCAGGCGCTGCGTTACTTCCTCAATGCCCTGAGCAAACTCGATCGCAAGGTGGTCGTGGTGTTCTGGGGCGACCATCAGCCGTTCTTCCCGTCCAAGTTCAACGACAAGTGGTTTACCGACGAGGACGACGCCACCCACCAAGAGCGCTTGTGGCAGACCGACTACATCATCTGGGCTAACTACGACGTTGCCGGTTGCAACCAGACGAGTGAGGTCGACGACCTGTCCACTAACTATCTGTCCACCCAGCTGATGCAGCTGATCGGCGCACCGCTGACCGACTACCAGAAAGCGCACATGACGCTGCGCGAGTCGCTGCCCGCCATCAACTCCGTGGGCTACGAAGACGCCAGCCTGCGCTGGGCGCTCTCCTCCAACGTCACCGGTGACGACGCCGCTGCCGCGGCTGTCACCAAGGCACGCGAGGATTACGCCAAGATGCAGTACTACGAGATGTTCCGCGACGGCAAGAACGTGTATACCGAGCACTTCCAGACCGAGGCCAACGAGACCGACCCCAACCTGGCACCGGGTACGACCAAGATCAAGTAGCGACTAGCTGCGAGTTCATAACTGAAACGTCTGTCCGGGCGGAGGCATATAAGGTTCCCTGCTCGGACAGTCCTGCGCAAAACGGAGGCCACATTAAGTGGCCTCCTTTGCGTGCGGAACTCGCGATGAACCTTATATGCCTCCGCCCGGACAGACGCCCTGTTGTTGAGGCGCGGCCTGTCTTGGGTGTATCGCCGAACATATATAAGTTGAAGGCCACGTTATGTGGCCTTCTTTGTTTGCGGAAAGTGTGTCCCGGAATTCTTGTCTGGAATGGGATGCAGTTTCCGCTTGGGACCCGATTGGGAAAGTGCGTCCCACTATTCAGCTGGATTCCGGGATGTATTTTCCGGTTGAGGCTCGTTGGGAAAGTGCGTCCCACTTTGGGGGCTGATTCTGGGACGTGGTTTCCGGTTGGCTCTCATTGGGAAAGTTCATCCCATTTCTCGGCCTAATTATGGGACGCAGTTTCCCGTTGAGGACCCTTTGGGAAAGTGCGTCCCGGTCTGGGCGCTAATTGTGGGATGCAGTTTCCGCTTGCGGAGTCTCCACTCAACAGAAAACCCGGGTGGCCTGTTTTTTGGCTACCCGGGTTTTTGGGTTGTCGATATGTTCGACTGGCTACTAGTGGGTCTTGCGGCGCTTGATCAGCATGATGAGGGCTATCACTACGAGCGTTGCTCCCGCTGCTGCTGCGGTGGCGACTAGGGCGAATGTTTGGTCGCCGGTGTTTGCGAGGTTCTTCGCTGTGGTCGTAGTCTTGACCTTGGTGTCGGTCTTAGCTCCGTTGTCGGACTTGGGCTTGTCCGGGTTCGTCGGGGTCTCAGGAGTCTCGGGGTCCTTTGAGCCTTCGGAATCAGTTGGGCCGGCGGTGTTTACCAGCGTATGGTCCAGGAACTTCTTGGCGCCCGCACTTGCCTGTGAGAACAGGCGGCGCGTGCGGATCGGGGTGGCGTTCACCGTTGTGGGCGCCGTCTCCTCGGCCTCGATATTCACGAGCGTCGTGCCGGTGTCGAGGCCCACGTCGTTGTATCCCACGTGGCAGTAATACTGCGCACCGTCATCGTCTGCGGTCAGGTCAATCTCGAGCTTTGAGGCCGTTCCAGCCGCGAGGTTGCCATCGGCACCCACGAGCTTAAACTCTGTCTCGCCGCGGCCCTTGCGGTACCACATATAGGTCGGTGCCAGCCCTGTTTCGCTATCGTCGGCACCGAGTTGCTTCACATGGCCAATCGCCGAGAGCGTCAGGTGGCTTCCCGCCGTGCGCTCAACCGAAGAGTCGTATCCAAGATCCGACCCCTCCGCAGCATCCGCCGCAGGTCCGCTCACGGTCATCGTCATGCCATCGGGCATGGTCTTGACCGTGATGATTGCCGAGCGAATACCTGTTTCGGTCGTGGATCCATTCTTAACGGCGGCGATGGCGAATCGATACTCCGTATTGGGCTGCAGCCCATCCCACTTGAGCGAGGTCTGCGTGTTGTCGGCAATCTTCCAGCTATTGACGACCGCATCCGCCGCATTGCTCTGCAGCATGCCCACGCCGTAGCTAAAGCCACTCTTGTTTGCGAGTACATCGTCCCAGCTAAACGTAACGCTGGTCGAATCGACGGCGTTTGCCGTAAAGCCCGTCACGGCCGGCGCGTCGGGCATCTCGACGTCCTTAACGTCATAGCCCACGATCCAGAACTGGTCGGTGTCCTTGGTGCCGAGCTTGTCGCCCGAGTCTGCCTCGAACTTGTCGACATCCACCGCGTTGACGCCCAGACGCCACACAAAACCGTACTTGCCCTGCGCGGCCTCGGGCAGGTTGTCGACGGTGCCGCCGTATTCGGTCGATTCACTCGAGGAGTTACCCGTAGTAAAGCCGGCGTTGGCACCAAAGCACAGGCCGCCAAACAACTCGTGCTTTGCGAGCTTCGCGCCCATGACAACGCTGCCGTTCAGCGTCAAGCCGAGCTCGAGCTCCTGCTCCTTGCCCTCCTCGACTTCGATGGTCTGCTCAATGCTCGCCCCCGACTGCGCGGCGGCGCCGTTAAACCCATCGTGCGTGTAGGCGCGCGTTACGCCAGGCTTGCCCAGGCCAAAGGAATCCCCAACGGGAGTCTCGCCGTTGAGCGTTGTTTGATAGGTTCCGGGTTCTCCCGACCGGTTGGTCAAAAAGTAGCTGAGCGGCGTCATATTGTGCTGTTTGGCAATGCGGTCATAGGCCTCGACATTAACGACCGAGGTCTGCGCGCCGAGCGACACGGGCGCCGCCATCACGCCCTTGCCACCAGTTTCCTCATTTTCGATCTCATACTCGTAATAGACCATCGGAATCGTGTAGAGCACGGCCTTGTCACCCTCGCCGGCATGCGACTCATAGCTTACGCTTGCGCTGACCGTGCGCTCGCTCCGGTAGTCATAGCATCCCTCGGCGGCAAAATCGACTGAAGCGTTCATCGCGACCAGGGGCGGACCGGTCTGCACCTCGACGGCAACGCCCAACTCGGCGCCAATGGTATAGCCCTGGGATGTCCCCGTGCCCTTTTCCTCTCCGTATGACGTGCCGCCCAACACCAGATAGCCGTATGCCTGCTCCAGATCCTCAACATAGGGCGCATCCTGCAGCACGGCAAGCACGCGCGGGTTGGTATAGACCTTGTAGCGGTCCTTGTACGTGATCCTGACGCTGTCGTTGTCGACATCGGGCAGCGCGAGCGAGATAAATGTGCCGTAGGTAGTGCCGCGACGGTTGCTCTCGCTAATCACCTGCTCCTCGCCGCGGCGCACCTTTCCGTTCTCGTCGAGCGAAAAATGCGAGGCGGTCATCCAATAGTAGTCATCGTTCTTGCGCAGGTCCTCGTCGCGGTGCTTGCCCACCACGGCGATAAAGCTCTCGTTATAGCGGTCCGAACCCGAGACGCTGCCCGCCTTGACGTCGCTGATCCACACCTGCTCTATACCCTTGTGGTCATGCTTGTTGCTGCTGTTGTATTGCTGACCGCTCATGCTCATGGTTCCGACCATGGACCCCAAGCCCTGAGCCCCGCTCTGTGCCGTGTTGCAGGCAAAGTCGCGGAACACATCGCCGCCCACGAGCACCTCGTCGACCGCCAGCTGCTCGGACAGGCCGTCAAGGTTGGCAGTGGCAAGGGCAATGGGCGCCAAGGTGCACGGATAGCGCTTATCCTGAGCGCTATCCTTCCATGCGCTGTTGGGCACATGCATCAGCCCATAGGAGGCGAGGAGCCCGTCTCTGTATTCCTTGCAATCGGAAAGCTTGAACTCGCCAGACTCCGAGTCAAAATACGCGTAGCGGTACAGCGCGCCGTACAGCCCCTTGCTGCCGTCAGAAGCGCCGTAATCAAAAGCGCTGCGTTGCCAGTCATAGCCCGCAAGAATAAGGCCCGTGACGGTTTCACCCGTCTTCTTTCCTTCTTCATCGTAGGCGGCAAACGTGCCGAACGTCGCATTCGCAGCGACCATGGTCTTGCCGTTCGCGGAGAGGGAGATTGCGCCCGCGTCGCCCAGAGCATCGACATGGACGAGCGCACCCTTGGATGCATCCCACGAAAACAGCTCGCAATGCGTCGACTTATCAATATTCTTCTTGCCGTAGGGTGCCGAGACCACGATGGCGAGGTCATCGCAAAAATCGCGATCGAGGTCGCCGGCCGCTAGCGAAACGACAGGAGCTGACTGAAGCTGCGTCCAGGAGTCGTTCCCGCCCTTGTTGTGCGTGGTGTAGTCCGCGGCGTTACCGGCATCGATCTTGACGACGCTTTGCTTCCAGTTGCCGCCCTCCAAGTCATACATGTCGACTACAGCCTTGCGCACGCCGTTCTCGTCGACATAGCAGCCCGCGTAGACAAAAAGCTCGTCGACGCCGTCGCCATCGACATCGCCTGCCTCGACATCAAAGACGGCGTCGTGCTCTTGCAGGTAACCGGCATCCAGGTACTTAAAACGGCCTTCGTACATCATATTAGTGTTGACCGTCACCGGCAGGTGTGTGTCGAGAGTGCGCGTACGCCCGTTGCTAAACGAGTAGAGGACCAGCTCAACCTTTCCGGCGTATGACTTGCCGTCAATCGTCGTGGAGGAACTGTCGCCGTAGGCACGGAGCTCGGCAACGCGGCTCTTTTTGCCCGTGCTGGCGTCGCTGCAGAACTCAACACTCGTGGCGTGAATGCCCGAGAAACCGTTGTTGTCGTTGGCGAGTACTGTTGAGGACTCATTGTTGCTTAGGTACGACCAGGTGCCGCCACCGTAGTCGCTATGCTTGTAGAGATCGCTGTTCGTATCGAAGTTGTTGACGTTTTGCCAGAACTTTGCGGCGCCCCACACACTTCCATAGCCATCGGTGAGTTTGCTGCTGCCGCCAATGTCACCGCGCTCGACGTTCTCGAGCTTGTCGCGCAGAGTGTAGCGATTGCCATGGCTACCGTTAGCTGCCATATAGACCTCGCTGCGCGTGGCAAACGTCGTGGGGGTATCAGTGGAATAGGGGCCAACGGTATCGGCCGGAATGTCCTCGCTCGTGCCCAGACCCAGGGCTTGATAATCCTGCTCGGTCATATCGGTGATTGCGGGCGCGTCTGCCGCCTGGGCAACCTGGGGCGTGGCCGTGAAGCAGGCGACGCTCGTGGCGATCAACGCAGCAAGCGCCGCCGTCCCAACAAGCGGGATTTTCGACAGCCTACGGATACGGGGGTGTGGAACGTACATGAGGGACCTCGCTTTATTCGAGTGGAGTGGACTCATTTTTGCAAATGATACATCCGATGCCCGATATCACGTGTCTCATTTTCGCCAACGGGGTGTCTCATTTTTGAGAATCCGAGATGCCGCGGAAATCTTATCCCAGCTCAAAGGCCATTTCTGGGATGTATTTTCCGTCGAGTGCCTCATCGGGAAACTGCATCCCATTTCAAGCGTCGATTCTGGGACGCACTTTCCCCTTAGACCCTCAACCGGAAACCGCATCCCACTTTGAGCGCAAATTCCGGGATGCATTTTCCGCTTGAGCCTCATTGGGAAACGGCGTCCCACTTTGAGGGCTGATTGTGGGATGCATTTTCCGGTTTTGCTCTCATTGGGAAAATGCATCCCGTTTCTTGACCGAATAATGGGACGCAATTTCCCGTTGGAGCGCCTTTGGGAAAGTGTGTCCCACTTCGACCGCCCAGAGTGGGATGCACTTTCCGCAAAGCACCTCAACGGGAAACTACGTCCCATTCCAAAGGCAAATTCCGGGACGCATTTTTCGAAAGCCTGCCCATCCGGAAAGCCCGTCCCACTTTGGACGCATCCGGGCACGGAACCATCGACCTATCAGGCCTCCCATCAATAAAGAGGCGTCCTCCCGGACGGCGGGGCACGAAGTTCATCGCGAGTTCCGCACGCAAAGAAGGCCACTTAATGTGGCCTTCGTCTTGCGCAGGACTGTAGAGCAGGGAACTTCGTGCCCCGACGCCCGGGAGGACGTTTCATTTAGAAAGATGGACCGACCGCCGTCAGCGATGGGAGCTACTCCCCCAGCACGGCCTTTTTGGCGGCTGCGGCCATGTTGTCCAGGTCTTCCTTGGTGGGATGGTCCTTCGCGGCAACCCAGTTGTCGAGCAGCATCTTATAGCGAGCGTTGTCGGGATCTTGCTCGAGCATGGCCTCGTAGCGCTGCTTGACCGCGGGGCCCATCTTGCCCTGGCACATCGCCCAGCCCGCAAGCTCGGCATCCCCAGCCAAATTGGAAGTTACGCGGTCGATAATCTGCTGATAGTAGCTCTGGTCGGCCCCAAAGCCGCAGGTGCCAAACAGGAACACGCGCTTACCGTGCAAGGCGGAGAGCAACGCCGCGACCGAAGGCGTGCACGCGCCCTTGTCGCACCAAAAACCGACGAGCACCGTGTCGGCCGCGCAGGCGCCCTGCGCCTCGAGCGCAACCTGATCTGCATCCGCATCGTCGCTCAACGCCGCGGCATGGACAAACTCAACACCCGCAGCCTGTAGAGTGCGCTTGATCGCACCCGAAACCATCCTGGTATTACCGCTCTTGCTGTTAACCACCAAAGAGCACGTCATAGTCACGTTGCCTCGTATCCCCCAAAACTAAAGCCACTAATGCAATTTATTAGATGACTATCTTAGTACTAACGTGACAGATGTAAACCACCGTCTGTCGATTGATTAATTTGCCCCACGGGCTTGCTTACTGGGCAAACTGGCTGCGGTAGAGCTCGGCATAGAAGCCGCCTGCCGCCAGCAGCTCGTCGTGCGTGCCGCGCTCGATAATCTGGCCGTCGCGCATGACCAGAATGCAGTCGGCGTTGCGAATCGTGCTCAGGCGATGCGCCACGACAAAGCTTGTACGGCCGGCCATGAGCTCGTCGAATGCTGCCTGCACCTGCAGCTCGGTGCGTGTGTCGATACTCGAGGTCGCCTCGTCCAGCAGCAGAATCGCCGGGTCGGTGAGCATGACGCGTGCGATGCACAGCAGCTGCTTTTGGCCCTGGCTAAACGTGCCGCCGTCCTCGCCGATCACTGTATCGTAGCCGCCTGGCAGCTGCACGATAAACTTGTGCGCGTGCGCGCGCTTGGCCGCCTCGACAACCTGTTCGCGCGTGGCATCGGGACAACCATAGGCGATATTCTCCGCCACCGTGCCCTCGAACAGCCAAGTGTCCTGCAGCACCATGCCAAAGGCGCGGCGCAGGCTTGCGCGCGTGTAGTCACGCGAGGAACGGCCATCGACCGCAATGCGACCGGCATCGATATCGTAGAACCGCAGTAGCAGGTTGATGAGCGTCGTCTTTCCACAGCCCGTGGGACCGACCAGGGCAAAGCGCATGCCGGGCTTGGCCTCGACGCAGATGTCCTGCAACAGTTTGCGGTCGGACACGTAGCTAAAGTCCACATGCTCAAAGGCGACCTCGCCCTGCGGGGCGGCAAGTTCCACGGCATCCGCCGCATCGGGCTCCTGCTCGCGGGCATCGAGCAGCGCAAACATGCGGCGCGCCGAGGCATACGCCGTCTGGATTTGCGTGATGACGTTGGTGACCTCGTTGAACGGCTTGGTGTACTGGTTAGCATAGGACAGGAAGATCTGCACGCCGCCCACCGTAAGCGCCGCGGGCACGCCCGTGATCACGCCCACGCAGCCGATCGCAGCGACCACGGCATAGATGATGTTATTGATAAAACGCGTACCGGGGTTGGAGAGCGAACCCATAAACTGCGCGCGCTCGCCCGCGGTGTAGAGCTCGGCATTGAGGGCATCGAAGCGTTGCTGAGCGTTCGAGCCATAGGCAAAGGCGTCGACAAGCTTCTGCTCGCCCACGTACTCCTCGATATGGCCGCCAAGCTGACCCTGAATACGCTGCTGCGCCGTAAAGCTTTTGTTGGAAAGCTTGGCGATGGCGCTGGCCGCAAAGATGGAGAGCGGCGTGACGAGCACCACCACGAGCGTCATGGTCAGGTTGATGGAAAGCATAAACGCGAGCGTGCCCACAATGGTGATAACGCCGGTGAAAAGCTGGGTAAAGCCCTGCAGCAGACCGTCGCCCACCTGGTCGACGTCGTTGACCACGCGGCTCATAAGGTCGCCGTGGGCATGGCTGTCGATAAAGCTGAGCGGCATGCGGCTGAGCTTATCGCTCGCCTCCACGCGCATGTCGCACACCGTTTCGTAGGACAGGCGGTTGACGCAGTAGCCCTGCAGCCACTGGAAGGACGCTGCTCCCACCACGACGAGCGCGAGTTTGGTAACGAGCGGCAGCAGCGCATCGAAGTCCACCTGCCCGGCAGCAACGATCAGGTCGATGCCCGCGCCGATGAGAATAGGTGTGTAGAGCTGCAGAATCACCGAGATGGCGGCGCTCACAAACGACGCCGCAAACGAAATACGGTGCGGACGGACGTAGCCCATCAGGCGGCGGGTCACCGCGCCCACGGGATAGCGCTCAGGGTCGCCGGGCTGGCGCGGACCGTCGCCCAGGTCGTTGAGGTTATCGTTGCCGGACACGTTGGCCGTCATCGTGGCGACCGAACCGGAAGAAGTATACGGATTCATTTAGCAGCCCTCCTTTGCGCAGACGGATGCGGAGGCGGTTGGGGCGGACGCGGGCGCCGCACTCCCCTGCCGGCCCTCGAGCTCCTCGCGGCGCAACTGCGACTGGCAAATCTCGCGGTAGAGCTGGCAGGTCGTATAGAGCTCATCGTGCGCGCCCAGGCCCGCGACCGAACCGTGGTCGAGCACGCAGATCATGTCGGCATCGCGCACGGTCGAAACGCGCTGGCTTACGATCACCGTAGTCAGCGGCAGCCCGCCCTCGGCGGCACCGCGCACACTGCGCTCGCGGATGGCATGGCGAAGCGCCGCGTCGGTCTTAAAGTCGAGCGCCGAGGCAGAATCGTCCATGATCAATATCTGAGGCGAGCCCACCAGGGCACGCGCGATGGTCAGGCGCTGGCGTTGGCCACCGCTGAAGTTCTTACCGCCCGCCTCGACCGGGGCATCGAGCCCCTGCGGCTTGTTGCGCACGAACTCGCTCGCCTGCGCCATGTCGAGCGCCACCCAGAGCTCCTCGTCGGTCGCAGCCTCGTCGCGCCAGGTCAGGTTGCTGCGGATGGTGCCGCTCACCAGCGACGCGCGCTGTGGAACGGTCGCGACCACACGGCGCAGCTGGTCGAGCGGCCAGGTGCGCACGTCGGCGCCCATCACGCTCACGCTGCCGGTACTCGCATCGTACAGGCGCGGGATGAGCGAGACGAGCGTCGACTTACCGCTGCCCGTGCCGCCGATAATGCCGAGCGTCTTGCCCAGCGGCAGCTCCAGGGTCACATCGTTGACGGCGTTGGCAGCGCCGGCGCCAAACGAGAAGCTCGCATGGCTCAAGCCCAGCGCAGGAACGGGAGCGACATTGCCCGGCTTGGGCAGCGCGACCGGCTGGTTGCCCTCGTCGGTGATGCTCGGCACGCAATTGAGCACCTCGTTGATACGTGACGCACTGGCGCTCGCCTTGGTAAAGACCACGACCAGGTTGGCGACGTACACGATGGAGGTCAGGGTCTGCGTCATGTAGTTCACAAACGCCATGACCTGGCCCTGCGTGAGCTCGCCCACGTTGACCTGAATGCCGCCCACCCACAGGATGGCGCACACACCCAGGTTCATCACCAAAAACGTCACGGGGTTGAGAACCGACGAGAGCTTGCCCACCGCGATGGCGGTATTGGCCTGGTCATCGGCGGCTTGGGCAAAACGCTCACGCTCGTGGCCCTCGCGCACAAAGGCGCGAACCACGCGGGCGCCCGAAAGCCCCTCGCGGCAAATGAGCGCGATGCGGTCGAGCTTTGCCTGCAGCTGCCTGTAGTACGGAATGCAGCGCGCCATGACAAACCAAAACACCAGGCCGATGGCGGGCGTGCAAATCAAAAAGATGATGCCGAGCTTAAGGTCGATGGCAAGGGCCGCGCACATGGAGCCCACCGCCAGGAAGGGCCAGCGGATGAGCATGCGCACGCCCAGCGCCACAGCGAGCTGCACCTGGTTGACGTCGTTGGTGATACGCGTGATGAGCGACGGCGTGCCAAAACGGTCGAGTTCGGCATAGCTCAGCTTGTTGATATGCTGGTAGAGCGCGCCACGAATGTCGGTGCCCATGCCCTGCGAGGTGAGCGCCGCCATCTTTTGGCAGACGAGCGTAAACGAGATGCCGATCACAGCCATGGCGCCAAGTACCATGCCGTAGTGGATAACGGCGTTGACATCGTGTGCGCCAATACCCTTATCGATCATCTGGGCAATCACCAGCGGCGTCAGCAGGTCAAAGATCACTTCGATCAGCTTACACGCAGGGCCAATCACCATATACCGGCGAAACTTACCACCAAAACGCCTGAGCAGCTCAATCATGTATAGGCGCTCCCTATCATCATTCACACTCAATCCGAATCATGATAGTACGGTGAGCCCAAAAGAAGCGTAAACAACTCGTCATTTCTAATGGGATTCGGTTTCCAAAGAAGCGGAGAGGCGCGCACCCAGCCAGTGTCGGGTCGACCACTTGGTATACTTGCATTAGTGCTACCAAGTTAGTCGCCGACCCTTGAAATGAGGTGCCGAGATGAACGACATTCTCGCAAGAAGAGCAAGACGAGCAACTGTGGGCATCGCCCTTTCCGCGGCACTTGTCGCGGGAATCGCCCCGTAACGGCGATCGCTGCAGAAACCAGCGCCCCCACCGGTGCGGCCGTTTCGCAGACGAGCGCCGCCAACGGCAATTCGGGCGCCCCGCAGACAGAAGACGCGGCCGCCGCAAAAGAAAAAGCGTATGCAGCCATGCAGGAAGCGCTCAAAAACCTCGAGGCCGCAAAAGACGCCGCAGGTCCTGAGAAAATTGCGAGATTCAATGATGACATTACCCGTTTTCAAGAGTACCGCGAAAAGATGGCGGCGCAAGCCGCCGAAGGGAGGGAACTCCTTCCCACCATGCAAGCGGACGTCGATGCTGCCCAAGCCAAATACGACGGGGCCATCAACCGGGTAAGCGAGCTCCAGGCAGAATTAGAGAAGAAACATGAGATGCTTAAGACACTCGAAGCACTCGGCTACGAGGAGTTTGTCGAAACTACTAAACAGCAAATAAAGCAGTTGCACAGTGAGATCATATCGGCAAAAACGCACGTAAACTATTGCGAAACGGAGCTCCGCGAGTTCCAGTACCGCCTCAGAAGAGAGGAAAGACGAGTTAATGACTGTGAACGTGCTGTAGAGAAATATAAAGCCGATATCGACCGGTTCACAGCCTGGCGAGATGCGCTCCTCGACAATTTGAAAAAAGCGCAAACGGCCTATGACGACGCCTGCAAGGCATACGAAGAGGCAAAGGCCGCGGCAGACAAGGCCACCTCGCCCGAGATAACGAAACCGACCGAGACGACGCCCCCCTCCGGCTCAACGCAACCCGCCGAGGCGACACCGCCCGTTGCCTCACCTGCAACCGGCAAAGACGCCCTACCAAGCTCCACCAAGCAGGCGAACTCGAGCAGCGGCAAGCAAGCAAATACGACCGCCGGCAAGCTCGCGAACACGGGCGACACAGCGCCGAGCGCAATCGCACTCGCAGCAGTCGCCGCCGCAGGGCTCGGAATAACCGCCACAGCCACACGCCGCATCAGGAACTCAAAATAGCCGACAGAGCATTCTGCCTTCACCAATCCACAAGCCCAGAGACAAAAAGAGGCTCGTTTCCCCAACCTAGGGAAACGAGCCTCTTTAACTGCAAAAATTCAAGCAACAGCACCGCCGCCGCTTGAACCACATAGCCTTCAATGCCCAGACAACACCAGCAAGTCGCATTCCGCAAGGGATAGATTTAATTAGATAAACGCGCCTTTACGGGTGATTTTTGGACGACGGGGCCCGGCCGGCGGCGAGGTGTTTGGTAGTCGAGCGATCCCGCAGGCGAAGCCGAGGACCAGCGAGACACCAAACACTTCACCGCCTCCTGGACCGCGTAGCCATCGATGTTTTGGCAAAGCCAGCGAGCGCCACCCAGAGCGAACAAGTTGGCATGAAAAAGGCAAGGCATAGACCTTCTGGTCATGCCTTGCCTTTTGAATGACAAATTGTCGCTCTGGGTGGCGCGCAGCGTCGAGCATTGCGCGGTTTGGTAAAACCGCGCAAAAAGAAAGCCCGTGCGCTCGATGGATTCGGATGCCCGACAGAGGCTCCTTATGGCTGCTTCCTTCCGGACCTGACCAGATTCGGAACATGTCGTCATCCGAACCCATCGAACGCGCTAGGCGCTCGGTATATCTTACCTGCTCCCGCCCGCCAGAGCAAGGTAGCTAATTTGGGACGGAGCTTTTTTGACTACTTTTGCAGCCCGATTGCCAGAGCAGCCAATGAGTAGTCAAAATAGTCCGATCCCAAAATGACCGGCTTGGTGCCGCACCACAGAAAGGGCCCATCTACTACGTTTAGGCCGCAGGGGTCAACCATAGCCGGCTTTTTCGAAAATCGGCAAGCTTTCTACCTGCGGTTTTGTTTTTGCAAATTCCGGGATGGTCGAAGGTGGCCGGTTTAACGTAGTAGATGGCCGCATTTCGTGGCAAACGGTCCGACCCAAGACCCAAGGCAGCCAACCTCGAATGGCCATTCTCGAAGTTGCGGTGGAATACGGACTGAATTGGCACCTTAAAGGCAAAAACACTCCGTATTCCACCGCAACTTATAGGGAGATAGGCCTTAGAGGCGAGCGAGGTCGTAGGCTTGGGCGGCTGATTCACCGGCGAAGATGAGGTTGGTTGTGGCTTCCTGAGGATTGAGCGCCTGGTCGAGAGGCATGGGCTTGCGGCAGATCGGAAGCACCAAGTCGACGCCCTGCCCATACACCGCATCGAGGTTGTCAGCTCGACCGCCCACGACAGCAATCACCGGCTTGCCATATCGCTTCGCACGACGGGCTACACCCACCGGCGCCTTACCGGCGGCGGACTGCTCATCCATATTGCCCTCGCCTGTTATGACCAGGTCGGCATCGCGCACGAGCTCGTCAAACCCCACGAGATCGAGCACCGTCTCCACACCCGAGCGTAGCTCCGCCCCGAGCGCCAGCAACGCCGCGCCCAAGCCACCGGCAGCACCCGCGCCGGGCACGCCGAGCACCGAGCCAAATGTCCGTACACCCTCGGGTGTGCGCAACAAACCCTGGGCTCGAGCTCCGGCAATCGCAGCGTCGAGCAAGCGACCGTAGCCGACCATCCAGCTGTCGTACCTGCGCAGTACCTCGGAATCCCGCGTCGGCAGGCCCTTCTGTCCGCCGAACACCGCAAGCGCGCCGCGAGGCCCTACGAGCGGATTCTCGACATCGGAAAGCACAACGATACGAGCGTCATCCAAAGCCTGCAGCGCTGGCGCCAAATCAACGCTCGCCACCTGCTCAAGGCCTGCAAGACCGAGGGCGACATCGCAGCCCCGATCATCGACCACACGCGCGCCCAGCGCCTGCAGCATGCCGGCGCCGCCGTCGTTGGTGGCACTGCCGCCCAAGCCAATATAGATAGTCTTTGCACCCGCGCGAACCGCATGAAGCATCAGTTCGCCCACGCCATAGGTTGTGGCCGCCAACGCTGCCGACTCCGTGCAGGATGAATACCCAATACTCGCCGCCTCGGCCATCTCAATTACAGCCGACTCGTGCTCGCCGTCCACCAGCATCCGGGCAGATACGCGGTCACCCAAGGGGCCTGCGACCTCGCAGGTCGAAAGCTCGCCACCACGCGCGGCGATGGCGTCGAGCGTCCCCTCGCCGCCATCCGCCAGCGGCAACGCGGCCACCTGAGCATCGGGCCAAACGCGGCGCACGCCTTCGGCAACCGCCGCCTCCGCCCGTGCACTCGACACGCTGCCCTTAAAGGAGTCGATCGCCAACAGCACACGGCGGGGCCGGCGGCACGCAGGACCAAAGTCAACCGCCGTGCCAGCATCCTCACCGGCACCTGCAAGCGCTGCGACGTGAGCGGCGTGTGCTTCAAGATCGGCCCCACAACCGCAATCAGCGCCGCCCGCTCCGCGCAGACCGCCAAAATAGCTACTCAGCAGCTCACGGCATTCATCCGCCAGGACCCCAGCCGTCACGTTAAACCGATGATTCAGGCGCGAGTCGGCATTGAGGTCATACAGGGATCCCAGCGCGCCCGCCTTGGCATCAGCCGCGCCATACACGCAGCGCCCCACACGCGCGTTAACCATAAGCCCCGCACACATGCAGCATGGCTCGAGCGTCACGTAGACCGTGCAATCGGAAAGGCGCCAACGACCGAGCGACCGAGCGGCAGCGCACAGGGCCGCGAACTCTGCATGAGCCGAAGGATCCTGGTCGAGCTCGCGCCGATTGTGCGTCCTCGCGACGATCTCACCGTCGCGCACCACTACGGCTCCGATGGGCACCTCGCCCACCGCCGCGGCGTCGCGCGCCTCGGCCAGCGCCTCGCGCATGAACTTCTCGTCGATTTCGGTGATCGTCATCGTTCGCCTTCCCTGTTGCAAATTCAAAACGATGCTATCATTACGACTCATGGAGAGATGGCAGAGCGGTTGAATGCGGCGGTCTTGAAAACCGTTGAGCGCGAGAGCGTTCCGGGGGTTCGAATCCCCCTCTCTCCGCCACTTTAGTGATTCACCGGTGTCATGGTCCGCTCAAACAGTGCATCGACCACGTCGGCTATCTCGGGTCGACGCTCAAGATCGTGGCCCGATTCCCACCATATCGTGAAAAGTCGAATAATACCGCCGGCGACAAACTCAGACGTCGTCTCAAGTGACACGGGGGCCAGGGCATCCTCGGCAAGCACGTTCATCACACGCTCGCGGATGGAGCGGGCAATGCGGTCGCAAATAACGTTGGTCAACATGCCCGACATGCTGCTTGCCAAAATGTTATCCATGAGCCGCTCGTGCGCCAGAATCAAATCCATGGCATCGTCCAAAATCGCGTGCCGAAGCGCGCGCACGTCCTCGGCAGACACTGCGCCGGCCTCATCGGGCTGTTTTTGCGGCAAGCCCGACATGAGCTCATCGATATAAAAGGCAAAGTAATCGTTCTTGTCGCGAAAGTGCTTGTAGAACGTCGTGCGGCGAATCATGGCGCGGTCGCACAGCATGGCAACCGTCAGGTCCTCAAAACGACGCTCCTCGAGAAGCTCGGTGAAGGCATCGAAAAGGGCGCGGTAGGTTTTCTTAATGCGAAGGTCCACTGGTATCGCCATCCTCAGGGCAAAGACAACACTCGTCAATCTGTCGCATATCTTACACCTGTACCTCGCGCGCTTTGCCCCGGTGCCGGCCCCGCCGAAAACACAACGCTTACCGGAAAGTTCGGCACGGCAAAACGTTGCGGGTATACTAGTAGCGTTATACCAACGGCAGCTGGCGCATGCCGCCGCGGCCATTCGAAACGGAGACATCATGCTTCCCGTCATCATCGGCATCGTTGTTGTCATTGTGATTGCCTGCGCCATCGCCGGCATCTACAACAACATGGTCACCAAGCGTAACCGCATCGATAACGCCTGGCAGAACATCGATACGCAGCTGCAGCGCCGCAACGACCTGATCCCCAACCTGGTCGAGACCGTCAAGGGCTACGCCAAGCACGAGCAGGAGACGCTCTCCGCCGTGATCAGCGCGCGTAACACCGCCGTCAAGGCCACCACGCCCGAGGCCAAGATGGAAGCCGACAACGTGCTGACCGGTGCGCTGCGCCAGCTCTTCGCCGTGGCCGAGGCCTATCCCGATCTTAAGGCAAACACCAACTTTACGCAGCTCCAGGCATCGCTCGAGGATACCGAGAACAAGATTAGCTATGCACGCCAGAGCTACAACGATTGCGTGCTCAGCTACAACAACGCCATTCAGACGTTCCCGGCTGTCATCTTTGCCGGCATCTTTCAGTTTAAGGAGCGCCAGGGCTTCGAGGCCGCCGAAGCAGCCCGCCAGGCCCCGACCGTCAAGTTCTAGTAGTTTGACAGCGCATCCTTAATCGTCCAAATGTATAAACCGCCCCGTCGAATGCATACTTCGACGGGGCGGTTTCCTTTTTCGCAAAGGTCCCCCTCTAAGCGTCGTGCATTTTTAGGAGTATTCAACATAACCAAGAGCTTCGGGCGCCACGATAAGTGCCAAAGACCGCGAATATCCCTGCAAATCAAACGCTATAAGCCCATAACCCCGCCCATCATCCGTAGAAAACATCGAGAAATCCCGATTTTTTGCCCGAGGTCGGTATGCAGGGGCCTTCGATTGCAGAATACTCGCAAAAATGCACGTCGCCACCGCCCCCACATGGCGCGAAGCAAAACACAAGCGCGGCCTAAAAGGCCGCGCACCATCTTTAATTCAAATCTATATTGCCCGTACGACAGCGCCAGGGTGACGCAGGCCCGAGGGCGACCTTCCTTTCCGGCGCACTCCGCAGGACGAAAGAGCCTCCGCCGCACGAAGTGCGCAGCGGAGGCTCTTTCATGTCCGAGGACGCGCCGGAAAGGAAGGTCGCCCTCGGGCCGGACATATCCGTAAGACAAATTACGCGACGGTGTAAACCCAGTTGTGCTTGTCCTCGACAGCACCGGACTGGATGCCAGTCAGGGTCTCGCGGAGCTTCTTCATCACAGGGCCGATCTCGGTGTATCCAGCCGGGAAGGTCACGGTCTCGTCGGCGCCGTAAACCTTGTTGTCGATTTCGCCAACCGGAGAAATGACGGCAGCGGTGCCGCACAGGCCGCACTCCACAAAGGTGCCGGCCTTGACCTCGGCCCACTCGACGGGGCGCTGGTCAACGGTCATGCCCAGGTCCTGAGCGACCTGAACGAGCGAACGACGGGTGATGGAGGGCAGGATGGAGTCGGTGTGCGACTGCGGAACGACGAGCGTGCCATCCTCTTTCACGAACAGGACGTTGGCGCCACCGGTCTCCTCGACATAGGTGCGGGACTCGGAGTCGAGATACAGGTTCTCGGCATAGCCCTCGCGATGGGCCTCCATCGTGGGCTTAAGGGACATGGCGTAGTTCAGGCCGGCCTTGATGTTGCCGGTGCCGTGCGGTGCCGCACGGTCATACTCGGAAACGCGCAGCTTAACGGGCTTGAGACCACCCTTAAAGTACGGACCGACCGGGGTCACGAGAATGCGGAACGTGTACTCAGGAGCGGGAGCCACGCCGATCACGTCACCGGAGCCGATCATAAACGGACGCACGTACAGGGTCGCGCCGGAACCGAAGGGCGGAACCCAGGCGGCGTTGGCAGAAACGACCTGCTTGACGGCCTCAACGAACTTGTCCTTGGAAAACGGGGGCATCTCGAGGCGCTGGGCAGAGTTATACATACGCTCAGCGTTCATGTCGGGACGGAAGCAGACGATGCTGCCGTCCTCGGCGGTGTAGGCCTTCAGGCCCTCAAAGACCTCCTGGCAGTAATGGAAGATACCGCCGCACTCGGAGACATGCAGGGTGTGGTCGGTGGTCAGGCCGCCCTCGTCCCACTCGCCATCCTTCCAATGAGCCTCGTAGCTGTAATCGGTCTTCATGTAGCCAAAGCCGAGGCTACCCCAATCGATATCCTTCTTCTCGACAGTCATATGTCGCTCCTTACATACACAGTTGCATACTCGCGAACCCGCACGCAAGGACCGAGGCCGACCGCGTCGCAACGTCGTACGCCCGGAGCGTAGAGCCGGACGGGACACGCGAGCAGCATCAAAGCCGATGGCACGTCGATTCGCATGCACGAGATTGTACTCCCCGCACGCGTCTGATAAAACGCTTTTCTTTAACTAAGTAAAGTATTTTCATTTGACCGAAGCAAAAAGGCCCGCCACCGTAAGCGGTGACGGGCCTCAACTGTACGGTCTGCGCGCTGGCTCGAGCTAGGCGTTCTATTTACCCAGCTTGGCCTTAACCAGACCGACCACGGTCGGGATGATCGACACGGCAACGATGCCGATAATCAGCAGCTCAAAGTGCTCCTGCACAAAGGGAATGCCGCCAAAGAAGTAGCCCAGCAGCGTAAAGACCGTCGACCAGGTAATGCCGCCCAGCACGTTAAAGACGACAAAGTTGCGCCAGTGCATGCCGCCCATGCCAGCGATAAAGGGCACAAAGGTGCGGATAAACGGGAAGAAGCGACCCAGGAAGATGGCCAGGTGACCCCACTTGTCCAAGAAGTCCTCGGACTTTTTGATGCGCTCGGGCGTCATGGCCTTGACCTTGCCCGAAGCGATGATCTTGCGGCCAAAGAAGTGACCGATCATAAAGTTGCACTGATCGCCCAAAATGGCAGCGGCCCATGCGGTGGCCAGAAGCGCCACGATGTTAAAGCCGCCGTTGTGGGCAAAGAAACCCGAGGCGAACAGCAGCGAATCACCGGGAAGGAACGGGAAGAACACCACGCCCGTCTCGATAAAGATGATCAGGAATACGCAGCCGTAGGCCATAAGCGGGCCGGCGGCGATCCAGCTGGCGATCGCGGTGCGCGGGTCCTTAAGCAGCTCGGCAATAAAATTGATGAAACCCATGAAGTAAAACCTCTCAGTTGTGGGCGCGGATACGTCCAAGTTGACCAGTATACGGTTGCGGTGCCCCCTCGTGCGCAACCCCACAAAAGCATGACTCCATTACCAGCAAGTTTGCATAACTGACACTTGTAGCGCAAAGCCGCCAAGATTGTCCTTTTTAATCCCTAGCGAATCGCTATACTTTATTGAATCGCATTGCCATGGCGCTAAGGGAGGGCGGCCGGTGAGCTTTATCAATACCATTCGCGAGGACATCAAGACCGTCCAGGCGCAGGACCCCGCCGCGCAAAACGGTCTGGTCATCTTCCTTTCCTATCCTGGCCTGCACGCCAAGTGGAACCACGTGCCCGAGCACTGGCTGTGGGAGCATGGACATCGCTCGCTCGCCCGCGTGCTCTCGCAAATCACCCGTCATATCACCGGCGTCGAGATTCATCCCGCCGCACAGATCGGCAAGCACTTCTTTATCGACCACGCCATGGGCGTCGTCATCGGCGAGACCACCATTGTGGGCGACAACTGCGTGCTCTATCAGGGCGTCACGCTCGGCGGTACCGGCAACGAGACCGGCAAACGCCACCCCACCCTGGGCAACAACGTCACCGTGGGCACGGGTGCCAAGGTGCTCGGCAACATCCGCATCGGCAACAACGTCAAAATCGGCGGCAACTCGGTTGTCGTCAAGGACGTGCCCGACAACTGCACCGTCGTGGGCGTGCCG
Source organism: Collinsella sp. (assembly GCA_031295385.1). Taxonomy (GTDB): domain Bacteria; phylum Actinomycetota; class Coriobacteriia; order Coriobacteriales; family Coriobacteriaceae; genus Collinsella. The sequence continues at coordinate 28,426 of JAUMOL010000003.1, forward strand.
GGACGCATCATCAAACGCAACGGCTGCCGCGTGTTCGAGGAGAGCTTCGATGCCAAGCAGCATCGCGAGTACATGCCCGATGACGCCGCCGAGCAGAGTGCCCTCAACCGCCAGGGCATCACCGAGAATGCCCGCCGCGTCAAAGAACTCGAGCGAGAGGTGGCCGAGCTCAAGGCCCTCGTCGCCAAGCTCGTTGACGAGCGCTAGGAACGCAGGCGGCACAAAACGACATCGGCATCAACGCAAAGGCGCGCCAGGGAATTCATCCCCGGCGCGCCTTTCTTTTTGATGTGACATGTGGGACTGTCCCTTTGTCACATTATGCGAACTGGCTCAAGTAGAGGTCGGCGTAGGCACCCTCGGCAGCCAGCAGCTCCTTATGCGTGCCCTGCTCGATAATGTTGCCGTGATCCATGACCAAGATCAGGTCGGCATCCACAATCGTCGACAGGCGGTGTGCGATCACAAAGCTCGTGCGCCCGCGCATAAGCGCATCCATGGCACGGCCGATGGCAAGCTCGGTACGCGTGTCCACGCTTGAGGTCGCCTCGTCCAGGATGAGAATCGCCGGGTTGTTGAGCAGCACGCGTGCGATGGTCAGCAGCTGACGCTGGCCCTGGCTGATGCTCTCGGCATCGTTGGCCACGCGCGTGTCGTAGCCCTGCGGCATGGTGCGCACAAAGAAGTCGACCTGCGCGGCACGAGCGGCGGCCACGATCTCCTCACGCGTCGCCTCGGGACAGCCGTAGGCGATGTTTTCGGCAATCGTGCCATCGAACAGCCAGGCGTCCTGCAGCACCATGCCAAACTGCTGCCGTAGCTCGCCGCGGTCCATGCGGCTCGTATCCACGCCGTCGAGCGTAATACGCCCGCCGTCAATCTCGTAGAAGCGCATGAGCAGGTTGATGAGCGTCGTCTTGCCCGCGCCCGTGGTTCCCACCACGGCAATCTTCTGGCCCGGCTCGGCGGTAAACGACACGTCGTGCATAAGCGGCTTGTCGGGCGAATAACCAAAGCGCACGTGCTCAAAGGAGACGCGACCCTCAACGCGACCCGGCAGCTTGGCGGCCTCGTCCGGCAGCGGATCGGCCTCCATCTCGGGCTCATCGAGCAGGTCGAACACGCGCTCCGCACTCGCCAACGCGCTCTGCAGCGAGTTGAAGGTAAACGACAGCTGCGTCATGGGTTCGGACGCCTCGTAGATAAACTGGAAGAACGCCTGGAACACGCCGACGGTCATGTGACCGGCAACCAGCATGCTGCAGCCCACCAGCGCGATCACGATCTGCGCCAAACGGCCGATAAAGCGCACCGCAGGGCCGACGGCATTGATCATAAAGTCGGCCTTGGCACTCACGCGTGCCAGCTCGCCCGAGGCCTGGTGCACCTCGGCAGAACTTTGGCGTTCGCGGTTAAACGCGCGGATCACCAGACGGCCCGAATAGCCTTCCTCGACCGCACTCGTAATCTTGGACACCCACTCCTGGCGCTCGCCCGTCACATCGTGTGTGCGGCGCGAGACGACCTTCGTCACCAGCAGCGACAGTGCCGTAAAGAACAGAAAGACGAGCGTAAGCTGCACGCTGAACACGAACATCACGCTCACAGCACCAACAACCGTGCCGATCGACACGAGCAGCTGCAGCAATCCGCGCTGCATGCTCTCGGACATCTTGTCCAGGTCGTTGGTCGCGCGGCTGACGACCTCGCCGGGACGATGCGCGTCAAAATAGGCGAGCGGCAGACGGTTGAGCTTTTGCGCGATGCGGTTGCGCAGGCGCAGATTGAGACGCTCAGCGACGCTCGACATCAAAAAGCTCTGGAGCGCATAGAACGAGGCAGCGGCAGTCCAGATCATAAAGTAGACGAAAATGGTCTTGCCGCAGTTCTCCCAGGTGATGCTGAAAGTGGTGTCGTTGGCAAACGCCACCTGAATGTGGCCCCACAGCTCATCGATCACGCGGGCGCTATATGCCGGCGCGGCGGTGTTAAAGATGACATAGAACACAATGCTCGCGAACACGATATAGAAGCGCCAATGGTCGCCGGCAGCCTCGCTCCACAGGCGGCGCACCGTCGCCCAGGTATCTCGAGGCGTCTCGTCCTCGTCTTCATCGTCCACGTCGCGCATACGCTCTGCCTCGGCGCGGGCGCGCTCGTCCTCGGCACGTTCGTTTTCCTCGTAGAGCGCTTGGCGGCGAGCCTCGCGCTCGGCTGCAGCCTTGGCGGCGTCATCCAGCTCGGGTGCCACGGCAGCCGTTTCCTCGACCAGTCCCGCGGCAGCGGCGTCATCAACGCCGCCCTGCTTCTTGAGCTCCTCGGTCATGCTACTCACCTCCCTTCATCTGCGATTCCGCGATGGCGCGGTACACCTCGCAGGTTTCCATAAGCTCGCTATGCGTGCCCAAGCCCACAACCTCGCCATCCTTGAGCACGACGATCTGGTCGGCGTGCAAGATCGTCGAGATGCGCTGCGCGATGATGAGCACCGCAGCGTCACGCGTCTCGTCTTGCAACGCATGACGCAGGGCGGCATCGGTCTTAAAGTCCAGGGCCGAAAAACTGTCATCGAAGATATATAGATCGGCATGCTTCATGAGCGCACGGGCGATTGCCAAACGCTGGCGCTGGCCGCCCGAAAAGTTCGTACCGCCCTGCGCCACCGGGGTATCGAGCCCCTGCGGTTGGTCGAGTACAAAGGTGCTCTGGGCAACCTCAAGCGCGTGAAGCATGTCGCCCTCGGTCGCGCCTTCGTTACCAAAGCGAAGGTTGCTCGCCACCGTGCCCGAGAACAGCCACGCCTTCTGCGGCACATAGGCAATGCGCCCGCGGATTTCGTCTTGCGTAAGCTCGCGCAGGTCCACACCATTCAGGCGAATGGAGCCCTTGGTGGCATCGTGGAAGCGCAGCAGAAGCTTTGCCACCGTCGATTTGCCCGAGCCTGTCGAGCCAACGATCGCAGTCGTCTGACCGCGACGGCAGGCAAAGCTCAGGTCGCACAGGGTGTCCTCGTCGGCATCGTCAAAGCGAAACGACACGTGGTCGAACACGGCCACCGCATCGGCTTCATCTTGGGGCTCGCGCGCCCCGTCATCCAGCGTGCGCTCGCCATCGACGATGCTCGGCTCAATCTCCAACACCTGCTGCGCACGGTTCAGGCACGCGGCAGCACGCGGAAGCGTCAGCACCACCATCTGCGCCATCATCACAAAGAACAGGATCAGAATTGCATACTCCAGCACCGCCGAGATACTCGCAATCTGCATGGCGTGGGCGCCTACGCGGTTGCCGCCCACCCACAGCACCGCCACCTCGGCGATGTTCATCAAAAAGAAGCTTGAGCTGTCGAGGCCCACAAACAGGTGGTTGACTTTGATGGCGTTGGCGGCGTATTCGCTAAACACCTCGTCCAGGCGCCGCTCCTCGTGACGCTCCTTGTTAAACGCACGGATGACGCGCACGCCCACGATGTTTTCGCGCAGCACCACGTTCATGCGGTCGATAAAGCTCTGCAAGCGCATAAAGATCGGCGCGGCGTTAGCCACCGTAAAGACCGCCGCTACGAGCACGATCGCAACGACTACGCCCAGAAGCGTGCCCATGGCGGGATCGATAAACCAGGCGAAGATGATGCCCGCCACAGCCAAAAACGGCACGGGCAGCACCAGCTGAATCGTCTGCAGAATCGCCTGCTGAATCACGTTGATGTCGTTGAGCGAGCGCGTGATCATCGATCCGGTGCCAAAGCGCTCAAAATCGCTGGCCGCGAGCTCGAGCGATTTGTCGTACACGGCATTGCGGATATCGCAAGCCACGTTGGCGGCCAGGCGCGCCGAAAGATAGCAGCCCAGCACCGTGCCGCCGCTAGCCATGCTGGTCGCGATAAACATGTATAGGCCGTTGCGTAAAATGTAGTCGATATCGCCCGTGGTAATACCGGTGTTGACCATGTTCGCCAGCATCGTGGGAACCAGCAGCGTACCGACGTTATCCACCAGCAGCACCAGCAGCGTCACTGCGACAAGCCCTCGATAGGGCTTCAAAAACCTCATTAACAGTCGCACGACTCCCCCTCACCTTGATTCTCGGCTTGGCTCTCGGCAGCGATATGCTGCTTAAAGGCATCGCACTCATCGCCGAGCACCTGAGAGAATTTGCCGATCAAGCGCATAATCTCGCGCTGCTCACATGGCTCAAGCGCGCCAAAGGCTCGCTGCTCGGCCTTGAGTGCCGGCAGCGCATAACGCTCGGCAAATCGCCTGCCCTCTTCGGTCAGGCTCACAACCTTGTTCTTACGACTGCCTTCGGCAAACCCCAACGTTGCGAAGCCCCGCGCCGTCAAGGTTTTAATTGCCGAGTTGATGGTCTGCTTGCTGTAGAACCATTCGCTTGTCAGACGGCTTACGGCAATACTGCCGCCCGCCGTGCTAGTGTCGACGAGCATCCAATAGGCGCAGTCCGAAAGGCCGCAGGCGCGCGAGAACTCCGAATAGATATGGTCGAGTCCATTGAGCAACCGATCGAAGTCGACCAGCGTAACCGCACTATTCATCTATCCCACCATTCAATTGTCTGATTTTTGACCAATTATGTGTCTCTAGATTAGTCCGAGTTTTGACTATCGTCAACAGGCTCTCCGCAAATGCGTGCATTTTTATGGCCTATCGGCAGAAAAAGACCGCCGGCGCGGGGGCGGCGCCAGCGGTCACGTGAAAATCGGGTTTTATTGCCTGTTAAGCGGCGACGGCCTCATAGACCGTAGCGCCCGAGAAGCTGTCATGCAGGCTCTTGCCGGCAATCCACGGCAGCTCGACGACCTCGCAGACCGTGTTGACCAACTCAGAACAGTCAGTAAAGTGGCCCTTGTCGTTGAGGGCCTCGCAATCCTGAACACGCCAATAGCCATCGGTGTGCGTGATGTAGTACTCGTGATCGTTGATCGACACGAAAGCGCGCATCTTGGAACGCAGCAGCTTCAGAAATCCTTCGAAATCGGTCTCGACGACATCTCCAGCCTGGAACATGATGTTACCTCCTGGCCCGGCGCCACCACGGCGCATTGATAAACGTTGGTACTCCTTTAGTAAAACCTTTATCAGAGGTTATGCGTTCGTCATTTAGGCAAGTGGTAAAAAACCGCAGGGTAGACGGGATAAAACGTTTAACCATCCCATTTGTTTGTCACATTCTGAAGGTACTTTTATGCAAACCTACTTTCCCAATTGGAATCTATCCTTTTGGCCGGGCAATTGACCGTCTATCGTTTGAGCCCGACGGGTATGAACGGGGCATCTGCAACGCCACCGCAAGGAGACACCATGGAGACTATCGAAGCACTCATTCACCGCCGCAGCTGCCGCAACTACAGCGATCGTCCCGTCGAGGCCGAAAAGCTTGCACGTATTATCGAAGCCGGCCAATATGCACCGAGCGGCATGGGCCGCCAGCCGGTGACGTTTGTCGCCGTCACCGACCCCGCGACCGTCGAGCGTCTCTCGCAGCTCAACGCGCAAGTCATGGGCAGCAACAGCGACCCCTTCTATGGCGCCAAGACCGTTGTGGTGGTGCTGGTTGACCGCAGCGTGCCCACACGTCTGGAAGACGGCTCGCTCGCCATGGGCAACCTGCTCAACGCTGCCTATGCGCTGGGCGTTGATTCGTGCTGGATTCATCGCGCCCACGAGGTTTTCGACTCGCCCGAGGGCTTGAAACTGCTGGCCAGCTGGGGCCTGCCCGCCGACGGCAGCCTGCGCGGTGTCGGTAACTGCATTCTTGGCTACGCCGAGGACACGCTACCCGAGGCAAAGCCGCGCCGCGACAACGTGGTGTACGTTAGGTAGCGCAGGAGTGTCCCAAACTGCCGGCAGAAAAGGAACGTCCCCTTCTGCCGGCAAGCTATGTTGATATTTGAGTTGTCGTCGTTTCGTTCGTTTGAGTCGTTTCGGCGTCGTCGCCTTGCTTGTCTTCGTCCTTTTGCACATCGGCGATGGTGGAGGCCGCCGCAACGATACCGCGCTGGGGCGCGACGCTCGTCTGGGCCTGAGCGCCCTCGACAACTTCTGTACCTACATGCGCGAGCTCGGGCGATTTAAACATTGCGTCCAAGTTGGCGCCACCGCCGGCATATCCGAGCGCAGCGAGCGCGATGACGATCACTGCAACGGCGGCCACGATCGGCACGTAGCGATGCCAGCCGGCGGGATTGAGCCCGCTGCGGCGAGCCGCCCCGCGGCTGATGTAACCGAGCGTTCCATCGTGCTTGAGCTTTGAGCCCACCACGCGTTTCCGGCCCCATAGCGAGGACTCTGCCTGCATGGCCAAGCGGGCGCTTGCCGAAGGATAGCCGTATTTAGTGCGCTTGAACGAGCCGTCAAACCCCGAGGCGTGTTTACCCCACGTCATCGATGTTGTGCGTCGGTTGACCGGCGCGGCACTCCGCCTTCTGCGGCTCGGTTTTGAAGTCTCAGCCATACGCCCTCGCACGCCGTAACCGAATCGAAACAATAACGCTTTGGACTGTAGCACACGCGTCGCGCGCGGTCACGGGCGCCTCGCTCAACGGTCATCGTCCTTCAGCAAGCGCCACAGCGTTGTACGGCTTATGCCCAGCACCTCCGCCGCACGGGTTCGGTTGCCGTGGAGATGATCTACAACCAGATGCGCGATATCTCGCTCGGTATCGGCCAGCGGTCGCAGGATATACAGGTCACTTTCGAGCGTCGGGGCGCCAAAGGTTGCGGTCTTAATCACGTCCTCTTGGGCGAGCACTTCCTCCGCCGCAGCGCGGTCCACCGTGCCCGTCCCCACCAATATATACAGTCGTTCCGAGACCTCGCGGAGCTGCAGATAATTGCGCGGCCAGCGGTAAGCATCGAGCGTCTTCGTCGCCGCGGCAGACAGCGTGGGCGCTGCCGTCCCAAATGCATCAGCGAGATATTCCAAATAGCGCGCAACCTTCGTCGACGCGGCTCCCTGCTCGGCGATTGCCGGCGCCACGCTCACCGCACAGGCGAAGCGCTCGGTCACAAAGGCGGCTTGATCACTTTCGCTGCCGCCCGGCATGTCATTCGCCGTCAGCACCACATGGCAGCGCGTCGCCAACGCGGTGTCGGTCATCGTGGAGACCAGCTCGCGGAGGCGCTGGGGGCCAACCGCGTTCCAGCCCTCAATGCAAAGGGTCAGCCCCGTTTGGAACAACGGCGATTCGGAGCTTTTGAGCACATGGCGCCAACCGCGATCGGTGAGTTCATCGAGCGCGACGGAAACAAAGGGCTGATCGGCAAAAGGACCGTCCAGATAGAGGCGTTTGGCGATCTCGACCTGGCCCGCTCCCAGCTCGCCCTCGAGCATAAGGGGCACACCGCGCGCGTAGCTCTCGACGACCGGCGCAGCCACCGAGGCCGCCCCCTCAACGATGCCGTACGCGCTCGATTCGTAGCGGGCCTCAACCTCGTCGGCGTTGAGCCACTCGATGCCCGCATGCGCCGCAGCGCCGCGCACCTCGCGGACCACGACGACCCAAAGGCCCCCGCCCTCTTTGTCGGTGGGGCGAACGGTCAGGCTCAGGCGCGCACCCTCACGCCCCATAACCAGACGCGCACCGCCTCCTATACGGTCGAGGCGCTCAGCTACAAAAGCCGCCACATCCCGCTCAAGCGCCGCGTCATTCATGGTCGAGATCGCGACGTCCCCACGCGCATCGATTGCCAATGCCGAGGCCCCGGCAGCAGCCAGGGCCTCGGTCAAGATGTTCAGCTTGGCATCGCTATCCATGATTTGCCCCTGTCCGCAGCGACGTGCAACCGCCGACGGTCGCACGACCAAGTGTTTCAAAATTGAACGATATTGCTCACCAAACACTATAGGGCAGAAAGCGCCGTCCTGCGAGTATAGGTGTTGCCCCGCATCGCCATCCTGGCGGGGCGATAAGAGCTCTTCGGGACTTATAAACCTGCGGACAAGCCATACCCGCAAGAGCTCCTATCGCTCCACCGTGAGAATGCGCTCACCAGCACGCAAATAAGCTACTTCTCTACCAGATTCCCAGCACGTGTTGCATTCCCAAACTCATGCACGCAATGCCAATCCAGCAGCAAAAGCCCAGCGCGATGGGCTTGCCGCCCTTTTTGACCAGCTCGACGATATCGGTATTAAAGCCAATTGCCGCCATGGCCATCACGATAAAGAACTTCGACAGCTCCTTGATGGGCGCCGTGATGGACGCGGGAAGCTGAAGCACCGTGGTGATCACGCTCGCCAGCACAAAGAACAGCACAAACATGGGAAACGCGCGTTTAAGGGAGAACGTGCTTTTGGCGTCGCCGCCGGCCTTGCGCGCCAGATGCATCTGCCAACATGCGAGGACCAGCGTGATGGGAATAATGGCAAACGTCCTGGTGAGCTTGACCACTGTGGCGCTCTCGAGCACATTGGCGCCGGGATGCATGCTGTCCCAAGCGCTCGCCGCAGCCGTTACGGACGAGGTGTCGTTGATGGCGGTGCCGGCAAACAGGCCAAAGCCCTCGTTGGTCAGCCCGAGCATGCCGCCGAGCGTTGGAAACACGAGCGCCGCGATAACGTTAAACAGGAAGATGACCGAAATAGCCTGGGCAATCTCGCGATCGTCGGCATCGATGACAGGTGCGGTCGCGGCGATGGCAGAACCGCCGCAAATCGACGAACCCACACCCACAAGCGTCGCGATCTTACCCGGCACGTTCATAACGTGGCAGAGCACAAAGGCGATGACAAGCGAGGTCGAGATTGTCGCCACGATAATCGGCAGCGACTGGGCGCCCTTGGACAGAATCTGGGAGAGGTTCATGCCAAAGCCAAGCAGGATAACCGCGTACTGCAAGACTTTTTTGGACGTATAGGTGACGCCAGCGGCGAGCTGTTCGCGACGATTCTTGGGAAAGACGAGCGCCAGAACCATGCCAAAGAGGATGGCAAACACCGGCCCGCCGACCACCTCAACCTGTTTGCCGAGCAACGTCGCGGGGATAGCGATGATTAGGCAGAACAAGACGCCTTTCCAGCGCTCGCGTACGATATTTGCCAGTTGCATATGGGATTCCTTCTTTCTATTTCACGTTTGCGACGGCTTATGATACGGCAACATTGAGCACGGCCCTGCGCAAACACAGATTAAGATGCCGCAATAGTTCTCAGGCAACAGCCGAATTACCCACCGCGGAGAGCTGATTCGCGGCATAATTAACAACTGACATATGAGTTTGATAGAACAGTTGCGAGGCGCTATGGAAGAATCGATGCACGTCGGCGAGCAGGAAACGAGCCTACAGGACCAGTCCTACCACACCATTCGACGCAAAATCGTCTACCTGGACTACAAGCCGGGCGAAAAGCTGGGCGTCAAGCAACTTTGCGACGACCTGGATATGGGTCGCACGCCCGTGCGCGAGGCTTTGGTTCGCTTGGCGCAGGAAGGCCTGGTGCGCACCGTGCCCCAAAGCGGCACCTACGTCTCGCCCATCAACCTCACCCTTGCCGAGAGTGCCTGTTACATCCGCGAGCATCTGGAAAAGCAGGTGATCGTGGAGTGCTGCGCGCGCGCCACGTCGGCTGGCATCGAGCAGCTCGACCGCGCCATCGTGCTGCAGGAAAAGGCCATGGCCGAAGAGGATCGCATCGGCTTCTTTTTGAGCGACAACCTCATGCATCACATGATTTTTAGCATCGCATGTCGCAGCACCGTGTGGTCGTGGCTCGAAGAGACCAATGCCGACCTTGAGCGCTTCCGCTGGCTGCGCGCCGCCACGCAGGTTCTCGACAATCAGGACATCGTGAACGAGCACAAGCAGATTCGCCGCGCTATCGCCGGTCGCGACCCCATCGAAGCGAGCTTTTTGGTCAGCAAGCACCTGCACATGATGTTCCGCAACCAAACCGAGGTTCTGGACCAGTTCCCCGAGTACTTCGAGACCAGCAAGCTCCGCTAACCTGCCAAAAAGGGACAGGTTTATTTTGGCAGGTTTTATCTGGGCAAATGCAACAAGGCCCGGCTCCGTTGCAGCGGAGCCGGGCCTTGGTCGCTAGGACGGCGGAACCAACTATTCCACGGTCACGCTCTTAGCGAGGTTTCGGGGCTGATCGACATCGCAGCCGCGCAGGATGGCGACCTCGCGGGCGAGCAGCTGCAGCGGGACGCTCGCCGTGATGGGGCTGAACACGTCGCGGACTGCTGGCACGCGGATGATGCAGTCGGCGATCTTGTTGATCTCCTCGTCGCCCTCGGTGGCAACGACGATGACCTTGGCGCCGCGCGCCTTGCACTCCATGAGGTTCGACACGGTCTTGTCGTAGGTGGCACTCTTGGTGGCCACAGCGATGACAGGGAAGCCCGGGTCGATCAGGGCAATGGGGCCGTGCTTCATCTCACCGGCGGCGTAGGCCTCGGCGTGCAGGTAGCTGACCTCCTTGAGCTTGAGTGCACCCTCGTAGGAAATAGCGGCGCCCATGCCGCGACCCACGAACAGTGCGGACTGCGCGTCCTTGCACAGCAGGGCGGCCTCATGCACGGCCTCGGTTTGGGTATCCAAAATCCACTGGATCTGCTCGGCCGTATCGGAAAGCTCGCGGAACAGCATGCGCGCCTGCTTGGTGGTCAAGCGGTACTTGACCTGCGCCAGCAGCAGGGCCAAAAGCGTAAGGCTCACAACCTGGCCGATGAAGCTCTTGGTCGAGGCGACCGCGATCTCCTTGTTGGCCTTGGTGTAGATAACACCGTCGCTCTCACGCGCTACGGGGCTGCCCACCACGTTGGTGATGCCGAAGACCTTGGCACCCTTGATGCGCGCGTCGCGAATGGCGGCAAGGGTATCGGCCGTCTCGCCCGACTGGGACACGGCAACGACAAGCGTCGTCGGCGTAATGATGGGATTGCGGTAACGGAACTCGCTGGCCGCCTCCACCTCGGTGGGGATGCGAGCCCAGCCCTCAATGAGATTCTTGGCAATGAGGCCAGCGTGATAGCTGGTGCCGCAAGCGATCACGTAGACGCGATCGATGTCGTTGAGCTCCTCGAGCGAAAGGCCCAGCTCGTCGATGTCGAGCTCGCCGGCCGGCGTCATACGACCGACCAGCGTGTCGCGCACGACGCGCGGCTGCTCGTGGATTTCCTTGAGCATAAAGTCGGGATAACCGCCCTTTTCTGCCATGTCCAGGTCCCAGTCGATGTGGGTGACCTTGGGCTCGATAACGTTGCCGGCCTCGTCGGTGTACTCGACGCCTGCGGGCGTGAGCCTGGCAAACTGACCGTCCTCGAGCACCACGACATCGCGGGTGGCGTCGATGAGCGCGATGACATCGGAGGCGACATAAGCGCCGGTCTCGCCCGCGCCGACCACGATCGGGGAATCCTTGCGGGCCACGGCGATCACGCCGGGCTCGTCAGCGCACACGGCGGCCAGACCATAGGCGCCGACCACGTGGGCGCAAGCCTCGCGCACGGAGGCCATCAGGTCGTGCGTCTCGGCATAAGCCTCTTCGATCAGATGCGCGAAGACCTCGGTATCGGTCTCGCTCTTAAAGTGGTGGCCGCGACCCTCCAGCTCTTCGCGCAGCTCGGCGAAGTTCTCGATGATGCCGTTGTGGACGATGGCGATACGACCGTCGCAGTTAGTGTGGGGGTGAGCGTTAACGACCGAAGGCTTGCCGTGGGTGGCCCAACGGGTGTGGCCGATACCGCAGGTAGCGTCGCTGTCGATGTTGGAAAGCTCGCTCTCCAGGCCCGCGACCTTGCCCACGCGGCGGATGACGTCGAGGTGCGCCGCGGCGCCCTCGCCCACCTCGAGCGCGACGCCCGAGGAATCATAGCCGCGATACTCCATACGCTTGAGGCCCGTGACCAGGATGTTCTTTGCAATATCAGAGCCGGTGTAGCCGACGATTCCGCACATAGGATAAATCCCTTCGTTCGCGTGACTGCAAGACGTCCACGCACAGGGGGCGCTGAGACGTATAACGTTCGAGTATTGTACTCACGCAAACGCAAGCTGATATACCAGAAGTGGTACCTCAACTTAGATACCACCCGATGCACACACGTCCAGCCGGTCCAAACCACCACAAAAGCGCCTGTCCCCCTTCGTGGTGGTCGCGTTGGCAACAGCGTTTCCCCAGATAAAACCTGCCAAAATAAACCTATCCCTTTTTGGTTGGTTTGGGATGCTACAATCTGGCTTGTACTTGAAACGCATCAAAGGGGCCGCTATGGCAAAGGTAAAAATCAGCGACGTCGCGCGCGAGGCCGGAGTTTCGCTGGGCACGGTTTCCAACGCGCTCAACCACCCCGAAAAGCTGCGCCCCGAAACCCTCAAGCTCATCAACGAGACCATCAATCGCCTTGGCTACCTGCCCAACCAAAGCGCCCGTCAGCTCGCAGGCGGCGCCACCAAGTCCTTTGGCCTGGTGCTCCCCCGTCTCGATCACGGCTTTTCGCTCCAAATCGCCAGCGGCGCCCACAACGAGGCCCGCAAGCACGGCTACGACTTGCTCATCGCCAACGCCGATAACGACGATATTCTCGAGGACCATTACCTGCGCTACTTTATGGGCACCCAGATGTCCGGCGTCATGGTTCAGCCCATGGCATCCCCCGACTGGCACCCCGCCATGACCAAGATGCCCGTGCCGATCGTCCACCTGGACATCCATTGCTCCGAGCCCGGCTACTACGTAGCGGCCGACAACGAGGCCCAGGGTCGCATCATTGCCGAACTCGCCATCGCCCGCGGTGCACGCCATATCACCGTTGTGGGTAGAGCAGCATTTATGCAACTCACCCTGCGCGTCCTTGGCATTCATAAGGCACTCGCCCTACACCCCGATATCAAGATCGAAGTCATCGACGCCGGCGAATGGAATACCGCCGCCGACGGCTACGGCATCGGTGCCCAAATCGCCGAGCGCCCCGCGAACGAACGCCCCGATTTTGTCGTCGGCCTGACCGACGTGTTGGCCTCGGGCGTTATCTCGGCGCTGGTCGACAAGGGCATCTCTGTCCCCGGGCAAGTACGCGTAGCAGGCTGCGATGGCAACCCACTCGCTTGGAGCGGATCGGTCCCGCTCACTACGGTAGCGCCCCCGGGCTACGAGATTGGCCGCAAGGGCGTTCAATTGCTGATGGAGCAAATCGAGAACAAGGCCCCGGCAAAGACCAAGCATATCCGCGTCGGCTCTGCAGCGCGCACCGTCACCGCAGTCACCGCCGCCGAGGATATCAACCGCCAAGAACTGGTACGTCCGTTCCTACTGGAGCGCGCCAGCACCCAGGCAAGCACCCAGACCGACGCCACGGCCATCAACCTCGGCGCGTATCTATAGCACGCCCGCAAGTATGCTATGTCGCCGCTTAAGCAAAAGGGGCCCGACCATCGCCGGGCCCCTTTTGCTTGAGCGCAAACGTGGGCAATTGCTCGTTTCAACACCGCAATTGTCTAGCGTACGGCCTTGACTGCCGCCGCCAGATCGAACAACGTATCGAGCACGGCCTCGCAGCCATCCACCACGTCCTGCGGCAGCGGCACGATATCGGGGACGGCGAAGACATGGCATCCGGCCGTGATGCCCGAGACGCAGCCGTTGCGCGAATCCTCGACCACGGCACATTCCTCGGGAGCAAAGCCCGCGCGCTCGCAGGCGAGCAGATACATCTCGGGGTCGGGCTTGCCGTGCACGACGTCCTCGCCACACGTTACCGTTTCAAACTTGTCAAAAAGACCGACCATCTTAAGGTTGCGCTCGGCCGCAACGAGGCGCGACGACGTCGCTAGACCCACGTGATAGCCCGCAGCCAGCAGCTCGTCTAGGCACTCGGCGGCGCCGGCCTTAAGCTCCAGCTCGGTCTTGACCATCTCGTCGCGAATCTCCTTGTGGCGGACATAGACCGCCTCGGTGGTTTCATGGCTGCCATAATGCTTATCGAGGATGTCCATAACATCGGGCAGCGTGCGGCCGATAAACTGATGGATCAGCGCTTCATCAATCGCGAGCCCCAGCTCAGCGGCGCCTGCCTTCCAGGCCTTAATCCCCAAACGCTCGGTATCGACCAGCGTTCCATCCATGTCAAAAATAACAGCCTTGATCATATCGGTCCCCCTCGCCGGATTGCATTACTGCCACTCTACCGCACTTTACAAGCTTGTATATAACGTATATAGCATATTGCACTTTCGTTACATAGCTGGAAGTCTTATGACAAGCAGCTCGGTGGGATTATAGTTTCATCCGAGCTTTAATTACTGTAAGGAACTTTCATGCTTTCAGACACCGCCGCACCCACAGAGGAGCTTCAGGACAAACTCGCAGCACTCGAGCAGCTGCTTTTGGCATACGGACGCGTCGCCATCGGCTTTTCCGGTGGTGTCGACAGCAGCTTTTTGGCCGCGGTCTGCGCCCGCATCATGCCTACCAATACCCTTCTCGTCCATCTCACCACGCCCCTCATCGGCACGCCCGAACAGACTTCGTTTGAGCAGTCCGTTGATGGACAGGCCAATGAGGGGCCGCATTTTAAGCTCCCCGTGCTCAATCTTTCGGTGGATCAGCTGCAGCTCCCCCAAGTAACCTGCAACGATGCCAATCGCTGCTACCACTGCAAGCACGCCGGCTTTACCGCCATCGTCAACCACGCCAAGTCGCTCGGCTTTCCCACCGTCATCGATGGCAGCAATGCAAGCGATCGCGGTGACTACCGCCCCGGCATGCGTGCGGCAGAAGAGCTCGGCGTACGCTCACCCCTTATGGAGGTCGGCTTTACCAAGGACGAAGAGCGCGAGCTGCTGCGCGCATGGGGCTATCCCGTTTGGAACCTACCTGCGGGAGCATGTCTTGCCACCCGCGTCCCCACGGGCGAGGAGCTTACGCGCGAGAAAGTCGATTTAATCCGCGCCTGCGAGGATTACCTGCACGATCTTGATCTGGCACAGGTACGCGCGCGCTTGGTCGGCGGCTGCATGCATATCGAGGCCGCACCCGCAGATGTCGCCAAGATTGCCACCCTCGGCGGTGCCGCCGTCGACGACAAGGGCAAGACCCCGCTGCCCGCCGTTATCGAGTCCGCGCTGCGCGAGCTGGGCTGCGACCATATCTCCCCCGAGGTCACCCCCTACATTCACGGCAACATGAACCTTTAGGTTACGCCGTTTTACAAACGGCGTAACTGCTCGGCGCTGCGCAGGCCCCGGGCACGGTAATCTGACGTTCAACTTCACGGGCGCGACCAAAAGGTCAGCGCCCGCTTGTTTCACGTCACCTTACCGCACCCGGAGCCTGCTCGCTCGCATATGCTCAACCAGGACTGCGTTAACTGACCTACCAAAAAGGGACAGGTTTATTTTGGCAGGTTTTATCTGGGGAAATATCGCGAGGCAGTCGCCCCTCTAGCACCCATCTAACTTCGAGAGGCGCTAGAGGGGCGACCCGGCTGCATCTACTTCTTCCGATATCGGCGGTTGCGGCTCGTCGACGAACCCATTACTTCGATGAGTCCTTTATCCGCCATTTTTGGCAGATGGTAACGGACAGACGAAATTCTGACCCCCGATGCAACCGCTATTTCTCGCGCCGTCATATCCACTTCGGCGCCGAGAGCCTCCAGGATCCTATCCGCCGTCGAAGCTGACGGTTCTCTGTTCCTATCGATAATTTCGAACGTGTCTTTGCCGCATTTTGACAGGGCATGTTTATCTACAAGGTCCCCGCAGATCAGGCGAATGTCATCCGAATCCCACTTCAGGGCCTCTCGTATTTTTTGAACATCGCATACGCACCCATGCTCCCGCATAAACATGAGCAATGTTTCTTCGCGATCCGTCAGCTCGGTGCCCACATGGCTCTGAATCCACGTGCGGTTTTCAGCAAGCTCCGCCCCGTGCCGGGAAAGCAGCACCGTAAACGAATCGGCCTTAACGATAAATTTCGGCCTTCCAAGCGAACGAGACTCCATCTCGCGAATCATAGCCGGGATACCAGATCCCTGGCTTTCTGCAACGGCCCCCTCGGCATGCTCTAACGGTGTCGCCCCCATTAGGCTCATGAGCTTTGGGTTTCGGCAGCGCGATTCCCCGTCTGCAAGATTGTCCACCGTCTTTCCGCCCCAAAGCCCACCGGGGTTTTTGATCTCTATTCTGTCTGGATAGATATCGACACTCACGGCCTGCCCCACAAACATGGGCGAATATTCTCGATGGATGCAGGCGTTTGCCAAGGCCTCGCGCAAAACCTCCTGGGGAACTTCCCAATCCTCCCTTCTGCCAGCGCCTTGCACTATCGTCGCTTTGCGCAAGTTTCGTCCAATCGCGGCAAGGGCATCTTCGATGCAAGCCGGAATCGGGCCATCGCACAACTGGCGGTCAATAAACCGGGGTTGCCCGGGTGCAGATTTTTCCACATCGGAATGAACGGCGACATCGATCATCAGTTTGGGATAGAACTGCTGGGGGTAAATTCCCGCCGACAGAAGCCCCGCGAGCTTCACGGCACCATCCTTTGTAGTGATATTGAGTCTGACCAGCTGCTTTTCCAGCGTATCGGCCCCGCGCAAAACGCGCGGGGTCTGCAGCCGGCGATTTGCGATAATAGACCGCACGACATCTGGATCCAAATCCTCGACCGTTGCCTCCGAAACCACCGTGCCGTCTGCATCGCTCGGAAGCAACGCACTCTGCAGCTCATATAGCTCAGCGGGTGACATCTTGATATCTTTATCATCCACGCGCTTGTAGCTACCGTTCTGCACGCCGCGCGCGCCGATATAGCAAGGCTTCGCTTTAAGCTCAAGTTCAAAGATGCGCACCAGAAGCACCTGGAGCCCGTCGACCTCGCCTCGATCAAGCTCGTACCGCGGCGCATGGGTCACCACTGCCGCTGAGCCTCCGTCTCCGATACCCGAAACAAACTGATCGCGCACCCTATCGATAGCAAAGTTAGCCGAAGGAACAAATCCTTCGGCCTCGTTCAGGCCCAAAATAATGAGCCCACCCGCAGTGTTCGCAAAAGCGCTCACTGTCTCCCATACGTCTGCGCTCAATTTATTCGTGCAGGCTTTAACTTCTACCGATGCGTCATCAGTCCCCCGCCTGCGAAGGCGCTCAACGATAAGGCCAAGAGGTTCATCCAGCAGCATTGGCATTCCGTCTCTCTAAAACGATAGATTTATCTCTCTAAAGTATAGTATATCTCTCTAACTTTAGAGAGATAAGCACCTTATTTTAGAGAGACATTTAGAGAGATGTATCGAATTCACTGTTAGATAGCCCAATGTTATCTCTTTAACTGGCTTTCTCTTTAGAGAGACAATTAGAGAGACGAGCGCAATCTCTCTAATCATGGGCTCCTCTCTTTAAAGTGCGCACATCCCAACCGCACCTTAAGCTGCGGTGAAATAACTCACGATCACCCACCGAAAAGGGACAGGTTTGTTTTGGCAGGTATCATTTGGGGAAACGCCGAATAGCTTCATATACACAACCGCCGCAGCTCCATATGAGGCAAATGAATCCGTAGCATTTGTCCCAAATCTTAAGTATTTGTTCGACAGAACGGCCCCTGCCGGCTCCTGCTAGACTGGTAGACTCCCAACCGTCCATCCAGGAGCCTCCATGTCGCGCAAGTCCGCCTACAAGCAAGTGCTTTCCATCGGCACCGCCGTGGTGCTGGGATTTGCGCTGTTCGCAGGGTCGCTCGACGGAGCGCCCAAGCTGCTGTCGCCGCAAAGCGATGAGCAGGCGGCGGCTCTGGCCGAGAAGCAAAACGAGAGTCCCAACCGCACCGACGACGAGGCAGATCTGGTCGCTCGGCTCGAATCGGGAACAGCGAGCTCCGAGGACTCTCAAAATAGCCAAGACTCTAGCGATGGCTCTGAATCCGCCGCAACCGACACCGGTGACACTGCCTCCGCGGATAGTGCCGCAACCCCCATCGACGAGGTCGAAAACCCCGACCTCAACCGCGCCCGCGGTGTTTATCTCAGCAGCATTCCCGACTACGCCGGCAACCCCTACGTTGCCCTTCGCGCCGACGGCACGCACCCGCTGGGTATGCCGTCGTTCACGCTCGACGAGTACGAGCGCGCCACCGAAGAGGGCTGCTTTAAGAAATTCTCCAAGCTCGACAGCCTGGGCCGCACTCGCAAGGCGCTCGCCTGCGTAGGCCCCGAGTCGCTCGGACAGGGAAAGCGCGGCGATATCTCGCGCATCCATCCTGCCGGTTGGCACCAGCAGCGCTACGACTTTATTCCAGGCCAGAGCCTCTACAACCGCTGCCACCTCATCGCCTGGTCGCTCTGCGGCGAGAACGCCAATCGCAAAAATCTCCTCACCGGCACGCGCTACCTCAACGAGACGGGCATGCTGCCGTTTGAAGAGCAGATCCTCGACTACATCCACGACACGGGCAACCACGTGCTCTACCGCGTCACGCCCATGTACAACGAAGAGGAACTCGTCTGTCGTGGCGTTCGTCTGGAAGCACAATCGATCGAGGACCACGGCAAGACCCTGTGCTTCCACGTGTACTGCTACAACCTGCAGCCGCACGTGCAGATTGACTACGCCACCGGCCGCAACCAGGCCACCGGAGAGTAGGTTCAACCGGGGCCACGCCCGCATCGTTTGTCACCGACGCGCACGGGAGGCTAATTCTTGCCTCCTACGGCGCATTTCTGTGACATGGGGCCATCTCTCCAAGATACCCGTATTGTCGATGAAGAGTAGAAGGCAGACGCCAGACAGGCAGCCAAAGCAGCGGAAGCCTTACACTAAAACGTGATTTATTCTTTGCAATCACAATCTCGATAAGTTAATCGAAGCAAAACAACGTAAAATGAAGGTAATTTTGCTTCAAAGTAATCAGGAGAGACTGTGACCAATCGTGTCAACAATTCACATATAAAAAAGGATTGTCCCACCCCCATCTATATGCAGGTGGTCGACTATCTGCGCGAGAACATCGCCTCAGGAGCTTGGGAGCAAGCATCCAAAATCCCGTCGGAAGTCGAGCTCATGAGTACGCTCGGCGTCAGCCGCGGCAGCATCAAAAAGGCCATTTCCAGGCTTGTTGATGAGGGCCTGCTTGAGCAAATTCAGGGAAAGGGAACTTACGTTAAGTCAAAAGACATCTCTTTCCCCCTTACAGAGGGTCTTATCTCTTTCTCCGAATCTCTAATCGAGCAAGGTCTTTCTTTCGAAACAAGCATTCTCGATTGCGAAATTCGTAAGTCGGACGAAGATATTTCCAGACATCTCGGTATTGTCGAAGGTTCTGACTACCTTCATCTCGAGCGAGTGCGCAGCGTTGAGGGTGAACCTGTGATGTTCATCGAAAACAACATCAATATGGCACTTGTCCCAGGTATTGAAACAGCCGACTTTGTTAACGAAGGTCTCTTTGCAATAATCGAGCGGCTCTCAGGCCACCAGATCGAATACTCAAAGACCTCCTTTGTGGCAAAGCTCGCGGATACCCAACGCGCGGATGCGCTTGGTCTCTCTACGCAGTCCCCGCTTCTTCAGCAGCTTCAAACAGTCTACTTGGACAATGACTCTGCAATTGAATATGCGCGCGTATGGCTTAAATCCAGCAGGTTCCAGCTTGGCACCGTTTTTCAGCGCCGCCATTAAAGCTCTTGAGAGCGGCGGCATTGCGCTTAACATAATTCCAAAACGCAAAAAGGCGAACCCGTGGGTTCGCCTTTTTGTAAACGGTTTTAGTCCAGCGCGTCAAACAGCTCCGTAAGCAACGCTGCCCTGTCATCCGTAATCGCCAGGGCGCTCGAAATGCCGGTACCTTGCGCGCCAAGTCCAATCAGGCGACGAACGTCGCCTCCGCACCTGATTCCCGCTCCCTCCATGATAACGATGTCGGGATTGATGGACCTTACGGCAGCGATGGTCTCCGCGATGTAATCATCGCCGCTTGTATGGCCGGTTCCCACAAGGCTACTCGGCTCGCAAAGAATCACGTCCGGGTCCATCGCCGCAACCGCTTTGGACTCTGTCACGCTATCGGCTGCAACAATGGTTAGAATCTCAAGCTCACGAGCGCGATCGATCGTTGCCGCCAACTTATCAACGGCCAGGGGGTGTGCCGTGTGATTTAGAAAGACAGCTTGAACTCCCGCGCTCTTAAGCGACTCAAGAGGTGTCAGTCCCATTCCTTTTCCGTCACCGACAAGATCGGCATGCTGCGCTGTGGGAATTGCAAATTTCAAATCCTTCGCAACTGCGCAGAGCTCGGGAACGGGAGCAGTCCAAAAAATCGAATGATCTCGATCTTTTGCGATTTCATCCGTCAGATGAGCCGCTGCAATTGAATCGTCCGCAAGCAAATAGGTCTTAGGACTGACTGTGAAAAGTGGCAGTTTTAAATCGGAACGTTTCATGAGAACACGTCCTTTCCGACTAATACATGGCCTGCCATACCGAGCGATTTAGCCGTTGAAGCTAATCTCGATGCCGGTTTCCAGCTTGGGAAGCACGCTTGGTGTCACGAGAACCGTTCCAGGAAGCAGCTCTCGCTCGCCATCGAACGCAATGGTTAGATGACCGAGCCCTCCCATGTTCTCGTTCGCAGCTTCACCAAACTCCTTAATCGTGTAGACCTGATCGCCGATGGAAATGGTGCCGCCCTCAGCAAGCACGTTATCCTCTGTAGGAGTTCCATCGTGAACGACGCAGATGTCGCGCAACTCTGCAGGAGCGGTCGGGCCAAACAGGACCACCATCTTCTCGTTGAGAAGCTCCTCAACAAACGAGCCGATCTCAGTGACCTTAACCTTGTACATTTGATTTCTCCTATCTTTGTTACGCCGCAGGCGCAGTCATTGACCTGTCGATAACACGAATAGCCTGGGCAAAAGCATCGTGATAGCTTTCGTTGGCCAGATGGTCTAGGGCGGTCTCGATATTCAACCCCAACATCTCGCTCATCTCCGAAAACTCCGGTTTGAGGGAAAGCCCTTTGAGCTCATAGCAACCGTTAATCACGCCGTCATGATCAGTCAGGATCATCACAAACGCCTTTCGGCTAAAACTCACCTTGCACATACCCGTGCCCAAGTATCCCTCATGATCGCGAGCGCGCTCATGGATGAGAACACGCACCCTCTTCCAATAGCGATACTGGGTGAATGTTCCTGCAAGCATACAAGAATAAAGAAGGCTATTGTAATGAGTGCGTTGAGCATAGCGGGCCTTTCCCTCTTAAAGCATTCAGTTTACAGGCCAAAGGACAGTACGTAGGCGAGAATAATCTGGATCGGGGTGGTAATCAGCTTGCCAAACAGGAATGCAGGGTAACCGATTTCGATCGTCTCGGGCTTTGCCTCCATGAGAGTCATGCCAACGGGAGCAAAGTCAGAACCAACCTGGCAGTTGACGGCAAAGAAGCCGGGAAGGGCAAAGTTAGCGGGAATCGTGCCGTTGGCGATTTGGTCGCCAACAAGAACAGAAAGCACAGAAGCGATGATTGCGCCCGGGCAGATCAATGGCGAAAGGAACGGGATTGAGCAGAACATGCCAATTGCCAGCATACCGGGCAGCGAGCCCGCAAGCGGAGTGAGAACGCCGGCAAGAACGTTCGCGAAACCCGTGTAGTTAATAATGCCGATCAACACCGAGACAAACGCCATAAAGGGGATGATGTTGCGGATAACGTCATTCACGGTATCACGTGCAGCCTGATAGATGATGCTGATGACGCGACCAACGCCGGTGCCGATCTTAGAGACAACGTCCATAAACCCGTTAGACTGTTTGGACGCAATCTCGGCGCGCCCCTCAGCAATCTTTGCGGGAACGTTTTCCTTCGTCGTCTCCTCGTGTGCCTTTTCGGTCTTTACCGGCTCAGCGGGAACATCCGCGGCATCGACAAGAGCGATGCAATCGGGATTGACATCGGACGCAAAGAGATCCTCGGTGATGAACTGTGCCAGAGGGCCAGACGGGGAACCAGGTTTGATGTTCAGCGTCTTAAGACCCATCTTGGGATAAGTGCCGCAGCGGGCCACGCCAGCGCAGTCGATAACAACAGCGCATGCCTGATCGGTCTCGATCGGGTCCTTAAACTGATCGTGCGCCTCGGCGCCGGTAAGCTCCGCGATGCGAAGGGCAACCGGACTGATTCCGCCCAGGGTCACGCTCAGAACATAGGGCTTTTCGGCCGTGGGGGTAATGATAAGGGGTCCGCCCCAACCGTTGCCGCCGTGGGACGCCTTTACGCTTTTAAATTCACTCATGATCTAGACTCTCCTTTTGCGCTGAACCACTAGGCAGCAAGCTTAGCTTCGTTGCGCTTCTTCATGATGAGGTACAGCTTCTCGGTAACGATGCCCTTGATCAGGCAAACGATCAGACCAACGACGAGGAAGCGGATGGCAAGCTCAGAGGAGTTCTTTCCCAGTGCCTCGTAGCCAGCCGAGATGCCAAGCCAAACAAAAAGCTCGGACGAGTTGGCGTGCGGGAAAAGGCCGACGATGGGATGCATCATGGACACGACCGCATCGTAGAATGCAGGTTTGTAGTCCTCCTCGACAAACACACCAAAGGTGTACGCCATCGGGTTGCAGAGGAAGAAGGTACAAAGGAATGGAATGAGGGTATAGCGGAGAACCGCATATTTGGTGCACTTCTTCATGAACCCATAGACGCGCTCCTCGCCAATCAGCTGGATGATTGCCTTGATCGTAAGGATCAGGCAAATCAGCATGGGAATCATGCCCGTGATAAACGAGGCAAACTGCTCGCCCGCAGCATTAAAAAGGCCGGTAAAGCCCTCCGCAAGGAAGATAAGGAAATCGTTTACTGCTCCCATTTTCATTCTCCTTAATTGATGTTCGTTACTGCTATCGTCCTACCTGAGCGCCCGCTCCTCCCCTTTCATTCGGCCATATACGCTCATGGTTGTCTACGGTCGTCTATATATTACAAAGTGACTGCCTTCTGAGCTTTGCTCTTGCATTCCTTTCGGTGAATGGTTGGTTTTGTAGGGCAAACGGCTATGCGCTCTTTAGCTCATAGATATTTTCTAATGCCTTAAATATGCGCATGTACCTGTCAAAACGCACATTGTATATCTCGTGGACTTTGTCGCTTTTTTCAACGGAATCTAGCCTTTTGCAGACCCCGGCGGCAATATCGGCCAAATCTTGTCCGCAAGAAGCTGAAAGCGCTAGCAATGCCGCGCCCTGACCGGCACCGGACGATTCCATGCGCACTAAATCGATTCCCAACACGTTTGAGAGCGTTTGCGCCCAAAAATCGTTCTTAGCCCCTCCGCCAACAAGCCTGATACCGAACCACTCTTGCGAATGGTTCACGGATTCCTTGAGTTCCCTGAGGGCATATGCCGTGCCCTCCATAAGTGCCCTCTCAAGCTCCGAACGCGTCGTGTCAAGGTCAAGCCCCAAAAAGGCACCTCGAACCGACGGGCAACCGTGCAAGACCTTTTCCCCCGACAGATGCGGATAGAACATGAGGTCCCTCATTTCGTAGAAAGGATCCTCAACGGCCTTGTCCTCGAGATCGTAGGAGTCGCTGTCTAGAATCTGTCCGTACCACCACTCCTTAGCTCCACCACACGACCTAATACTGAGCTGAACTTGCGTCTTAAG
The DNA here is from genome assembly GCA_031295385.1 of Collinsella sp. Lineage (GTDB taxonomy): Bacteria > Actinomycetota > Coriobacteriia > Coriobacteriales > Coriobacteriaceae > Collinsella. Next base: position 52,058 of record JAUMOL010000003.1, read on the forward strand.
AGTATTACCCCATTTAAACAATACGGGCTTACCAACATCTGGAAGTTCAACCCCTTCGGCCGAATACATCAGCACACCGCTTGTGCCAAGCGAAATGGTGGGAATGCCCTCCAGGAGACAGCCCGTACAAATCGCCGCCGCAGGATTATCGCCCGTCCCCCTTACAATCGAAGCGTCTGCGGGAATTCCCGTCTCATCCGAAGCCCTTTCGCTAACGACCCCGATAACCTTGTCGGAAGGCTCGACAGCGGGAAGCAACGACTCGGGAACCCCAAAATGCTCGCAAACCTCGTCAATCCAAGTTTGCTTCTTATTATCGAAAAGCCCCGTTGTCGACGCTCCGCAATAGTCCATGCCGGGATGTCCGCCAAACTTGAGAGCGATCCAATCCGAAACCGAAAGGAATACCTCGCTCTTGGAAAGAGCTGCTGGATTGTTTTTAGCCATCCATGCAAGGTTCATTGCCGGAACCCCAGTTGAAAGGAAGCTGGCAACCTGAGGAAAACCTACAGCTAGCGCCCACTGCTTCTCATCAAAAACAGTGTCAATCGTGCGTTGATCATTCCACATTATCGCCGGACATGTCGGAACCCCAGCAGCATCAACCAGCACCGTCGTATGCATTTGCCCGGTGGCCCCAACGCCCTTAATTAGAGACAGGTCGACCTTCTCCCCAAGCAAGGCGCACGCCGAACAAACGGCATCCCACCATATCCCGGGTTCGATCTCTCTCCAACCGGGATGAGGCTCAGAGCATTCGTAAGCCTCGCTTGCAGTTGCGACAACTTTTCCACTTTCATCAATGCACGTAAGCTTCACCGATGACGTGCCAACATCGACACCAAGGTAGAGCGCGCCCATTATCGCCTCATCCATATCCATAATTCCGATTTACTCAGCGATGCCGTTAATGGCGCGGGTCGTTTTGTAGGCAACGGCCGCGACGGCTTCTCGAGCATCGATTAGCACCTTGGCAAGATTGTGCTCATTGTTGTTTGCCTCATACGCCTTGCCAACAGTTGTGATGTAGGCCTTACGCAGGTCGCTTGCAATATTGATCTTGGACATCTTGTGCGGCTGCATCGCATGGATGGTCTCGTAGGGAATTCCCGAGCCGCCATGAAGAACGAGGGGACACGGAGATACCTCTGCAAGCTTCTCAAGCAGCGGCAAATCGATGCGCGGCTCATCTTCGAGGCCATGAACATTACCGATGGACACGGCCAGCAAATCACAGCCCGTGCGCTCTACGAACTCACAAACCTGATCCGGGTCGGTCTTAAGATCCGCCTCGGAAACATGATCGTCCTCCTTGCCCTTGATGGCGCCAAGCTCCGCCTCGACGGGCACGCCATAGCAATGGCAATAGTCGACCGCCTGGCGCGAGAAGCGAATGTTCTCTTCAAAGGAAAGCGCGGCACCGTCGATCATGACAGAGGTGAAGCCAGCCTGGACCGCCTGGCGTACGTCCTCGAGCGTCTTGCCGTGATCGAGATGCAGACACGTGGGAACGATATAATCCTCCGCCGCGCGCTTTACGATGGATGCGATCATGCCGTAATCGGACAGCTTGACGTTAGTAGGGGCGATCTGAAGAATACCCGGCATCCCGGCCCTCTGTAATCCATCCAGGATACCTAAGGTCATCTCCATGTTCGTCGTGTTATATGCGGGAAGGAGCCATCCGTTCTTGCGTGCAATCTGGATCAGCTCAGTCGAAGTTACAACTGCCATGATTCCTCCAACCGGGTTACGGCAATTCGAGTTGAGTTTTCGTTCCAGATACTTATATAGACGTCTATGTACCTGTTTATAGACGACTATATACCTTTTTGATTTATGCGCAAAGCACTAAATACAGCAAATCGAAAAAAGGGGCTGCCGAGAAGCACTCGACAGCCCCTTTCATTTGACATGCTTACCCCAGCGCCCCATTTGCCAGCATATCGGTAACGTCATTTAGGCTCGGAACTATTGCCGTGGCCAATCTTTCCATCTCATCTGTTGGCTCAGAGAGATCGGGGACCATGACAGTGCAAAATCCTCCTGCAAATCCCGCACGCACCCCGTTATAGGAATCCTCTAAAACGAGGGATTTCTGCGGCGAAGCTCCTAGCTCATCCGCCGCTTTCAAAAAGACGTCTGGATAAGGCTTGGCGTGTTCGACCTCAATACCAGAGACGATCGAATCGAAATAAGGGAGTATTCCTCCCCTTATCAAATTTGCCTCGATCATTTTTCTGCTCGATGATGAAGCAACCGCCATCGGAATTCCCTCAGCCTGAAGATAGTCGAGAAGCCGATCTAATCCGGATTTCTTCTCTGCGCCCTGAGCCAGCGCTTCATGCGCTATTTCGTAAAAACGGTCAACAAACGCTTGAGAATCGACCTCATCACCATACCACTCGCGAATAATGGACACCGCTTCCGATCCATTGGTGCCACGCATGGCGTCCGCAAGACCCTCTTTGCATTCAACCTCAAACTCAATTGCGGTTTTGGGCCAGCAGGAAGCCCAAATCGGCTCAGTATCGAACATGAGCCCGTCCATATCGAAGATAACCGCCTCGAACATATTGCCTCCTAGTTCAAATAGACGTCTATATACGTTTATTCTATCAAAGGAGATCTATCTTTCGCGACAGCATGAAAGGAGACGGGCCCAGTAAAAGCCGGCAGGCACCTCGCCCACCAAAAACCACCACGATGGGGACTATTCCCATCGTGGTGGTTGCCCTACATCGATCTACTTGGCGTGGCACTTCCAGAGCGGCCCTTGCATCGGCATGTATGTTGCAGACAAAATCACACGCTACTTGGCGCGACCCTCCTCATAGCGCTCGACCAGCTTGGCCTGAACGTCATAGGGAACCTGCTCGTAGCCGGCGGGCTTCATGGTAAAGTCACCCGTGCCGCGCGTGATAGAGCGCAGGCGCGTCGAGTAATCCGTCAGCTCGGCCAGCGGCGCCTGGGCGATAACCACGGTGTCGCCGCGTTCATCGGTCTCCATGCCCGTCACGCGACCGCGCGATGCCGAGATGTCACCCATCACGGCGCCGGCGTAGCTCTCGGGGATAGTCACCGTAATTTCCTCGATGGGCTCCAGCACCACCGGGTCGGCATCGGCGCACGCCTTGCGCAGGCCGATGCGGGCCGCCGCACGGAACGCCATCTCGTTGGAGTCGACGCTGTGATACGAGCCGTCGTACACAGCCACGCGAATGCCCGTGAGCGGATAGCCGGCAATAATACCGTCCTTCATGGTCTCCTGGACACCCTTGTCCACGGCGGGAATCAGCGAGCGCGGAATGCGGCCACCCACGACCTCATCCACAAACTCGTAGCCGTCGCTCGTGCCGTCGGGCCCAATGAGCGGCTCAACGCGCAGCCAGCAGTCACCGTACTGACCGGCACCGCCTGTCTGCTTCTTGTGGCGGCCCTGGGCGCTCGCCGTGCGGCGGATGGTCTCGCGATACGGAATGCGGATCGGCACGCTCTTGGCCACGACCTTGGTACGGTCCTCCAAACGGTTGAGCAGCACCGAAACCTGCGCCTCACCCACGGCGGAGATAATGGTCTGGCCGGTCTCCTCGTCACGATCGATGCTCATGGTCGGATCGGCCTTGCAGGCCTTCTCGATAAACGTGTAGAGCTTCTCTTCGTCCCCGCGATTCTCGGCCTCGATGGCAATGCGGTACTGCGAGTTGGGGAACTTAAACGCCGCAGCCTCGACCTTGCCGGTAATCGAGAGCGTATCGCCCGTCTCGGCCGCCAGCTTGGGTGCCACGATAATGTCGCCGGCATAGGCGTGACCGACCTCGGTCATGTCGCGGCCGCACATCACATACAGGTGAGCCAGACGGTCGCCCTTGCGCGTGCGCGCGTTGACCAGCTCAAGGCCCGGCTCAAGCGTACCCGTCAGCACCTTAATAAAGCTGATGCGACCCTGCTGCGGATCGGCCAGGGTCTTAAACACAAACGCCACCGGACGATCATCGTCGCTTGAAATCTTGAGCGAATCGCCGTCGATAAGCGGCATCTCGCCGTAGTCGGTCGGCGCCGGGAAGTATGTGGCGATGTCGTCCATCAGCGAGTTGACGCCCTGCTCCTTAATGCAATCGCCCGCAAAGACCGGCACAAAGATGCGCTCGGCGATCGCCTTCGACAGCAGGCCTTCAAGCTCCTCCTGCGTCAGCGTCTCCTCGCCTTCCAAGTACTTCATCATCAGTTCGTCGTCAGCCTCGGCCACCAGCTCGCACAGATGGTCATGGGCTTCCTCGGCCTGGGCACGATACTCCTCGGGAATCTCCGACTCAACGGCTTCGGTGCCGTTGCAATGGCGCGCCTTCATGCGCACCAGGTCGATGATGCCATCAAAGTCCTCGCCCTCGCCCCAGGGAAGGGTCACGGCGCCCAGTCGCGTGCCAAAGCGCTCCTGCAGCAGGTCCATCGTGGTCGCAAAGCTGGCCTCGGAGCGCGACAGGCGGTTTACGAACACCGCACGCGCCAAGCGCAGGTCCTCGGCGGCATACCAGAGCTTAACCGTCGTAGGCTGCGGGCCGGCCTCGGCGTCGACCACAAACAGAGCCGTCTCGCAGACGCTCATCGCGGCAAAGGCGTCGCCGATAAAATCGGGGTAGCACGGGGCATCGAGCACATTGATGCGCGCGCCCTTCCAGTCGATCGGCGCGATGGTCGTCGAGATGGAGAATGAACGCTTGACCTCTTCAGGGTCATAGTCGAGCGTGGGCTTGGTGCCGTCGTGGCCGCCCAGGCGGGCGGTCTTGCCGGAAAGGTGGAGCATGGCCTCGGCGAGCGAAGTCTTGCCCACCCCGCCTTGGCCTACGAGCACCACGTTCCTTACGTTACCGGTCTTGGGAGCACCCATGATGACCTCCTTGCAGGGCCGCGCACAATGCGCGACGCCAACGGGGAGAGTTCGCGGTCGGTGCCATCCCGGGAGCAGCATGGTCGGCAGCCGAGCCGACTCACCCTCCAAATGTCCTATGCCACCACCCTACCCTCACGGGCGGCTGTCCATGCATACCTTTCGGCACACGTATGAATACAGGCGGCGAGAGGAAGAGACAAGCTTGTGGGGCGATTATTGAACCCCGTCGATGCAAACAAAAAGCCGCCACAGTCCGTAAGACCTGCGGCGGCTTCGCCTCAATTAATAGTTGAGTAAATACCTGAGCCTACCCCTCGATACGGCTCAAGAACTCACGGGTACGTTGCTCACGCGGGTGATTGATAACCTGCTCGGCCGGACCCTCCTCGACAATGCGGCCTCCGTCCATAAAGACCACGCGATCGGCAACATCGCGCGCAAACTGCATTGCGTGGGTCACGATTACCATCGTCATATTCTGCGCGGCAAGGTCTTTAATGACATGCAGCACCTCGGCCGTCAGCTCGGGATCAAGTGCCGAGGTCGGCTCGTCAAAGAACAGGATCTCCGGATCGAGCGCTAGGGCGCGGGCGATACTCACGCGCTGTTGCTGACCGCCCGAAAGCTCACACGGAACCTTGTTCTCGTTGCCCACAAGCCCCATCTGCGCGATCAACTCGCATGCACGTGCCTCTGCCTGCTCGCGCGGGCGCTTAAGAACGCGGATCGGCGCATCGGTGATGTTTTTCATCACGGTATAGTGCGGGAACAGATTGTAGTTCTGAAACACCAGGCCAAATCGCGAGCGCGCCTGCCTGGGCACATCGCCCTTCGCATAGACCGCGCCCGAACCCGCATCCGTCGCAACGGCAAGGTCGCCAAACGAGAGCGAGCCTCCGTCGAGCGTCTCGAGCAGCGTGGCACACCGCAGCAGCGTGGACTTGCCGCCACCCGAAGGCCCGATAATCGCCACGACCTCTCCACGCTTTACCTCGAGCGAGATATCCTTGAGCACCTCATTGCCGCCAAACGCCTTGCGAGCGTTCGATATATTCATTACCGAATTAATCATGGTAGTAATCCAATTTTTTCTCGGCGGCGCCCAGCAGCATCTCGACAACGAAATTAAAGACCCAGTAAATCAGCGCCGCGATCGCAAACGGCACCATGCTCACCTGCGAGGCGACCAGCGCCTTGGCGGTCGAGAACATCTCACCCACGCCAATGGCAAACGCCAGCGACGTGTCCTTGACCAGCGTGATGATCTCATTGCCCATCGCCGGCAGAATACGCTTGGCGACCTGCGGCATCACGATATACAGAAACGTCTGCACGCGCGAATAGCCCAGCACCTCGGCAGCCTCGTATTGACCGCGCGGAATGGACTGCAAGCCCGAGCGATAGATCTCGGCAAAGTAACCGGCGTAGTTGATGATGAACGCCACGACGCACGCCGTCCACTTGGAATCGGGCGTGAGCGAAATGCCAAACACGTAGTACGGGGCAAAGTAGATGGCAAACATCTGCAGCATGAGCGGCGTACCGCGCATGACCGAAATGTAGATGCGCGCAATCCAGCGAAGCGGCGCGATTTTGCTCATGCGCATAAACGCCACGGGGATTCCCAGCGGAATCGACCCCAGCAGTGTCAGCACAAACAACTGCAAACTGACCAAGAATCCCTGGCCAAGCATCTGCATCATGACCTGAATAGACATTACTTGAGCACCCAATTATCGAAAGATAGACCATAGCTTGAATACTTGTCGCACAGGTCCTTGACCGTGCCGTCCTCGTAGAGCGCCTTGAGCGACTCGGCTACAGCATCGGCCGACTTGGTGTCGCCCTTCTTAAAGCCGACGGCGTAGTGCTCGCTGGACAGCGGCTCATCAAGCTGCGTATAAGCATCGGGCTTGGCGGCAAGCTGATACTGGGCAATCGAAAGGTCGCAAGCCACGGCATCGACCGCGCCGCTCTCGAGCTGCATAAAGGCCGTGTTGTACTCGCCGATCGTGTCGAGCGTGGCAAACGTCGCTGCCAGATCCTTCTGGTCACCCTCAAGCACGTCCTGCGCAGCGGAATCAGTCTGGGTAACCACAGTCTTGCCGGCAAGATCGTCCCAGCCCTTGATGCCCGCATCCTTCTTGACCACCAGCACCTGCTCGTTGAGCATGTACGGCTCGGAGAACGTGTAGTCGTCCTCACGGCCCTCCATGGTAAAGCCGTTCCAGATGCAGTTGATGGCGCCCGAGTTAAGCAGCGTATCCTTGGCGTCCCAGTCGATGGCCTCGTATTTGACCTCCCAGCCCTGCTTATCGGCAACAGCCTTGGCCAGATCGAGATCAAAGCCGGTGTACTCGCCATCGTCGCCCACAAAGCCGTACGGAGGATAGGACTTATCAAAGCCCACCACGAGCTTCTTGGACTCCGCAGCGCCCTTCACATCCTTGGCCGCGGCAGAGCCAGCAGCGGAGCCCTTGCCGGCACCACCGCCGCAACCGACAAGACCAAGGCCAAGCACCGTGGCGAGCGAGCCGGCTAGACCAACAAACTGACGACGAGACATATCGGTATTCATGGTATTCCCCCTTGGTGGCACTTTAGTTAGGTAAAGTGAGTCGTGTAACGTCCAGAATCATACACTCTACCTTGATAAAGTACAAGGGAGAGGTTGCCCGGCGTGGGCGGGGAGCGGCGCGTAATTAAGTTTCCTGCTCTACAGTCCTGCGCAAGACGGAAAGCACATTAAGTGCTTTCCTTTGCGTGCGGAACTCGCGATAAACTTAATTACG
>JAUMOL010000015.1 GCA_031295385.1 Collinsella sp.
ACCTGGAGGAATACATAGTCCACTGGAACACGAGCCGGAGGCAGGTAAGATTGAAGGGCCTGACCCCGGAGGAGTTCCGGAATCAGGCCCTCGCGGCCTAGTCGCTATTTAGGGCGTCCAAGATTTGGGACGCAGTTCACTCGCGGCGACGGGCTTTTTTCTTCCCCAACGCCGGGATTCGAACCCCGAGGGCATTAAATCACACTGTCGTCCAAGGGCCTGTGGGCAAAAAATAGCAAATATGAGTACTGTTACCATTTTAGTAACAGCGATTTCATGCCATCAGAAGGCGATTTAGACGCCAGGGGTCCTACGGCGGAAGAATTGCAAGCGTTTATCAGCTAAGTACTTGGACATATGTTGTGTAACACTGCATATTTTGCAAAAAGATAATGCTACAGGACTTGTGACAGTACTCATATTTGACGTTTTTTGCCCACGACCCCTTATTACGTGGGCGAATCAGTTGCAAAACGGGCTTCAAAGCGTCCTTCGCAAACAAAAACCAGGGCCCGCATGATGCGGACCCCGGCTCAATACCGTGACGATATGTCAGTTACGTTCTACACATAGAACAGAATGTCGTCGTAGGTCGGGACCGGCCAGTAGTCAGCGGCCACGATCTCCTCCATGGCGTCCACGGCGGCACGCAGCGCATCCATAGCGGGAACGACCTCGTGCGCGTACACGTTGGCCTGCTCCTGGCCATCGAGAGCCTCGGCCTTCTGATGCACGACGTCGAGCGCCTTGATGGAGTCGTTGATGGCAGTGATACCGTTGCAGAGTTTGTTGAGCGTGTTCTGCTCGCACTGCATGGCGGCCTCAGCACCGGCGGCACGAATAGTCTCAAGGCCCTTAGCGACCTTGGTGGCATAGGCGGTAATGACCGGGCGATAGGTACGACGCGCCTCGCGAACCATCGTGGTGGCCTCGATGTTCATGAGCTTGTTGTACTTCTCGAGCTTGCAGTCGTAGCGGCACTGAGCCTCGGCCTTGGTCAGGACACCCGTCTCCTCAAAGAGCGCGATGGCCTTATCGGAAACAAAGGCGGGCAGGGCGTCGGCCGTGGTCTTGTTGTTGGCAAGGCCGCGCTTCTCGGCCTCGACGGGCCACTCGTCGGAGTAGCCGTCGCCGGAGAACAGGATGCGCTGGTGATCGGTCAGCACCTTCTTGCAGTACTCGAGCGCGGCGTCCTGGAACTTATCCTCGGGCGTACCCTCGAGTGCGTCGGCGAAGGACTTGAGCGACTTGGCCACGGCGGCATCGAGCACCAGGTTGGAGTCGGAGACGTTCTGCTCGGAGCCGCAGGCACGGAACTCGAACTTGTTGCCGGTGAAGGCGAACGGGGAGGTGCGGTTGCGGTCGGTGTTGTCCTGCATCAACTTGGGCAGGGTATCGGCGCCCAGGTCGAGCACGCCGCGCGTGGCATGGACGGAAGCCTTGCCATCGATGATCTTCTCGACGACCTCGGTAAGCTGGTCGCCCAGGAAGATGGACATAATCGCCGGAGGAGCCTCGTTGGCGCCCAGACGATGGTCGTTGCCGGCCGAGGCAACGGAGGCACGCAGGAGCTCCTGATAGTTATCGACGGCCTCGATCACCGCGGTGAGGAAGACGATGAACTGCAGGTTGTCGAGCGGAGTGTCGCCCGGATCGAGCAGATTCTCGGACTCGGTGCCAAGCGACCAGTTGTTGTGCTTGCCCGAACCGTTGATGCCCTCGAAGGGCTTCTCGTGCAGCAGGCAGACCAAGTCGTGGCGGGAGGCGATGAGCTTCATCTTCTCCATCATGACCAGATTCTGGTCGATGGCCTCGTTGACCTCGCCATAGACAGGGGCGAGCTCATGCTGGCAGGGAGCGACCTCGTTGTGCTTGGTCTTGGCGGGAATGCCAAGCGCCCACAGCTCATCGTCCAGGTCCTTCATATAGGCCGAGACGGTGGGGCGGATAGCGCCAAAGTAGTGCTCCTCGAGCTCCTGGCCCTTGCAGGGAGCAGCACCAAAGAGGGTGCGGCCGGTGATGACCAGGTCCCTGCGCTTGCGGTAAGCGTCTTTCTTGATCAGGAAGTACTCCTGCTCATCGCCCACGGAAGGAACGACCTTCTTGGGGGTCTTACCAAACAGCGCCAAAACGCGCTTGGACTCACGCGAGAGTGCGGTCATGGAGCGCAGCAGCGGGGTCTTCTTGTCCAGGGCCTCGCCCGTGTAGGAGCAGAAAGCCGTGGGGATGCACAGGACATCGTCCTTGATAAAAGCGGGGCTGGTGGGATCCCAAGCGGTGTAGCCACGGGCCTCGAAGGTGGCGCGCAGGCCGCCGTTGGGGAAGCTGGAGGCGTCCGGCTCGCCCTGGATGAGGTTCTTGCCCGTAAACTTGGTAATAGCGGTGCCGTCGTGGTTGGGCTCCAGGAAGCTGTCGTGCTTCTCGGAAGTAATGCCCGAAAGCGGCTGGAACCAGTGTGCGTAGTGCGTCGCACCCTTGGAGATGGCCCAGACCTTCATGGCGTGGGCAACGGCGTTGGCCACATCCAGGTCGAGCGGCTCACCGCCCTCGAGGGTTGCAGCAAGGCGCTTCCAAATGTCCTTGGGGAGGTAGTCCTTCATGACTTCCTCAGAGAACACCATGGTCCCGAAGCGGTCAGTAAGATCGGCCATACGGAACTCCCTTCGTATCGGCACCGCGTGAGAAGCGGTGTTGATTACTAACGAACGAGTCATAGATTAGGCTCGTCGTGTTTCCGCGACATTACCGTTATGTTGCTGTCACGAAACCAATCAATGAGGTTACCCTATCGAGGCGGCGTTGCCACCCTCAACAGCCAATCAACTGTATAAATTGCAGACCTCTCCCCATAGTTTAAGGGTAGTCAATTTGGGATGGGGCTCTATTAACTGGTATTTCGTATCAGATACCAGTCTTTATAGCCCCATCCTAGATTGACCGCTCTGTTATAAGAAATGCCGATAGCAAAGCATTTTCGATTGGTATCACCAAATAGCGAGTGAAACTCCACCGTAACACAGTGGTGCTGTAGAATCCTTACCACACATCACACTATTAAGTATCTAAAGGAGCACGATATGCGCGTCGACGAGGTTTTTAAGCAGGCAGCATCCCAGGGCACCGCACCCGTTTCGTTTGAGATGTTCCCGCCCAAGGGCGAGCTTACCCTCGACACGGCTCGCAAGGTGGCAGGCAATCTGTGTAAGCTTTCGCCGAGCTTTGTCTCGGTCACCTGCTCGGCCGGCGGCTCGGGTAACGGTGCCACCACCGCCCCCATCGCGCATATGATTTCGAGCGAATTCGATACGCCCTCGGTAGCGCATCTCACCTGCGTGGGCCGCACCCACGCCGACATCGCCGCCAAGATTGACGAGTATCGCACTGCCGGCGTGGAAAACGTGCTAGCCCTGCGCGGCGACCTGCCCGCCGGCGCGACCGAGGACGACAAGCCTGCCTCCGACTACGCCTACGCCCGCGACCTCATCCCTGAGCTCGTCGACGCCGGCTTTTGCGTGGGCGCCGCAGCCTACCCCGAAGGCCACATTGCCTGCGAGGATCTCAACCTCTCGGTCGAGCACCTCAAGCAAAAGCAAGACGCCGGCGCGAGCTTCTTTGTGACACAGCTCTTCTTTGATAACGAGTGCTTCTATCGCTTCCGCGAGCTTGCCGACAAGGCCGGCATCACCGTGCCCATTACCGCGGGCATCATGCCGTTTATGGGCAAGTCGCAGATCAGCCGCATGGTCTTTATGTGCGGCGCATCGCTGCCCTCCCCCGTCATCAAGATTCTCGCCAAGTACGAGAACGACCCCGAGAGCCTGCAGGCAGCCGGTGTAGATTATGCTGCTCGTCAGCTTTGCGACCTTAAGGAGCACGGTGCCGACGGTCTGCACCTGTACACTATGAACCGTCCTGCAATCGCCGCGACCATTATGGAGCGCCTGGGGTAATGGAAAAACCGCACGTCGATACAACCGTTGTTGAAGTGCCGGCCGACCTTGCGTCGCCGGCGCTTTACCGTATCGACGCTGCCCACCGCCCTCGTGTCGACCGTGCCGAGATGCTGCGGTATCTGGGCTACGGCGGCCAGCAGATTGAGCCCGAGCTGTCACGACGAATTGAGCTTGTAGTCGAGCGCCTAGAGCTGGATATCGAGCCCCGCGGCGTGCGACGCGTGTTTGCCGTCGATGCCACGGGCGTCGACGAGCAGGGCGAGCCCTGCATCCGCTTGGTTGGCACCAATGTTGAGCTGCGGGGTCGTGATATCTATCGACATCTCAAAGACGCCCGCCTGGCGGCGCTCATGGCCTGCACCCTCGGGATGTCTGCCGAACGCCGTCTGCGCACCACGGGAGCCCAGCAACCCCTGGAAGGCGCCGTGCTCGACGCCGCATGCTCTGCCTATGTGGAGGCCGCCGTCGAGCAGATGGACCAGCAGGTCAAGGCTGCAGCCGCTGCACACGGGCTCGCCGGCAACTGGCGCTTCAGTCCCGGCTATGGCGACTGCCCGCTCTCTGCCCAGCGCTCGATCGTGGATGCACTCAATGCCACGCGCCTCATTGGACTTACCGTCACCCCCACCAGCCTGCTCATGCCCACCAAGAGCGTGACCGCGGTGATTGGTCTGTTCGACGGCGAAGTCCACGACGCCCAGAGCCGCCCCACCTGCAATATCTGCCGCATGCGCGAGCACTGCCGCTTCCGCGCCGCCCACACCACCTGCTATTCCAGCCATTAGGAGCCATCGATGTTTACTCCGCTTATCACTCATGATCTGGACGGTGCCGCGCTGGCGGCACCCGTCAATGCTGCGCGCTGCAACGGTGCCGCGTACAAAACGCGCACGATCGATGACCTTCGCATTAAGGACGATCGCCTGCGTGCCGCCATCGAGGGCACCGGGCACCTGCTGTTTGACGGCGGCATGGGCACCATGTTGCAGGCCGCCGGCATGAAGGCGGGCGCCCTGCCCGAACTGCTCAACTTTGAGGAACCCCAGGTCATCACCGATATCCAGCGTCAGTACGTCGAAGCTGGCTGTGACGTGATCACCGCCAACACCTTTGGCGCCAACGCCCACAAGCTCGACGGCGCCGCCACCGTGGCAGACGTCTTTGCCGCGGCAGTCACCTGCGCCCGCGAGGCCGGCGCCCGCTACGTCGCCGGCGACATCGGCCCCATCGGCGCCCTGCTGCGCCCCCTGGGCACCCTCAGCTTTGACGAGGCCTACGACCTCTTTGCCGAGGAGGTGCGCGCCGGCGTCGCTGCGGGCGTGGACCTCTTTATTATCGAGACCATGACCGACCTTGCCGAGATCAAGGCGGCCGTCCTCGCCTGCCGCGAGAATTCCGACCTGCCCGTCTTTGCCACCATGACCTTTGAGGAAGACGGTCGCACGTTCCTGGGTACGAGCCCCGAAGTGGCCGCCATCACGCTCGACGCCATCGGCGCCGACGTCCTGGGCATCAACTGCAGCCAGGGCCCGGCCGAGCTCCGAGGACTCGCCGCGCGTATGCTCACCGTCACCGACAAGCCCGTTATGGTGCAGGCCAATGCGGGACTGCCCCGCGTGGACGATGACGGCAATACCGTCTTTGATATCCAGGCACCCGAGTACGCCGAGGCCGTCGCCGGCATGATCGAGGACGGCGTGAGCGTCGTGGGCGGTTGCTGCGGCACCACGCCGGCGCACATGGCGGCCTTGCGCACGCTTATCGACAACCACACGCCCAGCCCGCGCCACCGCAAGCCCAGCATGTCGGTCACGAGCGCCCAGACGATCGTGGACCTCCCCTGCGACGGCCACAAGATCGCCGTCATCGGCGAGCGCATCAACCCCACCGGCAAAAAGCGCCTGCAGCAGGCCCTGCGCGACGGCGACCTGGACTACGTCGTGAGTCAGGGCATCAGCCAGCAGGAGCGGGGCGCCGACATCCTGGACGTCAACGTGGGCCTGCCCGAGATCGACGAGGTCAAGGTCATCCAGCAGGCAACCGAGCAGCTCCAGGGCTCCACGCTGCTGCCGCTGCAGATCGACTCCACCGACCCCGCAGCCGTCGAGGCCGCCGTGCGCCGCTACGCCGGCAAGCCCATCATCAACTCGGTCAATGGCAAACAACAGATCATGGATGAGATCTTTCCGCTGGTGGCCCACTACGGCACCAACGTCGTCGGCCTTACGCTCGACGAGGGCGGCATCCCCGATACCGCCGAGGCCCGCTTCGCCATCGCCGAGCGCATCGTGGCCGAGGCCGCCCGTTACGGCATCGGCCCGGACCGCATCCTCATCGACTGCCTGGTCATGACCGCCTCGACCAACCAGCGCCAGGCTGAGCAGATTCTACGTGCCATGTCTCTGTGCAAGGAGCGCCTGGGCGTCAAGTGCGCACTCGGCGTATCGAACATCAGCTTTGGCCTGCCCGCGCGGCCGCTGCTGGGCTCGGTCTTTTTGGCCGCCGCCTTTGGTGCAGGTCTGGATGCCCCCATCATGAACCCGGGTTCCAAGCGCTTTATGGATACCGTCTACAGCTATCGCGTCCTGAGCGTTGAGGACGAGGGCTCGACCGGATACATCGAGCGCTACGCCGGCTGGACCGATCCGTACAAGATCGCCGCGAACCCGGCGGCGGCTCAGGCAGTATCGAGCGATGCCGCGCCTGCCGCAAGCACCACCGCAAGCGCCGATGACGACCCCATCCGCCACATGGTCGTCTCGGGCCGCAAAGGCGAAATCGCGGCCGAGACTGAGCGTCTGCTGGCAGATCACGACGCCATGGACCTCATCAACAATCACTTTATCCCCGCCCTCGACGAGGTCGGAGTCCTCTTTGACCAGGGCAAGTTCTTCTTGCCGCAGCTCATGGCCTCGGCCGAGGCCGCACGCGTGGGCTTCGACACCATCAAGCGTCTGATGCCCGCCGGCGAGATTGCCGACAAGGGCAAGATCTGCGTGGCCACCGTCAAGGGCGATATCCACGACATCGGTAAGAACATCGTCAAGATGCTGCTCGATAACTACGGCTATACCGTCTTTGACCTAGGCCGCGACGTCGACCCGCAAGAGGTGCTCAAGACCGTGCAGGAGCGTGACATTAAGCTCGTCGGCCTCTCGGCGCTTATGACCACCACCGTCGTCGCCATGGAGGAGACCATCAAGCTGCTTCATGCCGAGGTGCCGGGCGTCAAGATCATCGTAGGCGGCGCCGTGCTCACCCCCGAATACGCCAAACAGATTGGCGCAGACTACTACGCCAAGGACGCCGCCGAAAGCGCGCGCATCGCCGAAGAGGTCTTTGGGCAGTAACACAACGGAAACAACCGAGCACCAAAACGTGCCGCATGCGCCACTTGGCACGTGCGGCACGTTAGAATAGATAAGATTATGCTCGTTTTGGCAGATAGGAGCGCAAGGATGGCGATCACGCCCGCAGAAATCGCGGAAACCCGCGGCATGGTTGAGGAGCAGAACCTCGACATCAGGACCATCACCATGGGTGTTTCGCTCATGGGTTGCGGCGACGAGAACCTCGACCGCATGTGCACGAAGATCTACGACCACGTGACGCACACGGCTGAGCACTTGGTCGAGACCGCCGAGAACCTCGAGCGCGAGTACGGCATCCCCATCGTCAACAAGCGCGTCTCCGTCACCCCGGTGGCGCAGATCGCCGCTTGCTGCAAGGATGAGGACCTCACCCCCATCGCGCATGCCCTCGACCGTGCGGCCGAGACCCTCGGCATCGACTACCTGGGCGGCTTCTCCGCGCTCGTCCAGAAGGGCATCGGCGACGCCGACCGCCGCGTCATCCAGTCCATCCCGCAGGCGCTCGCCACCACGAGTCGCGTCTGCTCCAGCGTCAACGTCGCCAGCCTGCGCGCCGGCATCAACATGGACGCCGTGCTCATGGCTGCGCAGACCATCATCGACGCCGCTAAGCTCACGGCCGACCAGGACTCCGTCGGCGCTTCCAAGTTTGTCTGCTTTGCCAACATGGTCGAGGACTCCCCGTTCATGGCGGGCGCTGTCCACGGCGGTGGCGAGGCCGACGCCGTCATCAACGTAGGCGTCTCGGGCCCCGGCGTTATGGCCGCAGCCCTGGAGACGCTGCCCGATTCCGCATCGATGATGGAGGTCGCCGAGAAGATTAAGCAGACCGCCTTTAAGATCACCCGCGCCGGTGAGCTCATGAGCCGCGAGGCCGCCCATCGCCTGGGTGTCGAGAAGGGCATTGTCGACCTGTCGCTGGCCCCCACGCCTGCCATCGGCGACTCCGTTGCCCGCATCCTCGAGATCATCGGTGTTGGCACCTGCGGTGGCCCCGGCACGACCTGCGCACTCGCCATGCTCAACGATGCCGTCAAGAAGGGCGGCGTCATGGCCAGCTCCAGCGTGGGCGGTCTCTCCGGCGCCTTTATCCCCGTGTCCGAGGACGCCGGCATGATCGCCGCCGTCGAGGCTGGCGCGCTTTCGCTCGAGAAGCTCGAGGCCATGACCTGCGTGTGCTCCGTTGGCCTGGACATGATCGCCATCCCCGGTGACACCCCGGTCGAGACCATCGCCGGCATCATCGCCGACGAGATGGCTATCGGCGTCATCAACAACAAGACCACGGCCGTCCGCGTGATTCCCGCCATTGGCAAGGGCGTGGGCGACTGCGTCGAGTACGGCGGCCTGTTCGGCCGTGCGCCCATCATGCCGGTGAACCCCAACGCCGGCACCGTGCTTGCCCACCGTGGCGGACGCTTCCCGGCACCGCTGAACTCGCTGAAGAACTAGCTGAGGGGGACTGGCGAGGAGCCCCGGGGAGGGCAAATATATAAGGTCGCCTGCTCGGACAGTCCTGACTCGCACGGAGAGCACATTAAGTGCTCTCCGGCTCGTGCGGAACTCGCGATCGACCTTATATATTTGCCCTCCCCGGGGCTCCCGCACAACGGGACCTCGGTTGAGTTCTATCCCGGTTGCAGTTGCTTCGCTCCTGCACTACATGGTCGATGCGACGGTTTGGCGTTGGATCGGTTCTTTCTGATATATGCTGGTTGCGGCTCTTCTTTTGGGAGGAGTCGCTTTTTTGTTGCTAGGAGGTTGGCCCGTGGTTGATGGGGATGCTCGCTCTGAGCTGCTTTCTGCTGATTGGAATGGCGAATGGATGCGCCTGCAGGCCGCGCGGCATCGGGCTGATGATTCTTTTGAGTGGGATAAAAGGGCTCGGCATTTTCGGCCGCTTGAGACTGCTCCGTATGCTCGGGATTTTATGAAGCTGTTAGCGCTTGAGCCTGGTGAGTCGGTGCTTGATATGGGGTGTGGGGCTGGGTCGATTGCTATTCCGCTTGCTCAGGCTGGGCATCCCGTGATTGCTGCCGATTTTTCCCCTGCTATGTTGGGCACGCTTGATGCTGGCATTGAGTACTATGGGCTCGAAGATCGCATTACACCGCTTGAGCTTGCTTGGGATGATGACTGGGATTTGGTTGGACCGGTCGCGAAAGCGGTAGATGTTGCCTTTGCCAGTCGCTCTGTCACCACGACCAACCTAAAAGGCGTGCTTGCCAAGCTTGATCGAACGGCTCGTCGGCGTTGTGCTGTCACGATGGTCGCCAACTCCAGCCCGCGCTATGACCTGCACCTGATGAACGCCATCGGTGCCTCGGTTACCTGCAGTAATGGCTTTGTGTATGCCTTTAATATCCTCATTCAGATGGGTGCCCTGCCGCAGGTTACGTACTTTGAATCGCCTCGTCGCGATACCTTCGATAGCCTTGAGGCGGGCGTAGCGGACTTCTCCCGCATGCTCGAGCACGGTAACGAGGATAAGATCGACCGTCTGCGCGACTACGTCGCTCAGCATATGATTGAGAATCCCCATACCGGCGAGCCAGGGTCCAAGGGCGTGCCGCAAGGGCGCTACATGCTCGACCACGTCCGCAAGGTCCGTTGGGCGTTTATTGCATGGGAGCCGGTCTCTTCGAGCTGTCCATAGACCGCTTTCGGCCGCCGTACACGTCCGCCTGCAACCCGCGCTGTTCTCCCGCTCGGCATCCGCATTCTTTTTGAACTGGGCAAACATGCCCCACACCGCGCCGTTCCTGCGCTATCGTGGGACAGCTCACGTAGATTAAGGCCCCATCGCGGGGCGCCCCATAACATAGAAAGCGAGAACCCATGGCACTGACAGGAGCCCAGGTCAAGCAGCTTCGCAGCATGGCCCATCACCTCAACCCCGCCATCATCATCGGCAAGTCCGACATCAACGAGGGCACCGTCGAGCAGACGGTCGCCTACCTGGAGAAGCACGAGCTCGTTAAGTGCTCCGTACTCGATGGTTCCAGTCTTTCTGCCCGCGAGGCCGCCGAAGAGCTCGCCGAGCGCTGCCATGCAGACGTTGTTCAGGTTATCGGCCGCAAGTTCTCGCTGTATCGCGAGTCCTCGCGCAAGGACATCGAGAAGATTAAGCTCGTCTAAGAGCCAACGATCCGGCGAGCCAACATACATCAAGCTTGCGAGCGTCCGAGCAATTCGGACGCTCATTTTTTATCGTTCGACGAGCACGCGGTTAAGCCTGCCCTCCACCAAGCGCTCGTACAGACGCCGCGTCTCGGGCTCGGGCACACCATTGACCTGCTCCCTCAGGTGATGCATATGTCCACTGTACAGCTCGACGATATCGCGCCGTCGCCCCGCCG
This sequence comes from Collinsella sp., assembly GCA_031295385.1. GTDB lineage: Bacteria > Actinomycetota > Coriobacteriia > Coriobacteriales > Coriobacteriaceae > Collinsella. Next base: position 10,684 of record JAUMOL010000015.1, read on the forward strand.
CACCGTAGACGCGCATAGCGCAACGCACCATGTCCTCGCGCGCCGTCTCTTGCCGCAGTCCCGACTCCACCAGCCATACCGCCGACTGCAGGTCGTTTTCTTCTAGGGCGGCGTTCGCGCCCCGAATCATGCAGTCGATATACTTCGATTCCATAATGCGCCGCATACGCAAAAAGTAGGTGGGATTACAGCCATTGGGAACATACAACGGGCCGGCGTAAAGCTGCTCGATCTTAAGGCACAGCTCAATCAGATGGGGCCCGCGCGCACCCGTGCGATTTCCCAAAACTTCGCGGCTTATCTGATCAAACAACCGCACGTCGGTCTTGACGTAATCGCCGTTAAGCCCAATGCACTCGTTTTGGATCAGCACACACGACTTGCCGTCCGGTGTCGGCCCCAAAGCCGAACGCAGGCGCGATATCGTCGAGTACAGATTGTTACGAGCGCTATTGAACTCGGCATGGGGCCACAGCTCCATAGCCAGCGTCTCGCGGTCGACCAGTGCATCCATGCCCAGTGCAAGCCGCTCGGCAAGCGTCGCCGCTTTCTTGCGGCGCCACATCTTATCCGTGATGGGAAACCCGTCGCGCTCGGCGCGAAACGCCCCAAACATGCGAATCTCGATATGGCCAATCACATCGACACCCTCGGCATCGCCGGCCTGGAACAGACGCTCGCCTTCGCCCTCAAAGTCGTCACGCAGCGAATACCGCGACAGCTCGCGCACCGGGAGCTTCTTTCGAATTCTAGCAGCCGGCTCACCCAGACAATGCATCGCAAGACGCGCAAACAGCCGATACGACGGATCCATAATCCCTAGGCGGTTCATGGACATCCAGGCTGCAAGGTCGCTATCGCGGCCCGCGGAGGCCAAATGCAGCGCCACCATCCATGCCTCGGCACCACCGACCTGCGTCCGACTCAAATCGAGCAGCTCTGCCTCTTCGCGCACCGATACCATCGATGTATTGCGTAAGTACGCCGCGCGCTCTAGCAGCAGTGCGTTGTCGCGTATGTATCCAATCGATTCCTCGGCAAGTCTGAGCACCTGCACCGCACGGAATTTGGCATTGACCGGACGCCCCTCAGCCAGCGACTGCCAGCCTTCCAGTATCAAGCCAAACAACTGGACTTGATTGTCACGCACGCGCACGGCAAAACGGTCGAGCTCATTGAATGCCTGCTCGTCGGTCACCGGCATGCCGCCAAGCAGACGCCGCGCCGATAATACCATGCGCACCCAGATGGCGAGTGCTCGGATTCCACGCGCTTCGAGCGCCTCGAGCGTCAGGGCCATCTCGTCATCACGCTCGTCAGTCCCCGCATACGACCCATCAAACAGCTCCGTCAACATGCGGTCCGCCCGCACAAACGTCCCCACGATATCGAGCTCGCAATCGTAGGCCTTATCCGTTTTGAGCCCCGCGAGGATCTCGCCGCCCTTCGCCCGCTCGGTCAACCCATGCTTTATCTCGACATGTGCGGACAGCATATCGAGCGCGGCACAAGACGCCTCACTTTCCAACGCCGTATGGCTTGCCGGAAGCCCCAGACCACCATCTCCATAACAGGCAGCCGTAAACGCGTGCGCCACCTTCCACGACACGGGATCGAGCTCGCAAATCGCTTGCTCGCCCGCATGCTCGATAATTGAGGCCATATACCGCGCGAGTTTTGTATTGGAGACGCTCACCGCCGCCAGATAGATGCCGAGTGCCTCGTCAGGCGTCGGCTCCGATGCCCGGCCATCTGACTCGGTCTTTCCCAGCGCCGCGCGGCAAACATCCCCTCCATGCCCCGTCAGGGCCAGATCGACCCCATACTGCCCGGCAAGCTCCAACACCGCACTGCGGTCCAAAAACGCGTCAGCAAGGTCCATCGCGGTATCGCAGCGCCCCGCTTTAATCAATATACGCGCCGCCCGCACAACGAGTTCGGGGCGAATTTCGGCGACCAGCTTGCGCAATCGCAGGCGTGCGTTATCCTCGGTACCCAAGCAGGTAAAGCTCCGGTCTGCTGGATCGACGCCAAAAATGGGATAATCGCGGACAAGATAGGACTGGTCAATCGCCGAAAGCCTAACACCGCAAGCCTCGAGCTCCGAAATATTGCCCTCGCCCATTAAGACCATCAAGCATGCCACACTAAACAGGGCGTTGTTCTCGAGCGACGCCAGATCAACAAGTGCCGCACCGTAGATATTGACGATCTCGTTTTCGAGCATCTGGGCAACGTCTCCCTGCCCGTATAGTCCCGACTGCATAGCCGAGACGAGCTCGGGCACGCCCTGCGTAAGTTGATAGAAGTCGAGCGATGTGCTGATCGAAAACGCAGATGTCCACGCCGAATACTCATAGGCATGCACCTTGAGCATCTGCGCGTTGACTTTAATCGAATCGCCTAGTCCATGAATCAGCTGGCGATTCGAAGGACGGCAGCTCATAAAGACCCCAACCCCCATAGCACGCAGGCTTCGGATTCGGTCGATCAGCTCCTCAGTCTCGCCCTGGCTGAGGTTAGGCACGTTATCGATTGCAATCAGGGAGTGCGGCTTGTCCTTAAGCTCTTCGATAACGACCTCGAGCTGCATAAACACCTCGCGCCCAATGGCGCGGTCTGCCTCAATGATCCGCATGGGACCTCGCGTCGGATCGTTTTTAACCTCTTGGGCATACTGCAGCAGCACCGAGGTTTTCCCAAAGCCATCAGGCGCGTAGAGGACTACGATGCCGGCCTTTCGGCCCTTGGCGATAAGCTCATTCATCAAGCGTTCGCGTCGCACCATATAGCCTCCGCCCAGCGGCATCAGCTCGAGGTCGTCTATACCGCTCAAATCGTTTACCATGCCCGCTCCTCAACTCGACCGTATGGACACTGTAGCCGCAAGACCATACAAGCCGCGCTATGAATAGAGCGACCTTGTGTTTTAGGTTGTCTTTTGGTACGCAAGCGGCAAGTTTTTGTACAGCGAGGGCCGATTGTTATTAATCCCCCGACTAATCGGTCTTTAAGCAGGTAAATGAGCTTGTCAGCTTGTCCCATCTAAGCGGCAGTGTAACGCAGATGAACAAGGTTCAGCCATGTCATTCAACTCGCCTAGCACCCGCTACCGTCTACGACCTTCTAGTGGCATTTTTGCATAGAATCTGGTATGGAATGAATCAAGCTGTTGGACATCCGGCATTCGTCAAGCTTGCGGCAAGATTTTGGTCAAGTGGGCAGAAAAGGATAGCAAAAAGGCCCCCGCAAAGCGGAGGCCTTCGGCAAAGCTATGTCGAGGTGATAGGCTATCGCTACTTGCAGAGCGAAAGGGCGGCCTCGTCGGCAACGACAACGCAGTTGGTGTGCAGTTGCAGGATCGAGGCAGGGCACTGGGGGGTAACCGGACCATAGCACATGTCATGCACGGCCTGCGCCTTGGCCTCACCGTTGGCGACGACCAGGATCATGCGGGCATACATGATGGTCTGAGTGCCCATGGTGTAGGCCTGACGGGGCACGTCGTCGATGCTGTCGAACAGGCGGCTGTTGGCCTGAATAGTGCTCTCGGTAAGGTCGACGCAGTGCGTACCCTTGGAGAAGTGGTCATCGGGCTCGTTGAAGCCAATGTGACCGTTGTTACCGATGCCGAGCAGCTGCAGATCAGGGTAACCGGCGGCAGCAACGATCTTGTCGTACTCAGAGCAGGCAGCGGCAGCGTCGGGATTAGAGCCATCGGGCACATGCGTGTTGTTCAGGTCGATGTTAATGTGATCGAAGAAGTTCTCACGCATAAAGTAGTGGTAGCTCTGGGGATCGTCGTGCGAAAGGCCACGATACTCGTCGAGGTTGTAGGTACTGACCTCGGCAAAGTCGACGTCACCCTTCTCGTACCAAGCGGCGAGCTGCTTGTAGGCGCCAATCGGGGTGGAGCCGGTGGCAAGACCCAGCACGCAATCGGGCTTGAGGATAACCTGGGCCGAGATGATATTGGCGGCCTTGCGGCTCATATCCTCGTAGTCTTTGGCTTTAATGATCTTCATTACGCGTCCTTTCTCGTACAAGAGAGGCAAGGCTCCCCTTACAAGCACTTGCCCGCGGCCCGCGTCGGCCGCAACCAACGTGTGCGGCCACCAGGGCGAGGTCGCGTAATGTATGTGTCTCGTGTCTAGCCGCGTCGAGGCCCCTGCCCGTCCACGGTGACCCAAAGCTGTTTAGCTTCGGACAAATCCCATCTTGCCACGGAGGGCGTCCTCTTTCAAGGGCGCCCTCCGTAAACGTGTTCGAATTGTAGGCTAAAGGCCGAGCGCGCTCACTAGCGCTCGCGAGCAACGATGAGTTGGTCCATCTCCTCGACATGCTCGCCAACGGAACCCTTGATGCTCGAGAACTCAACGGAGTTGCACACCAAGATGGGAACCGTCACATCGTAGCCCTCGGCAGCAATTGCCTCGCGATCGAACTCGATGAGTACATCGCCCTTATGGACGATGTCACCCACTTGCGCATGTACGGTAAAGTGCTTGCCCTCGAGCTGAACAGTGTCCAAACCAACGTGGATGAGCACGTCCAGACCATCGACCGTGTTGAGCGCAACGGCGTGTCCAGTGGGAAAAATGGCCTCGACCTTGGCGTCTGCCGGCGCAATCACGCGCGTGCCAGTAGGCTGAATCGCCACGCCCCGGCCCAAAAGGCCGGTGGCAAACGTCTGGTCATTGACCTCGGACAACGGAATGACATCGCCCGAGATGGGAGCATCCAGCGTAAGGACTCGACCACGCATACCAAAAGACCTTAGGACTTTAGTGAACATGCTCCCCCTCGGACATACCAATCAATCAAAATAACCTTGTCAGTTTACCACTTGGCACCCGTTTTTGGCCATTAGGGAAGTTCGCGCTTGACAACCTCGACGATATCGTCAACAACGCGCTGGGTCAGCTCATGCGTCTCCGCCTCGGCCATAACGCGAACCAGCGGCTCGGTACCGCTCGGGCGCACCAAGATGCGGCCGCGACCGTTAAGCTCCTTCTCGGCGGCAGCGACGGCGTCCCAAATGGGCTGGCAATCGTCCAGGCCGGCCTTGTTGTCCGAATGCACGTTGACGAGCACCTGCGGGTACTTCTTCATGATGCCGGCAAGGTCGGTAAGGGTGCGGCCGGTGCGCTTGAGCACGGCCAGCAGCTGCAGAGCCGTCACCAGACCGTCGCCGGTGGTGTTGTGCTCCAGGAAGATGATGTGGCCGGACTGCTCGCCACCGATAACAGCACCGTCCTCGAGCATGCGCTCAAGAACATAGCGGTCGCCCACGGCGGTCTGGACCATCTCAAAGCCCTGCTCCTTCATTGCGATGGAGAAGCCCAGGTTGCACATGACGGTCGAGACGATCTCGGAGTTGGCGAGCTTGCCGCGAGCAGCAAGGTCGGAGCCGCAGATAGCCAGGATGTAGTCGCCATCAATCTCGTTGCCCTCGCTGTCCACGAACAGCACGCGATCGGCGTCGCCGTCGTGGGCAAGGCCGATATCGGCGTGGGTGCGCAGCACGAGCTCGCGCAGGGGCTCAAGGTGCGTGGAGCCACACTCAACGTTAATGTCAGTGCCGCAGTAATCGGTGTTGATGGCATGGACCGTGGCGCCCAGGCGCTGCAGCGCGGCGGGCGTGGTCTGGCAGGAAGCACCGTGACCGCAGTCGACGGCAACAACCAGGCCGTCGAGCTTAAGGCCGTCGAGCGTGCTGATGGCATGATCGACATATGCCTTGCGAGCGTCCTTCATCTTGATGATGTGACCCACACCGGCGCCGGTCGGCAGCGTGTCGGCAGCCATGGCCTCCTCGGACATGACCCAGGCGCTGATCTCTTCCTCAACCGCGTCGGGAAGCTTCATGCCCTTGCGGCTAAAGAACTTGATGCCGTTGAACTCCGGCGGATTATGCGAAGCAGAAATGACGATGCCGCCATCGAGCTCGTTTTGGACGGTGAGCAGCGCCACGGCCGGCGTAGGGATAACGCCGCAGCAGTGCGGGCGGCCGCCCTCGGCCATAATGCCGGCGGTCAGAGCACTCTCGAGCATGGTGCCCGAAAGACGCGTGTCGCGGCCGATGCAAATGTCCGGACCAAGGAACTTGGTCGCCGCACGGCCAAGGCGAAATGCGAGGTCGCACGAAAGGTCGGCGTTGGCGACGCCACGGACGCCGTCGGTACCGAAGATGTTCTGGGGCATAGGATCGCTCCTTCCCAAGTGGGCAAAACGCAGTCGCCCACCCTAGTCGAAAAAGAAAAGCGGGACCCGCCGAGCAATCGGCAGGCCCCGCTTGTACATTGTATCTCGTAAGGAGATAAAACCTTAGCGCTTGGAGAACTGGGGAGCGCGGCGGGCCTTCTTGAGGCCGTACTTCTTGCGCTCGACCACGCGAGCATCGCGCGTAAGGAAACCGGCCTTCTTGAGGTCAGCACGGTAATCGCCAGCGTTCAGAAGAGCGCGAGCGATGCCCAGGCGCAGAGCGCCGGACTGACCGGAGATGCCGCCGCCATCGCACAGAGCGATAACGTCGAACTGACCGGCGGTGTCGGTCACCTTGAAGGGAGCAAGGGCGTTCTCAACGAGCTGATGACGGCCGAAATACTGCTCGGCGTCACGCTTGTTGATGGTCACCTTGCCGGTGCCGGGGACGAGACGGACGCGGGCGACGGCGTTCTTACGACGGCCGGTACCCTGGTAGACAACGGTGTTCTCAGCCATCTTTAAGCCTCCAGCTCAATCTTCGTGGGGTTCTGGGCAGCATGCGGATGCTCGGCACCAGCGTAGACCTTAAGCTTGGTCATCTGGGCACGGCCGAGGGTGGTCTTGGGCAGCATACCGCGAACGGCGCGCTCGATGACCTTCTCCGGGTGCTTCTCCATAGCCTGGCGGAAGCTCTCAGCCTTGAGGCCGCCGTTGTAGCCGCTGTGGCGATAATAGGTCTTCGTGTCGGCCTTGTTACCGGTAAGCTGGACCTTATCGGCGTTGATGACGACAACGAAGTCGCCGCAGTCACTGTTGGGCGTGAACTGGGGCTTGTTCTTACCGCGCAGGATCATTGCGATCTGGGTGGCAAGACGGCCCAGGACAGCACCATCGGCGTCGACGAGAACCCAGTTGCGCTGGACCTCGCCCTGCTTGGCGTAGTGAGTCGATTTCGAAATCACTTAGACTCCTCCATGTACAGTACGTGTTGTTACAGAGATTCACGGGGCTCTGCAAGTAACCCGTCCATATTACCCCGCTCGCCGCCCGAGTCAACAGGTATTTTGGCTCCGACCAGAGTTTCTGCACATGTCGTCCATGGGTCATGACGTCGCGACGCTAGCGCTCGACAAACGCCTCGATATCTCCCAATAAGCGCTTTGCCTCCTGGCGACCCTGAATATACAGGTCGAGCAGCTTTGCCGGATCGTGTTCGACATGGCCGACCTCGACCGGCTTTTGCGGAGCAACGACAAGCGCGCGACCCTCGCGCTCATACTTCCACAGATGCATGCGCTGGATGTTATAGCGGTCGTGGCGCGTCTCGATAGCCTCCAGCAGATAGGGGTAGTCGGCATAGCGGGCGCGCGCGGCAGGCATAAACTCGTAGGGCTTTTTCTCGTAGGAGCGGTCCTGCGTGACAATGACAACCGCGCGATCGAAGCCCGCCTCCTCCAGCACGTGCTCGATGGGGACCGAATCGGCTACGCCGCCGTCGACGTATTTGTGCCCATCGATCTCGACCGGCGGCGTCACCAGCGGCAGCGACGTCGATGCGCGCACGGCGTCGAGGTCAAGTACGGCGCTTTTGACCGGCAGGTAGGCAGCGGTTCCAAACAGCATGTCCGTCGCAACGGCGTACATCTCGATGGGGCTCGCGTCGAACGTCTCGCTGTCAAAAGGATCCAGGCGGTCCTGGACATCGTTGAAGATAAAGTCGTAACCCACAATGGAGCCCGTGGACGCAAACGATGCGGCGCCCATGAAGCGGCTATCGTTGCAGAAAGCCAGGTTGATGCGGTTGGCACGGCCGATCTGGTGCGACTTGTAGTTCACGCCGTTGAGGGCGCCGGCCGATACGCCATATACCGCCGGAATCTCGACGCCGGCCTCCATGAGAACGTCGAGCACGCCTGCGGTAAATTGCCCGCGGAAGCTGCCGCCCTCCAGGACGAGCGCGACCTTGCCGGCGTTCTTTGCCTTATCTTCTGCAGTCATATTGACCTCCTGCGATTGCGTTTTGGCTTTCTTCTACCCAGTTTTGGAATGGAGGGCGCATAGGTTTTGGAGTTGAGGAGATGGAGCGGAAAGCGCGTCCCAGTTTGAGGCGGAATTCCGGGATACGCCTTCCGCTTGGACCGCCGTTGGGAAAGCGCGTCCCGTTCTGAGCGCGGATTCCGGGATGAACTTTCCGCTAGCCATTCATTTGGAAATTGCATCCCATTCCGAATGAGAATTCCGGGACGTAGTTTCCGTTGGATGACCGTTAGGAAAGCGCGTCACCCTGCGTTGCCGTAGCGTTTGTTTAACGCCCGCGCCCTGCACAGAGTTCGATTCTCCGCGGGTGGGGTGATCCGTTGGTGCGGGGGCATAGTTGGCAGAAATGCCGTCGGCAGCACATCTGTTTTGGGCTGGGGCTTTGCGCGGAGAATCCGCGTATTTGCTTCGCAAATACGCACCGGCTTCGGCCGCCTGCCGGCGTCCTCGCCCGCGGGCTAAAAACGCTGACGCGTTTTCTTTACGCCCGCGCCCTGCATAGAGTTCGATTCTCCGCGGTATCTATATGTAATAAAAAAGCAGGTAGAGACACTTCTCTACCTGCCTGTAACTGTTGGTGGAGGCGCGGAGAATCGAACTCCGGTCCACGAAAGCCCCCTGATTGGCATCTCCAAGCTCAGTCGCTGGTTTTGTCTCGGACGCTTTGCGCGCAGCGACACGCTCGCGGCGTCCTAACCGGTTCGGTCTTAGCCTGCGCCATACCGATTACGTGCGCAGGAGCATTCCCCTAAAATGACGTCGCGCCGGTGTCGGGGAAATCACCGGGTTGACGCGCCGCTATAAATTAAGCAGCGAGAGCCATAGGCTCAAAAGAAGAGTTGTTGTCAATTCAATTTGACGGTACCCCTGTTTAACGAGGCGAGGAGACCTCGGCTTGCTTCCTCTCTCAGAGCTATCGTGTCGAAACCAGTCGCCCCCGAATGTCGGGAAAGTCTGGATGGCATTGGGCACGAGTACCCAACACCCGTCGACTTTTCAAGGAACATACGGGGCGAGCCCCGCTTGTGGAGTGTTATCTTACCACGTTCTGAAAGCGGACAGCTGTTCTATGCACGAGCTGTGAAGACCCCAATGTGCGCTGCACTTCGCACTTTTGCTACCGATCGCGTCACGTATATTTTCGCCAAGCACAATTGACCCTTCGAAAGGACCGTTATGGATACCAAGCAGCAACTCGTCAATGCCCTCGCAGGCCTGGGCTCAACCATTACCGAAGCTATGGATGTCATCGAGGGCTTTGTCCCCTGCGGACATCCCGCCCTCACGGTATCGAACGCACTCGTCGCGCTGGACGCTGACGATGATGCTACTCTCGCCCAGCAGCTTGAGACCGTCGAGGGCTTTATCGACCACGTGAGCGAAAACCGCGGAGTGACCGCCTACCACGACCTCGCGGTCGAGCTCGTGGGCCCCAAGGCCGATCTGCTCGCAGCAATCCGCGAGGTAGGCGCCCTTATGCAGACCGCAGGCGTCAAGAACACCCAGGTCAACGAGTGGGTCTACCGTAGCCTGGCAGCACTCGACAGCTCCGACGAAAAGGCAGCCGAGCAGCTCGCAGAAAGTCCCGCCATTAAGGCCGAGCTTTTGTAAATAGCAGAAGCGGGTCCCTTGGCGCATCGTCGTCCAAGAGGCCCGCAAACAGTTCGCGTCAACCGATAGCCGCGCCGCCGCGTTCGGCCAAAGCCAGAATCGGCATCATTTGGCGCGGGGTCTTTGCTGCAAGATCGGCATGTTCGAGCAGCTTGCGATTGTTGGTCACCAAGTAATCGACCTGTGCGCGCTTGCACGCGGCGAGCACCAAGTTGTCCTCGTAATCGTGATGAAGCACTAAGTATTTGTCGGCCAGCCAAAGGTCCGACGCATCTGCACCCACGGCCGTGGCGTTTTCGGTCATGTTCCAAACAAACGCCAACGCCGCATCACCAATTGCACGGGCAGATGCCTCTTCGAGCACTCCCCCGCTGGCAAGAACGCTGCGCTTCAGCTCGTGTTGGACAACATACAGCACGTCCTTGGCGATATGCACCGGAAAGAACAGCAACGCTCCCGTCTCCGCCGCCTGCCCAATAAACGCACGCGCGGCAAGCGACTCGGCATGGTCGACGCAAAACGAATCAACCCATACGTTGGCATCCACCATTATTTTGAGGGGAGCCCCGCTCACAAGATCATCCCCTTTTGGCGATAGCGCTCGTCCATGGCTTCGGAATAGATTGTGTCCCAATCGCGATCGTCGGATACGGGCGACGTAGCGATGCCCAGGTCCGCGTAAAGCTGATCCGCCGCCGCCCATGATGCGGCAAACGGAGTATCGGGCGCGACGATCTGCTGCCGGTCGTCGACGGCCGCAAGCACTTCCTCGCACTGCCCGCCACCCTGCGCGACCTTGGCCACCACCTTTTTGATGAGCTCGGGCAGCGACCCGCCCGAAAGCCGCAGCACCTCCTCGGCACGGTTCTTGATCTGGCGATCTACGCGAACGTTCACCTGCGCCATGCCGCTAACAGCACCCACGTTGATCCCGCTCCCTTCAATTGCTAGCACCGCTAGCAACACTTTATAGAGAAGCTAGCAAATGGTCAAATGCAAAAGACCTGCGCCCAGACGATACCGATGCCGTCTGGGCGCAGGCCAGATAACGTTGGCGAACACGCCTGCTAACGCAGATACGCTTTCGCGTTGCTCAGGCTGTAGGCAATCGTCGAGCCGTTGTGCAGCAGCGACGACGCCTGCGGGGTAATCGCGCCGGTAATGCCCAGTGCCAAGAGTGCTGAGTTGGTGAGCATCACCTTAGAATAGGAGCTCGTCAGACGATCAATGAGGCCCTGGCTCATGCGGCGCAGACGCACGATCGCGGCCAGATCCGTATCGGTCAGGATGATATCGGCGACCTCCTTGGCGATGTCGCTTCCACCGCCCATCGCCAAGCCCACGTCGGCCAAACCGAGCGCCGGCGAATCGTTGACGCCGTCGCCCACCATGGCAACATGGCGCCCCTCGCTCTTAATGCGCTCCACATAGGCGTACTTGTCCTCGGGCAGCAATTCGGCCTTAAACTCGTCGACCCCCGCCTCGCGCGCGATGCGCTCGGCCGTGCGCTCGGAATCGCCCGTGAGCATAACGACATGCTTGACGCCCAGCGCATGCAGGTCGGCGATGGCCTCACGGACCCCGGGCTTGAGCGGATCCTCGATACCGAGCACGCCGACGACCTTGCCATCGACCGCCAGATACAGCGGCGACAGGCCCTGCATCTGGCGGTCGATTTGCTCCTTGATGTCGGACTCAAGCTGCGCACCCTCGTCCTCAAATACAAAGTGTGCGGAACCGATGATGGCGCGACGCCCTTCAATGGACGAAGCGATGCCGTGCGCCACGATGTACTCGACGGCGGCATGGCGCTCGCGGTGCTCGAGCTCGCGCTCGCGTGCCGCATTGACCACGGCGCGTGCCACCGGATGCGGGAAATGCTCCTCCAAGCAAGCGGAAAGGCGCAGAATCTCATCCTCGCTCCAGCCATCGGTGGTGAGCGCGCAGGCAAGACGCGGCTGCGCCTCGGTGAGCGTGCCGGTCTTATCAAACACGATGGTATCGGCCTTGGCAAACGACTCAAAGTACTTGGCGCCCTTGACCATCACGCCCATCTTGGCGGCATCGCTCATAGCGGTCATGACGGCAACGGAACCCGTGAGCTTGAGCGCGCACGAGTAGTCGACCATCAACGCCGCCGAGGTCTTGATAAGGCTGCGCGTGGTGAGCGCGACCAGGCCCGCAAGCAGGAAGTTCCACGGGACGATCTTGTTGGCGAGGTCCTCCATGTGCGACTGACCCTCGGACTTGAGCGAGTCGGCCGCTTGCACGAGCGAGACGATCGAGCGCAGCTTGGTCTGCGCCGTATTGGCGCGCACACGCACCAAGATGCTGCCGTCTTCCACGACGGTGCCGGCGAAAACGTCGTCGCCCACGCTGCGCTCGACGGCCAGCGGTTCGCCGGTCAGGGTCGCTTGGTTGACCATAGCGCTCCCCTGCTCGACAACACCGTCGATACAAATGGACATGCCGGTGCGCACGGCGACCAGATCGCCGGGCTCAAGCTCGGTGGCGGCAACGCTCACCTCGGTGTCGCCGACCACTTTTTGTGCCTTATCGGGCACGTCGAGCAGCGAGTTGATGAGCTCGTTTTCGCTCATGGCGCGCGTGTAGTCCTCGAGCAGTTCGCCCACATTGAGCAGAAACATCGTCTGGCCCGCGGTGTCGGCATCACGTTTGACGAACGAAATGCCGATGGCCGAAGCGTCAAGCACGGGAACGGTCAGGCGCGGCTGCGCCAGCTCATGAAGGGCAGCGCGCAAAAATGCCATGTAACCGGCCACGACAAACACCACACGCAGAGGCGTCGGCAAGAACCAGCGACGTGCGTAATGGGCGCCGACGAGTGTGGCCAGGTCCATAACGAGTTTGTGCTTGCGCGGCTCAAGCTGCATCACGTAACCCGTCTTTGCGTCGGCAATGGCCTGGGCATCGAGCGCACCCAAGGCGTCGAGCACGCTCGCGCGACACTGCTCGTCATATTCGAGCGCCATCTGGCCAATACGACCATAAACGCGCACCTTGTGCACGCCGTCGATATCGCCGCTGAGCTTAAGAAGTGCATCGAGATCGCTCTCTGGCACAGGACCCGCCAATTGAAGACGGGTCCTGCCGGGGATCTCGCTAATAATCGAGAATCTCATAGTTTGTGCCTGGGAGCGTTACTCGGCTGCCTCGTCGGCAGCGGCCTCGCTCTGGGTGATGTAGGCAGCCTCGGCAACCATGTCATCGACATTGGCCTTGGCCTGCTCGACCATGTCCTGGTAGCAGTTCTTGACGCGCATACCGCACGCGATGCCCTGCACGCAGGCATTCTTTACCGGAGCGCTGGTGAGCAGCTTGATGCCGGCCGTACCAAGCAGAAAACCGCCACCGACAAGCAGGGTGTTAAACGTCGACTTCTTCATGTTGCTTCTCCTTTTGCCGCACAAGCGCGGCATGGTGCCTTAGCACCCGAGTTCATTAGTTTGCTCGAGCACGCTTTTGAGAACAGTTTAGTATAACTATTTGGTCAACAATGGCTAACTTTTTGAAAACATGCGGTCCAGACCGCCCGGTACTCGGCGGTTCACTCACCACGATGCAAATCCGCACCCCCACGGGTATCCGCCCCCGCCCTTGCGAATCAAAGGTGAATACTTTTTCGCGAAGTGAACGAGTCAAATCGAACCCCTGAAACATCCGCATTTTTCGCCAACAAAACCGCGGGAAAAACTTGGCAAAACCGCAGGAAACCAGCTCCTAAAAGTGTCGATGCTCCGAGGGTCCAAATAAGGTCGTTCACTTCGCGGAAAAGTATTCACCTTCGATTTCCACCTCCCCACAATGTGACAAAGGGACTGTCCCTTTGTCACATTAGGGACAGTCCCTTTGCCACAGTCCTACAGCTGCCAGGCAGCCGCTTCCTTTTGCAGCGCAACCATGCGGGCGAATTCTCCACCTGCCGCCTTGAGCTGCGCCGGAGTGCCCTGCTCGGCAACCACGCCATCCTTGAGCACAACGATTTTGTCGGCATTTTCCACCGTACGCATACGGTGGGCAATAACGATAACCGTCTTACCTGTAAGCAGACGGGAGAGTGCCTGTTGCACCACGGTCTCGTTCTCCACATCCAAGCTCGCCGTCGCCTCGTCCAACAGTACGATAGGCGCGTCTTTGAGCAGCGCACGGGCGATAGAGATGCGCTGGCGCTCGCCGCCGGAGAGTTTGGAGCCGTTCTCACCGATCATGGTGTCGTAGCCCTGCGGCATGCGGTTCACGAACTCGTCGCAGTTGGCGGCACGCGCGGCCGCAAGCACTTCCTCGTCGGTGGCATCACGACGACCGAGGCGGATGTTTCCCATCACCGTGTCGTCAAAGAGCAGCACGTCTTGGAACACAATGGCGTAATCACGCAGCAGTACCTCGGGATCAACGCTCGCAACATCCACGCCACCCACGGTAACCTTGCCCGCGGTGGCATCCCAAAAGCGCGCGGCCAGGCGGCTCACCGTAGACTTGCCAGAGCCCGAAGGACCGACTAGTGCCGTGACCTCGCCTTCCTTGGCGGTAAAGCTCACATCGGTAAGAACTTTCTCGCCGGCGAGGCCGTCCTCGCCCGCACCATAGCCAAATGCCACGTGATCGAACACCACATCGTGGCCCGCGGGCTCGAATTTCTCGCTGCCCCGCGCCACAGGCTCTTCCATGATGGAACGCATGCGCTTGGCAGACGACTCGGCGACAAACAGCTCGGACATTAACATTAACGCCTGGTCAAAGGACGCATAGATACGGCTCACCATAAGCAGGAAGGCAAACATCACCAAAAAGTCGACCTGACCGGAGACGACCATCGCGGCGCCCGTGGCCAGCGTGGTGGCAATTCCCAAGCGTAGAATGGAGAAGGCGGAGTTGACCAGAAGCCCGTTGACGAGCTCGCCCTTGGTGGTCTCGCGCTCCTCGGCATCGATCACGCCGTTGAGTCCCTCAAGATAATGGGCCTCCTGGTTGGTGGCACGGATCTCGCGCACGCAGTCGAGTGTCTCTTGAATCGCCTCGGTAACCTTGACCTTCTCGGCGCGCACGCGATCGAACACCGGGGTCATGGGGCCGCGTGTCAGATACAGCACGGCAAAGGCCACGGGAATGCTCCAAAACGCCGCGATCGCCAGCTGCCAGCAAAAGAACAGCGACGACACGAACACAATGGCGCTTGCGATGATGGCGCCCCAGAGTTCTCCCAGCACATGGCTGTAGGCATGCTCCATAGTCTGAACGTCACCCATGATGGTCTCGGTTAAATCGGCCAGATCGCGACGGCCAAAAAACGACAGCGGCAGTTTGCGCAAGCGCTCGGCAATCTCCATACGCTGCTTGCCGCACTCCTCGTAAAAGATGCAGTAGGTGTAGTAATACTGCTGCCAGTTAGAGGCAAAGAGCAACACAAAAAAGACCACGAGGCCGCCCACGATCGGCAGGGCATCCGGCAGGTCGGCGCCAGTGGCGAGATGTTCGACAAAACCGGCCATAGCCAGGAATAAAAAGCCCATGCCGGCCATGGTAATGAGATTGGTAATCGTGGTCCAGAAAATGCCGCGTTTTACGCCGGCGACGCCTTTATCGGATAGGAAATACTTCTTTTGGAATGAGGCGAACATTTAGGCCTCGCCTCCCTTCGTGATAGCGGCATCCGCGGTCGCTGCAGTGATTTTCCAGCTCGCGGCCTGTTCGTATTCGGCCCACATCTTGGCGTACAGGCCGTTTTGGGACAGCAGTTCGGCATGGGTGCCAGCCTCCCACACGCTACCTTGGTTGAGCACCACGATTTGGTCTGCGCCCACCACAGTCGAGAGTCGGTGCGCAATCATAATGACCGTGCGGCCCGCCGCCAGCTTGCTAAAGGCGCGCTGGATGAGCGCCTCGTTCTCGGGATCGGCAAACGCCGTGGCCTCATCGAGCACCACGATAGGCGCGTCTTTAAGGATCGCGCGGGCGAGTGCCACGCGCTGGACCTCGCCGCCCGAAAGATATGCTCCGCCGGCACCGAGCATGGTATTGATGCCCTGTGGGAGCTTGGCCACAATGTCGTCGCACTGAGCTGCGGAGAGGGCCGCACGCACTTCGTCGTCAGTGGCCGTAGGCTTGGAGGCGCGCACGTTATCGGCAAGTGTTTGCCGGAACAGCTGGTTGGTCTGGAACACGAAGGCGACCTGGTCCATAAGCTCGTGCGGATCCATGTCGCGAACGTCCACACCGCCTACGAGCACTCGACCCGAGGAAACATCCCAAAAACGCGGGATCAGGCTTGCGCAGGTTGACTTGCCGCCACCCGAGGGACCCACCAGGGCGAGGGTGCTACCCGCGGAAACGCTAAAACTCGCATGGTTGACGGCAGGCGCTTCGGCGCCCTCGTACGTAAAGCTCACGTCCTCAAATCGCACGTCGCCGCCGGCAGGGTGCTTGGGTTGGGCAGGCACGGAGAGCTGCTTGGAATCCATGACGCTTCGAATACGAGCCAGCGAATCGGCACTCATCTGAGAGGCCTCGCCCACAAACATGAGCTTGGTCATGGCCGTCGGCACCACGGCCGAAAATATCGCGTAAAACGTGAAGTTTGCCATAAAATGCGCGAAGTCCGTCTCGCCCGGCGCCAACAGCAACGCCACGGGCAGCAAGAATGCCACAAGACCATTGAGCGCGGTAAGGTTGAGTACCTGCGGACCTCGGCAGAACGTGCCCGCATAGTTTTGTGCCATGTCGGCGTATTCGGCGATCGCATCGTGGAAGGCCTTGAAGGAGTAGACCGTCTGCTGAAACACCTTGACCACGGGGATGCCACGTACGTATTCGGTGCCGGTCTTGTTCATCTTGACCAGCGCTCCCATGTAGGCCTTCATGAACTCGGCGCCTTTGCCGCTCATCATGGTGGCCATGGCGCCAAACGAAACGACGACCGAGATAAGGCATGCCGCCCCCAAACGCCAATCGAGCGCGAAAAGCAGCACGAGCAAGCCCACGACCATGGCGACGGCGCCTGCGATATCGGGCAGCATGTGTGCGAGCAAAGTCTCGGTGGAGGCGGCGCATCCGTCTACAATACGGCGCAGCTCACCGGTGGCGTGCGTGTCAAAGTAGCCAAGCGGCAGCTTAAGCAGGTGCTCGCTCGTAGTCTTGCGAATATTGGACGCGCAGCGAAACGCAGACAGGTGCGTGCACATGAGCCCCACGAAATAAGCTACGATGCTTGCCAGCGCAAACCCCACGGCCCACCAACCGTACATCGCGATGTTAGTAGCTTCGCTCCAGTTGGGCGCCACGGCGATCAGATCGCGCGCGACAAGCCAAATGCACACGTACGGTCCAAAGCTCAGCAGCTGCGAGAGCGCCGAGAGCGCCATGCCCAAATACGTTAGGAATTTACAGTCGCCGGCATATGCAAGCAGCTCGCCGATACCGCCGCCTTCCCTTTTTGATCCCTTTGCCATGAGATTCCTTTCTAACGGCTTGAGAGTTAACCGTAATGAACTTATCATTGATGTGTTAGCCACGGCTCACAATCAAGCCAGGCGTGGACGTTTCTGCAAAGGAAAGGGACGCTTTTGCAAATACGGCGGGCAGCGACCGACATAACCGAGCTCTACGCACCGCAATTTGAGCAGTTTGGCTTGGAGCTTACCGGCAAGGGCGCCGTCTTTACCGGCGAGGTGGCAAACGACCGGGCGCACGGCCGCGCATGGATCATGCCTCTCTCCCCTGCCTGCATCGTCATGGAGCATTTCATCACCCCGACGCACGATATGTACCTGACCGAATACACACCCGAGCCATACGCCTGCGTAAGCGAGGTCAGCGCGCCCACACTTACATGCATGCCCGAGGCTGGCATAACGCCCGCAAACCTCAAACCATTGCATGGACCGTGGCCAAACAATGCCGTTTGCAGCTTTATCCAAGATAGCTGTGGCGAGGAATTAAGCCCGCTGTTTGCGGGGGAGCTTTATCACTCGCGCTCGGTGCTCTTTTTGCCTGGATATTTTGACGAACTGGAGCACCGCTATCCCACCGAGTTCGCGGGAATCTTTGAGGCGTTTGCCGAGCCATGGCACGAGGAAGCGACGTCTGCCATCTGCCATACGCTGCGCCGGATTAACGAGGAACGCGCCCGCACCGTAGGCGGACACGTCTATATGCAGGGCATCGTGGAGACCATGGTCGCGGAGCTCGCCTGTTCGCGCGCGGCCCACAAGCAGGCGCGGCAGGCGGCAGACACACGCGCCAGCATAACCATTGCCGAAGAAGCAACGGCAATGATTGAGCGCGCACTCGACAAAGGTAGGCGTGTGAGTGTCAACGAGGTGGCCGAGAGGCTCTACACAAGCCGCTCCAAACTATGCGCCACCTTTAAGGCCCAAACTGGCGAGTCCCTGGGCGCCTACATTCGCAGACGCCGTATGGAGCGAGCACAGGACCTTTTGGCCGATAGCTCGCTCACGATAGCGCAGGTGGCTGAGCGCCTAGGCTACCCTCAGCAGGCCGCCTTCGCCCAAGCCTTCAAACAGCACACCGGCACCACCCCCACCGCTTGGCGAAGCAAGCATCGCTAAGGCCCAAGCTCCCTGGCCGTAACGGAGCGATTAATTAGCCGCCGCCCGTCAGCTCACCCAGGATCTAAACGTCAAGATGCGCACAATCAAGCGCCTTTTTGATAAGAGGGACAGATCGATCAGCCAAATACAACGGAATGTTGAGCACCCCGTCGTCGAGCTTTAGGTTCTTAAGTGAGTAGCGGACCCTCAATGGAGTCGTCTCCGCATGCTTGTCGGCATAGTACTTAAGGCTCTTGGAATGAACGACCTCTCCCGATTTGACCTCGACGGGAACGATTTCGTTTCCGACTTGAATCAAAAAATCGACTTCGTGCTTCGGCTTCTCGTTTGTCCAATAACGCGGAGCAGCATCTAACTGTGAAAGTAATGCCTGAAGCACATAGTTCTCGGCGAACGAACCTTTGAACTCCGAAAATAGCGCATCCGAGATGGCAAAAGCGGACGCATCCAGCCTTGCCATGCGGCGCAGCAAGCCGACATCAAGACAGTAGACTTTAAATGCCTTGAGGTCATCGTACGCAGAGAGCGGCACACCACCGGCAGCATTAAGGCGAACCGCCGTGATGAGCCCAGCATCGGCAAGCCATTCCAGAGCATCCTCGTATTCTCGAGCACGAGCCCCCTCGCGCACCGCACCCCAAACGAACTTTTTGTTCTCGCGCGCCAACTGAGCTGGAATCGAGTTCCATATTTGCGAAAGCTTGGCGAACTGCGCACGGCCACCATGCTTGGCAAAATCGCGCTCGTAGGAATCCAAGAGATCAGACAACACCTTATCGACCTGAACGATATCGCCCGTCTCCGCCCACCGGCCAAGAGCCTCTGGCATGCCGCCGCATGCAAAATAACGACGAAGATGCTCGACGAGACGGACATGGAAGAAATCGGGCACTGTCTCGATCTGGTCCAGGCCGCCAAGGTATTCGTCGTAGTTTGCAGCGCCCTCGGCTTTCAGAAACTCGGAAAAGCTCATGGGGCGCATCTCCATGAACTCGACCTTTCCCACCGGAAAAGCGCTGGTCTCACGGGACAAGCGAACGCCCAACAAAGACCCTGCGCATGCGACGTGATACTCGGGGGCCTCGTCACAGAAGTATTTAAGGGCACCGACTGCAGAAGGACAATCCTGGATCTCATCAATAATAAGCAGCGTCTCGCCAGGATCGATAGGCTGTCCAAGTGCCAGGGAAAGATTTGAGATGATCCGTCGAGGATCGCGCGTACCTTCGAAAAACTGAGCGTACTCGCTCTGTACCCCAGGCGACGGCTCCTCGAGCGTCAGATACACATAATTGATGTACGAGGTTCGGCCGAACTCCTTGAGCGCCCACGTCTTTCCAACCTGGCGCGCCCCCTTAAGGATAAGCGGCTTACGATATTCTGACGCTTTCCAAGCGTTAAGCTTGGCAATGATATCTCGCTGCATGGCCGAACCTCCCGCAAAGAAACTTCCGTAAACGTGATATTTCCCACATTTTACCCTAGATAAAACGTGACATTTATCACATTTACGGAAGTTTTAAGCTCATTTCGCCACACTTTCATCACATTTATTGCAATGTGACAAAGGGACAGTCCCTTTGTCACCCGCACAAAAATGGACGCGCCAACGGCGCGCCCATTCACTCTATTCCATTCAGCCCCACCTGACCCGAACGGCCAAGTCGTCACAGAACCCGGGAGCCCCGGCAGGGCAGGCGCTTGCTCAAAATGAGTTCCGCACGCAAAGAAGGCCACTTAATGTGGCCTTCGTCTTGCGCAGGACTGTTTGAAATTTTGAGGAAGCACCCGCCCTGCCGGGGCTCCCGGGCTCCGCTTATGAGAGCGACGTTCTCAGCAACTCGTTGAAGAGCTTCGGGTTGCCCTTGCCGCGGCTCGCCTTCATGCACTGGCCCACCAAAAAGCCGATGACCTTCTGGTTGCCCTCACGATACTGCTGCGCCTGATCGGCACAGTTTGCCAGCACCTCGTCCACGATCGGCTGCAGCGCGCCGGCATCGCTTACCTGACGCATACCGCGCTCGTCGACGATCTTGTTGGGGTCGTCGCCGGTCTGGGCCATGGCCTCAAAGACCTCGTGCGCCTGGTTGGAGCTGATGGCATCGGTCGCCAGCAGCTTGGCGAGTGCCGCCACCTGAGCCGGCGCAATGCCGGACTCGGCGAGCGAGACACCCGCGCCCTTAAGGTAGGCGATCATCTCGTTCACCAGCAGGTTTGCGACCGTCTGGGCCTCCTTGCCAGCCATGCCGGCAGCGGCGGCCTCAAAGAACTCGGCAAACTCGGGGTCGCCCGCGATTTGCTCGGCATCGGCCGCCTTAATACCAAAGTCGGCCTCAAAACGGGCGCGCTTGGCATCGGGCAGCTCGGGGATCTCGCCACGGCAGCGGTCGATGAACTCGTCGTCCAGATCGAACGGCGCCAGGTCGGGATCGGGGAACAGACGATAGTCGTCTGCCGTTTCCTTCACGCGCATGACCACGGTGCGTTTGCGGCTGGGCTCCCAGTGGCGGGTCTCCTGATAGATGATGCCGCCCTCCTCGAGCACCTCGGCCTGACGGCAGATCTCGTAGGCAAGGCCGTCATGCAGGCTCTTAAACGAGTTGAGGTTCTTAAGCTCGGTCTTAGTACCCAGCTTGGTCTCGCCGCGGCGGCGCAGCGACACGTTGCCGTCGCAGCGCATGGAACCCTTCTCCATGGAGCAATCGGAAATGCCCAGCGTCACAAAGATACGACGGAGCTTTTCCATAAACAGGCGAGCCTCCTCGGGCGTGCGCAGGTCGGGCTCGGTGACGAGCTCAATCAGCGGCGTCCCGCAGCGGTTGTAGTCGACGAGTGACTCGGCAGCGGCGGTAATGCGGCCCTCGGCACCGCCCACGTGCACCATCTTGGCGGCGTCCTCCTCCATGTGGATGCGCAGGATGCGGATGGGCACCGTGTAGGAACCGTCCTCGCGACGCTCGGTCATCTGCAGGTTGGACGCGTCATAGCTGGCCAGATGGCCGGCGCGCTGATTGCCTTCGCGCATGGTCGTCGTCATGGACGTGGACAGGCCCTCGGCGTTGGCCGAGGCGCTCGCCAGGCTCTGGGCCTCGGCCTCGCCAAACGCGCAGTCGGGGCGCTCGGCGGCACCGCGACCGGTCACGTCCAGATCCAGGTGACCGTACATGGCAAAGGCGACCGGACCCTGCGTGGTCTGGAAGTTCTTGGCCATATCGGGATAGAAGTAGTGCTTGCGGTAGAACATCGAGTGGCGCTGGATCTCGCAGTTGGTGGCGAGACCGGCCTTGACGATGCTCTCGATGGCGCGCTTGTTGGGCACCGGCAGGGCGCCGGGCAGGCCCAGGCACACCGGACACACGTTGGCGTTGGGCTCGTCATCGTGGCTGAGCTTGCAGTTGCAGAACATCTTGGTATCGAGTGCGGTGAGCTCGGTATGGATCTCCAGGCCGATCACGGCCTCCCAATCCTGCAGGACCTCGGAAAGCTCCTTCATTACAGCTCGCCTCCCTTCCCGGCAAAATCGGGTGCGACGGAAAGCGCGGGCGCACCCGTGGCGGCATCGGCAAAGCCGCGCTCCAGGGCGCGGGCAAACATGAGCAGCTGGCGGTCCTTAAAGGCCGGACCCACCAGCTGGGCAGAAACGGGCAGCTGAGTATCCTCGCCCAGACCCAGCGGCACCGAGATGCCACCGTTGCCGCAAATGTTGAGCGAGATGGTGTACAGATCGGAAAGGTACATCTGCGTGGGGTCGCTGATCTCGCCAAACTTAAAGGCCGTGCGCGGCGAGGCGGGCATGAGGATGGTATCCACCTTGGCATACGCGGCGTCGTAGTCCTGCGTGATGAGCGTGCGGGCCTTTTGCGCAGCGTAGTAGTACTTGTCGTACACACCCGAGCTCAGCAGGTAGGCGCCGAGCATCTGACGGCGCTTGGCCTCGGCGCCAAAGCCGTGGGCGCGCGACAGCGAGCTCTGGTCAGACAGGTTGGCGCAGCCCTCCTCCTGATAGCCGTAGCGAATGCCGTCGAAGCGGGCCAAGTTGGAGAACGCCTCGGCCGGGCCGATGACGTAGTAGGCGGCGATGGCGGCGTCCAGGTGCGGCAGGTCGACCTCGACCAGCTCGGCGCCCTGGTTCTGCAGCTCCTGGGCGGCGCGCTGAACAGCGGCCTTGACCTCGGACGTCAGGCCCTCGGCCTCCATAAACGCGGGGATGATGCCCACGCGCTTGCCCTCGATGCTGTCGTTGAGGTGCTCGGTAAAGTCGACGGCGCAATCCTGGCTGGTGCAGTCGTACGGATCGTGGCCCGCACCGGTAAGCGCGTTCATGGCCAGCGCGACATCCTCGACCGTGCGGCCAAAGGGGCCCACCTGGTCGAGCGACGAGCCAAAGGCAACCACGCCGTAACGGCTCACGGCGCCATACGTGGGCTTAAAGCCCACCACGCCGCACAGCGACGCCGGCTGGCGGATGGAGCCGCCGGTGTCCGAGCCCAGCGAGAGCGCGACCTCGCCCGCGGCGACGGCGGCAGCGGAGCCGCCCGAGGAGCCGCCGGGCACGCGCTCGGTATCCCAGGGGTTGTTGGTGCGATGGAACGCCGAGCTCTCGGTAGAGCTGCCAAAGGCGAACTCGTCCATGTTGGCCTTGCCCATGGGCAGGCAGCCGGCATCGAGCATGCGCTGGACGCAGGTAGCGGTGTAGACGCTCTGATAGTTCTCGAGCATGCGGGAAGCGCAGGTGGTGCGCGTGCCCACGAGGTTCATGTTGTCCTTAATGGCCAGCGGCACGCCCGCGAGCGGGGGCAGCGGCTTGCCTGCGGCACGGTCGGCATCCACGCGCGCGGCGGCCTCGAGCGCGAGCTCGGGCGACACCTGCAGGAATGCCTGAACCCCGCCCTCGCGCGCCTCGATGGCAGCAAGGGAGGCCTGGGCCACCTCGGTGGCGGTAAAGTCGCCGGCGGCAACGCCCGCGGCGATCTGGGCGGCGGTAAGGGAATCGAAGCTCTGCGCCATTACTCGCTCTCCCCCTCTCCCAAAATGGACGGCACGCGGAAGTAGCGGTCGCGCGCGCTGCCGGCGTTTTCGAGCGCGACGTCGAGCGGCAGGTCGCGCTCGGACTCGCGCAGGTCATCGCCCATCACGTTAGACAGGCTTCCGATAGGATGGAACGTGGGCTCCACGTCGGGCAAGTCATATTGCAAGACGGGCTCGAGCATCTGGACGGCGTCGTTCAGGTAGGACGTCATCTGGGTGAGCTCGTCATCGGTCAGTGCGATCTTTGCGTACTCGGCGATGCCGCGCACGTCTTTCTCGCTGAGTGCCATAGGCGCTCCCTTCCGCATAACAGTTAAACCGCTCTAGTATACAAGGCAACGCCGCTTGGAGCAGATGCTTTACCTAAATGCAGCGAAAACGTAACGAGGGCGGCGGCTGACAGGCGGCGGGCTGGCGGTTTTGTAGCGAAAACCGCCAGCCCGCAACGAAAACCGTCTCGCCCACAACGAAAAGCATCACAACATTCGACGCTTTTCGTCCAAATCGCGATTTTCATCGAATGTTGTGATGGTTTGGAAGTCCCGACCACCACAAAGGTGCCTGTCCCCTTTGTGGTGGTTCTGGAGAATGTCCTATGCCGAGGCCTTGGCCTTGCGGCGCTTGCGGACCGCGTGGATCACGATGTCCAGCAGCAACAGCACAATGGCTACGACCACGATGAGCACGGCAAACTCGCGCTTGCCCCAGTGGCGACCGGCCAGCGATTTTTGCTTGTCGACGTCCTTCTTGCTGTACTTGGTGCGCACGCAATGCACCAGCAGGCGATGGTCGTTCACGCCGTAGGGCGTGCAGGTGACGAGCGTCACCTTGTCGGCGCCGGGCTCGATGGTTAGCGACTCCATCTCCTCGGGCAGCACCACCTCGGAGTCCACCATCTTGTAGGCGAGCGTCTTGTTCATGGTGTGCAGCAACACCAGGTCGCCGGGCTCCAGCGAGTGGATGTCGTCGAACATGCTCAGGTTGCGCATGCCCGAGTGCGCGGTGAGCACGCAATGAGTCGAGGTGCCGCCCACCGGCAGGCTCGTGCCCTCCAGGTGGCCGACGCCCGCCATAAGGACTTCTTCGCTCGTGCCGTGGTAGATGGGCATGCTCACGTCGATGGAGGGAATCTCGACCCAGCTCATCATGGGGTCGCGGTCAAAGATGAGCTGCTGAGCGTAGGGCTCGATCTGGTCGGCGGGAAGCTCGGTGGCCTCGCCCGCCAGCTGCTCGTTATAGGAGCGCGCCTGAAGCAGGATGCGCTCGCGCTCCTCGGCAGACAGCGCGTCCACGGTGCTGGACACCGTGCTGATCTGGTTGAACACGCCCGAGGCCTCGAGCCGGTCCAAGATCCACGGCCAGGTCATAAGGCCCACGCCAATAAGGATGATGACGATGGTGATGAGCCGATCGGCCCAGCGCGGCAGCCGCTTGCGACGACGCCTGGGCTTTGGTTGAGGTTTGGGCCGAGAGCTTGAGCCGCCGTTGTCCGCGGCGTTATTGCTCTTCATATGTTTGGCGCCCTGCACCATCGCTGGTCACTCCTCTACAACTCAAGTTGTCTAAACAAATAATAGCCGATTAGCGAGCTTCCGCGCCAGACAACGCAGCCAGACTGCACCGTCCAGTCGAGGATAAGCCCGCATTTGAGTTTTCAAAATGTCCCGGATCGGCGGGGCGATTCGGGATACAATATCAATAGAAAACGACGCACCCCGCGTAAGTGTACGAGAGCGCGGGCGGCCTAGTTTTCAGCTTTTGTTAAATGCCCGGGATCCGACCCCCGGGCATTCTTATTTGCGCTTGTTGCGGCGCAAATGCCTTCTACCGTCCGCACCGCGCGTGCGCCTACGGACCTTAAACCGAACCTCATACGAGTCAAGAAACGCAATGACGAACGTGCCCACCGCCGCGAGGGCGGCGAGCGCGTTAAGGAATTTCAGCATTTGGGGACCTCCGATCGAGTCGTCGGCCGCCCGCGCACGGGATGCGTCGCAAGGGTATTTTACTGCGAGTGCATGCACCCACAGCTGGTAAACGCAATAATTTCAAACATCTGTTCGATAGTTACAAACACGATTCCTCGCCCAGCGGAGCCTGGCCGCATTGTCCGGGTTTGCCCGACGTGTTTGAGTTTTCAAAATGTCCCGAATCGGCGGGGCGATTCGGGATACAATAGCTACAGGAAACGACGCACCCCGCGTAAGTACTTAGGAGCGCGGGCGACCAGTTTCCGACGTTGTTAAATGCCCGGGCCTCTAACCCCGGGCATTCTTATTTGCGCTTTTTGCGGCGCAAATGCCTTCTACCGTCCGCACCGCGCGTGCGCCTACGGACCTTAAACCGAACCTCATACGAGTCAAGAAACGCGATGATGAACGAGCCCGCATCGGACGGTGGAGGCTGCCTGTGTTGTCCAAAAAACGGGGCAGACTCCAGTGCGGAGTCTGCCCCGAAAAGAGAATGGCAAAGCAAGAACGTGGATGGACGAGAAAAGTGTCCGCAAGTCTCATGGCCATCACATCCCACCTGCCAAAGGGATGGGTGAGCGAGCGTTACTCCTGCTCGGACTCCTCAGCCTGTTTACGGCTGCGGATGAGGTGCGCCACGCCAATGCACAGCACCGCGCCACCAGCAATCCAAGTGAAGGTCACGCCGTTGAGGCCGGTGAGAGGAAGGTTGGAGCCCTTCTTGTTCTTGATGGTGACAGGAATGGTCGCGTCATTTGTAGTACTGGGAGTAACCATTTCGGTATTGCTGGGCGTTACATCGAGCCCCGTCAGAATGCCATCCTCGTCGTATGTCGGATCCACCGTAATGGTAAACGGAGCAAGGGTGTTGTAACCAGCAGGAGTATTGCATTCGGTAATCTCATACGTTCCTGCAACAAGACCAGGGATATAAATCTTGTCAGTGCCCTTGCTGGTCGTGAATTTTCCGGCCTTTTCCTCTTTGTCGGTAATGCCGCCAGTTTGGGTCAGCCACCTATTATCCTTAAGCTCTTTCCCTCCCTCTTTGGTCATTTTAACTTGGAAGGTAGCTTCAAGTTTTTGGCCCTCGTTATCCTTTTCGACCTTGGTCACATCCAGGCGGAAGACATGGTCGGTAACTCGCTTCGACGTGGAGGTACCGGTGTCGCTAGTCATGGGATTATTCGAATAGACGAGTTTAACATCATTGGTGTTGCCGGTGGTAGTATATTCAGCCTTGTCAGTCAGCGTTGCTTTGTATTTCACAACGACCTCGGAATTCTCATTGAGTGTAACACCCTTGGCCTCCGCAGCAGCCTTGAGGTTATCGAAGGAAATCGTCAGATCGTTGCCCGTAGAGTTCCCGGACTTGTCTTTGGTTTCCTTAAGATCTACCGTATAGCCATTTGCGAGCTGACCAGCATATACACGAGGGATGGTAACATCTCCAATAGTAACTACGACGGAATCTAGGTCGGCATCCAGCCCAACAGAGAGATGGTCCTGGAACACATACTGGTACTTATTATATGTGGCAATATTGGCCGCAACAGTACCAGTCAACTTGTAGTCGATTACCTGCCCAATCCAGGCATCGCCCACGTTTTTCCAGTCGTCCTTCGTGGCAGTAGCGGCCGTCTTGTCTGCGGTGTCATCGAGAATCTGCTTATCGACCGTGGGGATGCTGGTCTTCTCGGTGACCGTTACGGGCTTACCACCTACGATAGCGAAAATCGGGGAGGTGCCGGTGTTCGGCTTGGCCTCATTCGTAAGATCATCAGATACGAAGAGGTAGTAACCATCGCCAGCAGCGACCGGACGCGTCCACGAATCGCCCGCCTTAAAGGAATCGCCAACAGATTTCTCGTCTTTCATCACAGCTTGAGCAATCGAATACAGCACGTCGCCAGGAGCAACTCGCGTCCCCTTATTGCCGTTCGCGCTGGCAGTTGTCTTATTCTGCACATTTGCAGAAAGCCAATCTGCCACATTTTGCGGGGTTGCAGGATCTTTCCCGGTTTCGGTATTCACTGCAGGCAGCTTGCTATCAGAATCCGAATAGCCCTCGCTATCCCTAATAGCCTTAATAATGTCCTTTTGAGCCTGTTCGCCCACTGCCCACTTAACGTCAGAAGCAATCTTGCCGCTGCCGTCCTGGGCGTCAATAACCTTAGCCTTGAAGATCTGATAAGCCTTGAACGTATTGTCCTTGTTGGCTTCGTCGACCCAATTGATCGTGATGCTGCTGTCGCCCTCAGCCGCAAACGCCATACTCACCGGGGCCATCACGCCGCCGAAGCTCAACGCTGCTGTGAGGCCGGCGGTTACTGCCAGGCGTGCGATGTTCTTGCTCATGCTCATCTTCTTTTCCTCTGCTTTCTGCTCGAATTCCATTTGATCTAAATCTGTCTGTCTGTGTCTTAGCATCTACTTCGCTACGTCTCGCCCCGCTCTCTGTGGGGCTGCCAGCTACTCTTTATGGCTGCCACCTCCCCGCTTGACCAGGAGCGCGACCACGATGAGCGCGGCTCCGGCGACCGCTGCGGCGGCCGCGGCGTACATTGCCATATCGCCAGTCGAGGGCATAAAGCCTCCGGTGGTAATGCTAGGGGGTGTGCCGGTGGGCGTGTTGATGAGCGACGCCTCCAGGCTGCCCGTCGACCCGTCCGCGCTGTCGGCGCGCAGGGGCGACTCGGCCGTGATGGTGAGCTTGGGCTTGGCGGCGGCCACCTGGTCGACGTCCAGGCCCTCGGCTTTGACCGTCACGGAGCGCGTGCCCTCAAAGGCTGTGTAGCCCTTGGGCGCCTTGAGTTCGCGGACCTCCAGCTTGCCCGAGTCCACACCCGAGACGGCCACGCGGCCGTCCTCGCCCGTGGTGACAGTAGCCTTTCCCTCCGCATCCCACGTGCCGTCGGCCGCTAGCGTGCGGCCGCGGTCGTCGGCGATGCTCAGAACCGCCCCGGGCAGCGGCTTGTCACCGTCGCTGCCGCGCTTGGTGAGCGCGAGATCCCAGGTGTAGGCGCACGCATCGTCACTCGGCGTGCGGGTGAAGCCGGCGTCATCGGACTGGTCGGCAAAGGGAGAGCGCGGGTAGCGCAGGAAGGCCTCGTTGGGGTTGCCCTTCGCGATGCCGTGGTTGCACGCGCTGTTGAGTGGCGCATTGTACACGGCGACCACGCGAGCGCCCACGGTAAAGGCATCGACCCCGCCGAGCGTGGCGATCAGGTCGCTGGTGCGCACGGTGAAGGTCTTACCGTCGACCGAGACCCTGCACTGGGCAGTGATGTCGGTCCAGCCCTTCGCGGGCTCGGTGCCGGCACGGCCGTCCTTACCGGCCAAGACGGCGTCGAAGCCGCCGTCCGCGCCCGCCGCCACGTACACGCGCATGCTCGCGGCCACCTTGGAGGGATCGAGCCCCGCGCCCATGGTATCGACAAACTGCACCGCGTAGGTGTCGTAGGCGGTAAGACCCGCCGGAACCGTGGCAGAGAGGCGCCAGTACAGGTCGTCGGCGACCGTGGCGTCGGCGGCCTTCTGCCATGCGGCGGTGCTGTCCTCCAGCACGTGCTTGGCGACCTTGGGGGTCGCCGCCTTGGGCTTGACGGTGACGGCGCTGCCGCCCACCAGGGCCATGATCGGCGCGGTGCCGGCCTCGCCCTGGGCGATGGCGGCGTCGTCGGCGACGATGAGCCAGTAGCCACAGGGCAGCTCGGCCGCCGTGCCCGCGTTCAGGGCCATGGACTCGGCGCCAGAGCTCTGGAGGGAACGAGCGAGCCGTGCGCTCAGCGCGCTCGTAAGGTGAGAATCGGTGTTGAGCCACTCGGCAGCTTCCTGCGCGGAGGTCTGGGAATTGGGCATGCCGGCGCTGTGCAGCACAGGCAGCGTGACGTCGCGCACGGCGTCGCCTGCCCAGGCGAGGTCGGTGGCGATCTTGGCGTCGTTGTCGCCGTCGACGACGTGGGCGTCAAAGATCTGGTAGGCGTCGTAGCTGCTCGCCACGGTGCCGCTCACCGTGATGGAACCGGTCGAGGTCGGCGCGGCCTGCGCGGAAGCGGGGAACACAACCGCGCAGGTGCCGATCAGGAGGGCAAGCAGCGCAAACAAGATCGGGAAGGAGCAAACTTTCTTATTCACGACGCTTACCTCCCTTCGCATTCGCCTTGCGACGAATGTGCATCCAGGCTGCAGCAGCGCAAAGCACCGCCGCGCCGGCAAGGTACGTCAGAGTGACGCCCGACATACCAGAAAGGGGCAAAGAGGTGGAGTAGGTGTTGGTGAAGGTGGAGGCGGGAATGGCGTCGGGCGCGGCGGCGGAGGGTTCAACCACGACGCCCTGCCCGTTCTCGCCAAGGGTGTTGCCCATGTCGTCCTTCATCTGCGTAACGGTGGTAGAGGTGGTAAGACCGGTGTACTTGCCAGTGGTCTCATTCATGACGGCCTTCACCGTGACGGCAACCTGGTACTCGGCATTGGAGTAGCGGAGCTTATCGATGGCACCGGTGGTAGGCGCGACCTCCTTCACCGTGTAGGTGTAGGTCCTGGCGTAGTCACCCGCCGTATCGGGGGTATCGGACAGGTGCGACTTGTTGAACGTCATGGCGCCAAAGGTCGCCGTGATGTTGTTGAGCTTGGCGGCGTCGGTCTCCCCTGCCTCTGGGGCAACAGAAATCTTGGACGCTTCGGGCATGGGTTCGGGCATGGGGGCTGTGGCTGCATAGTCACCGGTAGCCTCAATGCTGAACTCGAACGGCACATATTTGCCTTTATCGTCCTTCGGCCAGTCCGTATTGCGAACGGATTTGGTCACCGGGATCTTCACGGACGTGGTGGTGAGAGAATCGGAGATGTACGTAGTGCCCTCAACAATGCTCGGTTTCTTTCCCTCGGTCCACGCAATGGAACCGTCCGCCTTGGACACCGTGAACTCGTAGGTTGTCTGGTTCAGCTCGTAGCCAAACGGCGCCTGGGTCTCAACAAGCGTGTACGTGCCCGGCAGCAGACCCTCGAGCTTGAACTTGCCATTCGTGTCGTCGGCATCGTCCCACGTGATCTCACCCGAAGCCGACTGGTCGCTCACGGTCCAAGACCGCGCCTCGGTCGTACCACCGGCATCCAGTTTCGCAAGCTTCCACTTGGAACCAGCCAAAGGAGTGTGTTCTGTGTCGCCCTTCGCCACCTTGATCCAAGACACCGTACCGGTAATCTTGGTGTTGGTGATGGCGCTCTGCGGACTGGAAATCTCGTTGCCGTTGGCGTCCACGTTGCCCACAAGGTTGAGCTCATCGCCCGTGTGGAACATCTTCGAGGTATAGATCGCATTGGAAAGCTCGTAGCCCTCCGGCGCCTTAGTCTCACGAATGTAGTACGTGAAGTAGCCCTTGTCATCAGGGTTGCCAATATTGGCCTTCTGGTTCAGGTAGTTGAACTGAATGGTGCCAACGGTAGGATCGAAGTCATTCATACCGTTATCCACAATGGAGACGATGCTGTTCTGTTTGTTCATCGCATCATTCTCGCTCGCGTAAATCGCCCACTCAGAACCTGCGAGCGGCGTGGTGCGGTCCGCAGCATCCACCTTGCTCCACGCAATGGCGGAGCCGTCGGGCGTATACGACCCAGACCACGGGAAGTTGTGACGCTCCTGATCCATATCGATGACGGAAGCCGAGTTACCCTCACCAAATGCTGCGGCAACCTTCGGGCTGTTCATTGAGAAATCGACGCCCACATAAACGCGGCCGTTGGTAGTCACATGGTCGTCGAAACTTCCGTTGGGAACGAGAATCGATCCGATCATAGCCGCCGCAGGATCGTCGTCAGTCCACTTGGCACCGGTGGCTGTGCCGCCGTATCCCCAGTCCGCGCGGTTTTCTCCCGCGATGCCGCCTCGAATGGTAAGGCTGGTGATATCGACGAAGTTCCACATGATGGACTGGGAGGCCAGCGAGTATTTCGCGTCAAGGTCTTTCTTGGCGTACTGACTCTCGTAACCGCGAGATATTTCTGTATCTCCCCACCAGAAGCGCCAGCCGTTGTGGAACTCGACAGGATTAGTACCTGTAACGTTCACGACAATGGATGCGCCTTCGGGGATATTGGTGAACTTAAAGTCGACGCCGCGGTAGTAGACGTCATCCTTCCAGTTGGAGAGCTCGGAACCGGCGATGGTGAAGACCTGTTGCATAGAAGTTCCATCGCCGGTAAAGGTGATGAGTCGCTCGGTGTTGCGAATCTTATTGCTCGGGATTCCGGTATCGAGCGCACCGGAAACAGACTTGCCGCTACCATCGTCGCTACCATCGAATTTGAGTGTATAGCTTGTTCCGTCGTTATTGTACTTGTTGATGACGTAGTTGCTATTAGGCTCTGCAAAGCCGTTGACATCCACCTCGCCGGTATCTTCAAACGAGTCGAGCTGTTTCGATAGCTTCGAGAGGTATCCATTTGTACCGTTATAGCTCGAATAATCGCTACCGTTGACATTAGTCAAATCAACAGCTTTATTGAACAGGGTGCTTTCCAGAGCAGACAAGCCCTCGTACCAATTACCCTGCATTGTCACCACAGACTGGCGTTTATAGTCGCTATCGCGCCAGTATGTGATGGGGCCTGCGATTTGCGCGGTGTAGGCAAAGCCGGAAGGAGTCGCGCCCTCAAAAGGTCTCTGCTGTCCGACCCAAGCGCCTTTGTTCCAAGCGCCAACGGTAGTCGCCCCCGGCAAGTTGCCGTTGTAACCAACGCTCATTTTGGTGATCGCACTGTCGATTCCGGCGACCGCAAGCACGGTGCTGCCGTAGACAGGACGGAACTGGGAACCAAAACCAACGGTGCCAAAGCGGAAACCAGCGCCGCTACTATTATTATAGGGCCAGCTCTCTTTGAGTGGATTCATGGCAAGCTTGCCACGGACCACGGTAAGGCCCTCCGCCTCAGCGGCATATGAGCCGGTGGGGGCGTTGTCCGCATCAAGATCGATAGTGCCGTCGCTCGGCTTATCGCTCGGCTTACCACCGATGTACATGTCGCGGCCGACGTAGGTGGCCACGCCGGGATCAGGGGTTGAGACATTGATATTCGTACCGATACCGATAGACGTGGGAACGTAAATTCCCGGCTTCACGGTGGCCGTCGCTCCCGCTGAAGCCGCATTCGCACTCTGAGCCTGCTCAACACTATTTGAAGAGCCAGACTCGCCGCCATCGGTCTCGTTGTTATTCTGGTTTTCGGCATCCTCGCTGGTGTTACCTACAGCAGCGGACTCACTTGAGGAACCCCCCCCATTACAGTTTCCTCGGTAGAAACTGTCTGGGCATCGTTGGCAATGGCCTGCGAGATTGGAGGCATGACGAGCGACAGTACCAGGCTCAACACGGAGGCTCCGCACAAAACGCCTGCCAGTACACGTCGCGTCGCTTTTTTACTCTGCTTAGTTTTTTCTGAATTCGCTTTCATCGATGTCTCCTCCCCAAGAGACCGCGATCTTGCTCTTTCACTATCAAACGTATCTGCGCAACCTGTAATTACGCACACTTAGTAATCCATATTGTAGCGATTGTTTGAACATCTGAGCAAGAAAACCGATAGTTTTGTAGCGAATTCTCAATTCTCTTGACATTTGCTCAGATTTACCTTTGTTTATTCGCTATCTATTTTTTGTTTCTGCTGGTAATTTAGTTGCCCATCATTTTTTTAATGGCATTAGATTTATTTGCACAACATTTTGCTCAAGAGTAAACATCCTGTAAACAGTCGAAAATCGACCATGAGCGGTAGGTCATTTACCGGGAGTAATACCCTGCCAAACTGATGAGAATATCTTTAGCCCATCGGTGGTTGGAAGCGTAATGTTCAGACAACCATATTTGAATTTGCGCGCAGATTGTAGGCATCAACTCGCCCAAATCGCCTGAGGCCACCACGAAGGTGCCCGTCCCCTTTGTGGTGATTCTGCCCCGGCGCTACAGCAGATGTTCCTCGATAAAGATTGCAATGCCGTCTTTGTCGTTGCTGGCGGTTACAAAATCGGCGGCGGCACGGGTGGCGTCGCTGCCATTTGCCATGGCCACGCCCACGCCGGCGTCAGCCACCATGCAGGTGTCGTTATCGGCATCGCCAAACACGCAGATGTTCTGGAGCTCCATGCCGTTGAGCTCTGCCACGCGCACAAGGCCGCGTGTCTTGGACACGCGCGGATCCATGAACTCGTAGAGCCGCTGCGTGGTTTGCGGAGCCGCCGCCTTAACAGTGTCATCGACAAACGTCGACGCGCGCTCGATGACCTGCGACATCACCTCGGGCGCCATGGTAAACATCACCTTGGGCTGCGGCTCGCGCAAAAACTCGGCAAAATCGACCACCTGGTAGGGCACGCCGTCGACGCGCGACAGGTGCTCGACGCACGCGTTGCTCTCGGGCACGTAGAACACGCCGTCTCGGGGGCAGACGGGCGTTGCCGGAAGGTCCGCCATGTGCCTGCAGATGCGCGCGATGGTCTCGCCCGGCAGCGGATAGCTCAGCTCGTTGATGTCGTGCGCGCGGTCGATGACCTCGGCGCCACCGCAACCCACGAGCACGTCCACCAGGCCTTCGATGCCCCAGAGCTCGTACATGGCCTCGGTCGCGTGGGCGTCGCGCCCGGTACACAGGCCAAAGAGCACGCCGCGCTCGCGCAGGGCGCGGATCGCCGCCACGGTGCGCGGGGACACCGTGTGCTGGCTCGTGAGCAGCGTGCCGTCAATATCGCAGAACACGGCTTTGATGTGGCTGAAGGTGGTGTCCATGGGGGCCTTTCTGGGTTGTACGGCGGTGCTGAATGTGGTCGGAAATGGTGTACATGGTATACCAAGGCGCAGGCGCGGCCCGTCAAAGCAAAAGCCACCACAAAGGAGCCTGGCCCCTTTTGTGGTGGCCGAACCCGAAGGGTGGCCTGGCCCGGGGCGCAAACCATCACAACATTCGACGTTTTTCGGCAAAATCGCGATTTTCATCGAATGTTGTGATGGTTTTTACCGCTTTGCGGCACGATCCAAATGCCGGCGTCCAAACAGCAGCAGTGCCGCGGGAACCGCCGTCACGACCGCGCCCGCACCAACGAGCGTCTGCTGCACGCCAAACGTCGCCGCCAGCCAGGGGGCAATCGCCAGCGGGGCTACGCCGGCAAACATGTTGCCAAAGCCCATGACCGAGTTCACGCGACCGAGCTGCTCGAGCGGGGCCGTCGTTTGCACGATGGTGTTGTGGAGCGGGTTGACGACGCCCCAGGCCACGCCGAGGGCAATCTGGCCGACAAGGGCTACGCCCACGTACGGCGTTCCCACGTAGAGCAGGCTTCCCAGACCAACGGACATGAGCGCTATAAGCAGCGTCTTAAGGTTGACCAGGTGCGGCGGCAAGCGGAGCGCGATCACGGCGCCCAGCACCGCGCCCACACCGCTGGCCGACGAGAGCCAGCCCATCCATTCGACACCGACGTGCAGGACATCGCGGTAGAAGAACGACTCCAGCGGATCGAAGGCACCGTAGCCAAAGTTCGAAAGGAAAATAATGCAGAACAGCAGGGCGAGGACGCTGTTGTTAAAGACCGTCTTGATGCTGGTCGCGAAGGTGACGCGGGTGGATTTGCTGGAGTCGGAGCTTTGACTGGCAGTACTTGCCGTTGTGCTGCCGTCCGCAGGAGTACTTTCGCGCGCGGCGACGCGACCTCCTTGCGGCCTAAAGCCCCAACCGGCGGCGAGCGCCAGTACGGTAAAAATCACCATGAGCACGAACACCGCGCGTGACGATGCAGCCGCCGCGACAAAGCCGCCCAGTGTGGGGCCAACGATGATGCTCACGTTTGAGAGCATGGCGATGGCGGAGTTGATGTCTTTGAGCTCGACAGGATCGTCGGTGAGGTAAGCCGGATAGGATGTGGCGATGGGCCGGGCGAACCCCATCACAAAGCCCAGGAGCACCGCGCCGAGCAGGACGATGCCGGTCGCGCTGCCAAAGGCAATGATCGCCGCGCCGGTTGTCACCGTGCCCACGATGCTCAGCAAGAAATGGTGGCGCGGGCCCCAGGCGTCGAGCGCCGCGCCACCCGCAAAGGATCCCAGGATTACAAAAACATTCATAAACAGGACGGCCAGCGATGTCGCCACGACCGAGGCATCGTCCGCATAGGTGAGCGTTCCGATAACGCCGATAAAATAACTGGTCTGAAAACCGGTGTAGATAAGAAAGCGCATTGCCACCAGGCGCTTGGCCTGCACGGGCAGCGATGATTGAGGTTTTGAGAGAAGAGGGATGAGCATGGAGACTCCTTGTTTCATACGAATACGGGCGGCGGGCATTCGCCACCGTCTGTCAAATCAATCTATCCGCATGAAACTTTAAGGACGCATCAAGCCTCTTCTCTCCGTTTTTTGCCCGTCATGAACTATTTGGTAGATTGTAAGGCATGTCCCACACATCTACCAAATCAGAACCACCCTTAAAAAGGGTGGTTTGCTCTTAGGGTATAACCCACGGGCCCCGGGCTCGCGTCTAAAGGCGCGGGCCCGGACTTCGTCCAGGCCTAGTGCATCTTGACCCGTGGCGCGCCGGTCGAACCGGCGGG